>CANOTP010000003.1 GCA_947570135.1 uncultured Candidatus Melainabacteria bacterium | reverse complement strand
TCAATGTGAACCCCGAAATCGTACGGGAAAATAAGCTTAAAAAGTTACCCCCCCCCGAAATTCTATTTAATACTCTGTTTTTCATTCTTTACCTCCACTTTTGTCATTTTATAAATTTTTGGGATTATTGTCAATTTTATATTTATATCTTAATTCATAGTTTTTGTCATGCGTATCATAAGAATAAATCTTAAAATTATCACCTTCAGATGTAATTTTTATTGAATGATGCAAGTCGGTGCGAAGAATTTCGGTATTTCGCAAAACATCAAGAGTTCCTTTATTCGGGTGACCGAAATAATTTATACCCGTTGATATTAACGAAACTTTATTGTCTAAATATTCAACCATATCACTGTCAACTACCTGCGGTCCGCCATGATGTCCGACTTTCAGAACTTCGACATTACGTGGAATATCTTTCTTAACTTGATTAAACGCATCAATTCCCGCATCACCCATAAAAAGCATATCAAAACCTTTATAAGATAAAAGTGTAATAATTGAATTGCCGTTACTTTCATCTTTCCCTTTTATATCTGCCTTAAACGTTTTTATAGTCAAATCTTTTTCATTGTATATTTCTTTATTATTTTCTGCAATCACAAACTTTTGGTTGATCTTTTTGGCAGTTGAAAAGATTTTCTTAGCGGTTGCGGTTTCAGCATTACGAGAATTCAAGTATAAAGTTTTAGTTTTCGTACCAGAAATAATATCGGGAGTGCCGCCTGAGTGATCATTATCAAAGTGAGTGACAATAACTCCTTCAAGATTTTTGATACCTCTGTCCTTCAAATATTTGAGCATAATAATTTTTGCCTGAGAATTTCCGCTATCGTAAGGGGCTTTACCCGTATCGATTATAAAATACCTATTTTCGGGAGTTTTTATAAGAAACGAATCAGCGTTTTGAACATCAAATGCTATAATTTCAAGATTATGAGAAATCGGCTTGATAGTCGTTAAACCTAAAATTAAAGAAATTACCAGCACCGAAACTGCACAGTGTTTATACTTTTCAAATTTCAATAAACAAGTTACACTGATTAGCATCACATAGTATAAGAAAAGTTGAAATAAATTCGGATGAGTTGTTTGTATAAGACAGTATTTCATATTTGCAAAGAAATCCGAAATAAAGATAAGAATATTCAACAAGTAATTTAAGAAGAAGTCAAAGATTCTACAGGTAAAATCCGCAAAGGCGGGAATTACCGAGATAACAGAGCTTACGAAACCGCAAAAACTTATCACGCTCAGTAAACTTACGGTCGAAATATTTGCAAACACCGAGTAAAGACTGAACGTATTAAAATAAAACATCTGAATCGGCGCCACCCAAAGTTGGGCAACAATCGGAATCAACACGGGAACTTTTATCCAATTCGGAATAAAATCCAATCTTTTTGATACAACACTCGAGGTTGTTAGTAAGCCGAACGTAACAAGAAACGAGAGTTGAAAACTTACATCGTTAATATATGCGGGATTATAAATCAACATAATCACCGCGACCAAAGATAAAAGCGAAACGCTGTGAGCATCACGGTCAATAAGTTTTCCAGCAAGAACAAACAAAAGCATCAGTGCCGCTCTGATTACAGATGCACCGAGTCCTGTCATAAGTGTATACAAAATTACGACAAGCATGCCCGAAAAGACTCTCGGTTTAAACGGCACACCAAAAAATCTTAAAATAAAGAACCAAAAAGTATAGATAAATGCGACATTCATACCTGAAGCTGCAAGTATATGTAATAATCCTGAATTAATAAAAGAATTTTTGATATATTCAGGCGGTGATACCGCATCATCTCCGAAAACTATTCCGCCTAAGACTTCCAAATTCGGACTTTTCAAATATTTTGAGTGAACATCCAGTACCCTGTTTCTTGTGTTATTTAAGCTTTGTAAAAACCGCCATTTAAAAGAGGTTTTGCCCGATAAAATTTTTACATCGGAAGATTTTGCATAAATGGTGGTAAAAGCATTAAAATTTCTCAAATATCTGCTGTAGTCAAACTGAGAAGGATTTGTCGCGTAAAACGGTTTTCTTAATTTTCCTTTTAGCGAAATATTTTCACCGATATTCAAAGTTTTTAAGAAATTCTCATCACCAGAGACCGTTACAAATGTTTTGGCATGAACTTCATTACCGTTTACACTGTCGGTTTCCAAGAAAAATTTAGCCTTAGTTTTATCGGATGATGAAGGAACACTTACTATCCTGCCTGAAATATTCGCATCCAGCGGAACCATCTGCAAAAGTTCATCATAGTTTTTAATCTTAAAAAATGTTACAAAAAATCCCAGATAAAATACAAATATAAAAATTAAAATTTTGCGGACACTAAACAGTCTTAAATACATCAAAGTTATTAAAACAACAGTAATCACGGCACAATACATAACGGCAAAACCATAGAAACATGCCAATATCCCGCCCATGAAAATCATCGATGTTAAAAACATCATCAGATTCTTATTCTGAATAATATCCCTTAATACTTCTCTTGTAATAAACATAATTCCAACATACAAATGATAACACACATTAATTTATTGTGTAAATCAAAAAAAGATGTTATACTGTCAGGTGAGGAAGAGAATAACATGAGCAGTAACGACTTTTATATTGAAGATTTTTTAAGACAGGCAGTATCGGTAGGCGCGTCTGATGCGCATATTTGCGAAGGCGAAAGACCTGCTATCAGAGTATCGGGACAAATTATGAGAATCAACCTACCGCCTTTAACAAGCGAAGATATCGAATTTGTTATAAGAACGGTTGCTCCGACGCATTTAAAAGACCGTATCACAAGATTCTTTGATATCGACTTTTCTTACGAAATCCCGGGCTGCTCAAGATTCCGTATAAATATGAGCAGGCAGCTAGGTAAAACTGCAATGGTTATTCGTGCTATTCCGTATTACATCAAAACTTTCTCAGAACTTGAACTTCCGACAACTTTAGAAGAATTTGCAGCCTTCAATAACGGACTTGTTCTTGTAACAGGACCTACAGGTTCGGGTAAATCAACAACAATCGCATCACTAATCGATTTTATAAACGCCACAACATCAAAACACATCGTAACAATTGAAGACCCTGTGGAATTTATATTTACAAACAAAAAATCAATCGTATCTCAGCGCCAGTTGCTGATTGATACCCCGTCTTTTTCTGATGGGGTTAAATATGCGTTAAGACAAGACCCTGACGTTATATTTATCGGTGAAATCCGTGACAGAGAAACCGTTGAATCAGCCCTGAAAGCAGCTGAAACAGGTCACCTTGTCGTATCTACAATCCACACAAACGACTCTGTCCAAACCGTCGGCAGAATCATTAACCTCTTTGAACCGGGTGAAAGACCGTTTATCAGAGAACAAATTGCAAGTACTCTGCGAGGTACAATATCTCAAAAACTTGTACCGACAGTTGACGGCGGCTCACGTGTACCTGCTGCGGAAATTCTTGTCGTAACCCCAACAGTTAAAGACTTTATTCAAAAAGATGAACTTGAAAAAATTTACGAACTTGTTAAAAAAGGTTCGTTTAACAATATGACAACAATGAACATGTCATTATTTAAACTTTATAACGAAGGAAAAATCTCGCAAGAAGTTGCCATTACATATTCTGATAACAAATCAGAACTTGAACAATTGATGAGAGGTATTTATCACGGCACAGGCGGCTAATAAATAAAAAATTATGCAAAACAGTTTTGTAACAGACGCAATTAATTTAAAATCCTATAACTTAAGTGAAGCAGATAAAATTATCGTCATGTACTCAAAAGAAAAAGGATTAATCAGGGGGGTAGCTAAAGGGGTTAAAAAACCCAAAAGTAAATTGGGTGCCCGTATGGATTTGCTTGTTGCAAACACGCTTATGCTCCACAAAGGACGAAACCTCGATACAATTTGTCAGGCTGAAGTCGTTAATTCATTCTATAAAACCCGACAAGATATTGATAAAATCTGTTATTCAACCTACGTGACAGAAGTTGTCCACAATTTCGGAGTTGAAGAAGACCCGTGTTCTGAAGTCATTTACAACCTTCTTTATAAAACACTTGACGCTATTGCCAAGGCTCAAAACAAAGTTGAAATTATGCTTGCGGTTATCAAGTTTCAATTAAAAATGATGATTGAATCAGGCTTTGCCATAGAATTTGATAAATGCCTGTGCTGTCATGATGATATTGAAGATGAAACAATGTATCTTGTTCCTCACCTTGGCGGAATCGTTTGTAAAGATTGCGCGAAAAAGATTCCGTATAACAAAAAACAATTACCTTACAAGTTAAGAGATTTCTTCAAACAAATGGCAATAAACGATTTCAACCAAACAAGCGAATACGAACAAAAAGCAAACGAAAAAGTTTGTACGGTAACTTTTGAAGTCCTAAAAGAATACATAACAATGAAATCACCTAAAAAATTCAAATCAACAGGAATTTTACAGGAAATGCCGGGGTAAATTTTGTCATTCTGAGCTTGACTCGGAATCTATCAATGTTAGTTCGTCCCGTAAGGGGAAAAGACCCTGAATCAAGTTCAGGGTGACACCCGAAAAATTTAAACACACGGGGGTTGAATGAAAGAAAGGATATTCTATAATCAGTAAAAAAGAGGTTACAATGAAAAAATATATTTTACTTGCAGCAATCATGATTTGCGGAAATACAGTATTTGCGGCAGGCGCGCAGATGTTCAAACTTGATAACGGTCAAACCGTTGTTATTCAAGAAGTTCGAAACAATCCTATCGTCATAATAGATACCTGGATTAAAACAGGTTCAATAGATGAAGAGGATTCAAATAACGGGGTTGCACACTTTTTGGAACACTTGTTTTTCAAAGGCACCAAAAACCATGCACCGGGGGAATTTGACAGAATCCTTGAAACTAAAGGCGCAATTACAAACGCTGCAACAAGTAAGGATTTCACACATTATTACGTGACAATTCCTTCTAAAGATTTTGATTTGGCAATGGAACTTCATGCGGATATGATGATGCACCCGCTTATTCCGCGCAACGAAATGGAAAAAGAACGCAAAGTAGTATTGGAAGAAATAAACAAAGACCTTCAATCACCGACAAAGATTCTGCACGAGAACCTTAATACTATGATGTATCAAGACCACCCGTATAAAAGAAAAGTTATCGGAAAAAGCGAGGTCATAGAAACAATTACACGCGATCAGGTATTGGATTTTTACAACAAACACTATTCACCATCTAACATGATCACCCTTGTAATCGGGGATGTTGATACAAGCCACGCTTTAGAAAGAATTAAAGAAGTATTTAACGCTGAATACAAAAAACAAACAAAAATAATTTACCCAAAAGAACAACAACTAACAAAACAAGTAAAAAAAGCCGAATATCTTCAAACCGAATCAGGATATATGGCAATGGGATTCCGCGGAGTGTCAATAAGTGATAACGATTCATACGCTTTGGATGTTCTTGCAACAATCCTTGGCGACGGACGCTCATCTGTTTTAAATCAGGTTTTAAAAGAGAAAAAACGGCTTGCTTTTTCAGTTGACGCAGGTAATATGACTTCCCGCGATGACGGGATTTTCTATATAAGTGCAAACTTTGAACCAAACAAGTGCAAACAGGTTCAAAACGCTATATTTGAAGAGATAAAAAAGATTCAGGAAAAAGGTGTTACAGACGAACAACTAAACCTTGCAAAAAACATGATTGAACGAAATACTTATTACGCAAGAGAATCAATCACAAATATCGCAACAGAAATCGGCTATACAATGGCTTTAACTAACGACATAAAATTTTATGAAAATTATCTGAGTAACATAAAATGCGTATCAAAAGAAGCAGTAAAAAAAGCCGCAAATAAATATTTAGGACCTGAAAAAAGCGCAATCTCAATTGTATTACCCGAAAGTGCCAAAAATATCCCAATTTCAAATGTAACTCAAACCACAGGAACAGCGCAATTAATAAGTGAAAACAAAGAAACCAAAAAATATCAGCTTTCAAACGGTGCCGTAATGCTATATACTCCAAACACGGCAAACGATATTATTGCAATGAACATAACCGCCCGCGGCGGACAGCTTATTGATAAAATCATCGGTACAGCTAATATGACGTCTTCCACAATGATGAAAGGTACCAAAAATTACACATCGTTAGAGCTTTCGCAAGTTTTGGAAGACAACGGAATTAAAATTGTCCCATCAAGCGGAGCTGATGCATTTTCTATAAGCGTTCTTACAACAAAAGACGAATACGATAAAACACTTGAACTTTTAAATGAAGTGGTTAATAACGCAACATTTGACGAATTTGAAATCGAAAAAGTTAAATCTGACAAACTTAACTCAATCAAGAAAAACAAAGACAACGCACTTCAACGGGCAGTCGAAGAGTATAGAGATTTGATTTACTATAACACTCCGTATTCTATATCATCAAAAGTTCTTGAAAAAAACATTCCAAACATCAAACGCGAAGATATCGTAGAATATTACAATAATATTTTCACCCCTGAAAATATGGTAATCTCGATTAACGGAAACATTGATAAAGATAAAACCGTTGAAGAATTAAATAAAATATTCTCCTCAAAAGATAATTGTACAAAATTTGACTATAACGCACATAATTCAAAAATTACACAGATTAACGCACCGCGCGAAAATCTTATCAAAATGCCGACCCAAACAGCCTGGATACTTTTAGGCTGGCAGGTTAACGGACTTTTAAACGAAAAAGACTATGCAACACTACAGGTAATTGATTCAATCTTAGGAACGGGTATGAGCTCCAGACTGTTTAAAAACCTGAGAGAACAGGAAGGGCTTGCGTATCAGCTTGGCTCAGGCTACTCTCCAAACGTACTTCGCGGAAGCTTTATGCTCTATATAGGAACAAATCCTTCAACCTTAGAAAAGGCAAAAACAGGCTTGTTTGAAGAAATTAAACGACTAAAAACCGAATATGTCGGAGATAAAGAACTTGCGGACGCAAAAGAAAAGTTACTGGGCAACTACATCGTAGGGCTTGAAACAAACTTAGATAAAGCAACAAACACAGGTTGGTTTGAAGCCTCAACCCGCGGGTATGAGTTCAAAGACCGTTATGAAGACTTAATAAACAGTGTAACAGACGCGGATATTATCGAAGTTGCAAATAAATACTTCACAGATAATTATATTTTATCGATAGTAACAAAAAACTAAGCAATAAAAAAGACCGATATAAAATCGGTCTTTTTTATTTATTATTAATCTTCCAAACTTTCGTGTCCTGATTTGTGTGATTTAAGAAGAACCCCACGTTTTGATGTTTGAATAAAATCAATCATTTTTTCAATATATTCATTCATCGGGATTTCAGCCTTAATCTTTTCAATTGCTTGAGAAGTATTATATTCTTCCGAAATCAACAGTTTAAACGCTGCATTTGTTGCTGTTCTGACTTCTAACGGCACACCGCGGCGTTTCATAGCAATAACGTTAAGCCCGCGCGGAACAGGAGGTCTTCCTTCACCTTTAGAATACGGTAAAATATCTTGGCGAGATGCTGAAAATCCGCTGATAATTGCCATATCACCGATTCTGATATTTTGGTGAAATACGCTCATACCACCAACAAAAGCACCGAATCCGACATGAACATGCCCGCCCAAAGTTACCAAATTAGCTAAAATTACCTGATCATCCAAAACACAATTATGAGCAACGTGAGAACCTACCATTAACAAACATTTGTTACCGATTCTTGTTGTAAAATCACCGCAAGCTGCACCTCTGTGAATAGTTACGTTTTCTTTAATAATTGTTTCATCCCCGATAACAACCTTTGTATCTTCGCCTTTATACCCCAAATCCTGAGGCTCAGAGCCGATTGTTGCAAACGGAGATATTGTACAATTTTTACCAATTTCGGCATGCTCAATATGAGCATTTGAAATTACTCTTGTACCGCTACCAATTGTAACACCTTCACCTATAACAACGTATGGTCCGATAATTGCATCTTCCGCAATTTTAGCAGACGGGTGAATTATTGCTGTTTTGTCTATCATTTTTAACCCTCTTTCTTAATGTCCGTTATATCAATTATAGTACAAACGTTAGGATTTTGAGATTCCTTTATATTATTTTAATATAAGAAAAGGCGCGGGCTTAATGCCCGCGCCTTCATTTGTACAACTTATTAAAGTGACTCTTCATAAATTTTTCTGACAACTTCACGGGAGTTTCCGCTCGGACCGATATTTATCAGCCCGTCAAGTGAAGGAGTTGTAAATGCCAAATCAGTTAATCTGGCAACATCAGCGGCACTGAATCCCATATCCGTAAGTTTTTCAGGCACATCAACTGATTTTAACCATTCATAAACGCCATCAGCAGCTTTTTGAGCTTCATCAGGGTTTCCTGTTAAATTCGGAACAATCGGTGCTAAGATAGTTGCCAAAGTTGCGGCTCTGTCTTTGTAGATTGTTTTAACAACCGCAGGAAGTAAAATTGCCAAACCCAAACCGTGAGATAAATCAGGTTTAACAGCACTTAACGGATGTTCTAAAGCATGAGTGTAATGTAAAAGTCCGTTATCAAAACAAACTCCGCCCATTAAAGCCGAATAAGCCAAGAAATATCTTGCTTCTAAATTATCAGGGTTTTCAATAGCTTTTGGAAGATATTTTGCAACAAGTTCTATTACCTGTTTTGCAAGCTCAATTGAATAAGGAGATGCCACAAGAGATGTTGCAGCTTCAATAACGTGATTAACCGCATCAATTGAAACATATCTTGTCTGTTTTGGTGATAATTTTGTCATTAACTGAGGATCATCAATTGCATACATCGGATAAATACAATCGTAAGCAATCGCAGGTTTGAAATCTTTTTCCAAATTAGTTACAACCGCAAACCTGTTGGTTTCGGTTCCCGTTCCGTGGGTCAAGTTTATTGAAATAATCGGAACAGCCTTAGCCGGAGCGAAAGAGAAATCATAAATATCTTCCGCCGTTTTTTCAGGATATTCAAGCAAAATTGCAACCGATTTACCGGCATCTGTCGGAGAACCTCCGCCAATTGCGATTACTGCTTTTGCCCCAAAATCTTTTGCTAATGTTGCGGCCTCATTTACATGAACCGTTGTAGGGTTTGGTGTTACTTTATCATAATTTACGTAACCGATACCGTTATCTTTTAACGCTTTTTCGACAACATCCCATGCTCCAGTTGCTTTATATGCATTTCTTCCTGACATTACAATAACTTTATCAATTCCTTTTGATTTTACATCTTTTAAAATATCATCAATTTTATTTATCGCACCAATCCCGAAATATACATTGGTTCTTGTACGAATTTCGCGAACCTCATTAATATTAACGTCTTTTGTCCACATATAAACTCTCCTTTCTTTTTAAGGAAATTATAAGTGACAGAAAACAAATTTTCAAGATTTAGCAATAAGTTATTTGCCAACCTTCACGAATAATTCTTGCAGCACATGAACAATCCCGCGTTAAAAAATTTTACAAAATCTCTCGCCAAACTACAATGTTAGCATGTTTATTATATAATCTTGTTTGAGAGGTTCAAATTTGAAACATTCAAGACTTACATTACTGATATTTATAGCGCTGGTTTTAGGTGTGCTGTTCGGGCATTTTTGTCCTCATCTTGCGATAAAGATGAGAGCGTTTGCACTGATATTTTTGCGCATGGTTAAAATGATTATCGCTCCGTTGTTGTTTGCAACCCTTGTTACAGGAATTGCAGGTCATGGAGATATCAAAAGCTTAGGCAAAATCGGTGTTAAAACAATTATTTATTTTGAGATAGTTACAACACTGGCTCTTATTATCGGACTTACAATGGGTAACATATTTAACCCCGGAAAAGGATTTGTAACAGGAACAGTTGCTAATCCCGAATTATTAAAAGAAGCGGGCTTAATGGCTGTTACAACTCCGCACACATCAATTTCCGAAATGATTGTAAACGTGTTCCCGACAAGTATAGTTCAAGCAATGTCTGAAGGTAACTTATTACAAATCGTTGTATTTTCAATATTTATGGCAGTTGCAATTTGTGCTGTCGGTAAAAAAGCAAAACCAGTTACGGATTTACTAAACTCGGTTGCCCAGATTATGTTTAAGTTCACCGAGTATGTTATGTACTTTGCACCGTTAGGAATTTTTGGTGCAATCGCATCAACCGTCGGTATGAACGGTTTATCAATACTTAAAAATTACGCAAAAATAATATTCTCGTTATACACAGCCCTTGCGGTATTTGTATTACTTGTACTGTTTATTGCTTGTAAATACGCAAGAATTTCTCTTAGAAACCTGTTAAAAGCAATCCAGGAACCTGCAATTTTGGCATTTTCTACAGCAAGCTCGGAAGCAGCATTTCCTAAAGCAATAAACATTATGGAAAGATTTGGGGTTCCGCAAAATATTGTAAGTTTTGTTATGCCGACAGGTTATACATTTAACCTTGACGGAAGTACGTTATACCTTGCAATGGCTGTAATTTTCTCATCTCAAATCTGCGGGATAGATTTATCACTCCAAACACAAATTGGTATGATGCTAGCATTGATGCTTACAAGTAAAGGGATTGCAGGTGTTCCGAGAGTTTCGCTGATTGTTCTTGCAGGAACCCTGTCAAGCTTTAATATTCCTATTATCGGGGTTGCAATCCTTTTAGGTATCGACCAAATCCTTGATATGGGCAGAACTACAGTTAACCTTATCGGTAACTGCGTTGCAACAGTCGTTATCGCTCGTTGGGAAAACGCTTTTGATTATGAAAAAATGAAATTATTTATAAACGGTGAAAATAATGAGCCGAAACAATTATGTGAAGTAAATGAAAATATAGAGGGACAATAAAATGACAGAAAGCACAAAAACCGAGTATAAAAATACTCTTAACTTACCTCAAACAACTCTTGCAATGCGTGCAAACGCAACAGTCAGAGAACTTGAAATACAAAAATTCTGGGAAGAAAATCAAATTTACGATAAAATTATTTCTAACCGTGATAAAACAAATTCATTTGTACTGCACGACGGACCTCCGTATTTGAGTTCTGAGAAAATCCACGTCGGTACGGCTTTAAACAAAATTTTAAAAGATATTTTAATCAAATATAAATCTCAAAAAGGTTTCTACGCACCTTATGTTCCGGGATATGACGGACACGGACTGCCGATTGAAAATGCTGTTGTAAAAAATATCAAAGGCGGTCGTCATTCAATCACTGAAACCGAATTACGCGCAAAATGCAGAGAATTTGCTCGCAAAAACTTAAAAGGACAAGAATCAGAATTTAAACGTTTAGGCGTTTTAGGCAACTGGGAAAATCCTTACCTTACAATTGACCCTGAATACGAAGCAGAACAAATCAGGGTATTTGGGCAAATGTATAAAAAAGGCTACATTGAAAAAGGTTTAAAACCTGTTTATTGGTGCGCATCATGTGAAACAGCATTAGCAGAAGCCGAAGTTGAATACGCAGACCACACCTCAACTTCAATTTATGTAAGATTTAAGTTTGACGAAGAAGGAACAAATAAAATCGGACAGATGATAGACTTACAGAATAAAGATGTTTACGCAATTATCTGGACAACAACTCCTTGGACAATTCCTTCAAATATGGCAATTTCTATGCACCCGAGATTTGAGTATTCATTCTTTGAATACAAAAATGAAGTTTATGTTGTTGCAACAGAACTTTTAGAAGCATTCTTAAAAGATGTTGAGTGGGATGAAGCTGATATTAAAATCGTAGGCACCTGCAAAGGTCAGGATTTAGAATTATTAAGCACAAAACATCCGTTAGTAGACAGAAAATCACCGATAATCTTAGGCGAACACGTAACACTTGATGCCGGTACAGGTTCTGTTCACACAGCACCGGGTCATGGTTTAGAAGACTATGAAGTAGGTTGTAGATATAATATTGAGGTATTCTCTCCACTTGACGGAGCAGGTGTTTGGACTGATGTTGTCGGAATCCCTGAACTTGTTGGAGTTCCATATTATAAAGGAAATTCAATGGTTATTGAAATGCTTCAAAATAACGGTTCACTGCTTAAACAACAAGATATTCAGCACAGCTACCCGCACTGTTGGAGATGTAAAAAACCTGTTATCTACCGTGCAACTCCGCAATGGTTTGTTAAGGTGGATAAATTCAGAGATGAGGCGCTTAACGCAATTCACGGCGTAAAATGGATTCCTGCAAGCGGTGAAAACAGAATCGGAAACATGGTAGAAAGCCGTACAGATTGGTGTATTTCCCGTCAACGCGCCTGGGGTGTTCCTATCCCTATTTTCTACTGCGAAGACTGCGGTGAAGTTATCTGTACAGACGAAACAATCGAAAATGTTGCAAATATCTTTGACAAAGAAAGTTCTGATGCTTGGGTTAAATACTCAGCAGAAGAATTACTTCCACAAGGATTTGTTTGCCCTAAATGCGGTAAAACACACTTCAGAAAAGAAAAAGACATCATGGATGTTTGGTTTGACTCAGGGGTGTCTTGGCGCGCAGTTGTAGAAAAAAGAGCTGACGAATTAGGTCATACCCCTGTTGATATGTATTTGGAAGGTTCCGATCAGCATAGAGGCTGGTTCCAATCTTCATTGTTAACTTCAATTGCAACCCAGGGTAAAGCTCCATATAAACAAGTTTTAACCCACGGTTTTGTATTCGGTGAAGACGGTCGAAAAATGTCAAAATCCTTAGGCAACTACATCAGACCTGATGATATTATCAAAAACTACGGCGCTGATATCCTAAGACTTTGGGCAGCATCGGTTGATTACAGAAACGATATCAAAATCGGTAACAACATCATCAGTCAGTTAACGGAAATCTTCAAAAAAACAAGAAACACTGCAAGATTCTTGAGCGGAAATCTGTTTGATTTTGACCCTGCTGTTGATTACGTTCAATATGATGAACTTAAAAATATCGATAAATTTGCCCTGCATAAATTAAATAAACTTATCGCAGAAGTAACCGAAGCATTTGAAAATTACGAATTTTATAAATATTTCCAATGCTTACAAAACTTTGCGGCAAACGATTTAAGTTCATTCTATCTTGATATTGTTAAAGACAGATTGTATACGGCAGGTAAAAAATCACTATCAAGAAGAGCTTGTCAAACAGTTTTATACGAAAACTTAATGACACTTGTAAGAGTTCTTGCTCCTGTAATGCCTCACCAAGCAGAAGATATTTGGCAAAATATTCCTGAATGTCAGCGCGGTGGATTAATCAGTATTTTACTATCTGATTGGCCGGGGGTAAATCAAAAATGGAATAATGACAAACTTGAAGAAGACTTCGGCAAAATCCTAAAATCACGCGAAGTTGTATCCCGTGCAATAGAACCGCTGAGAGCAGATAAAAAAGTCGGAAGTTCATTAGAAGTTGCAGTTTGGATAAAAGCAGAAGATGATTCGGTACTAAAAGCAAACGAAACCGATTTAGCTGATATTTATATAGTATCTCAAGCTAACTTGACCGATTCTGCTCCAACTGAGGTTCTAAACGAACACTCAGAAGATGGTTACACAGTTTGGGTAACAAAAGCACAAGGCGAAAAATGTACAAGATGCTGGAAATATCGCAACTTGAACGATGACGGCATTTGTGAAGACTGCTTAGATGCTATAAAATAAGTAAAAAACGGCGAGACTAATATCTCGCCGTTTTAATAAACAAGTATTTATAAAAATTTACTTTACATATATTTAACATAAGCAGATTTAAAATCTTATGTGTAATAACATATTATAAAAGGAAAAATTATGCCTGCTGTAACAAATTCAAAACGAAAACCCGATGAAAACTTAATCCCGCAAAATTTAGAAGCGGAAGAAGCCGTCTTAGGAGCAATACTTGTTAACCCCGAAACATTAGCGAAAGTATCGGACTCTCTGACTTCTGCAAGTTTTTACAAGCCTGCGCACAGATATATTTATGATGCGATGCTTCAACTTTTCAATAACAACGATAATATTGATATCGTATCGGTGTCTGACGTTTTAAGCTACAGCGGTAAACTTGAATCCGTCGGCGGCAGAGCATATATTAACGACTTGGTTGAAAACACCATCACAACCTCAAATATCGCATATTATGCAAAAATTATACAGGAAAAAGCCGTTAAAAGAGCTTTAATCAATGCGGGCTCAGAAATTGTCAGCAAAGGTTACGATTTAGAGCCAAGCGACCAATCTCTTGAACAAGCTGAAAGACTTATCTTTGAAATCGGTTCAAGCAAAGCAACTGCAGACTTAAAACACGTAAAAGACCTCGTTCTTGACACCTGGGACAGTATCGAATACCGTTACAACCACAAAGACGAGCTTTCAGGACTTAGAACGGATTTCACCGAACTTGATACAATGATGAGCGGTTTACATCGTTCAGACCTGATAATCCTTGCAGCCCGTCCTGCTATGGGTAAAACCGCGTTTGCACTGAACATTGCACAAAACGTCGCAATCAAGGAAAATGTTCCTGTATGTATATTCTCGCTTGAAATGTCAGCCTCTCAGCTTGTACAACGTATGCTTTGTTCATACGCCGAAGTTGATGCGCAAAGACTTAAAACAGGTAATATGATTCAACAGGATTTGGAAAAACTTGCAAACGCAATGGATGATTTTGCAAAAGCTCCAATTTATATTGATGACACATCAGGATGTACGCTAACAGACATCCGTACAAAATGCCGAAGACTGAAAACCCAGCAAAAAGATTTGGGACTAATTGTAATCGACTACTTACAGCTTATGGAAGGCGGCGGAAAAGATGACCGTCTTCAACAAATCTCTGCAATATCAAGAGGTTTGAAAATCCTTGCAAAAGAACTTGACGTGCCGATTATTACACTGTCACAGTTATCGCGTGCGGTTGAAAGCCGTAACGACAAGCGTCCGATGCTTTCAGACCTTCGTGAATCAGGTTCAATCGAACAAGACGCCGATATCGTTATGTTTATTTATCGTGAAGACTACTATAACAAAGGGGAATCCGAGGAAGAAGAAAACGTAAAAGCATCTTCAAAAGGTTTGTCTGAGATTATTATTGCAAAACACAGAAACGGTCCTGTCGGAACGGTTAAATTGTTATTCCAAGGCAATATTACCAAATTCAAAAACCCGATTGATCAGGCATTTGACGCCTTTTAGGGATAAATATAAAAACACATCATTCCGTGCCTGACACGGAATCTATCAATGTTGATTCTTCCCGTAAGGGGTATTTTGCTACCAATTGCCTTACACCTTGCAAGATTCTCGCGCTCCGCTAGGATTTATTCGTTATTTGCCCCTTCAAACTCCTCCAAAAACTTGGCAGGGGTCATTCCGAACGCCTTTGATATATTTTCCAGAACACTAATTTTTATCCCCTGCTTCATATTCTCAATCCTGCACTGAATTGCAGGATCAATCTCCGCTAAATTCGCAAACTTATTCAATGACAGCCCCGACTGTTCGCGTTTCATTTTTATAAATTTTCCGAGTTCCGAGTATTGCATTTATTGCAATTATGCAATACAATACAAATAAAATCATTGAGATTTCTCAATAGAAAGGGTACAAAATGAGAAAAGCGTTTACTCTCGCAGAAACTTTAATTACACTTGGAATAATCGGAGTTGTAGCTGCTGTCAGTATACCGAATCTTATACAAAAATACAGAAAACACGTTCTAAAAACCTCTTTTCTAAAATCCGTTTCCACAATCCAAAGCGTAATTTCATTATCGCTGGATGAATACGGAATTGATTCTTTAGATGGTTTGTCAGAAGAAGATTTTAATACTCATTTTTTACCGATTTTATTATCGCACTTAAAAGTTTCCAATACCTATATTAAACCTGACGATAAAAATGTTACATGTTATAATAAAATGAATTTTTCAAACACAGCAGGTTTTAATACATGCCTGCAAAGTTTAAAAGATAAAAATTACGTATTATTATCAGGAATGACCGTTTGTTTTAGGAAAGGAGGTTGGATTGGCGATTATGGCGAACTTGGCTGGACAGTAGATTTTGATGTAAACGGAGAAAGTAAACCTAATCGTGCTGGATATGACGTTTGGTCATTACAAATAAAACAAAACGCTCAACCTTATTACGCGAAAACAGGTATGAATTACTGTGCAATGGCTCCTCATAAGTATGATAATGATTTGTACGATACGGGCGGAGGATTTACTCACATATCAAACGGCAGATATTGTGCGTATTACGCAATGCAAAATAAATGTCCTGACGGAAGTAACAGAGAGTATTTTGATTGTCTGCCAAAATAAATTAAAAGGGGCGAAGCCGAAGGCTTCGCCCCTTTAACTCTATTCAAATTCTGACAAATACTTTATCAGTTTTTTCATATTTTTATTCCAAGAACCATTCCAGTTTTTGACGATAACATCAGCAGGCGTAATCCCGCGCATTGTATATTCTTTTATTGCATCAAGAAACATTCCTTCACCTGTTTGCTGTTCTTTTAAAGATTTTTCGGCAATCGAGATAATTTCTTTGGCATAATCAAGTGCTTTTGCCTTTTTAATTCTACTTTGAAGGGTGTTTTTCGGAACATTATATCTTAACTCCGAAAAATCCTTATACTGAAGATGTTTAAATAACTCCTCGCACTCCTCCATTGCACTTTCGTTATACATAATTCCTTTATATATAGCTAAAATTGAATATTTCAAATCACCGCCAACACAGTCGTGGTTTCTGATTTCAATAAAATTCCTCATCCGAACCTCAGGGAAACAAAGATTTGCCTGCAATTCATAATCTTGAAGGGTTGGGGTTGTACCTTCCCAACCGTTTTGCATAAATTCTTCAAACGTTATATCTCCGCGAACTTCAAAATTTAAGTTTTCCCGTTGAATAAATATCATCGGAGTTTTTAATACACAGTCTATATAATCCTCAAACGAAAACTCTTCACTGATTTTACCGAAAAATCCGCATCTGTCATTGTCGGTATTTAACCAGCTGAGTGCTCTAAACGATTTATATCCCGTATCTACCCCGCCTCGGATTGGAGAATTTGCAAACATAGCAGTCATAAACGGAGAAAGCTTATTGGCGAGTTTAAACTTTCTCATCGCGTCTTCTTCTGAGCTGAAATCTATGCAACACTGAATTCCTGCTGTTTCTCGCATCATAACATCAGATAAAATTCCCCACAAATATCTTGCCATTACCTTATAACGTCTTTTTGGAATTAAATTTATTGCTTTATAAGTAATATAAGGTGACACTCCATAATTCAAAAAAGCTATATTCATCCTGTCAGCTATAGGTTTCATTAATGAGTTTATGTGCTCAATTTTCTTTTTTACCTCAAAAATTGTTTTTTCCGGTTTTGCACTAATTTCAAATTGACACCCCGGTTCAAGAGTAATAGTATCATGCTTATTTTTTAAGCCGATTATATTTTTTTCATCACTGATATAATCCCAGGTTTCTTCCTTGGCAAAAGTTTCTAAAAAATTTTTTATACCATATTCGCTCCAATAATCAACATTTTTAAAAGATCCAAGAAAAATAGGCAATCTCTCATATTCAATTCCAATCTTAAAATCACATGGATTTTTAAAGCCTTTGGTATATAACTTTAAGATTTCGTCTTTTTCTGTTTTTTGTTCTAATTTATACATGCCTACCCCTTTTCACTTATTTATTATAACATTATTTAAGATATCAAAAAACAGTTTATAAACATTTACCCCCATGGGGATAAATCATTAGTACATAAGGATAACTTTTTGCTTTTATGTATACTCCATGGTAAGCTTTTAGAATGAAGAGAAAAACTGATTTAATTTTAGAATCTGCAAAATTTTTTAAGCAAGAAGTTGAACCCGTCCTTGTTCAGTATGAAAAAGAACGAAAAGAAGATATTCTTCCTTATATGCTTTTGAAACTTATCTGGATAAGTGCTATCTCCACTTTCATTTGTGCTTTTTTGCAAATTCCTTTACTTTTATTTATTTCATTGATTTTTACAGGGATTTCTTTTCTGGCACGATATTTATATAAAAAATTCTCAAAAAAACACAGACGAATTGAAATAGATTATGAAATGACAATAAAACGCCAATTAATGCCAAAATTTTTGGAATTATTTGACTGTAATCTTAAATGGTATAAATACAAAGACTTTACTCTACTTGGCAATAACCATGTTATTACCTATAACAAAAACGACGATATCAAAACTACCGCTCAATTAAACAATTTTTATGAACAATGTTATAACATTACAAATACTTTAAATATTTTCCCGCGAATTTATTTACACACTATAGACGATATAATCGTAGGTCATAACTTAAGTGTACCTGTCGATATTATTGAAACAGCGTGCAGTTTTGATTTTAAAAACTTTTTTAATCTAAAAAGGAATAATGTAGCAAGCTCAACGATGCAAGGTAATTCAAAATTTCCGCCGGCATTAATAATTTTATTTGTTTGTATACCAATTCTCCCGATTCCTATTTTTGTAATTCTTATAATAGCATCACTAATCAATAACCCATGGATAAAACTTATTTTAACACTTTTGTTGTTTACTTCTCCTTTATGGCTTTTTATTGCAGGTATTACCTATATTAACAACGCTTTAAAAAATTCAAAAAATCTTATTATTCAATTTAAAATACCTAAACCTATAAAAGGACACACCCTAATATTTGAAAAAGGTTATAAGCTGAACAATAAAAACGAAAATTTTGAAAGAGTTATCCTAGAAGACCCTAATTTTGAAAATAAATATGATACATATTCAACAGATCAAATTGGTGCCAGATACATGCTTACAACAGCATTTATAGCAAGATTTGAAGATATTAAAACCGCATTCACAGCAAAGAAAATCCGCGCAGAATTTAAAGATGACAAATTAAGTATTTTAATTGAAGTAGAAAAAGATATGTTCCAAATGGGGAAAATAACAAAAGAAACAACATTTAAAACATTCACCACAATGCTTGATGAAATCTATTCAGTACTGAGTCTGTCAGAACAATTAAATCTTGAGTCTAAAACAGGGTTATAATCAATTACTTTGTGGTATTATTTATGTATGAATTACTTTGAACGCGCAAAATACTTTAGAACAAAAAAACGACTCGGACAAAACTTTTTAATAAACGGTGAAGTTATCCAGGATATTATAGAATTTGCAAACATCTCACCGGATGATACAATAGTCGAAATCGGCCCGGGGGTCGGTTTTGTAACAGAACAACTTGTAAAACATGCAAAAAAAGTTATCGCAATCGAGCTTGATGAAGAAGCAATTCGAGAACTCAAAAAACTTGACGCTCCGAATTTGGAAATTATCCACAACGATGTTTTAAAAACTGATTTATCAACACTAACTGACGGTGAATTTAAGATTGTAGCAAATATTCCATATTACATAACAAGCCCGATTATCGCACATTTGTTAGGTGAAATCGATGATTTGAACAACAAAAACCGCAGTAAAATTAAAGATATAATTCTTATGGTCCAGGAAGAAGTTGCACTGAGAATGTGCGCAAACGAAAACTCTAGCGGAAAACAATACGGACTTTTAACAATTCTTTCTCAATTCTGGGCGGATGTAAGTATTTTAAGACTTGTCGGCAGAAAATCGTTTTATCCCGCTCCAAAAGTTAACTCCGCGTTGGTAAAACTTGTTGTAAGAAAAGAACCGAAATTAAAATTATCAGATTACACACATTTCAGAAAAGTAATTAAAGCAGGATTCGCGCAACGAAGAAAAAATATTAAAAACTGTCTTCTAAGCGGAGGATTCCCGAAAGAAAACATAACCTCAGCCCTTGAACAACTCGGAATCGACTCAAACACCCGCGGAGAAAAGCTTTCAATAGAACTTTTTGGCAAACTGTCTGAAACCCTGGGGGCAATGTGAAAACAATAAAAGTTCAATGTCCCGCAAAAATTAACCTTACTCTAAAGGTTGTAAATAAACGCGAAGACGGGTTTCATAACATAGAAAGCATAATGCAGGCAATTAATCTTTACGATTATTTGGAAGTTACCGTAATTGAATCAGACAGGACAAAAATTTTACTTGAAGGAAATTCCGATGAAATCCCTTACGATAAAACAAATTTGGTTTACAAAGCCGCAAACCTGTTTTTAGAAACAAATAACCTTAAAAATTACGAAATTCATGTATTTATAGACAAAAATATTCCCGTATCGGCAGGCTTGGCTGGCGGAAGCACAAACGCAGCAGGCATAATTTTTGCACTAAATAAAATTTTTAATAATATTATGGATGACAACGGATTAAATAATCTTTGCGCACAGTTAGGTTCTGACTTAAACTTTTGCTTAAAAGGCGGGCGCGCAATGACCCGCGGCAGAGGAGAAATTCTTGAACCGAAAGAATTCCGCGAGCTTAACATAAATCTTATAAAACCGATTGATTTAGGAATTTCGGCAAAAGAAGCTTACACAAGCTTTGCTGAAAAAGTTCAAGAGGAAAATAACAGATACCTCCGAAGAGAATTTGTAAACGATCTTGAATGGGCTATTATAGATAAATACCCCGAACTTCAAAAAATTCGAAAGATTTACCCGACAGCCGTAATGACAGGCTCAGGTTCAACGTATTTTTCTACCCGCGAAGAATTTCGCCAAGAAGAAGGTTATTGGGTTAAAAACGGGTTAACGACAGTTCCTGACGGAGTTAAAATTGTATAAGAAAAAACCGCTCCCATAATCTAGAAGCGGTTTTTATTCTTGGTTTATTGTTGTTGTCCCGGTGGTGGTAACTGAATGTTATTTTCCTCTGCGAACTTTCTGATTGCCTCATCGCCTTGGAGAACGACTTCTGCCGGAATACCCAATCTGACAAGTTGTTCTTGTTGAGGGTTTAATCCTGCGACAGGAGCTGAAGGGGCCGTTGTCGGTGTCGGTGCCGTTGTCGTTGTCGGATCAGGCACCATTGTTCCTGTTGCACTTCTCAGCCTTGTTCCTTTCGGCAAGTCTAAGCGTTCCCATTTTGCATTAGGTTTAACCTTACCGTCTTGGTCAAATACGCTCGGGTTAGCTTTAATCAAGTCAATCAAATCAGGTTTTGGAACAAGGTTGTTAATTAACTCATCGGCTGATGTTGCACCATAGCTTTTTAACAAATCTAAACGTTCGGGAGTTTGTCTTGTCCAGTTTCCGAATTTGAATCCTGCACCTGCATTACCCTCAGTACCGCGTTTTGAGTATACGTTACTGCTTTGATTATAGCCAGACATGCCTTCGTATTGTCTTAAATCGTAGTGACCTGTCTTATTTTCGCCTTCACCGTCTTCTTCATACGATAACTCATAAACTTCGGTGTGAGTGGCTTTAATATCTGTTCCGTCTTGTTTATCGGATTGAACCAGTACATAGAACGGTCCTTTGCGTCCTCCTGTTTTGATAGGTGTACCATCATCAAGCTTACCTGCCGCAACTTCTTCATCAGTTACCAAGCGGTAAGTGTATGAGTTAACATTGCCTGCGCCTCTGTCATTCGTGTTATCTCTAAAGGTGATTGTTTCAGGTTTTTTATAATCATCACCTGTTGTTGAAACTTCGCCGTCTTCATTAGCCAATACGTATTGAGCTCTGTCAGGTTTATTCATCGGGTTAGTACCTGCTTTCCAATCATCTTCTTGGAAACCGACACGTGATTTCAAACCTTCGTCAACCGCACGACCTCTGATATGTGCAGGTCTAACAGGTTCAGTTGGAGTAGGAGGATCTGTAGGAGGTGACGGAACTGTTGGTGGAGTTGGAACTGTTGGTGGAGTTGGAACTGTCGGTTTCTCAGGCACTTTAATTTTACCAATTGTTTCTTTGAACACTTTAATAGCTTCATAACCTGCCAGCAATTCTTCGGTGTTTGCTTTTGTAGTTTCTTTACCAATTGCGGCTTGTAATATTGCAGATTTAATTCTCAAGTCTATTGTAGGGTTTCCTGTTAATTCAAAATCTTGAATTTGTTTCATAATAAGTCTGTTATCATCGCCTTCAATACCTTTTAAGTTTTTATCTGCCAGTGCAGCTTCAACTGTCATTCCGTTAAATGCACTCTCTGTTTTTGGATCACATAACAAGAATGCCGTTAAACCTGCCGCTACAGGTCCGATAAGTGAACCCAAAACACCTTTCATGCTGCCCAAAAGGTTTACTGCAGCATCTGCTGCGGCTTCAACGGTACCGCCGCCGCCTGTTACGGTATGATGTATTGCTTCCCAGGTTTCTTTTGTTACTAAATTCCCAAATTCATCAGGGAATGTTTCTGTTAATTTGTTCATTCCGTCATATACTTCAAATTTATATTCTGGAATATCTGCTTTAGCATAAGCACTATCATGTTTTTTATTAATTATTCCATTAATCAAGTTTCCAACAAGAGCTGCTCCTCCTGCCAATCCTGCTGCCTTAAATTTTTGACCGATACCGCTTTCGGTTCCAAAACCAAACTTTTTAACAAGTCCGTCAATTTTACCCTTTTTAGTACCTAACTGACCTGCTAAATATTTAGATTCGTCAATATTAAAACGTTGGTCAAAACCCGAATAATCAACTAATACATCTTGAACAACACGGGCATTTATATTACCCTTTTCATCAAACATAGTCAAATGTTTAGAATAAAACTCTTTAATATTATTATATGATTGTTCTGATATTATTTTATTCGCAAAATCAGCTTCAGCTTTTTTCAAAATTCTCTTGGCATCTGCTTTCATATTTTTCAGTAACAGAACCTGATCATCTTTCAATACACTTGTATGACCTTCAAGATCAGGATTTTTAGCGATTGCCTCAGCTTCTTCTTCTTTTGTTATAAATACTACTTGTGTATTTTGGACTCGTTCCATATTTTTTACATTATTTTTAGCAGCTTTTTTAATTCCGCCTACCCCTTTACCGTCAGCGCCGCGTTGTAGAATTTTTTCACTTTCATACTTCGCTTCCATTTCTGACAAGCGATCACTTAAACCTTCATGGTAAACATTTTTATCATCATAATAACCGTCTAACATTTCGCCATATTTTGTCCTATCGGCTTCGGTTTTTGCTTCTTTCCATTTCTTATAAATTTCTTTTTGCTCTTTTCTTAAGGCTTTTAATTCTTTTTCTAATTTTTCAAATTCAGATTTTGTCATTGTAGGTTTACAAAATTCATCTCTGATTGCTGATTCATCTGTATAACGTCGTTGTCTAGCAATTTCCGCTTCTGAAGCAATACGAGAATCAGTGTCCAAAACTACAATATCACCGCCATGGGTTTGATCTGTTGTCACTGTTACCATACTGCTGTCAACTTTACCCGTTAATGCATTTGCTATCTGTTGGTTAAGTTGTTCAATCTTTGCCCTGTTTGCGGCAATTCCGCCATTCTCGGGTTTACGTAAATCTGCAATTTGAGCTTGCAACTGAGCAATTGTTTGTTGTTGGGTTGTACCGTTTACTCCTGCCATAATGTCTTCATCCTTTCTTATAGAAAACTTGTATTAAATTCCTTTTTAATTTTATAAACGTTTTTTAGCATCTAAAATTTACAAATTTTATTTACTTTTTATATACTTCTTATATAAAAGCGTAATATCAAAGGGGTACGCCACATTAAGAAATGTTAAGTAAGTTTTATTTTTATCGAGGTTTACCTCTACTTTTGCAAATTTTCATAGATGTCCTTTCTACCAAATTTAGGCATAATAATCTTTACTTAATTCTTATATCGGCACAAATATTTACTATCTTTAGAAATCGAACAAGATAAGTTACAAAAGTTAACAAATTTTATAGAAATTGCCTAAAATAATTAACTCTGCTACAATCCAAACTATGGATAATCTTGTTGAAAAGCTTAAAGAATTCGGCTTTAACTCATATGAAGCAAAAGTTTATATCGCATTATTAAAAAAATATCCTGCTACCGGCTACGAAATATCACAAATAGCCGATATCCCTCAGGCTAGAGCTTACGACGCTTTAAAATCTCTTGAATCTGAATTTATTGTTTTTTCAACCAACGAAAAACCTCAAAAATATACTCCGATTTCTCCAAAAGAATTAACTAAAAGATTCAAACGTAAAATTAATTCAACCATAGATTATCTTGAAAAAAAACTACCAAATGTAAAAGAAAATTACAATGAACCAATTCACTCAATTTCCGGATATGAAAGCAATATAAAAAAACTAAAAGAAATCATTAAAGATGCAAAAGAATCTATTTATCTTGAAATCTGGGCAGAGGATTTTAAACGCGTAGAAAATTATATTACCGAAGCTTACAATCGCGGAGTAGATATTAAAATAACAGGCTACGGAAATTTTGAATACATGTTCGGACTTGTGTATAAGCATGCTGGCGCGGCTGAAATCGAACATCAAACAGGAAGCAGAATGATTTACCTGCTTGCCGATAATAAAGAATCCGTTTTTGGGCGCATTGAATCTCAGGTTGTTTGGACTCAAAACAAAGATATAGCATTTTTGATGAAAGAATTTATTGTTCATGACATGTATCTTTTAGATGTTTATGAAAGATTCCCTGAGCAGCTAAGATACTTCTACGGTAGTGGTTTTAAGAAATTAAAAGACAAAATCCTGGATAAACAATTCGGTTATAACATTCATTAACAATTACTTCCAAATTAAATTTTTAAGCTATATAATTAATCAAGAAACATGCTTTTGGGAGAAAAGAGAAAAAATGAGCGGATACAGTTTTGAAATAATTACGGGTCCTATGAGCTGCGGTAAAACCGAAGAACTTTTAAGAAGAATAAGACGCTGTATTATTGCAAAGAAAAAAGTTAAGGTAATTTCACCTGATGTCGACACTCGAGCTAAGGGTGATTATATCGAATCAAGAAACGGCTTATGGCTTGATGCCGTTAAAGTTAAGCATTCAATCGAGATTATGCATTTTGTTAAAGATGCAGAAGTCGTTGCAATTGATGAATTGCAATTCTTTGATTCTAATATCGTAAAAGTCATTACACAACTTATGAACGAAGGTAAAAAAGTTATCGGAACAGGCTTGGAACTTGACTTTAAAGCAGAACCGTTCGGTTCAATGCCCGAGTTGATGTGTATCGCAACAAAAGTCGATAAATTACACGCGGTTTGTATGAAATGCGGATGCGAACATGCTACAAGAACCCAAAGACTTATTGACGGACATCCTGCTGATAAAAATTCACCTTTAATTATGATTGGCGGAGATGAAACATACGAAGCTCGATGCATTAAATGTTACGAACTGCCTGATGTTAAAGCTAAACAAAAAGCATTAGGGTTAAAACTTTTACAGTTTAACAGAAAATAATATATACAATATTCAAATAAATGTGGGATTAAAAATTTCACATTTTTTTTTATATGTGTTAATATATGCTCAGTAATAATTCCGCAACAGATGAAACTTTTTTTATTTTATTTCGTCTGTTATAAGGAAGGGATTATTGGAGGTGTAAATAAGAATGAGAAAACTAATGAAAAAAAGTATTATATTTTTAAGTGTATTTATCTTTATGTTTGGCTGGGTTATCCGCTCAAACGTTCACGCATCAACCCCGATTGAACTTTATGACAATGTTTGGCGATTAATCAACTCAAAATACGTTGACCAAACAAACAATGAACAAGACTGGGGCAAATGGCGCCACAAGTATGATAACGTCATAAAAACAAATGACGATGCTTATGTTGCAATTGATACAATGGTTGCAAGCTTAAATGACCCGTACACAAAATTCTTAAACCCTAAAGAATTTGCGGATGAAACAGGTTCAATTAAGGGTTCTCTAAAAGGTATCGGAATTCAAATAGGTGTAAAAGACGGCAAGTTAATGGTTATCGCACCAATTGAAGACACTCCTGCCGAAAAAGCAGGACTTCTTGCAGATGACGAAATCCTTGCAATCGACGGCAAAAGCACAAAAGGGATAACGGTAGATAAAGCGGCAGACCAAATCCGTGGAGAAGAAGGCACTCAAGTAACCTTACTTGTAAAACGTAAAGACTCTGAACCTAAGACTTATACAATTACCCGTACGGAAATCGAAATCAAATCAATTTCACAAAAGATTCCCGAAAATATTAAAATGCCAAAAGATATCGGCTATATCA
The DNA here is from genome assembly GCA_947570135.1 of uncultured Candidatus Melainabacteria bacterium. Classification (GTDB taxonomy): domain Bacteria; phylum Cyanobacteriota; class Vampirovibrionia; order Gastranaerophilales; family Gastranaerophilaceae; genus Zag111. The sequence continues at coordinate 238,061 of CANOTP010000003.1, read as the reverse complement.
GGTTAAGCTCATTTATCAGCAGAAATGCGTCTAAAGAGTTTCAACAAATTCTGACAAACTCACCTGATAAAAAAGCATTTATCGTAGACTTGCGTTCAAACCCGGGCGGATTATTAAGTAACGCGATTTACATCTCGGATATGTTCCTTGACGGAGGCTCAATTGTTAGTACGGTTGACCGTGACGGCTACAAAGAAACAAGCAGAGCATCTCGCGGTGTTCTTACAAAAAAACCGCTTGTCGTAATCTTAAACAAAGGTTCAGCCTCTGCAAGCGAAATATTCTCAGGCGCAATGAAAGACAACAAACGCGCAGTCCTGATTGGTACCCAGTCATTTGGTAAAGGACTTGTACAAGAAATCAACAAACTTCCGAATAACGCAGGTATAAATATTACAATCCAAAAATACCTGACTCCAAACGGCACAGATATCCATAAAAAAGGTATAACCCCTGATATCGTGGTTGAATTGACCGAAGAAGATATAAAAAACAAAAACGATGTTCAACTGAAAAAAGCAATCGAAGTTGCCCAAGAACTTTCTAACGGAACATTCGTTGTAAAAAAATAAGAAATATTTAATAAAAGCGGGGCGGGATTTCATCCCGCCCCGCTTTTATTGACATAACACCCTAAGATATGATATAATAAGGAACTATCCGAGCTAATTAAGTCAGTAAATATTGTTCCTTGAAGAAAGGAATGATTTTACATGCAACAAAATATTTTTGAAGAATTAGAAAAAGAACTAAAAAATCCTAACCTTACACGCGAACAAAAGGTCAGGTTAATTGAGGATGCTGGTAATAAATACCGAAACTCAATAGATGATGATTTAAAAAAGTATATCAGAGATCAAAGAATCGGAGCAGGATTACAAATAGGTGCTGTGATGATTCCTGTCGGAGGTGTCGGAGGTTCGGTTGCACGTCAGGTTGTACCAAAAGTTGCTCAAAAAACACTGGGAAGACAATTTACAACAGACATTGCAGCAAGTGCAATCGGAAGCGCTATTGACGGAGCAGTTTATGGTTACGGCAGAGGACTTATGGAAGGCAAAAACCCGACTCAAACTGCACTTGAAGATTCTGCTTTCGGATTTTGGGCAGGAGCTGCTGTTGGTAGTGCAATAGGGAAATTAGTATCAAAAGCCAGAGCCGCAGAAACTAAAGGAATAAACCAAATGCGCAAATATTGGGGGATTCCTTGGAGAAAAGCAAGCGGGAATCCTGAACTTGCAATAAAAACACTTATGGATCATCAACGAGGCTTTGTTCCTAATGTATTTAATAAACAAGGTATTGGAAACTTTGATTTACCTTGGGGAAATTCAAACTTCGGACTTCAACATATTATTAAAAGAAGAAACAGCCAAGGTATTAATACTGAAAATTTTGTAAAAAATATTCCTAATATAATAAAAGAAGGAAAATCTTTTAATAAAAAAGGACATATTGATAGAGTCTATCTCTCAAATAATATAGATGAGATTGCAGTCAGACAAAACTATAAACCTGAAAATGGAAGTAATATAAAAAGAAACTGGGTTACAAGTACATATAGAAATTATGATAAAATAAAAAATCCCCAAGCTGATCCTGTACTACTAACTTCGGATACAATCACTCAGACAAACAGAATTCCTTTGCCCGACTTGGGAATTAAATATAATATAAACGATTATTTGCTAAAAAACAACCCTGCCGAGTGGCTAAATGACAAAATAACCACCACAGGTCTTGCCATAAAAAATCTGGATACTCCGACTAATGTCCCTGCAAAAGAATATTCTCCGCTATTTAAAGCGGGTATTGAATATAATAATACAGAAGCTCAAGAAAAAATCTTCACTCCTGATGAGATAGGAAAAATGTCCCAACAAGAATTTGATACTCACGAACACGCTATAAGAAATCAACTTCAACGCGGTCTAATTACTCCACAAACAAAAGACTTTTCAGGATTCAAAAATCCGCTATCAGGAAACAATAAAATTTATACAAGAGAAGATATTGACAATATGTCAAACGATGAATATTCAAACTCTGAACAAGAAATCAATGCCCAATTGGGAACCATAGGGATTCCAAGTAACAATGAACTTCAAAACAGCAGCGGAGCTGTGTATGTTGAAGGTTACACAAGAGCCGACGGCACAAAAGTCAAAGGTTATTATCGTTCAAGATAACCAAGCGGGGCGGAATTAAATCCCGCCCCGCTTTTTAATAAAAAAGCTAGGAAGCTTTTGAGTGACGGTTCACCATCTCAAAATATTTCATCCGAGAATGGACCAAAGTCTATCTCGGAGCTTCTAGCTGATGATAATATAAACGATTATTTACTAAAAAACAACCCTGCCGAACAGCTATCGCATCATATAATCGTATTAGAAAATTTTATTCAAATTCTTTAAAAGGTTGATTTAATTTTTCTTCAAATTTGACATAATAAAACAGTTATCACTATTACAGATTCTGAATCGAGTTCAGAATGACAAACAAAAGATTTTATAGGAATTTATACGATGAATTTACACGAGCAATGTTTATTACGTTATCTTACGCACCCTGACGAGTTGTCTTACGCAACAGAAATCCTGAAGCTTAACAACAAAATTCTTGAACAAAAATTCATCGTAAAAAACATCCTTGCCAACATCACAATGTTAAACTATACTAAAGGGGTAGAAGAATAAGGAGAAACCTTAAAATCTGCTTATCGGCGAGGGTTGGATTATGTTAAAAAAATTTTTATACACATTGTGGATTTCAATATTTGTCATACTGCTTTTATTGGGACTGAAAAACGGCAGTTTTTTTAAATTTTTATCCGCAACGGAAGACCGAACTTTCGATATCAGACAAAGTGTTCTTGCAAATTCGGGACACCGTCATAACAACAAAGACATTGTAATTATTGCGATTGATGACGCGAGTTACGAGTATATCCTTGATAAGTACGGAGAATGGCCGCTTCGCCGCGATATTTACGCAAAAGCCGTCGATTATATAGAAAAGACCAACCCGACAAGTATCGCATTTGACCTGATGTTTGTAAAATCAATCAAAAGCAGCGCGGATGCTGATTCAAAGTTAATTGACGTCTTTAAAAAATACGATAACGTGTTTACGGCAATGAACTTAGATAATCAGCCTGAGGACTTGAGGGTTCCGCCTGTATTGCCTGATAAGCTTGCTAACCCGAAACCGATTGAAGCAGATGATGAATTTATGGAATTTTCCAACTGCCGTGTAATCTTAGACGGGATACTAGACGCAACATCTAACATTGGAATGATAAATGTTGCGCGCTCAGATGACGGGGTTCTTCGTTCAATGCCGTTATTTTTGAAATACCAAGATAATTACTATCCGCAGCTTGGGTTGCTTGTTGCAACACATGCCAAAAAACATTTGGATATCCCGATAAACAGCTCTGAAGTTATCTTAAACTGGTACGGACCTGCGGGAACTTTTGAAAATATTCCATTATATAAACTTTTAAAAGCTGTTGAAAATAATGACACTTCAGCTTATAACTTTGAAAACAAAATCGTATATTTCGGGGCAACAGCGGCAAGTTTGTTTGATATAAAAACCGTTCCTATTGATAAGGTTTACCCGGGGGTTGAAGTTCAGGCAACTTATGTAAATAACTTGTTAGACGGAAGTATTATCCGAAAAGCTCCTGTCTGGGTAAATATTTTTACGGCAATCGCGCTTGCACTCTTAACAATACTTGCGGTATTAAGACTGCAATCCATGCCTGTAGCATTCGGGTTATCAATGACAATTTACGCAGTTTACGTGATGTTTACGTATTATGCTATGAGATTTAATAATATTTGGCTAAACATCGTTGCGCCGCTTACGTTTGCGCTGTTCGCGTTTATAGTTACGGTAATTGTTAAATACTTAATAAAATCACGCGACTTTGACACTCAGTATAAACTTGCGACAACAGACGGTCTGACGGAGTTATATAATCACAGATACTTCCAGGAACAACTTCAAAATCAGGTATCTCACGCCTCAAGATACGAAAGTCCGCTATCACTTATTATTATTGATATCGACTTTTTCAAAAAGTTTAACGACAACTTCGGACACCAATCGGGAGATGCCGTGTTAAGACAAGTTGCGTTTGAATTAAAGAAAAACGTTCGTTCTGCCGATATAGTATGCAGATACGGAGGAGAAGAAATGAGTATCATCCTCCCGAACACAAAATATGAGGAAGCCGTTAATATTGCAAACAAACTTTGTAACCTTGTAGCATCAAAAAAATGTAAGCTTACAAACGGTAAAGAAAGCAATGTTACAATAAGCCTTGGAGTAGCATCTTACGGACAAGACGGGATGACTCCGAAAGAACTTATTGAATCAGCCGACAAAAGGTTGTATAATGCAAAAGAAAACGGCAGAAACAGAGTTAATTAAGAATATATGAGATTTGATTTTATTGAAAAACCTATTAATCTAAAGGAAGTTCCGAAAGAATATCCTGCAGATTTGTGCCTTCTTGAAAACAACGAACGACAAATTGAAGAAATTTGCGAGTTTTTACTGGATGATGAAAAGTCTTTACTTTTGGTTAACGGGTTCAAAGGCAGCGGAAAATCTCAAGTGATTAATTTTGCAATAAATTATTCGATAAACCCAAACGCCGTTATATTAAATTATACCTGCCTTGAAACAACTATCTTAGATGATATGTTGTTGAGTTTTTTTGAACACTTTAGAACCTATACGATTATGGGCAAAATTACACCGCCTAAAATTAAAGTTGATAACTTCACACAAAAAATCAACTCTTATTTTAATACGATAACTAATCCGACTTTGGTTGTATTGGATTCCTTTGACGCAATAGTTAAAGAAAACAAACAAGATGTAATAAATTTTGTAAAACACCTGACAAAATTTCCGAATATCAAGGTTATTGTTATCTCAAAAGGCTTACAAGCAGATGAATTTAGTGATATAAAATTTGAACAGGTAACAACACTACCGTTTTCGCAAAAAATCTTTGAAAAATACTTGAAAGCTCACGATGTTAAACAAATCGGAGCACTGTCAAATGAGTTATACAAACAATCTAAGGGTTATTATAACCTGATAAGACTTGCGGTTAACATCCTGAATGTTCGTGAAATCCAACTTGTTAACCTTTTGGAAATGTATTCAAAAAGTTATATGCAGTTTTCAGAGTTTATAATACGGGAAGCTCTGGCTCTTGTTGACCCTGTCAGTGCGCATTTATTCAGGCTGTTAACGGTTATGAGGATTCCTATTCACATTAACCTTATCAAATCACTTCACTTGTTTGATGAAGGTAAAATAATCTTTTTTGTAAATAATTCGATTCTTGCCGTGGACGGAGAGTGTTTATACCTAAAAGACGAATTTCGGTATTTTCTGGAAAACCAGATTCCAGAAAATGTTATGATAAAACTTCACAGCGCATGTATTGATTTATATAATACACAGCTTCCGCTAAAGCCCCTGGAAAGGGACTTGAAACTTTCTCGCCAAACAATGCGCAACGAAATTGATTATCACACAATGTTTTTGCCGAAAAAACCTGTCTTGAACCCGAAAGCAATGCTTCAACTGCAAGTATCTGCGCCTGAAATCGCAACAGAAGAACAAACACTGCCGACAACAGCACCGATTGTCGAAAAAGTTGAAGAAACAAAAGAAGAAAAAATTAATAAAATCAGCTTTATCATAGAAGATGAAGCCGTACTTGATAATATCGCAGATTCAATAAAAGATTTTGTAATCACAACGGTTGAAGACTCAAAACTGGAACAGGAAAGCAATTCCCTTCCGTTGCAGCAGCTATTAAACCTTGCAAAACAAGCTGAGAGCGCTTACAACTATAAACACGCGATTATGCTTTATCAAAGCGCACTGACAAAAACAGATGATGATAATTTCTACACCTTCCTCCCGTCAATTTACGTTAAACTTGCTAAATCTTACCAAAATCTGTCGGATTTATATGAAGCGATTGAATACTACACCCAAGCTCAAGATTTTTACGTTAACGCATCAAACAATGAAAAAGTTTACGAAATCAAGCTTGAAATTGCAAATATCTACTTCCAGATGTACAAGCACGAAAACGCTAAATTTATTCTCTCAGAACTTGAAAAAGTATCAGACTTACCAAACGAACTTGCGATAAAAGTAAATATGGCTTGTGCAAAATTAACAGATGATATTAACCTTGAATACAATTATTATCAAAAATCAATCGCGCTTGTTGAACCAAACACTGATAAATCAACAGTTGCAGAGCTTTACTATGAATACGCCGCAACCTGTGATGAGGTGGAAGATATTAAAACCGCCGTTCTCTATTACAAAAAATGCGTTGAAATAAACCAAAACCCAAAAACCAATTCTTATCTTTCAATGGCACTGTCAAATCTGGCACAGCTTTATGATGAGGCGGGACAAACAAAACATGCACTGAAATATTACGCAGAAAGTATCAAAATTGATTCGCAGATGAAAAATTACAACGGGCTTTATAACAGCGCAATTCATTTGGCTGAAATCTTTGGGGGCTCAGATGAGGCGAAATCTCTTGAATACCTGAATAAAGCCCTTGATTATGCGAAAAACTTAAATGACGCATTTTATATAGCCGGAGCATCACTGGAACTCTGCGATTATTATTTCTTAAGACGTGATAACGAAAACGCATACAAGTTCGCAATTGAAGCATACAATGTTGCAAAAACATCATTCTCAAAAGACAATCTTGATAAAATCAATTCAAGAATAGAAGACATTAAAAAACGTACAACAGAACAACATTTTAAAACCTATCAGGAAAAATATGGAAAATAAAGAATTTTATAATAAATATATTGAAATATTTTTGGAAGAAAATTCCAAAGTTAATTTAATTTCAAAAAACGATGAGAAGTTTTTGTGGGAAAAACACATTTATGATTCACTTGCAGTCTCTGTGTTTTTTGACAAATACGGAACCCCGAAAACTCTGCTTGACATAGGTACAGGCGGAGGGTTTCCGTCAGTTCCGATAGCTTTGACTTATCCGCAGATAAAAGTTACGGCCGTTGACAGTATCGCAAAAAAAATCCGTGCAGTGGGTATATTTGGTGAAAAACTCGGACTAAAAAACCTCACTCCTGTCTGTTCGCGTGTCGAAAATCTTGACGGAAAATTTGATGTCATAACCTCGCGTGCTGTTTCAAGGTTAGATAAAATTTGTGAGTACGCACTGCCAAAATTAAAAAAAGGCGGATATTTTGTTGCCTACAAAGCCCGCAAAACGCCTGAAGAGATTACAGACGCGCAAAAAATCCTTAAAAAATACAACGCAAAAATTGTTGAAATTATACAATACTCACTTCCACTTGAAGAAGAGCATACAAGAAATCTTATTGTCATTGCATTATAACCTTGTTCTTTGTAAAATTTAGGCAAGGAGTTTAATCATGACAATTATTAATGACGTTTTCACCGTGCACACTAAGGGAAACACGGATATAATCGATATTACACCGCAGATAAGAAATGTCGTATACAATCACCAACTGCAAAATGCCGTAGTTTTTATCTACGCACAAGGAAGTACGGTATCTGTTACAAATATTGAGTTTGAACCCGGACTTCTTGTCGATTTGCCAGAAGCCTTAGAAAAAATCGCACCTGTTGATGCCACCTATCATCACGACGAAATGTGGCACGACGGAAACGGTTACGCTCACGTTCGAGCATCAATTGTAGGAAACTCAACCCATGTTCCTTTAATTGACGGCGTCTTACAACTCGGTCAATGGCAGCAGGTTGTCCTGATTGATTTTGACAATAAAGCCCGTGCAAGACAAGTTAACGTCCAAATTATATATTAGAAAACTTCAACAACTTTTCTACATCCACACCCAAAACATTAGCAAGTTCAAGAATTTTGCCTAACGACATATTCTGCCGTCCCGATTCAATACAGGCAATATAATTTTGACTGACATCCATTTTCTCGGCAAGCTGTTCCTGCGTCAAATCCTGTTTTATACGTTCGATTTTGACATTTTTCCCAAAAAGTTTTAACAACTGTGATTTATCCATAGTTATAATTTTATAAAGTTTGACTTATAACTTGTATTATGTTATAGATTATAATATATTGAGCTATAAGTTATATGAGGATACTTATGAAAAAGGTTGCGTTTACATTGGCGGAAGTACTGATTACCTTAGGCATAATAGGTGTGGTTGCAGCTATGACAATTCCGACACTGCTTACCAACCAACAGAAAAAACAAACCGCAACAAAACTTGTAAAAGCCATATCAACACTTAATCAACTCATAAGACTTTCAGAAAACGAAAACGGCGAGTTTTCAACGTGGGAAAAATTAAATGACCAAGAAGAATTTATAAACAGATACATAAGACCCTACACAAAAGTAATGCAAACCTGTAATCCTCTGAGCAAATGCGGATATAAATCAGATGTTCAATGGCTGCAACTAAATAACGAATGCGGTGATTACTGTATGCCAAATTACGGTGGCAGAACACCTTTTCTCGGAATGGACGGAATCGTTTATACTTTCGGCTACATTTCCAAAAATAGTGGCGCTGTTATAAACAACAATAACCAAATAATAATTCTCGACATAAACGGAAAAGATAACCCGAACCAATTCGGAAAAGATATTTTCTTTTTTTACAGAGATGAAGCTTCAAACTCAATAATTCCTTATGGCGCAGACAAAGGACATGATGAAATAAAAAAAGATTGTTCAAAAACGGGAACAGGTTTATATTGTGCAGCTTGGATAAGAGAAAACGGTTGGACAATCCCTACTAATTACCCGTTTAAATAGTTTTACCCCTAAATATCAAGCCCCGTAAACATTTCTAACGATGTCACAGTTTTAAGATGCGGAAAATCTTCGATATTGTTATTATGAACAAAATCAATCGCTTCATTTCTTGCAAGTTCCAATATTTTAGCATCTCTTACAATATCTGAAATAATCAAATCAGGCAAACCGCTTTGGCGGGTTCCCAAAAATTCCCCCGGGCCCCTAAGCTGCAAATCTTTTTCCGCGATTACAAACCCGTCATTGGTTTCTGTCATTATACTTAAGCGTTCACGGGTTTCCTGCGAACGGGATGAAGTTATTAAAACACAATAAGACTGTAACGAATTACGTCCGACACGACCGCGAAGCTGGTGTAACTGTGATAACCCGAATCTTTCGGCATTTTCTATAACCATAACCGTAGCATTCGGTACGTCAACCCCGACTTCTACAACAGTTGTTGATACCAAAATATCATACTTGCCGTCTTTAAAGTCTTTCATCACCTCGTCTTTTTCATCATTTTTGAGTTTTCCGTGTAAAAGCCCGATTTTAAACTGAGGAAAAACTTCGTTTTGCAGCCGTTCAGCTTCAATTGTCGCAGCTTTCGCTGACAAGGTTTCACTTTCATCAATCAGCGGGTAAACAACGTAAGCCTGTCTGCCTTCTTCAACTTCTTGCCTGATTAAATCCCATACGGCTTTATGAGAACCCGTTAAAGTTGTTTTAATAGGTTTTCTACCTTTCGGGAGTTCATTTATTACAGTCAAATCCAAATCCCCGTGAACAGTAAGTGCCAGAGTTCGCGGAATCGGGGTTGCGGTCATTGTAAGAATTTGCGGATTCTGTGATTTTTTCTTTAAGACATTTCGCTGTTTTACCCCAAACCTGTGCTGTTCATCAACAACGATTGCCCCAAGATTATTAAATTCTACATTTTCCTGAATCAGGGCGTGTGTCCCAACAGCAATATGAGTTTGACCGTTTTTCAAATCTGTTTCAAATTGTTTACGAACCCGTTTCCCGTGGCTGCCTAAAAACAACCCGACACTTAACCCCATTGGGGTAAGCCACTGGACAAGATTATTGTAATGTTGTTGGGCTAAAATTTCTGTCGGCGCCATTAAAGCTCCCTGATACCCGTTTTCGATTGCTGCTAAGAGCATAATCGTAGCTACAACGGTTTTCCCGCTACCGACATCACCTTGCAGAAGTCTTTGCATAGGACTGTCCGAATCCATATCGCTAAGGATTTCACTCACAGCCTGTTTTTGCCCTTGAGTTAATTCAAACGGCAAACTGTTAATAAACTGCTGAACAAGTCCGTCAGTGTGAACTTTCAACGAGTAAGAAGATTCTTTTGCCGTCATTTCACGAAGTCTTATCAGTTTTAACTGCACCAGAAACAACTCTTCAAAAATCAGCGAAAATCTTGCACGCTCTAAATTACTCATCGAATCTGGAAAATGAATCTGTTCAACCGCCTCTTTTTTATCCATTAATCCCAATCTTTTACAAATTTCATCAGGTATAACATTTTTAATATCGTTTTTGTAAAGTTCAACGGCGTTAAAAATAGCTTTTCTCAGGGTTTTAATACTTAACCCTTCACACACAGTATAAATCGGTACAATTCTTGCAACATTCAGATTATTTTTGCTATCATCAATAAAATCGCCGCTCATTATGGAATAAGTCGGCTTATCCATTGTTAATTGGTTGTTGTAAGAGTTAAACTTCACAACTCCCGACACCATAATCCCTGAATTTACGGGGAATTGTGACTTCATACGTTCTAAAAGATAACGGTTTCTTTTTGCGTTAAAAAAGCTTAACTCAAACCGACCGCTTTCATCTGCAATTACAACACGCGTTACAGAAAGATTGTTGCGGGTATTGAATGTCGAAACGGATTTGATATATCCGAAAACCGAAGTTGTCTGACCTTCTTTCAAATTCTTTATAAGCGTACGGGAAGAGTAATCAATGTGTTTTTTGGGGAAATACATCATCAAATCCTGAGCCGTAAAGATTCCGAGCTTGTTAAACTTATACGCAACTTTTGGACCGACACCTTTTATATACATAACATCGACTTCTGACGGGTGCTTAAGCCGTTGTTGCTGCATATTTTCTTCTTCCTCTTTTTCCAATGCCTCCTGCTGTAAATCGGCTTTAATAGTCTTTATCAAGTGTTCGATAGATTTTCTCCGCTCGGGAACTGATGCGTAAGGATAAACGTCAAATGCTTCAACTACAACTGCCCAGCGAGGATTTTTCTTTGATTTTTTATAATTTTTCTTGGCTTCACCTTTTATAAAATCAGAAAATTTCTGCCTTTTTCCGTGAATATCTATATAACGATACTTCACCTCAATATCTATCGCAGCTTTTATCTTATCAAGATTATCAACCATAATATGATTTTACACGATTATAAAAATTTAACAACCTTACCTGCAACTGCGGCTGCCAGTCCAGCTTAAGTTTTTACAATGCAGGTAATCCATGTTTTTGTTTTCTATAACCCACGCTGTACAAAATCCCGGAAAATGACCTCTTGATTCTGTTCCCAAACATTGAGAAAATGTATTTGTCCAAATAACTTCTTTTGGACCGCCCGCAGGAACTATTCCGTCTTTTACAATTTGAAATCTAAATGTATCCAAATTATGAATATTCGGTCCTGCCGAACCGTTTAAATCAACAAAAAATGCTCCGCAAGCTTGCATATATGTTCCCCAGAATACCTGCTCCGAATGATCAGTATTAAAACTTTGATTCATAGCCATATTTTGGGTACATTCACCCGATAAATCCGCATATCTAGTTTTAAAAGCTAAAACCGCGCCATTTTGCATATTATACGAATCCATATCATAAGCAAAATTACTTGATGTATTGGTTTCACCTTTTAGGGTATAAGATTTTCCCAGACATTTTCCTCTATCACAAGGAGAAATTTTTATAAATTGAGGTAAGCGTTCAAAAAGTAATGCTTTACGTTCAGCGGCATCTGATGTCCAGGAATCTATCGTTCCGTATTCATCTACCATTTGACGAAATGCCTGTAATAATTGGCTGTATGTTTGATTTAATTTATTTACAAACATTTTTGCCTGATAGTTTTGTATCAGATTTGGAATAGTCTTCGCCGCAACTATCCCGATAATTCCCAGGGTTATTAGAACCTCCGCTAAGGTAAAAGCGCTCCGCGCTAAGCAAAAAGAGTTACCCCGCCCGAAATCTCAATCATAGTCTTACCTTTCATACTTTCTCTCCTTTTCCTTTTATCTGTTTTGGAACCTGAAATTTACCCTTTACCCCAGCCCATATATTCTACAAATTTCGTTATATTTTGTCAAATTTAAAAATTTTCATGTTTTAATACGGATATGAAAATCCCAGCAATTAAAAATATAAGAAATTTCGGACTGGCAGCATTAACCGCAGGAACTCTAATATTAACCCCGTCAGTTGCAAAACCGCAAAACAACAATAACAATGACTCTTTTGAAAGAACTACAATAACCGCATCAGGTACAAGTTCTCAAAAAGCACTTATAAACGCTCCCGACCCGTCTGTAAGGGTTCTGGGAGAAAACAAAACCGCGCTTTTTGTAGTTGATATCACAGAAAATGTTTTGTACGAATACGACAGAGAAGGCAACCCTCAAGCTGCTTACAAAGTTGCTTCAGGTAAAAAGAAAACCCCGACAACTCCGGGGATAAGAATTGTTTCGCACACTGAAACTTATCCGTACAAAAGCGCCCCGAAATCAACAAAACGATACAAAAGTCCGAAGGATTACGGTCCGAAAATTATTTATATAAAACTTATTAACCCCGTGACAGGTGAAGTAACCGATAACGGCGAATTTATTCACGGAAATCGTGACGCAAACAGCATCGGCAAACACATTTCAGGCGGTTGTATAAGAATGGATAATGAAGTTATTAAAGACCTTGCAGGAAAGGTTAAACGTGATGACATTATCATCATAAAAAAATAAATACATTTGCTCGCAACGGGAATTTATGCTATTATTTCATCATTGGGAGGATGAATGAGTATTATTTCGGATGACAACGATTTTCAAGTTAAAACGGCAGAGAAAAAAAATCCTGTCGTAAAGCCTGAAGCAATCGATTTAGACAAAAATTTTGAAAACTGCATTCGCCCAAAATCTTTTGACACATACATCGGTCAATCAGCCTTAAAAGAGACATTAAAAATTACCATTCAAGCCGCAAAAAAACGCGAACTCCCGCTTGATCACCTGTTATTTTACGGTCCCCCGGGGTTAGGGAAAACCACTCTGGCAGGGGTTATCGCTCAGGAAATGGGTGTTGAAATAAAAATAACGTCTGCACCGGCATTAGAGCGTCCGCGCGATATTATCGGAATTTTAATGTCATTACAGGGCGGAGAAATCCTGTTTATTGACGAAATCCACAGACTTAATAAAGTGGCGGAAGAAATTCTTTATCCTGCAATGGAAGACTTTTACCTTGATATGACAACAGGCAAAAGCCAAACGGTTAAAACTCTTCGGGTTCCGCTGCCAAAATTCACGCTAATCGGCGCGACAACAAAAGCAGGTGAGCTTTCAGGACCATTGCGCGACAGGTTCGGAATTATCCACAGACTTGAGTTTTACACAGATAAAGAATTATCACAAGTCATTAAACGTACGGCAGGAATTTTAGATATAGAAATAGATGAAAAAGGCGCGCTTGCAATCGCAAGACGTTCACGCGGAACACCGCGTATTGCAAACAGACTTGTAAAACGAGTCAGCGATTATGCACTTGTTAAATATAACGGTAAAATTACCCAAGAGGTTGCCAACGAATCACTTGATATTTTAAAAATTGATGAATTCGGACTTGACACAACAGACCGAAACCTTTTAAAACTTATTATTGAAAAATACGACGGAGGACCTGTCGGGGTTGAAACAATAGCCGCCGCTATAGGAGAAGACGTTCGTACAATCGAAGATGTTTGCGAACCGTTTCTGCTCCAGGCTGGGTTACTACAACGAACCCCGCGCGGAAGAAAAGTTTCTCCTGCAACATACCGCCATTTAGGCTACAAAACAGCTCAAAATTCTTCTCAACAAAGTTTATTCTAAAGGATAAGATTAATCTTTTACAAACTCTATGTGATATCCTATGGTTTCAAGCAAGTCACAAGTTTCACTAAGAGTAATTGACTGACGCAGTAATTTTCCCGAAAGAGTATTAACCGTATATTTTCTGCCCGTTTTTTCTGTCATCAATTGAGCCATTTTAGTTAAGGTTACAGCCTCTTTCCCCATAATATATTTTAATTCGTTTCTTACATCCATTTGTTTTATTATATTAAATTTGACAAATTTTATAAACGAACATATAATTATCATGACTTATAAAGATTTTTCTTAATATTTTAAGAATTATATTAAAATTTGGAGAGATAAGATGAAACTTAAGATTGGTTTTACATTAGCTGAGGTATTAATAACATTAGGCATAATCGGCGTCGTTGCAGCAATAACAATACCAATATTGATGCAAAATTATCAAAAGAAAGTACTTATTGCAAAAGCAAAACAGGGACATGCGTTGTTAGAAACCTCAATAAGACGATATATGGCAGACAACGGATGTGACGATATGCTGTGTTTGTTTGATGTTTCAAAATCAACCGAAGAAGTTGCAAAAGAGTTTTCATCAGTTATAAAATCTTCTCATATTTGTACGGGATATGAAAAAAAGTTTTGTTCATATTATCCGATAAAAGCAAACAAGCCCGAAGGCTCCTATAAGGTTGACGGGAAGTATGCAGCAGGAGACACTTATCAATATAACGGAAGGATTTATCTTCCAAACGGTATTTCTTATGTAATAGTTATGAGCACTACAGGTTCTTGTATTGTAACAGGAGAATCTCCCGTTCGGGATAAAAACGGTTTTGATACAGGAGAAAAACAAAAATGGTCAACCGACAGGTGTGCTCTTATTTATATGGATACAAACGGCATTCAAGGTCCAAATCAAAGCGGAGCTGATATTTTCAGCTACAGAGTACCGTCAAACGGGAAACTTGTTATGGATAATTTTATGAAAAATGTTATAACAAAAAATTATATCAATTATAAGCCTTACAATCTTGGTACAGAGGTAAAATAGCAATATTTCATCTTTTTGCATTAGTTTAAAAAACGCGTATTATGATATAATTCGGGTATGGAATGTCCAAAGTGCGGAGCAGAAATAGATAAAAGCGCGATGGTATGTCCGAATTGCAAGAAGGTACTTAAGATAATTTGCCCTGAATGCAAAACGGTTAACACCAAAAATACCTGCCGAAAATGCGGGAAAATTCTGGTGACAAAATGCGCAAAATGCGGCAAAATTAACCTTGCAAAAAACAAACAATGTGTAAAATGCGGATTTTCTACAGAAATCAGCGTAGTTTTAAATGAATCAAACGCTGAATCTTTTGCCGTTTTAAGAATAGATTTTCCAAACAGCGATGTTGTTAAGTCAAAACTGGGGTCAAACCAACTTTACGAAAAATTCAAAACAAACCTTGATAACCTTATAAAAAATTACGTGACTTCCCTCAACATCAGACGTCAAATTGTTAACAAAGAAATTTACATCATAAGGTTTAACAAAGATTATACAATGTCAGCTTCCGCTAATTCCGCTATCCAAACAACAATCGAACTGATAAATATTATCACGAAAATGAACGTAAAATTACTGGAGAAAAAACAAGTCGCACTTAAGTGTAATTTTACAATAATGCAGCGTGATGCCGAGGAAAATCCATATAATATTGATACAAAATTCCAGGCAAACATGATTCACCAAAGCTCCGATAAATCCAAAAAAGCACTTGACGCGTTCCAGGTAATCACTGATGAAAGCTTTTACGAATACTACCACCAAGAATACAAAATGGAATCTTTAGATGCGGCTTTAGTCGACGGTAAAATGATTCGATTCTTTGAGCTTGACTTAAAAGAGTTTGTTAACCCTGATAACCTTATGAACGACACAGTCAAATACGAAGATGAATCAGAAGTACCGACATTTGTACAAAACGCACTTATTGACCAGGATAAACTGACCAAAGAAACTCTTCAGGAAGAAAACAAGGTTGAAGATTATGATATCTACGATATTGATATGATAAATTTTGACCAGATTAATTGTGCGTTTATGAAAACAGAAAGTATCAATGTTCTGGATTATGTTGTACAGGTGCTCCAGCAAAACCCTATGGGAATACTTGCATTGAAAGCGCAAGATATCTATCAGCCTTACACCCTCAAACTTTTATCTGCCGTTGAAGAAATCGGAATTTATGAAAATATAATCCCGATAACTTGTGATGATGAAATGAAATACACTCCTTACTCGTTTTTCAGAAACCTAATCTCATCAGTATTTAATTACACAATCTCAGAAAAACTTATCGACACAAACGATTTTTCAATATTCACCAAAATCGGCGGGGAGCAGCTTGTTAAAGACCTGATAAAACTGAATCAGCGCCCAATGGAAGATATTGACTCAACCCGAGATACTTATTTTGAAATATTTTTGGCAATCCTGCAAGTTATCCCAAATACCCTTATTTATATCGAAAACTTTGATAAAATTGACCAAAGTTCAATGTTTGCGTTGGAGCAGTTATTTGATCATCTTGAAGAACTGAATATAAGTTATCTGATATCTTATGATAAAACTTTTGCACTGCACAAAAACGCACACTTCCTGTTATCAAGACCTTACTATACGGAAATTTCACTAACCGCGACTCCTGATGAGGTTATGATAAATTCTGACATAAATTTCTATCAAAACATTCTGACAGATTTCTACTTCCAAAGAATAATGAAATACGCCTGCGGAAGTACTTTATTTCTGGATATTGCAATCCAATATCTTATAGAATCAGGGGTTTATCAGTACTCAAACGATTCTGTTGTAATGACAAACCCGAAAACTATCATTGTTCCGTCAGGTTTGGAAAAACTTATCCAAAGACGTATAAATATCCTCAAAAACGACAAAGAAACCGTAGATTTTTTAACACTGCTTGTACTTTTGGGAACCAGAATAGATGAAAAAACAATTCTCGCACTAAACATCCCAAAATGGCAGGAAATTGCCGAAAACCTAGCAGATATGGGTTATATTTATTCTTATAACGATTGTATTTATTTTTCAAACTACAACACCTTAAAAAGGTGCCTGCTTGAAATAAGAAAAGATGAAGAGATTGTCGAACTTACTAAAAATCTGTTTGAAAACGTATTTTCGGACAATATCCCGAACCCTGTTAAAGCATATATTTACGAGCTTTCAAATAACGGTGAAAAAGTTATTTTTGAATGGGAAAGACTTGCAAACATAAGCCTTTCAATGGGAGATGTCTCAACGTATCTTAACTGCTCAACAAAAATACTTGATTCTTTGGAAAAATATTCTTCAAACTGGTCAAAAGAAGAACTTGAAACATACAAGACAACTTTATTTGAAAACATTTCAAATAACCTGACAGAATATAATCCCGAAAAAACAAAATACCTTGCTGAAAAAACACTGCAAAGCCTTCAAGCATCTCAAAATTATAACAGCTACATCGCACTTTGTACCAGAATGATTCAGGGCTCTATCTCGCATGGTGAGTATATTTATGCGCTCAATTTAACCCATAATATTCTCTCAACTATGGATAAGTCTTCTCTTGATCCTGCATCTCCGAATTTCAACCAATCATTTTTACTGATGTCCGTTATCTATGTAAAAATCCTGTTTAATATCGGTGCTTACAATGATTGTCTTGATATTGGATACAATATCTTAAACATTATTGATACCGAAAAACTTAACTCTATTCCGTACTCAATCGTTACAAAAGAAGAATTTAAATACCTTATAAAAGAATGTATTGCTTATGTTGCAACGGTTGTCGTACTTTCAATGAACGAAGATGTAGGTGAATTTCTTGATATCGCAAATAAACTGCTTGATTTTCTCCCGCCGTCTTATTCAATATTTATTCAGCTTCAAAACCTTCTGAAAGGTCAGCCTGTTGCGCTTGATAAAACACACGCGACCTCAAATGAAAATATCTGCGCAATTTTTTATTACATAATTAACGCATTTAACTCATTCAAAAACGACCCTGAAAAATTTGCACAGGAAATTTATAAAGCAAAACTTATCGCAAACGAATCAATGTCAACCCAGCTTGAAACCCTAACGGACCTTTTTATAGGATACGCTTACATAAAACGCGGAACATATAAAAAAGCCTCTGCTATGCTTTATGAAATAATTAAATCTGCAAAAGAAAAAGGAATGAACGCGATAGTTCACACAGGCTGGTATATTATGAGTATTTTAAATATTGCAGAAGGCAAGTTTGATATCGCTTACGGCGCCTTAAACAACTCAACAATTCAAATGGAAAAAACAGGCGGAATAAGTGAATATCTTACAATGTTACATAAAGTTAATATGTACAAAGTTTTAATGAACCTAAATTCTCCTGACCAGGCGCAAATTTGCCTGAATCAAGCCTCTTATATTATCCAAAAATACGGAATAAATTTTAACCTCAATATTGACAACACTTAAATTCTGTAAGAAAATTCAAGTATAAATTTATCTATCCGTTTTATAAATATTTGTTTTAGAAAGAGAGGAAAAATGAAAATCTTATTTGCGTCTGCTGAAGTTGCACCGTTTTCAAAAGCAGGAGGGCTTGCTGATGTTATCGGAAGTCTGCCGAAACACCTTGAAAAAGATGCTGAAATTGCAATATTTACACCGCTTCACGGATGCATTGATAAGGAAAAATACGGAATAAAAGAACTTGAAAACTCCGAGATGTGGTTGACTTTCGGTTCTTCTCCGCAAAAATTTAACCTCTATATAACAAAACTTCCGGGAACAAATATTAACGTATTTTTTGTAAAAAACGACTGGTATTTTTCTTGCTTTAAAGAAGTTTACCCGAAATACTTAGACCCGAATTACGAACACGAAAGATATATCTCATTCTCGCTTGCGGTTATGGAATACGCAAAACAGCTTAATTTTAGGGCTGATGTAATCCACGCAAACGATTGGCACACCGCAATGCTTCCAATGTATCTTCACTCAAATTATAAGTTTGATGAGTTTTGGAAAGATACAAAATGCGTATTTGAAATCCATAACCTTGCATATCAGGGAATTTGGTTTGATAACGTAATTGATTTTGCCAATATGAGAAAAGATATTGTATACAACCAATGGGGCTGCGAACACTATAACCGCGTTAACTGGATGAAAGGTGCAATCCAGTATTCTGATAGAGTCGTAGCAGTTTCTCCGACTTATTCAAAAGAAATCTTAGGCTCTGAATACGGCGAAAACCTTGATTATACCCTAAGAGGTGTCCAATACAAACTTCGCGGTATTCTTAACGGTATTGATTACACGGTATTTGATCCTGAAAAGGATAAATCTATTGCTAAAAATTACAATGTCAAAACCCTTCAATCTAAAGAAGAAAACAAAAAAGCTTTATGTAAATACTTTGGATTAAAATACAATCCCGAAAGACCTTTAATCGGGTTTGTATCAAGACTTGTCGGACAAAAAGGGATTGACTTAATCCGCGATATGCAATACGAATTACAAAACCTCAACGCTGATTTTGTGTTTATGGGAAGCGGTGACAGCGATTACGAAAACCTGTTTATCTGGCTTTCAAATAACACTCCGAACATCAGAACTTTTGTAGGCTATGATTCAAAACTTGCAAACCTTATTTACGCGGGTTCAGATTTCTTCCTGATGCCGTCAAAATTTGAACCTTGCGGCTTAAGCCAACTTATTGCAATGCGCTACGGTTCATTACCGATAGTTCGCGCAACAGGCGGACTTGAAGATACAGTCACAGGTTATCCTTTAGATAATTCTAACGGATTCAAGTTCTGGTCATACAACGGCTGGGATATGCTTAACGCCATAAAATGCGCCCTGTATGTATATACAGACAAATACGTTTTAAACGCTATGAGAAAATCCGCTATGGAAGCTGATTTTTCTTGGAAACGCAGTTCAGAACAATATCTGAATATGTATCGCGAAATTACGGGGAAACAATAGCGCTACTTAACTTTATAAATAACATCAAGATTTAACTCAAGAAAAACAGTAAAACTTGTAAGTGAGGTGAAAGTGGAGTGATTTTAGGTGCCTGCTGCAGCGCAAAATACATTTACGAAAGAAAATAAATCCTGCACTACTTGCTAAAAAATTATTTATATTATATTATAGATATATAATAAGAAATGTGAGGAAAAATAATGGATCAAATAATTAAAGTAGCGTGGGACCTAAACGAAAACACAGATAACAGATATAAATTGGTTTATGAAATCGCTGAGCTTGCTAAAAAAATCGTTGACGAAAACCAAGCAAGAAAAGCAAGAGAAGATTTTGGATTTGAAGAAACTCACGAAACTACTTATTCAAGAGAAAATCCTGTTGAGCACGCTTTAATGGTTAAAGCATCAGAAGCTGATGACAACAGATTAGTAGGTTAATAAAAGTTTTATTATAATAAGGCACAACTCATTAAAGGATGTTTGTGCCTTGTTTCATATAAAGGGGTAGGGGTAAAAATATATGATTAAAGACACTTTAGATTATATCGAACAATTTACGGACAATTTTTGTCCTGAAATAGGTCTCGTGCTTGGCTCAGGACTTGGCGAATTAGCCGATGAATACTGCGAATACGCTATTCCTTATGATAAAATCCCCGGTTTTGCAAAATCAACTGTCGAAGGTCATAAAGGACAGCTTGTTTTTGCTCAAATAAATAATCGAAAAGTTGTTATGATGCAGGGAAGAAACCATTTTTACGAAGGTCACTCAATGCAGGATATAACTTACCCGATAAAAGTTATGAAAAAATTAGGGGTCAAAACAGTTATCCTGACAAATGCTGCAGGTGCCATTAATAAAAGTTTCCGCCCCGGAGATTTAATGGTAATCACAGACCACATCAATATGATGGGAACAAATCCGCTAATAGGCGCAAATGATGAAGAATTAGGGACAAGATTTCCCGATATGTCAGAAATTTACAACAAAAATCTGGTAAAACTTGTCCTGGCAGCAGGCAGAGTGTTAAACTTAAACCTAAGACAGGGTGTTTATATCGCATCAACAGGCCCAAGCTACGAAACTCCTGCCGAAATCAAAATGGCAAGATTTTTAGGAGCAGACGCAGCAGGAATGTCAACCGTTCCCGAGGCAATCGTTGCAAACTACTGCGGAATGAAGGTTGTCGGCATAAGCTGTATTTCAAACTACGCATCAGGCGTTTCAACCAAAAAGCTTACCCACGAAGAAGTTATTGAAACAACAAACAGCGTAAAATCAAAATTCAAAGAACTGATTTTACTGCTATTAAAAAACATATAAGGATAATGGCAACGCATTACTTTAGAACGCGTTTGAAATATTCGGTATCATCTTTTGCTTTCACGGCACATGCTATACCGTTTTTGTCATTTGAGCTTTCCGGGTTACAGTAAACATTTTCATCTGTGAAAAAAGTTCCTTTGGCTCCCATTGGCAATAATTCTCCTTCAACAAGCTGAAAAGTAAACATATCTATACCCCAGACATTAGGCTTGACATTATACCCGTTTATATCAACAGAGATAAATATCATTGGAGTTCGAATGCTTGAATCATTACCCAATTGAATATGATTTTCAAAATACAAAGAAGTCCCGTCAGGCATAGCCAAAATCCCGTCATCAAAGTAATGAATATAAGCATCTGTCTTTTTATTATAAGCCTTATAACCTTTTTCTCTATGAGAATAATGACAAACAGGGCTGACTTTCACCCCTTGCAGATATGAACCGCAATCGGTTGACCCTGTAATAAACTTTTGAAACTCCTTATAAAAAGTATTCGAAGCATAAGAAGATGCTTCTGTAGAAACTTCTTCGGCAACCATTCTTTTTACGACCTGTTGTAATGTTGAATAGGATTTTAGAAACTGAGAACGAAATCTTTGAGCTTTATAAGCTGTCATTAAGTTTGGAATAGTAATAGCGGCAACCACGCCGATAATTCCGAGGGTAATTAATGTTTCCGCTAATGTAAAAGCGCTCCGCGCTATACAATAAAAGTTACCCCCCCCGAAATTTCAATCACAGTGTACTTTTTCATACTTTTCTTCCTTTCATTTATTTATCTTTATTTAAACTGTCAAGCTCGGCATTTAACGTTTTTATTTGTACTTCTAATTGGGTACGCTCATCAATCACTGTATTAAACGCTTTTTCTAAAGTCTTAATCTTAGCTTCCAAGACTTCGACACGAGAGGCGCTATTTGTGCCTGTAATAGACGTTTTTTCAAGCTCTCTTTGGTAAGCTTTCAATTTATCTTTAGCAGCATGCCAGAACATATAAACAATCCCGCCGCCGACAAAGATTCCACCAATCAACAATGACAGTGTATAGGCAGCCAAATTCATTTGTTTAACAAAGAACCCGCCTTGTTCAGCCCAACCTGCCTGCGTTTGAGCATCAAGCATGTTACTATATAAAACATTTATATTAACGGTATTTCCTGTATTCATAAACGCAATGTATAAGCCGAAAATCAATATTATAACACTGAGTACTAAAAAAACTCTTCTCATTTTAAACTCTCCTGTTTCTAAAATAAGTCAAAACCTTCGCTAATTTTTTATCGGGTCCTAACGATAATTCAATTATCTCTGCTGAAAACGGTTTTGCAAATCTCAGATAAAACGATTGCAGAACCTGCTCATCGGTCTTAACCTTCCCGACTCCCGCGCCGTAAAGTGTGTCATTATATACAGGATGCTTTTTATAGCTTGTATGAACCCTTATTTGATGAGTTCTGCCCGTTACAAGATTTAATTCAACATAAGTTGCTTCACCAAACCGTTCTAATACTTTTAATTCCGTACGGCTGGGTTTCCCGTCAGGATTTACAGCCATTTTGTGAGGCTGATTTTTATGTCTTGAAATCGGTTCTTCTATAATATCCAAATCCCTCGGATAATCACCTTTTAACACAGCGTGATATTTTTTTGTCAGGTTATGTTCCCTAATCATATCGGCAAGATATTCGTGGGTTTTATTGTTTTTAGCAATCATCAAAAGCCCTGATGTGTTCCTATCAAGCCTGTGGACAATCCCGCGTCTGAACTCACCGTTTAAATCGGACAAATTTTCGCCAAATTTAAATAAAAGTGCATTAACCAATGTTCCTGAGGTTTCTAACGGTGTAGGATGAGTCAGCATGCCTGAAGGTTTATTAACAACAGCCATATTCTCATCTTCCCAAACAACTTCAAGCGAAATATTTTCAGGCTCGATTTTTAGAAGCTTATCTTCAACAAGGCTTTCAAACTCAATCCTGTCACCTTCTTTTAAGACATACGAAGGCTTTTTTTCACCCCCGTTAACCGTGACTTTTCCCGTCTTTATCGCATTTTGAACCTTTGAACGGGAAACCCCGTCATAAAGTTCTGCAAGATAAGCATCAAGCCGTAAACCTTCGTTTGTTTCATCTGCCAAAAGCTCCATACTATTTACCTTTATAAAATGTTAGAATGCAAACAAATGCTATAACACCAATTGTTATAAAGATATCGGCAACGTTAAAAATAGGGAAATTGATAAAGTTCAATTGAATATAATCTCTGACAAACCCCAGAACGATTCTTTCGTGACAATTTGCCATAATTCCAGCACTTAATAACGAGATGAAAGAAACAGAAATAAGATGAATATTTCTGATATGGTTATGAACATACATAAACAGAAACGTAGTTGCAACAATTGATACAATAATCAAAAATTCTCTTGCATTTTGAAGCAAACTGAACGCTGCTCCGCTGTTTTTTACATAGTGAAGACTGAATACCAAATTAGAATAATGATGCCCTGAAGTCAGGTTATCAACAATAAGCTTTGACGAAAACAACGCCAAAAACAGCCAAAATATAAAACAAAGTATGAAATAAATATATTTACCGACAGAAGTATTCAAAACTTTAGTCCTCCAACTTTACAAAATTATTTTTCGGAACAACATTAATTCTTTTCATAATACAAGCTAGCCCTGCCATTCTTATTTTTACATTATCTTCGCCCATAGGGGTAACTTTAGATATTGCAAGAGAAGCTACAGCATACTCATTTATATTATCAGTATTTGCTTTGATAATCCTTTCCAACTCACCTGAGCGCGGAAGTGCTCTTAATTCATTTCTTGGCGGCTTTGTCGGATAAGTTACCAAATCATGATCAATTGAGCCAAGGATAAAATTATCATCATCCGCATCAACTTTCAAAGTTGTTGTATAATCATCTCCTGAGCCTACTTGTGCGGGAACCTGCAAATCAATATTCATAAATCTGGCATCCCCGTATAATAAAGATGATTCATCAGAAATTGAAGTTTCACCTGCGATATACCATTTGCCGTTAATTTTCACCAAATGATAAATCCCTTCGGATAATGAATGGATTTCGCCTGCAATCTGCATATAATCATACTTTTCAACAACAGTTCCGTTAGCAGTTTCTTCAACATCAACGGTTGCGTAATCTCCGTTAACGGAAATTGATAAGATTCTTGTTGAATAAGACAAATCCTCACAAGCTTCCCAGGTAGATTCTATACTTTTAAAGTAAACCTCTTTATTGAATCCGTCATTATTCATATATTTATCATCATATAAAGCGGCAAGCCCTTTTGAATCATGTTTATTGGCATAGTACGCCTGCTTTTTAAATAAATCTTTTATAGCCTTAACATCCTGTCTTGACTCTTTAATCTGTTCTCTGCGATAAGCATAATCAGAAATTAAAGACGCCTTAGCAGGCTGATAAACACCCGTTATAACCAAAGTTAATAAAATTGTTAATATAATCTTTCTCATATATACCAGTATAATGGAAAATCCGAAAAATTTAATAGTATAAACAATGTAGATATTTAATAAAACTTAAAAAAGTGTATTTTTTACAAGAAATGCGGGTTTATATAATATATAGCGAGGAGATTATACACTAATGGAAATTGCACTGCAACAGGGAACCACCCTTGATTTAGATCAAAAGATAAGAAAATTAAGTAATTTTTGCAAAATATCAAATATAGAAAAGATGTTATCGGATTATTTTGAAAGCCTTCCGAACGAAAGTCCGATAGATTACGTCGGCGAGCTTAACAAAAATGATATTATGCATTAAATAAAATATTGTCCAAACCTTAATGTTTATGCTATTATTATACTGTTATAGTAAAGGAAAAAGAAATGAGTTTAACAGTATATTTAGGGATAGACGTAGGATCAGTAACAACTAAACTGGCTTTAGTTGATGAAACAGGAAAATATGTAGACAGCGTAATGCTAAAAACTGCAGGCAAACCAGTGTTGGCTGTCCAAACAGGTTTGAATAAATTATACGAAAAAAGAATCACGGATTATGAAGTTAAAGGTGTCGGAACAACAGGCTCAGGACGAGCTTTAGCGGGTTCATTAGTCGGAGCGGATGTCGTTAAAAACGAAATTACCGCACACGCGGTTGCTGCAAGCACCAATATTCCCGGGGTTCAAACAATCTTGGAAATAGGCGGTCAGGACAGTAAAATTATCATCCTTCGCGACGGTATCGTAACGGATTTTGCAATGAATACGGTTTGCGCGGCAGGTACGGGAAGTTTCTTAGACCACCAGGCACAAAGATTAAATGTTCCGATTGAAGAATTCGGTCCGACTGCGTTAAAATCAACAAACCCTGCAAGAATCGCAGGAAGATGCGGAGTTTTCGCCGAATCGGATTTAATCCACAAACAACAATTAGGCTACCCTGTAGAAGACTTACTTTACGGCCTTTGTCAGGCACTTGTAAGAAACTACTTAAGTAACCTTGCGTTAGGTAAAGAACTTCTTCCGACAGTATCTTTCCAGGGCGGTGTTGCAACAAATACAGGTATGGTTAAGGCGTTTGAAGAAGCACTTAACACCAAAATCGTAGTTCCAGAAAACCACCAGACAATGGGTGCAATCGGTGCGGCACTTCTTGCAATGGAAAACCACCAGTATACGGAAGTTCCGACAAAATTCAAAGGCTGGAACGTTGCTGATATGCATTTTTCATCAATCACATGTACATGTACAGGCTGTTCAAACAATTGTGAAGTTATTACAATCGTTGAAGGCGTTAATAAAGTTCAGCATGTTGAAAAAATTAAAGATGTTAAAGGCAATATTATCGCGCGCTGGGGCGGAACTTGCGGACGTTGGGACATAAGTTAGGATAAATTTTAATGAACAATTTTGGGCAAAACATTCAAAGAACTTCTATTTTAAAGGAGTTATCAGGCGGAAATGCTGAACTTGGAGAAGCTTTTGCCCTTATTTTAAATGATATGGTTGTCCAAAGCGGCATCACCAACCCGAAAGCGGAATCTTTTGATGTCGTTTCAAAATCCTGGCGCAACCTTGCTGCTAAGGAAAACAAAACCCAAGAAGATTATGATAAACTTGATAAAACATTTAAAGACGAAATCAGAGATTTAGCAACTTCTTATCTGCTTTTTATGGCAAAAGAAACAGGAAATCTTACGGGAAAACTTGATTATCATCAGTACGAAGCTTATCAATTAAAGTACAGATTCGGACATTACGATATTATGAACAAGCCTGAGTACATTTCCCAGGTCAAAGTCCAAATAAGAAACGGTTTTAATAAACTTTCCGCTCACGGTGAAACAACGGGCGGTGATAACTTAATCGACAAACACGACATGGCAGCGTTTATTTACGCTCTTGCAACCAAAACAAAACGAGATGAAAATAATAACTTTACGGGGTTTGAAATCAACGGGATTATTACTCCCGAAAACTATGCAATTAGTGAAAATTTATTATTTATGGACACAGAAGATAATATGATGTCGATTAAATTAAGGCTCGGATATAATATGCTTAAGGAGTAATCGTCACTCCGTATCAAGTTCAGGGTGACAAAATAAAAAGAGGATTATAAAATGAAAAGATTTCTAATAACTATAGCAGCAATTTTACTTGCAAGCTCCACTGCTTGTTACGCAATCCCTGAAGAAATATTTGAAGTCGAACAAAAACCGATTCAACAAGAACAAACAACACCTAAAGCCGAAATTACCGTAACCTTTGATTGGCTTGACGTTTCTCAACAACAGCGTGAAGAATATATAAAAGAGTTCAAAACAAAGCTTTTTGAAACAAACACAAGTAAAATTGCTTTTGACAAGGAAGAATTCAAAACAAAGTTCAAGCCTTTTATGAAAGACAGAAACTTCAAACACCACTATTTCTATGTAAATAACGGAATTACAGAGGATGAAGAAGCAAAATACTGTGCGTTTTATTATAAAAATGATACCCTGATGATTTACGCAATCCAGTATAAAGATAACCCTCGCCAAGCATTTTATTATTCACCGTTCGGAAAAATGTATTACGCAGATATTATGTCTGATGAGTATCCGAACTTCCCTTATACATCAATGCAATATGACAGAAAAGGTAAATTAAGCAGTGCAATATATTTTGTATCACGGGACTTACAATATATGTTCGGGCCGGACAAAGAGTTTCAAGGCGTTTGGTACAAAGATAAGCTTTACGACAAAAACGGAAAACAAACCTTAACTCGTAATAACTGGTAATGGGGAAACAAATAACAATTTTGCACATATACAGAAGGCGCGGCGATTTTATCGCCGCGCCTTAATAGTTCTTAAGACTTTTTATAATTTGACTTTTCCAATATTATCTTTCAAAAATCTTACAACATGTTTTATTTCGCCAAATAGTTTTCCGTCTTTTATATATGTTGTTGCAAATTTTTTACCATCTTTTGTCACAATTGAAACAGCTTTCGTTCCATCCGTAGTTTGAGTTAAGAAATGATCAACATTTGCTTGTCTTAAAGGATTATCCTGTGCTAAATATACTTTTTTTGAATCCCAATATTTAGCGCCATTTATTTTATCTGCAGCATTATATGTTGTTGTTTCTACTCGGACAGTTGAATTTGGAAAGGTTGTTACTGAATTTGTTGGCATAATTTTTCTCCTTTATTTTAAATTTGCTAAAATCTTAGTACAATGTAGGATTTGGGAAAATATTTTTCAAAATATCAGGACGCATATCTTCTTTCCTGATTCTACCTGTAATTCCACCGTCTTCAGGCATATCACATCCAGTTTTAATCCAATTAGGCAACAATTTTATCGGTTTTGGTTTATTATCAGGCAACGGTTTGTGTTTTGGAGCAAAACCTTCTTGAGCTCGGCATTCGTAGCAATCTTCTTTAGGCTGTCCTGCTAATTTTTCGTGATTAACCTCATACGCAAATTTGCGGGCTTCATACTTATCATCAAAATCTCGAACTACGCATTCGCCTTTTACTTTGTCTGATTGAATCAAAACTTTATACTTGCCTGTTACAGAATCCATCCCTAAATTAGTCGCAGTTGTTGTCATAATACCTAACCTTTCTTTTGATTTGTTTACCTACACAGGTATAAAAAATTTCAAAGAAAAGAAATTGCCTCACCATATTATATCATATCATATAGGGCATTATAACAAGCTTTGAGACACTTTAAATTCAACTTTACATTTTGTTACAATATTGTAAATGAATTGATTTTTAAACATCCAAGAGAAAGGACGCGGAAGGTGAATCCCGCGTCCGATAATGTAAAGCGTATCAAGTGATTCGGTATCACCTGATGTATTAAGTTTTCTGTCATTCCGTGCCTAACACGGAATTTTTATTGTCATTCTGACGGAAGTCAGAATCTGTCAATGTTGATTCATCCCGTAAGGGGACATTGGCATTGATAGACTCCGTATCAAGTACGGAGTGACGATACGTTATTTACTTGTTGTTAAAACGTATTTAGCAGCGTTTGAAGCAGGTTCAACAGTTGCATCGTGGAACACAATCGGGAAGATGTCTGTCATGTGATTTGCATCGTTTTTAACAGGACAAGGCTCTTGTACTTTTCTACTTGTAGTTCCTGCAGAACAAGAAACTTCTTTATTAGGTAATGTTGCACCGTTCACGTCAATAAAGCCTAAACATCCGTTCAAACCACCAGCAGCTTTACCATCTGAACCACCTTCTGATGTAGGAGGAGTTGCACTAGCTAAAATAGTATCTGTTAACTGAGTACCAATAGCTAATTCACAACCGGCAGCACCGGATTTAAATGCAACAATAGAACCATCAGCTAAAGTATATGCATGATATCCTGTAGGAGTAGCATTATCTGTTGCTCCATCCAACGTATAAGTTTTTATAACCTTATAAGACTCTTCTTTACCGTTATTACTACGTTTTATTTTTGATAAATCTTCATAATATGTTTGACCTGTTAAAGTACCATTTAAAACTGCACAGAATGTCATTACTGACTCAGGATGATCTTCTGCACCTTTAGAAGCCGTACACGCTGCAGATGTACCCGCGTAGTCAAAGTCATATTGTGCTTGTGACATCAAACCTGCCTGGTTCAATGTTGAAATTGTTTTCTTAAATTGTGATCTAAATTTTGCTCCGTTTGTGTTTGCAATCAATGTTGGAATTGTCATTGCCGCAACTACACCAATAATACCTAAGGTAATAAGAACTTCTGCTAATGTAAAACCTGCTTTAGCATTAGTTTGTAGCAAATTTACGTGCGTAGCACCTTCAGCTAAGGTAAAACCAAATCTTCTTGTCATACTCTTAAAATCCTTTCTTTTTTCATAAAAGTACTTATAATACACCAACTTATTGATTAATTCTTGGGGATTAATAACAAGTTCTTATATTCATGTTGTCATATTGAGCCAATTTTGTCAAGTACAATTGTCATATTGTGTCATTTTTTAATCCAAACAGATGAGTTAATTTTAATAGAAAGGTTAAATATATGGCGAATTTGAGCAAATTATTAGGGCTTAGAATAAAAGAGTTAAGAAAACGTAACAAACTTACGCAATCTCAGCTTGCAGAAAAAATCGGCATGGAAACAACTAACCTTTGTAAGCTTGAAAACGGCTGCCAATTACCAAAAGAAGAAAATATCGAAAAAATCGCTCATATCCTTAATGTAGAAATCAAAGATTTGTTTGATTTTGGACATCTTAAAACCACAAAAGAATTGAAAACTGAGCTTATTGACATCATAAAAAAAGCAACCGAAGAGGAAACCGAATTATTCTATCGGATAATAATTTCAATAAAGGAAACTGCTAATATCTAGCTTTACTTTTACCGTTTAATATTATAAAATACTCTCAAAAAGAAAGAGAGTTAATTATGCAAAAAACAATTTGGGACAAATACGCACAAGTTTTGGTTGATTACTCAACCGATGTGCAAAAAGGTGATTTGGTAATGATTAGAGCTGAAAGCTTTGAAGCAAAAGACTTAGTCAAAGCTATTTATAAAAGGGTTTTAGAACGCGGAGGAAACCCGATTGTAAGAACAGCATTGGGCGATTTGGGTGAAATTTTCCTTAAAAACGCGTCAGATGAACAGCTTGACTACATCGATCCGATAACAAAACTTGAATACGAAACAGTAGATAAATTCATCTCGCTTGGCGCACCATTAAACACCAAAAACATGGCGCGTGCGGATTTAACAAAGCTTGCTCGCCGCGGAAAAGCTACCAAACAACTGTCAGAAAAGCTTATGAAACGCTCAGCAGACGGGACAGCAAAATGGGTTATCGCTGATGTTCCGACTTACGCATTGGCTCAAGAGGCTAAAATGTCACTTGATGAATACTCAGAATTTCTATTTAATTCCTGCTACTTAAATCTTGATGATCCTGTAGCAAAATTAAAAGAACTTGATGAAAAACAAACAGCTTGGGCAAATTACTTAAACGGAGTAAAAGAATTACACATAACAGGCGAAAAAACAGATATAAAATTCAACGTAGAAGGCAGAAAATGGATTAGCTGCTCAGGCTTAAACAACTACCCTGACGGCGAAGTCTTCACCTCACCTGTCGAAGACGGCATAAACGGAGAAATCTACTTTGATTACCCGCAAAACTATCGCGGAAATAGTGCCAAAGGAGTTCATCTGTGGATAGAAAACGGACTTGTAGTTAAAGCAGAAGCCGAACAAGGCGAAGAGTTCTTAAACGCAATGATTAACATGGACGAAGGCTCTCACGGCATAGGTGAAATCGCTATCGGAACAAACGATGAAATTCAGGAAATCACAGGCAATATCCTGTTTGACGAAAAAATCGGCGGAGCAATTCACATGGCAGTCGGTGCTTCATACCCTGAAACAGGCGGGAAAAACGTTTCAGGCTTACACTGGGACTTAATCAAAAACATGAAAAACGGTGGCAAAATCTACGCTGACGGCAAACTTATCTACGAAAACGGTAAGATGATTATATAAGCGAAGCCGATGTAAAGCCTGAATTTGGCGACGCTTAGTCGGCAAACTGAGGGCGGAACATAATATTACCGCCGTTGTGACTGAAACTTAAGTGGAAGGAACGAAGCAATCTTTGATTGCACAGGCGGAAAAGACGAAGCAGATGTAAGTATTATCGCGCAAAACTTTTTAGCAAAAAAAGTTTTGCGCGGTTTTATTATATACACAAATTACAATTTAGGATGACAAATTATGCATATTCAAAAAATTCAAGCTTATCAATTACCTAATTACCAATCTCAAAATATACAGCCCAAACCCCAAGCGGCACCAATAACAACACAATCTCAATCTTATGCTAAAGTTCCGCTAAATTATACTTATAATGCTAATATTCACTTTGGTGAATTTTTCGATCCAAACAGAACAGTTCCTCATATTGACTACGAAGAATATATGGCTATGAGTGAAAGTACTAAAAAAAGATTTAGAAAAAGATATGCAACCTTTTTTAATAACAAGCTCAATGTAAACGAAATGTTTGATAAAAATTATCTTGAAATGCCGCTTCAATCAGAACATTTGATGAATGACTTTTTAGAAACTGCAAAAATTTACTCAAAATATAAAGATCATCCGATAATCTGTCTTGGCAGAAGCCCAAAATGGTTCCTAAATGCAGCTCTTTGGATGAAAGATGGTATTGATGATTATAAATTTGTAGCCTTTTCAAGAAACTGGTATCAGCCTGATTTATTCACAGGAGAAATGAAACGAAAAGATAGTTATGCCCCTACGCCAAAAGAAGAAGCAGCCTACCGTAAATACCTAAAACGAATTAAAGCTGATCCGCAAACTATCGTTAACCACATGAAAGAAACAGGCAAAAAAACTGTTATAACAGACTACATTGATACAGGAAAAGGTGTTACTTCTTTCCTTGATTTAATGTCAAAATATGCCGAAGATTTAGGAATTTTAGAAGAATTTTGTAATTCTATTCATATAGTCGGTATTGGCTCAAAACGACATGTCGAAGAACGTATGAAATTAGATTATGAACCAACTCCAAAAGTTGTTATGCCTGAACGAATGGTTCCTTACGAAAAGAAAGGTCTTTGGGAATATAAAATAAACCAAGATTTTTATGACATGGATTATTATATGTTTAAAGAAATGCTGATAAACCAAAACACTAACGAATGTCGTTCAACATATTATCCTCACGAAACCTGGACTATTTATCAGCCTGACAGAATTAAAACAGGCTTGATTAAAGATATGGATAAAGCGAAAAAACTAGCTAAACAATTAAAAGAATCCCATGATAAAACGCTTTCATCATTTACTCCTGCAATGTATGACTACAGAAACCTCTTAAATTTCAGAATCCTTGACGGACTTTATCAAAGAGGATTACTCAAAACAGAACATAAATCAAAAGCTTAACAAAAAAAGACCGGTTGAAACAACCGGTCTTTTTTGAAATATTCTGGTAAAAGATTAACGTTTTGAGAATTGGAATCTCTTACGAGCTCTTTTTCTACCATATTTTTTACGTTCTTTAACACGTGGGTCACGAGTTAATAGACCTTCAAGTTTTAGAACATTTTTGAATTCTTCGTTAGATTTTACCAACGCTCTTGAAATACCGTGACGGATTGCGCCGCATTGTGATACAACACCGCCGCCTACAGCTTTAACTCTAACATCAAATCTTTCTTGAGTTTCAGTTAAAACAAGCGGTCTATATACTAACATTTCAATTGCCGGTCTGTTTCCGATATAATCAGAAAGTTTTTTACCGTTAACGAAAATTCTGCCGCTGCCTTTTACCAATTTTACAACTGCGATAGAGGTTTTTCTACGGCCTGTTGCTCTAATTTCATCTGCCATTATTTAGCCTCCTTTTCTAACACGATTGGTTTTTGTGCAGCATGCGGATGTTCAGCACCTGCATAAACTTTCAATTTGTTGAATTGTTCAGCACCTAAAGTGTTGTGTTGTAACATACCGCGTACAGCATGTTCAATAACGATTCTTGGATCTTTTTCCATTAATTCCTTGAAACTTGCTGATTTTAATCCACCCGGATATCCTGTGTGGTGTAAATAAATCTTATCAGTTTCTTTTTTACCTGTCACTTTAACTTTCGCTGCGTTAATAACAATTACGAAATCGCCTGTATCAACGTGCGGAGTGTATTCAGGTTTATTTTTTCCTCTCAAAATGTTTGCAACACGTACTGCCAAGCGACCTAATACTTCGCCTTCAGCATCGATTACATACCATTTTCTTTCAACTTCAAGAGGTTTTGCTGAATATGTTTTCATTGCATTTCTCCATTATATTTTTTAATACATTACTTTCATTAAAGTTAATCCCTCAGGACTAACAGTAGCTCCCGCCTTACGGCGGTCTTTAGCTTCCAGCACCCTTAACATGTGCTCTGAATCTAAATTATGCCCTTCTATTTCTAAAAGGGTTCCGACAATCGTTCTCACCATATTGTATAAAAACCTGTTTCCTACAATATCAATGATAACCTTGTCACCTGACCTTGAAACTTTCGCCTCGTATATCGTGCAAATTGTGCTTGGGTTTAGCGTCCCGGAACTCTTAAAACTTGAAAAATCGTGTTCCCCAAGCAGATAATTCAAAGATTTTTGCATCCTATCTTCATCTGTCGAGAATTTCACCCTCATCAAATCTCCGTCAAAAGCATTTTTACACCGTCTGTTTATAAATTCAAACCTGTAAAAGCGTTTTTTTGCTGATTTTTGAGCATGAAACCTTGAATCAACTTTTTCCAAGTCCGTAACCGATATATCATCAGGTAAGATTTCATTTATATGGTAGAGAAACTTTGAAGCAACAATCGTTTCATCTGTATCAAAATGAACTACCTGACCCAAAGAGTTTACCCCTTTATCGGTTCTGCCGGAAAATACTGCACGTATCGGTCGGTTATTATTTTCGGAAGCGGCAGGTAGCCGCTTTCCGTATATCAATGTTCTAAGTGCTTTTTCAAGTTCACCCTGTATAGTCGGAAGTTCTAACTGTTTGCCATTTTTCATTTGAATTTGGCTCCCTGAATAGTTCTTGCCTATATACTGAACTTTTAAAGCGTATCGCATCTAAAATTACACCAATTGAATTAATGCCATTTCAGAAGCATCACCACGTCTTGGCGGTAAGTGGTAAATTCTTGTGTATCCGCCTTTTCTATCAGAATATTGTTTTCCGATAATCACGAACAATTTTCTTAAAACTGTTTGTGATGCTAATTTTTTATCAGCTTGTGGAGCTTCAAATACTTCACCTGAAGTCAAGTCCATATATTTACCTGTTTCTTTGTTGTAAATATATCTTGCAGCTTGACGAATTGAGTGAAGGTCACCTTTTTTTGCAAGAGTGATAATCTTTTCTGCGTATGGTTTTAAAGCTTTTGCTCTGGCCATAGTTGTTGTGATTTCACCGTGTACAAAAAGTTCAGTGGCTAAAGAACGCAACAAAGCCTTTCTTTGGTCTTGTGCTTTACCAAGCGTATGTTTTTTTGTTTGGTGTCTCATTTTTGTATCCTTTACTTAATTTATTATTTTGTGTTATCCGATCATATCTTCTTCTTCAACAGGACTTGGAGCCAAGTCTAAGCCGAAGTGGTGAAGTCTTTCAATAACTTCGTCTGATGATTTTTTGCCGAAGTTTTTGATATTTAATAAGTCATGTTCTGATTTTTTCAGCAATTCTGACATTGAATTGATACTTGCTCTTTTCAAACAATTGTATGCTCTTACTGAAAGTTCCAATTCTTCAATTGTCATAGAAGGAGTTTCTTCAACTTCATCTGATGATTCTTCAATTTGAGGAGCTGAAACTGCTACAGGTTGTCCTGTAATAGATGCGATTTGCATAAAGTGTTCGATAAGTAAGTTAGATGCTTGGCTTAATGCATTTTGAACATCTATTGAGCCATTTGACCAGATTTCAAGAGTTAATTTATCAAAGTCTAAAGCATCCCCTACACGAGCGCTTTCTACATTGTAGCTTACACGTTTGATAGGCATAAATGTTGCATCAATCGGTAATACATCAATAGAAGCTTCTTTAGCATCTCTTGGAACATCGTTAGGAACATAACCTTTTCCTGTGTCAACAATAACATCAGCGTGGAATGAACCGCCGTCAGCAACTGTACAAATTAACCAATCAGGGTTAACAACTTTAACACCTGCAGGTAATTGAATATCACTTGCCAATACAGGGCCCGGTTTATCTACATCAATTCTTAAGTGTTGAGATTCTTTTGAGTCTGTTTTTACAACAAGACCTTTCAAGTTTAACATAACGTCAATTACGTCTTCCAAAACACCAGGAATCGCTGTATATTCGTGAGTAATACCTTCGATTCTTGCACTTGTTACAGCTGTACCTTCAAGACTTGATAATAATACGCGTCTTAAAGAGTTACCGATTGTAGTACCGAATCCTCTTTCTAACGGTTCGATTACAAACTTACCGTATTGCGAACCGTCAGAGCTGGTTGCCGTATTAACACATTTAATTTTTAATTCCATTCTTTTATTCTCCTAGTTAAAATCTACTTAATTGCTAGTTATATAAGCTAATGCTTACTACTTACAATTCCTACTTAGAATAATATTCGATTACAAGTTGTTCCTTGATTTCCGGATCTAATTCTTCTCTTTCAGGAATTCTGTCGAAAGTAATCTTCAATGCTTCTTTATCGATTGTCATCCAAGCTGGAGCACAAGCCATATCGATCATTCCGATTACATCATTTAAGTATTTAGAGCTTTTTGATTTAACTGTAACAACGTCACCCGCTTTAACTAAGTAAGAAGGAATATCTACTTTTTTACCATTAACAAGAACGTGACCGTGGTTAACGATTTGTCTTGTTTGTTTACGAGTGATACCGAAACCTGCTCTGAATAAGATGTTGTCTAATCTTGATTCAAGAAGTTGTAACAAGATAGTACCTGTTACGCCTTTTCTTCTTGCAGCTTCGTTATAATATTTTACGAATTGTTTTTCGCTAACTAAATAAGTAAATCTGATTTTTTGTTTTTCAGCCAAGTGAAGAGCATATTCAGAAAGTTTTTTTCTAACTGCACCGTGTTGACCTGAAGCTGTTTGTCTCATAGAAGATGTTAATTTTCTATTTGACAAATCTTTTACTTTTTTATTTCTAAATAATTTATTATTTGGTCCTGTATATCTTGCCATTTAATTTTCTCCTTTATCTTGTGCGGGGCATCTGTGGTTTGCTCTTTTGGCTTAGAACAAGCCCCCGCGATACTACTAAATCTGTCGAATATCGACTGATGTGACTATACACGTCTTTTCTTAGGTGGACGGCATCCATTGTGAGGAATAGGAGTTACATCTTTAATTAATGTAATTTCTAAACCAGCAGCCTGGATTGCTCTGATTGCAGTTTCTCTACCTGAACCAGGTCCTTTGATATGAACTTCAACTTTTTTCATACCTTGATCGATTGATTTTTTAGCTACCATTTCAGCTGCTGATTGAGCTGCAAACGGAGTACCTTTTCTAGCTCCTTTGAAACCTGAAGCACCTGCTGTTGCCCAAGCAATAGCATTACCTTGAGTATCAGTAGAAGTTACTATTGTATTGTTGAAAGTTGATTGAATATGTACAACCCCTTGCAATACATTTTTCTTTTCTTTTTTCTTAGTTTTTTGTGGTCTTGCCATTTCTATTTCCTTTATATTGTTACTTTTGTTTTTGTTTTACACCACCTGTGCAATCAAAGATTGCTTCGCGCCTTACGGGACTGTGGCTCACTTCGTTCACCTTCGCCCTACGCAAAATCCGCTATTTCTTCTTAGAAACAGGTCCTGTTTTCTTACCGCGTTGAGTTCTTGCGTTTGTCTTTGTTCTTTGACCGCGGCAAGGAAGTTTACGTTTGTGACGCATTCCTCTAAATGAGCCGATTTCTTGAAGACGTTTAATATTCATTGCGATTTCACGTCTCAAGTCACCTTCAATATGATAATTTGATAATTCGTTACGTAGTAACTTAATATCTTCATCTGTTAAATCATCTGTTCTTAAGTCAGGTGAAATACCTGTTGCTGCTAAGATTTTCTTAGCTCTTGTCGGTCCTATACCGAAAATGTAAGTTAATGCAACTTCCATTCTTTTGTTACGAGGTAAATCTACCCCTACTAATCTTGCCATTTTACTTTTCTCCTTTTCTTGGCTTTGGTTGTTAGATTTTTTTGGATATGAGGCTTAAATACTTCCTCACCAGTCACCATTTTAAGTCTTTGACTCAGACTACTTGCTAAATTGTATTAGATTATTGCTTCACGCTTCGCAGTCATTCACTCCATTTTATTTCATAAAATTTCCGTTCATTTACTCCGCGCTATTTCGAGTTTGCTCACTTACGTTCGCGCCACTCTACGCAAAATCTAACCTTGTCTTTGTTTGTGCTTAGGGTTTTCGCAAATTACGGCAATTCTGCCCTTTCTTTTAATACATTTGCATTTGTCGCACATTTTTTTTACTGATGATCTTACTTTCATTGTTTTTTCCTTTATAAAATATTTGTACGTGAGATTTTGTAGTGTAATTACTTTAATCTGAAGGTAATTCTTCCTCTTGACAGGTCATACGGTGTCATTTCGACTTTAACCTTATCACCCGGCAGAATTCTTATAAAATTTTTTCTGATTTTGCCTGAAATGTGTGCCAGAATTTCATGATCGTTTTCCAATTTAACTCTGAACATCGCATTAGGCATGGATTCTATAATCGTACCTTCTAGTTCTATTACGTCTTTTGCCATTATTTTCCTCTTTTTCGGCTTTGTAAATCAGGTCACACATGGTGAACCTATTTTAATCTTACTTGCAAAATATTTGTTTGCAAGCGGTTTTTATCGGGTTTTAAGCATTTTTAACAAATAAATTTATGATTGTTTTATTAAAATTACAACACAACCTGCGAACGGAACCTTTGTGGAAAACTCATACAAATTCTGTATTTTACCATGTTTGTAAATTTTTATTAACAATATCTAATGTGCATTTTATTAATTAAACATTCATACTTCTACTTTGTACATTTTGATTTTCCTGTCCAAGATAAATCCTGACATCTTCTGTAATCCATATTTTTATTTTTTATGACCCAGCCGGTACAGCAGGCAGATTGACGATAATCAGCACCACCACGCAGACATTCATAAAACGCATTAGCCCAATAATTATACTTTGGACCGCCCGCTGCAACAATTCCGTCAGGATATACTTGAAATTTAAAAGTATCAATACCAAAAGTATTCGGTTTTTGACGACCGTTTACATCCACAAAAAAGAAACCACAACTTCCGATTCCGCGTGAAGAATCTTTAGAAACATTACAAGGTTCGTTAAAAGTAGCCGTATAAAAAATTAAAGCACCGTTTGGCAAATAAAAAGAGTCATTATAAAATCTCCAAACCCTAGGGTTATTATATGCTGCAACATAAGGTTGTGACATACAAGATTTCCAAGTACACTCAGACAGTTTTAAATGCCTCGACAAATACTCAAAAAACAAATCTCGGCGCTCAACTTCGTCATCACTATAAGTATTAACAAGCCCATATTCATTTACCATTAACTTTGAAGCTTCGACTAATTGAGAATTAACTTCCAACAATTTATTAATCAGAACTTTCTCTTCAATACGCGTAAATAAAGAAGGAATAGTCATTGCCGCAACTACACCGATTACTCCGAGAGTAACCAGAACCTCAGCCAATGTAAACCCAAAAAATTTTAGCCTAATCAAAATTCCCCCTTTAAAATTATAACACAACCTTTATTTATAAAATAATACTTTTATTATTGTAGCAATTCTTTTATTTGTCAAACGCTGAAAAATATTAAATATATAATATATTTGTTATGCAATCTAAGAATTTTCAAAAAATTGATTCCAAAAAAGAAGTCAAAATAATGCTTTCCAAAAAAGCTTGCAGAAAAACTAACAGAAGTAACGGGCAAATATTATTCTCCTCAAAACTTAAATTATCGACTGACACAAAACAAGCTTAAATTATACGAAATGGGATATATCTGCCAAACTCTGGATTTTAAACTCGCATTTATTGAAAATTAACCATTATACTTGCACACGCACAAATCTCGTGATAACATAACACTATGCAAACAAATTCGGAAACCGTAATTATAAACAAGATGAGTGCGAAAGATGTTGACGGAGTT
Organism: uncultured Candidatus Melainabacteria bacterium; assembly: GCA_947570135.1. GTDB lineage: Bacteria > Cyanobacteriota > Vampirovibrionia > Gastranaerophilales > Gastranaerophilaceae > Zag111. The sequence goes on along the minus strand of CANOTP010000003.1, from coordinate 198,415 downwards.
ATTAAAATCGAAGAGTCAGCGTACGGCGACCATCATTGGTCTAAAGATTCTTTCCTTAATGAAATCCGCAATGATTTGGCAAGATATTACTCACTTCATACATCTGAAGGTGAACTGGCAGGGTATGCAGGCTGCTGGCATATCTTAGACGAAGCCCATATTACAACGATTGCCATTGCTCCCGAATACAGAAAAAGACACTACGGACAAGCACTGCTAAAACAAATAATTGATGATTGCTATAAAGAAAAAATCAAATACATCACACTTGAAGTTCGAGTTAGCAACACCCCTGCAATTAATCTGTATTCAAAGTACGGATTCACATCATTCGGAACAAGAAAAAAATATTATCAAAACAATAACGAAGACGCGCTTATTATGTGGACAAAAAACATTTTCTTTGACGAATTTAAAAACAATTACGAAAACATAATCAAAACTCTTGAGGAGAAAATTACCATAAAATGACACAGGAAGTTCTCATTCCAAAAATGAAAAGACTTGATAAAAGTCAAAGAAAAATCAAAATTCCTCTGCTGAATTTTGTTATTGTAATTTTTTGCACAATTTTAATTACTGTGGCTTCTTTTGTAAACCTCAACATCAAACATTTTATACTTCCGATGAGCATTTTTTCAATAAAAAACCCGACATTAGAAGATTTTGTTTTCAGTTTTTATTTAATCCCGCAAATCCCAATTGTAATGTTTGTTTGCGCGGCTTTGGGAAGAAAAATGGCTTTAACAAGCGTAGTTCTATATATTTTGGCAGGTTTAAGTTTTGCTCCGATATTCGGACTCGGCGGCGGAATAAAATATATTTTTGAATACGGATTCGGATATATTCTTGCATACATTCCCGCTGTAATCATTGCAGGACTTTTGTTAAAAAAATATACATTCCCGAGAATGATCGGGGCTGCATTTACAGGGGTTTTAACTATCCATATTATCGGAATTTTATACATGATTGTTATTGCGTTATTTAAACACTCGGGAGCAGGCTTTATAGGCGGCTGGATTACGGCTCAAAGCGGACTCAAAATTGTCTATGACATAATAGCAAGCTTTCTATTAATTCTTATTGGAAAATATATTCACAGCGGAGTTAAGTTTATTCTGGAATAAATAATTTGCCAAAATCCCCCGAATATGCTAAAATTTTTGCTAAAGGATCGGTGAATTTTGATGGATTTTTTAAAACTTTTAACTGATATACCAATACTTGTAGTTCTTACTGTTTTTGTTATTTCTACAATATACTGCTTTTCCAAGTATATTTATGCTTGTAAAAATATTAATATATTAATTAAATTCACCGAAAATTTTAAGAAAAACGACTTAAATTTCCGTTTTAAAGAAATTGATGAGTGGATGAGAAATAACCCTTACGTTTCGACTTTATGGGCAGAATTCAGAAATACTCTTGTATTCTCGGAATCAATCGCGGTAAAACAAGGCGCTAAAGACGTCCAATACCAAAACATATCTTCAACCGTTCAAAACATTCAAACTTCAACCGATCCATTGTATTTCTTCAATGAAGAAACTCTTATCACATCAAAATTTAACTTCAAAATGATACAAACAATCCCGACTGTTTTAACAGGGTTTGGTCCGTTGTTTACGTTTTTAAATATTGCAATAGCATTCGGCAGAATCGACTTTTCTACCCAGGAAAAAACTATCGCATCTGTTTCAAGCTTTATGACAAGTATGCAGACTGCGGCATTGGTTTCGGTTATTGCGGTAGGTTCATCATTAATTTTCCTTATGATTGAAAGAATTTTGTATAACAAAATGTGTAAAACTCCATTGAACAGGATTCAAGAAATCATAGGAAACCTGTTTGCAAGTATTTCGGCAGAAAAATTCCTGTACGAACTGTTAAGAGAATCCAAACTTCAAAACAATACTACAGCAAACCTGATTTCCGAAATACCCGATCAATTTAAAACAGCGTTCAATCAAAGTACTTCGGCAAACCTGGTTCCATATCTTGAAAACTTAATTTTCGGACTTAACCAATTAAATAAACAGTTAAAAGAATCAGTAAACAGCGAGAAATCAGATGTTGTAGATGAGTTATTCTAAAGAGGAAAAATGGCAATAAGATTCAGGAGACAACAGAATAGCGGAGCCGAAGAAAACATTTTCTGGGTGACAATGGCAGACCTTTTACTGGGTCTGGCTATGATCTTTATAACCCTGTTTGTACTTGCTATGACAGGATTCTCACAGCAAAACATTCAACAGCAGCAGGTTCAAATGGAAGTTTCTCAAAAAATAGGAGAAGAACTTCAAAAAGCCGACATTGACGTTGATGTTGATAAAATGAGCGGAGATTTGAAGATTTCTGATGTTGAATTGTTTGAACTTAACAGTTACGTACTTTCTAATAACGGCAAAAAACTGTTAGATAAACTTGCACCGATTTATATTAATTCAATTTTTGCAGATAAGGAATTGTCAAATCAAATTCAGCATATAATAATACAAGGACATACCGATTCTCAAACATTTGCGGGAATTACCTCAAAAGACGAACAGTTCTTAAGAAATATGGACTTGAGTTTAAAGCGTGCTAACGCAGTTGCTGAGTACATTTTCAAAACGAATTACGATAAAAAATATTCTGAACAATTCCGAAGAATTGTCGTTGTAGAAGGTAAAAGCTTCAATGAACCCGTATTAAATGAACAAGGAATTGAGGATTACGCAAAAAGCAGACGGGTAGAATTGAAATTAAAAGTTAAAGACTGGAATGTTTCAACAGCATTAGGATTAAAAAAATGATAGATACAAATAATATATTAGAAACAATAAATATGATTAAGCTTTACAATCTTGATATCAGGACGGTAACACTTGCCCTGAGCTTAAGAGATTGTATTTCGGAAGATATTGATATACTTTGCGACAAAATCTATAACAAAATAAAAAAATATGCTTCAAACCTTGTTGAATACGCTGATGAACTTGCTGATGAGTATTCAATCCCAATTATCAACAAACGTATTGCGGTTACTCCGATATCATTTATCGGCGAAGCCTGCAAAAATTCTGATTACGTAAGAATTGCCCAAACTCTTGATAAGGCGGCAAAAGAAGTCGGGGTTAACTTTGTCGGAGGATTTTCGGCTTTGGTTGAAAAAGGCTGCACAAAAGGCGATAAGCTTTTAATAGAAAGTATCCCTGAGGCTATGGCAACAACAGAATATGTTTGTTCTTCGGTCAACTTGGCAACGTCAAAAGCAGGAATTAACATGGATGCTGTTTTAAAAATGTCAGAAGTAATCAAAAAAGCGGCAGAATTAACAAAAGACCGTGACGGAATCGGCGCGGCAAAACTTGTGGTATTTTGTAACGTTCCCGGGGATAACCCGTTTATGGCAGGAGCTTTTTGTGGAATGGGAGAACCAGAATGCGCACTAAACGTGGGAGTTTCAGGCCCGGGAGTTGTGAGAGCGGCAGTTGAAGCGTTACCAAAAGATGCAGATATGAGCGAACTGGCAAACAAGATTAAAGAAATCGCTTTCAAAATAACTTCAACAGGTGAACTTGTAGGCAGAAAATTGGCAAAAAGACTTGATATCCCGTTTGGAGTAATAGATTTATCTCTTGCACCAACACCTGCGCAAGGGGACAGTGTTGCAGGGATATTTCAGGCAATGGGATTGGAACACGCGGGAGCTCACGGAACTACAGCCGCACTTGCAATGCTTAATGATGCGGTAAAAAAAGGCGGAATTATGGCAAGTTCACACGTTGGCGGGCTGTCAGGTGCCTTTATTCCCGTATCGGAAGATGCAGGGATGATTGAAGCTGCCGAAAACGGTTATCTGACATTCAGCAAACTTGAAGCAATGACATCTGTTTGCTCTGTCGGGCTTGATATGATTGCAATCCCGGGGGACACTCCAACAGACACAATTGCTGGAATTATCGCGGATGAAATGGCTATCGGTATGATTAACAAAAAAACTACAGCGGTAAGAATTATCCCCGCTGCAGGGAAAAAAGTCGGTGACAGAATTTCTTACGGAGGATTGTTAGGTGAAGCCCCGATTATGCCAGTAAATGAATTATCATCCTCCGCGTTTGTACAAAGAGGCGGCAGAATCCCTGCACCAATACACAGTTTAAATAATTAAAATTAAAGGAATATAAAATGAAAACTTTACACGAATTAGCAACAAAACTCCAAACCTTTATAATTAAAGCTCAGGAAGATGCACACAACTCAACTAACATGAGTGTTGCAAAATATAATAACCTAAAACTCAAAATCGAGTCAAAATACCACTTTCCAAACGTTATTGTATGTATCGGAATCTCAGAAGCAGTGTTTAATATAAAAGAAGGAACAAAAGTTGACGGCGGACTGGGACCAGATGAAAAACACGTAAGAAAATGGCTTGGTAACAGTACCATAATTTCTGATTTGTACGAAATTTGGCTTTCAATGAATGAACTTGTAAAAGCCGAAGAGGAAGAAAAAGCCGTTAATATGGAAGGTGAAGCTGATGAAGCAAAATCCGATGCTCCGAAAAAACACAAACCAAAAAATGAGTACTCAGAACTTGATACCATAGAAGAATTTTTTGAACTTGATTCTGACACAAATAAAGAATCAAAAGAAGAATCTCAAACCGATTCTGAATCTTCCGAAAACTAAAAAACAGTTATGAACGAAAAATTAAAAGAAAGCTTAAAACTTTTACCGTCATTACCGGGCTGCTATATATACTACAACGCGGAAGGCGAAATTATTTATGTCGGAAAAGCTAAAATCCTGAAACGCCGTGTAATGTCTTATTTTAACCGTAAACACCACGACAGCGTTAAAGTTAACGTTCTGGTTTCACAAATCGACAGGCTTGAATACATTATAACAAATACTGAAGTCGAAGCGCTTATTTTAGAAAGCCACCTCATAAAAAAACACAAACCCCGTTATAATATTTTATTAAAAGATGATAAAAAATATCCGTATTTCTTAATTACCAATGAAGATTTTCCGCGGATTTCGATTGTTCGCAAACGCAATATGAATCCTGAAAAAGGACGCTACTACGGTCCATATACAAATATTCGGGCAATGCATTCAACACTTGATTTTCTAAAAAAGATTTTCCCGCTAAAACAATGTAAAAGCCCGAAATTCAAATCCCGACCTTGTCTTTACTACCACATAGGAAAATGTCTTGCACCATGCCAGAACCTTGTAACAAGTGAAGAATATAAAGCAGTTGTGCATCAAGCTGAATTGTTTCTATCAGGCAAACAATCAGAGCTTATGAAACAACTTATGGAACAAATCCAAAAATACTCAGCCACAGAACAATTTGAAAAAGCCGCAAAACTTCGCGACAGCTATCTTGATTTAAAACAAACACTTGAAAAACAAAAAGTCGTCTACGAAAACACCAAACTTAACGAAGATATAATCTCGCTTCAACACGAAGACGGGATTCTGGTTGTCGTTATTATGATGATAAGAGAAGGCAGATTGATTGATAAAAAAGATTTCACCTACGAGGTTGAAGAAGAAGACCGAACCGAGTTTTTTGAAACCTTCTTCAAAGAATACTACAACACTCTGTCTTTGGAATTTCCAGACAGAATCGTATCAAACGAACTCGAATCACTCGGAAACAAAGCACTTTATGAAGAATGGCTAAATATAATCTCAAGTAAAAAAGTTAAAATCAGTTACGGGAAATCTGCCCAAGGCAAAGAACTTCAAAGTCTTGCGGATAAAAACTCACGCGTTGTAATAGATAACGCAAAACTTTCAAAAATGTCTAAAATCCGTGATGATTTTAACAATATCGGCTCATACTTAAAAGAAAAACTGAAACTTAACAACTTCCCGTACCGAATCGAATGCTACGATATTTCCCATATTCAAGGCACCAATACGGTAGCTTCAATGGTAACATTTATAAACGGTTTGAGTAAAAAATCAGAATATAAAAAGTTCAAAATCAAATCAACTGAAGGCAAACCTGATGACTTTTTATCAATGAAAGAGGTTTTAACAAGACGTCTTACTCACCTTGGCGACAAAGGCTGGGACAAACCTGATTTAATCATCATTGACGGCGGAAAAGGGCAATTATCAAGCGTTATGCAAATTGTTAAAGAACTCGGGGTAACAGGGATTGATTTTGTCAGCTTAGCAAAACGACAGGAAGAAGTTTTCTTGCCTAATACATCAAAATCAATACTTCTGCCGCGCGAATCAAGCGCACTGTTCTTAATCCAGAGAATCCGTGATGAAGCCCACAGGTTTGCGATAACATACCATAGAAAACTGCGCTCAAAAAAAGCTATTGAGGGAGATAATGACTAACATCTACGCAATAACAGACTCACACCAGGAAAGCAGAAACTTAAGCAGACTTTTAAGCGGAATTTATTCTAAACAAAAGGATTCGGTTGAACCATTTCTTGTGCTTGATTGCGGAGATTTATTTAAAGGAATTTATGATAAAGACTTATCGGTCAACGCCTACCTCAAACTAAAAAAACTTCTACCGCAGGCACAAATTTTTATAACTCTTGGCAACAACGATTTCGGGTTTAAAAAAGCTGATTTTGAATACTTAAAAAACACGATCGAAAGGTTTGAAAATGCAGGAATTAACGTAATCTGCGCGAACATCTCACCCAAATTAACACAAAAATATAAAATTATTGAACTTGGCGAGCACAAAATCCTTCTGACAGGTTTTTGTATAAATAATTCGTGCGCTAAAAAATTCAACTGTGAACTTCTTACGCCAAACGATACCTTCAAAGAACTTATCACCTCAATCAAAGAAGATTACGATAAAATAATAGTTCTTAACCACCATTGGTACACCTACAGCAACTGTCTTAAAAACTTTGCAAAAGAAAACGGGATAAATATCGACCTTATAATAGGCGGACACGAGCATTCACCGATTCCCGCAGATTATGAAAACAACATATTTTACCCATACTCGTTTGCCCGTTCAATGTACACAATGACGCTTGGTACGAAAATCGATAATATTAAAGAAATTTCAGTTAACGATATAGAATTCATCCCCGAATTTGAAGCACCGATACTTGAATATGAAAAAGAAACACGGTTAAAAGAACCGATAGCAAAACGGGTTCTGAACCTGACAAAATGTTACTCTGACCCATGTCCTTTGGGAACATTTATCTCTGATACCATGAAAAAAATCGGCAAAACAGATATCGCATTTCACTCAACAGGGTTCACAATGTACCCGCTAAGGCTTTCTGACAGCGAAGTTATTACAAAATACGACTTTGAACAGGTAATTTGTGCCGCAACAACAATTGAAACAACAGAAATTACCGTATCGCAGCTAAAAGAAGTCTTTGAAAACGCCGTAACTTTTCGAATGCTCAAAGACCGCGGGAATTCACGGTTCTTACAGTGCTCACAAAACGTTACAATAACCTGCAAAGGAAACAAAACGGATAAAACCTGTAAAATCATCCAAATAAATATAAATAACAAAGAGTTGCTTGATAAAAACCAAAACCCGATAAACCCTGAACGTAAATTCTCACTAACTCTTGATTCTTACATAGGCTCAGGAGAACAAGGGTTTGAAGTGCTTAAAAACTTACCTAAAACCAGAGTTTTAACAAACGAAAAAGAAGTCTTGATAAACGAAATGTTTTGTACGGCTTTACAACAAGCAGCACGGGATTTTGACGGAAATTCCGAATACCCGAGCTTCAAGTTTATTGATTTATAATATTGTGACCTAACAGCCAAAAAGCTTACCCACTGCCCATCCGATTGGATTTAACAGAGCAGAAGCAGTATCTCTTGCCGTATCATTTTTAATAAAACTTGTTGCGGCGGCAACACCCGGGTCAATAAAACTTCTTATTTTATTTTCTTTTGTATCATCCGTACAAAGAGTATGAACAGGATTCAAATACCCGAAATGTCGTTTACCGACATTTCTATCAATTGTTGTAAATAACGGATCTGACCAACGTTCCATTGTTCCTACTTCTTCATTTTGAGAGTATGAAATTTTCGGATTGAATAATTGACAAAATCGTAAACAAATGTAAATTAAGAAACCAAAGCCTTAACAATTTTATAGATATCTTGAAGCTTATCAGGATTATCATCTAACATATTAATAATGGATTCTCTCAAATCAGACACAGGCTGCAAGTGCTCAAAATCAAATAATTCCCGTAAATCTGTATCGAGATTTTCTACCAAAGCTTCCAATGTTCTGACAGACGGAAAACTTTCTCCTGCCTCTATTTTACGTAAAGAACGAACATCTATATCGAGCTTTTCCGCTAAACTTTCTTGTGTTTGTCTGCTGTTTTTACGTAATTCTCTTACTCTTAACCCGAATTTTTTCTGTATTAATGTCATAAAATCCTCTACATTTATTATATTTTTTACAGGAGAAAGCAATAGGAGGCGCCAATTCCTATTGACAATAAAATAGGGTTTTATATATCCTATAATAAGAATTAAGAGTTCTCATTATAATAAAAAGAGGAATTGATATAGCCTATGAAAAGATTCAGAAATATTGATCTATTAAGATTTATTTTTGCAGTACTAATTGTAATTTTTCATATCGGGAATAGCAATTATACACATGACTTACTTCACCATGCACTCCCAGGGATTGTACATTGCAATATTTGTGTAGACTTTTTCTTTATTATGGCAGGATTTTTCCTGTTTAATACGATAAACACGGCTCAATCAACTTTTGAATTTGCTAAAAAACGATTCCTCAGATTGGCTCCGTTAATCTGGATATTTGTACTTATCAGTTTTTTATCAAGTTTAATATTTAACACAGCATTTTCATTTGATAAAAATATTACAAAATTATTTTTATTAAACAATTTAGGATTCGACCCCGGGATGCACGTATTATGGTTTGTTTCCGTGCTGTTTTGGGTATCGTTATTTTATTTCTATCTGGAAAAAATTACCGATAAAAAATATCTTAATTTGATAATATGGCTGATTACTGTAAGTTGCTTTGGTATGCATCTACATTATACAAATTTCTCAACAGGCGGAAACACAAATAATATTTGTTACTTCATAAATGTGGGTGTTCTGCGAGGACTCTACGGAATCGGGATAGGATATTTTATTTCAATGATTTACAAAATAGGATTTTTACAAAAGTGTACAAAATTTCAAGCTTATGTTATCACAACAGTAGAAGCATTTTGTTTAATATTTTTAACACACTATATGCTTTCAACATCAAAACTCCCTGGAAAATCAGGATTCTTATATATTCTTATTTTTTGTATTTTGTTTTACCTGTTTCTTATATCAAAAGGATTTTTATCAAAATTTTTCAACAACAACTTATCAACAATCCTTGGCAGCACGTCTTACGCAATATATGTAATGCATTACATAGTTATACCGATATTTGACAAAAAAATATTCCCTCATTTTAACAATATTGCACTTATAACAATCATTGAAATCCTGAGTTGTATTTTGTTCGGCGTAATTACACACTACTTTATAGAAAAACCATTAACTCAAAAATTGGCAAAATAAAAAGTTTTATGTTATAATCAGCCTATACGTTATAAAGAGGAGATTATTATGCGCACGGAAGAAAGAACTTTTATTGCCGTTAAACCTGACGGAGTCCAAAGAGGATTAATCGGAGAAATCGTAAGAAGATTTGAACAAAAAGGCTATAAAGTAATCGGCTTAAAGATGCTTCACGTAACGGATGAACAGGCTAAAGCTCATTACGCAGAGCACGAAGGGAAACCGTTCTATGCAAGACTTATAAGATATATTCAAAGCGGACCGATTGTGGCAATGGTAGTTCAAGGATACAATGCCGTCGCAGGTTCCCGTCATATTATGGGTTCAACAAACCCTGACACAGCAGAAGTCGGCACTATCAGAGCTGATTTTGCACAAGTTATGGAATACAATATCGTACACGGTTCGGATTCTGTTGAAAGCGCAGAACGCGAAATCAAGATTTACTTTAACGATAACGAGCTTTTCCCTGAAGGAAAATGTATGTCTGAACTTGTTGTAGAAAGCTTAGACGCTGATTAGTCCTCGTCCGGACAGGGCATAATGCTACTAACAGCCTTGCACTTTGAGAAACTAACGCGCTCCGCGGGGACGGCTCCGCCGTGGTTCTGAAAAAACTTGTACTCGGCGGAAAAAGGATAAATATGAACGAAAAAGATTTTTTTAACTACGAACTTATACATGAAGATGCGCAGACTGGTGCCCGCGCAGGGATTCTCACAACCCCGCACGGAAAAATCGAAACACCGATTTTTATGCCTGTCGGAACTAATTCTGCCGTAAAATCTTTAACCTGTGACCAAATTAAAGATACAGGCGCTCAAATTATCCTGTCAAACTCTTATCATCTTTATTTGCGCGCAGGCACAAAACGTATAAGAGATTTTGGCGGAATCCACGGCTGGATGAACTGGGATAAACCTGTTTTAACCGATTCAGGCGGATTTCAGGTATTTTCTCTGTCACACTTAAGAAAAATCACAGAAAACGGTGTTGAATTTCGTGACCCGAAAGACGGTACAAAACATTTTATATCACCCGAAGTTTCTATGGAAATCCAACAGGATATTGGCGCTGATATTATGATGGCGTTTGATGAGTGTGCACCTTATCCGTGCGATTATGACACTGCAAAAGCCGCAATGGAACGTACTCACCGCTGGTTAGAACGCTGTTTCAAGGCAAAAACTAACCCTCGTCAGGCGTTATTTCCAATCGTTCAGGGCGCGTTTTATGATGATTTACGTGAAGAAAGCGCAAGAGTAATCTCCACATTTGATGCTGTGGGTTACGCTATCGGCGGATTAAGTGTCGGTGAATCAAAAGATATTATGAACCATTTCACCGAATTTACCGCACCGCTACTTCCAAAACACAAACCTCGATACTTAATGGGTGTAGGAACCCCTGAAGACTTGCTTAACGGAATCAAGCACGGTATTGATATGTTTGACTGCGTACTTCCAACAAGAAACGCCCGTCACGGCTCATTCTTTACCTGGAACGGAAAAGCTAATATTAAAAACGAAAAATATAAAGACGACCACGGACCGCTTGTTGAAGGCTGCGATTGCTACGCATGCCGTAACCATTCACGCGCATACATTAGACATCTTTGGAAATGCCAAGAAGCTACAGCATCAACGCTTTTATCAATCCATAACATAAAATTCCTGATTGATTTTGCAAAACAATGCCGCCTGGCAATATTAGAAGACCGTTACGCTGATTTTTATGCTCAACATTATAACAATCTACTTGGTTTGAGATAATATTTTTTCAAAGTAATTACTGTCTTCCATAGCTTTTTTAGAACACGCAAATCCGTTAAGAGTATTAGATTTTTTCGGATTACAATATTGTTCGGCATTTGTATAAATTGTCCCAGCACTTCCCATTGGAACAAGTTCTTCATCTGAAGTCATAACAAACGTAAAAACATCAATTCCAAGCCTGTTTGGCGGGTTATTTTTACCGTTAATATCAGCATGAATCCATAATGGCGCATCAGAAGAACCATAAGGATTTTCAAGCATAATTAAGGTATTATCCATTAACAAAAACTGTCCGTCATCAAATCTGTGATAAGGAGGAATATATTTACCGTCAAGTGTTTTATATATTGTATCATCACGCTTATAACACGCTATTGGGGTACATAAATGTGCCCCTTTGAAATACTTCACATAAGTTTTGAAAAACGAATTACCGCTTGAATAAGTCTTAGGGTCTAAACTTACATCATCGTTTTTCATTAACCTGATAGACTGCGCAATAGTGGAATAAGTTTTTAAATACTGAGAACGCAGACGCTTTGCTTTATTTTTTGTCATTAATACGGGAATTGTCAACGCTGCAACAATTCCGATTATACCGAGGGTAATTAGAACTTCGGCAAGGGTAAAGCCAACCCTTGAAAACCCTTGTCTTTCAAGCTTAAAAGGACTACCCCCCCCCGATTTTCAAACTATGATTGAGTTTTAGCATAATTCATTCTCCTTTATTGTGAATTTTACATTATATTTTCAAGACCGTATGTGAAATCGTTTTTGTCATTAACATGGTGCACGGCAAGTAAAACTCCGCCCATATAACATTTTCTGTCCATTGAATCGTGACGAATTTTAAAAACTTGTCCTGAGGAACCGAAGATAACTTCTTGGGATGCAATATAACCGGGCATTCTAACTGAATGTATCTGAATATCAGAATATGAGGTTCCGCCACGAGAACCTTCTATCGTTTCTACTTCAGCACAATTACCTTTTTTAAATGTTTCTTTTGCCTGCGACATCATTAGTGCGGTCTTTATAGCGGTACCAGATGGGGCATCTTTTTTCTGATTATGATGAAGTTCAATAATTTCAGCGTTATCAAAATACTTTGCAGCCATTTGAGAAAACATCATCATCAAAACAGCACCTGTTGAAAAATTAGGAGCAATCAGACAACCGATGTTATTCTTTTGAGAAAGCTGTTTTAATTCTTCAATCTCTGAATCTTTTAAACCCGTCGTTCCGATAACTGTTTTAATACCGTTACTTAAGCAGTATTTAGCGTTTTCAAATATGGATTTTGGCTGAGTAAAATCTACTAAAACATCAATATCAACAGCTTTTTCAGCTTCTTCAATTGTTCTATAGGCTTCACCTTGAATATCTATTTTTGCAACTAATTCCATCGTTGAATCATTTTCAACAGCTTCGCAAACTTCTCTACCCATTTTTCCATATGCGCCGCATACTGCAACTTTTATCATTATAATCTCCTTAGTAATCTTCTACTGCTGAATCTTCATCATCTTTCAATGAAGACAAATCATCTTTGTATACCGTGTCAAACTCGGCAGGCATCATATCATCATCAGGCCAAACAGTATCACTGTCATATCTTGCTGAACTTAGGTTTTCTGCAGCGGTTAAATCAGAACTTGTTAAAATAGTTTCAGATAAAACAGTTCCCGCCATATCGCAATCTGTAAAATTACAATATGTCATCTCTGCATAACTGCAATCTGCGCCTGTTAATATACTTTCAGTAAAATCGCACTCTGTTACAACAGCTCTTGTAAAATCAACAGCAGTCAAATCAGCACCGTAAAAGTTTACTAATGCTAAATGGCAATCCGAAAAAGAACTTGAATTTAAGTCTACATCTGAAAAATCAACTTCTTTTATTATCATATTTGAAAAGTCGACTTCGCTTAAATCAACGTCGTCTCTGTCTTTTTTCCATTCATTAAATTTATCGGGGTTTGATTCTATCAAAGATAATAATTCTTCTTTTGTATAGTCTAACATTCTTATCTCCTTAAATATATATTTATTATTCTTTATCTGTTATATCGTTTTCCATAGCGGCTAAAACAGCCTGAGTCCGGCTTTTTACTTTTAATTTTCTAAAAACACTTTGCAAATGTGCTTTCACGGTAACTGTACTGACAAAAAGCTCTTTTGCGATAGAACTGTTGTTAAGTCCCTTCGCAACTAATAATAAAACATCTTTTTCCCTTGGCGTCAAGAGATTTTTAAGGGATTTTTGATTATTTGTAACATTAGGGGATAAAACCTCAGACTCACACGGTTTTGAACGACGTAAAACCGCACCAATCCTTGCCAAAAGGTTATACAGGTTGAACGGCTTAACTATATAATCATCTGCCCCGAGGGTCAATCCGTAAACCATTTTTCTTACATCACTTTCCGAAGTTAAAATAATTACGGGGATTTCTCCGTAAACATCTGATTTTCTGATTGATTTTAAGACCTCCCACCCGTCAAGTTCAGGCAATATAACTTCTAAAATTACGATATCATATTTTTGATTTGAACTAAGGTAAGCCAACGCTTGCTTACCGTCTCTTGCAACCGTGACCATACACTCAGATGCAAGTAGTGCCTGCGCTAAATGATCAGCATTATTATCAACTAACAGAATTTTTGTTAAATCTGTCATAAAAAATCCTTATACAATTTTGTATTTTAACGCTTTTAACGCAGCTTGAAGCCTGTCATCAACTTCAAGTTTTTGCAAAATATTAGCTACGTGCGCTTTAGTTGTATTAACGCTTATTACAAGCTGCTGCGCAATTTCCATGTTACTGTGCCCTTCTGTCATAAGTTTGAGAATTTGAGCTTCGCGGGCGGTTAAATCATAATCCTTATAATTTGTCTCAGGAACCCCAGCTGATGCATTTGCTCCCGCTTTTAGTACTATATGCGCAATACTCGGGTCAAACCATGCTGCGCCGTCTGCTACAGATTGTACAACCTGAACAAGTCTTTGCAAATTAATTTCTTTCGAGCAATAAGCATTAGCTCCTGCTTTTAAACTGTTTAGAACTTCTTTTTCATCATTATGAGAGGTTAAAATAATCACCTTAACATCCGAATTTAGCGCACGGATTACCTGAGTTGCATCTATTCCATTCATATTTGGAAGCCCCAAATCCATAATTACGATATCAACAGCATTATTTTTAAATACTTCGATAGCTTCTTCTGCACTTGATGCTTCATAAATGGATTCAATATAATCTACATCTTCAAATGTCGTTTTCAGCCCAAATCTTGTTAATTCATGGTCTTCTACAATCAATAAATTTTTCTTCATATATTCAGTTCCTCTTTTGCTAAACCGTATTCAGGATTCAGGTTCAAACTTTTTTCAAAATTTGAATGAGCCTCATCGGCTAACCCTTTGTTTTTCAGGACAAGTCCCAGATAATAATAATACCTGTAATCATTTTCGTCAATATATTTTGCAACACCAAGATAGGATAATGCTTTATCGTAAGATTCTTTTACAATCTCAAGTCTTGCCAAATCTATCCAGCCGTCTTTGAAATTCGGATTAATCGCAATAGTCTTTTTAAGATAAGCTTCTTCCCTGTCATTTTCCAAAAGTGCCATCTCATAATATGCTTCGTAAGATTTTGAGCTTACTTTCAGCACTTTTGAATAAATATCTTTTGCTTTTTTAAGATTACCAGTTGTTTTATAAACATGAGCAAGCTTAATTTCCGCACTATGGGTATTATCTTTTGAAGATGCCCGTTTAAAATAAGACTCAGCAAGTTTGTAATCTTTGTTTCGGTATGCGATATCGCCGAGAACAATCAGCGCTTCAGAATTGGAAGGTTCGATATCAACTGCTTTTAGAGCATAATCCTGAGCTTTTTCAAACTCTTTCATATCATAGTAAACCTTTGCGGTAAGCGAGAAAACATCTTTATTTATATTTTTCTTTCCGCTGATTGATGTTTGTAAAACCCTCAGGGCTTTATTTAATTCATTCTTATCATAATAATAATACGCAAGGTGATATTTTTTCAGATAATCATTTTTAGCGGCTTTATAAAGAATATACTGACCTGATGAGTGAAGTTCTTTATCAAAAATTACGGTATTTATATCACCTGAATTAAGCGCATTCAAATACTTAACCCCGTCTTGCGGCTTATTTGACTGAGAATAAATCTCAGCTTTCAGACGTTTATAATTAAGGTTTTTAGGATTTTTTGAAATCGCATTATCAATAGATTTTTCAGCCTGTTTGATATCACCGTTTTTCATACTGCCAAATGCTACAAGATAATTTGCATAATCAGAATCGGTTAAAAGTGAAACCTGTTTCATAAGCTCGCTTGTTGCTTCAACGCTTTGGTCGTTATACATAATATTTGAGTAAACTTCCGCCAAATACATTTGGTCTTTATGAGTCAGCGGGTAATTCGGGAAATAATAGTTTTTCACATCTTCTTCAAGAAGTTCCGATACGTTATTATCCTGAATTTTTGACATTGAAAGCTCAGCCAGTGAGAAAAATCCGATTGCTGCCATTTCCTGAGTCAGTCGCATATAAACATAATCATTCGGGACAATATTTTCAATCAGCAGCTTAAAATCACGGTATGAAGAGCGCACATTTGACTGCATAAACTTATCCATAGCGATTGTGTACTGGTTTTTTATGGCGTTACGAGTCAAAGAACCCCGTTTTAATTCAAACGACGGCTGGTTTACAACCTGTTGATACGCAGAAGGAGAACCTTCCAAAGGATTAACGGGTCTTAACCCGCCGATATCTATAGCTAAAGCCGAATTACAAGAAAGTGAGCAAAGGCACATTGAAATAATTAAGCTTTTTTTCATTATTACTGCACCTCCCCGTCAAAACTTCCCGTGTAATAACAATTAAATAAATCCCAAACATGCTTAGAATCATCATCTAAACCTTCAGCCCTACCCAGGTTATAAATATCAAGCAAATTATATTTACTTAGCAAAATATCGTCTGCTTGCTTAATTTTGCCGTTAGACTCAGACAAAAATACTCTGATAATCTTATTAACAGGAATAGCAAGAAAAACATCAACCAAACTTTTTTCAAAATGCGAACCCGCACCTTTTAACAAAATATCAATAACGTTAACTATCGGCATTTTATCACGGTAGTGACGTTTTGAAGTTATGGCATCAAAGACATCTGCTACTGCCAAAATTCTCCCGCCCAAAGTTATTTCTTCACCTTTTAAGTGCCTGTAATAACCCGAGCCGTCCCATTTTTCATGATGAGAACAAGCCATCTCGGTAATTATTCTGAAATCAGACGACATATAAATCTTATTTAGGATATTATGCGTAATTCTAACGTGTTCCTGAATATGTTTATACTCTTCATCTGTCAGTTTTCCGTCTTTTTGCAAAACAGAATCTCTTATCCCGATTTTACCTATATCGTGTAAAGTTGCAGCCTTTTCCAAAAGCCCGATTTCTTTTGAATCCATACCGATTTCATGAGCCAAAAGAGTTGAATACTGACGAACCCTAGCGGAATGACCTGCCGTAATCTTATCACGCGCATCAATTGAAGTTGCTAAGGTATTGATAAAGCTTTCAAATAAAAGTTTTTGTTCATGATACATTTGCAGTTGTTTATCAAACAATTGAGCATTTTCTAAAGCAATACTTGCACTTCCTCCAATTGCGATAAGTAAATCTTCATCGTTTTTGGTAAACACGCCGTCAATTTTATTAATAACCTGCAATGCACCCATAATTTCGCGGTTATTGTTAATAATCGGCATACATAAGATAGTTTTTGTACGGTAACCCGTTTCCTTATCGACTTCAGGGTTAAACCTCGGATCTTCATAGGCTTCTTTTATGTTAATTGTTTCACCGGTTTTTACAACATAACCAGCTAGACCTTTACCTGTAGGAAACCTTATTTCCTGGCTTGAATCTAAACCTAAAGCAACCTTTGACCATAATTCATCGGTATCTTTATCAAGTAAAAACACAGTACACCTGTCAGCCTGTATCGCGTTTTTTGTTTCTTCCGCGATAACCCTTAACAACTCATCAATATCACTTACAGCAGTAATAGAGCGACTGATTTTAACAAGTGAAATCAACGGATCGCTTTTAGTAGGCAGAGAATAATCCATACCGTTTTGAAGCTGCCTTATTCTTGTATTCAGAAAATCCGCAACGTTATATTTATCTTCTTCTGAGGCAAGTTTTAAAGCGTTATTATAATGAATAAGGGCAACATCTTTATTATTTTCGGAAAAATTTATACTCCCTGCAACGAACTCGTTTATCAAAAGCGCGGTATCACTATCTGAGCGCTTTGCCATAAAGGTTCCGTCATTTAGCAGTGCCATTGAAGCTTCATAAGTATTTTTATCATCCGAATAATTCAAAAAAGCTATCAAACTGAGACAAATTGAAATCCCATCTACAGAATTAATTTGCTTAAAAAGAACATAAGCATCTTCAACATACGGTCTTGCGCTGATATAATCTTTCTCGCAAATAAATGCCATACCCTTGCGTATTATATTTTCAGCCTCTTCTATGTTTTTCAATATCTCAGTCATAATTCTACCTTTTAATATATTGTACAATATTTTTTCAATTAATACAAAGGTTTTACAAAATAATTTACCTGTATGATGAAAAGGGGTAAATATAATTATAGAATTAAGATTGAAAGAATAACTATAGGAAGATAAAAATGGCTGATACTTTAAAAACACTAAAATGTCCTGCTTGCGGCAAAGAACTGGAAAAAGTTTTTATCCCCTCAGAAGGAATAAATCTTGATATCTGTACTCAAGGCTGTGGCGGAATTTATTTTGATAACAGAGAGTTTAAACATTTTGATGAGAAAAACGAAGATATTTCTGTTATCGTCGAAAAACTTGAAGGAAAAACTTTTGAAAAAGTTAACACATCACTTAACAGATTTTGCCCGAATTGCGGGAATAAAATGGTTAAAAACCATTCAAGCGTTCACGCAACAATCGAAATTGATGAATGCTACAATTGCGGCGCTAAATTCCTTGACAATGATGAACTTGTAAAAATAAGACAAGAATACGATACCGAAGAAGAAAGAAGCGAAGACGCTTTTCAATATCTTTACCAGCAAGTCGGATTAGAACTGGCTGAACAAGATCAAAGATATGCTAAAATCAACACCCGCAAAACCTTTGTAAGAGAATTATTCAATAAACTTACAGGGCTATAGGAAATTTTCCATAACATATAACAAATTATCTCCGTAATATCCGTTATTAAGCAGTTTATAAAAGCGATAACAGGTATTCGGAGCTAATTTTTGCACCATCGCGGAATCCAGATACAATCCTTCAACAAGCCTTGCAAAAAGTTCTGTAGGTTTTTCGTAATATTTTTGGAGCCTGTATATTCTTGAAGAAACCCTTGATTGTTTTTTCTGCAACGAATGAAGCCTTATGTATGCCACAAATTCAGACGGCATATCGCAAAAATCTTTTTCTATATTATCAATAGTCAGCAACTCTGTTTTGGAGCTGAAAAAACCTGATTTTACGAAAACTCTGTCACATTTTAACAGATATTTTGCCTTTGAATGCCTTATGTATCTGTCAAATTCTTTAAAATTTTTTGAGCGCATAAATTTCGGGTACCGAGCCTTAATAATCTTTTCCTGAGCTAAAATGTTACTTTTGACAGACTTTTTATAATTATGAAGCTTCTCACATTTTGAATGAGAATCAACAAAATTCGTAACCCTCAAAAGCTCCTCTTGATAAACTTTAACATCACTATCGTTAAACAACACCTCTAAACTTCCGCCCGTTCGTTCGATTTTTTCTAAACAAGAGTGAACATAATGTGCAAATTCATGTAACAAGGTTGGCATAACCCTCGACTCCGGAATATTTTTTGAAACATCAATACGGTTTTTCATAAAAATCCCCTGGTGTCCGCGAGCCTTTGTAGTTGTGTGAACCTCAAGCCCTGTTTCTTTTAAATACTTGATTAACTCCTTAACGCTATCCATAATCAAATTATAATTAAAAAAGCGGCGATGAACAAGTTCGTCGCCGCTTTTTGTTATTTTCTTATGCTTCAGGTTCGAATTGATCTTTACCTACAGAACATAAAGGACATGTGTAATCATCAGGTAAATCTTCAAATTTCACATTATCGTTTTCAGCAGGATCATAAACATATCCGCAAACCATACATACCCATTTTTCCATAATCAGTTGTTTTCCTTTCTCTTTTTACATTCACTGCATACACCATGAAACACAATATCATGATTTTCAATATCAAATCCCGTAGCCATACGGGTATTATTTACCAAATCAGGTGCAACTTCAGACGGCACATCAAAAACCCTTTTGCATTCTTTACATATAAAATGATAATGTTCATGCGTATTATGATCAAAATGTGCAGACGGATCAAGTCCGTCAATTTTTTTAATCATGCCTGCTTGTGCTAACTGATTCAAATTCCTATACAAAGTCGTAAGCCCGATATTAGAATTTTCGGTCTTCAAGATCTCCAACAACTCTTCCGCGGTCGGATGAATTGCGTTACAAGTCAATGTATCAAGGATTTTTTCTCTTTGCTTTGAATAGTTCATAATTCACCTAAAATGATAACTGTTATCAGTTTACCTGATTATGGAAAAAAGTCAATCCAATAAATATGACTTTCAATATTACTGAATTATTTTTTTGCAACAAATTCTTGGTGCATTTTTTCAATCATTTGAAGAGTTTCTTCTTCACTGTGATTTTGCGCATACTCATCAATTACTTTATTTAATTCTGCAGTCAACACAGGATTTTTCTCTAAAAATTTCATATCATTTTCTATAGAATCAGATGCAACTAAAGATTTACCCAAAGATGCAGCAGGCATTTTTCCTAAATCTTTAATTTCCACTGATTCAGCGGCAGGTGCAGAAGCCTCTGTCGGCACTTGCATTTCTGAAGAAACTTTTTGAATGCCTTTGAAGTTTACACTATTCATTTTGTTGTTGTTAATTTCTCTCATAGTATCACCTTACTTTCAGAAAATTATATGTTTTTCTCTAACGTCATGTATTAATTGGTTTTTGGTTAGAAAACACCTAAATAATATTTTTTGCTACTTTTGTTCAAAAAAAATTACAAAAATTTACATGTAGAATTACTCAATAATTTTTCATGTTATTATGTATTATATAACATAAAAGGGTTTAATGCAAATATGAACGTAAAAAAAATCGCAAAAAATTTATGGTGGGCTATAACATCTTTCCAAACAATTAATAACCTTCCCGATGCAGTAATTTTTACAGACAAAAACGGTGTTATAACAAGGTTTAACAGAAAAGCCCGCGAGATTTTCGGACTGTCTGACTCAGAAGATGCTCCGTTGATTTATTTTGATACTATCGTAAAAGACGGTATGGATAATGTTAAGAAATCTTTAAATAATAACAAACCCGTACTTTCAACGGCAACAATTCCGACAAGAGAATTTTATATTGAATTAAACGCCTCAAAAAACGGTTCGGGCTACTGCATTAACCTTCGCGATATGACAAAACTTACAGATGAAATCGTTAACGAAGACAAAATCCTTAGATTTAACAACGAAAAAAACGCAATGCTCGCAAAACTTGAAGGCGATATTAAATCTCCTTTAACATCCATAAGCGGATTTGCACAAGGTTTGTTAGACGGTTTGGGCGGTAACTTAACCGAAAAACAAGCAAAATATGTTAAAATCATTAACGCAAATGCCGACGAATTATATAATTTTATGGATAAATTACTTGAATTTTCTTACGCAGAATCTTCAATATTTGAATCCGAGTTTCATAAATTTGATATCGTAGAAGCAATGAAATCAGTTATTAAAGACTGCGAAAACGAATTAAACGCTAAAAAACTTCCATTTGATTTTGATTATGAAAAAATAGAAAAACGCAATGTTTACACGGATTCAAACGCAATTAAGCGCGCATTCAAAAATATCTTGGAAACTGCAATTTC
Source organism: uncultured Candidatus Melainabacteria bacterium (assembly GCA_947570135.1). Lineage (GTDB taxonomy): Bacteria > Cyanobacteriota > Vampirovibrionia > Gastranaerophilales > Gastranaerophilaceae > Zag111. Next base: position 176,994 of record CANOTP010000003.1, on the reverse strand, counting down.
AATGACAGAAACAGGATATGTTACGGTTAAACTTTCAAATCCTGACGAGTTAACCTCAATAAAATATAATATAAACCCTGAAAATTCAAAATCATATTTGCAAATAACAATAAGAGATACAGGAGTGGGAATACAGGAAGAAGACATGAGATATTTGTGTGAACCTTACGCTCAGTTAGAAAAAGGTAAAAAGAATTTCCTAAGAGCTTTAAAACTCGGTTCTGCAAGTATTTTAGTGAAAAGAGCTAACGGATTAATCAACATAACTTCAGAGATAATGAAGGGAACAAAATTCGAAATAATACTGCCTGTAGAAAAGGTTTAAGATGAGCAGCGTTACAATAAAAAATGTAAAAAAAACATACGATAACAACAAAACCGTAATAAATAACGTTAACTTAGAAATTAAAGATAAAGAATTTGTAGTTCTTGTAGGCGCGTCAGGCTGCGGGAAATCAACACTTCTAAGAATGATTGCAGGCTTAGAAGACATTACCTCAGGTGAAATCTTAATCGGTGACAGAGTGGTTAACAACGTAGCTCCAAAAGACCGCGATATCGCGTTTGTTTTCCAAAGTTACGCACTGTACCCGCACATGACGGTTAGAGAAAACATTGCGTTCGGTCTAAAAATGCGAAAAACTCCAAAAGCCGAAATCGAAGAAAAAGTTAAACAAGCGGCAGAAATTCTTGATTTGACCGAATACTTAGACCGAAAACCAAAACAACTTTCAGGCGGACAAAGACAGCGTGTAGCCTTAGGCAGAGCAATTGTCAGAAATCCGAAAGTTTTCTTAATGGATGAACCGTTATCAAATCTTGACGCGAAACTGCGTGTTCAAATGCGCTCTGAAATAAAGAAACTGCACGAAAAACTTCAAACAACATTCATCTACGTAACCCACGACCAGACAGAAGCACTTACAATGGGGGATAGAATTGTTGTACTTAATAACGGTGATATTCAGCAGGTCGACACGCCCGATAACATCTACAACGACCCGAAAAACACATTTGTTGCAGGATTTGTCGGCTCCCCTCAAATGAACTTTATTGAAGGTAAAAACCTTGGACTTAATGAGAATATTTTATACGGCGTTCGCCCCGAAAAAATGATAAAACCTGACGGAGATATAAAATTAACCGTTAACGTAGAAATTTCCGAGATGCTTGGCAGTGAAAAAATTGCCTACTTCAATATTGGCGATAAAAAATGTTCTGCAAAACTTGATTCAGATTTTAACATAGGTAAAACCCTTGATTTATCAATATGTTCAGATGATCTTTACAAGTTTGATTCTGCAACGGGCGAACGAATTTATTAACATGTAACAATATGTAACAAGTATATACTTTTTATAGCAATTCTCATCTTTAAAAATTGTTTATAATAATGTAACGAGGTATAATCAAGAATCATGGTTGAGAAGACTGAACAAAACTTAGAAGTAATTAAAACTGATGATGAGATGAGAAAAGAAGTTGTTGACAAACATCAGGCGACTCACCAAACAAATCCTATTGCAAGAAAGCTGTTGGACTTTAGCCGCGCTAACAAAACCCACAGATTTTCAGTCAAAGATTTGTTCACACGATAGTCCCGCGTAGCACGGCTTTATGAGGGTCGATACATACATCAATTTGTACGGTTTGTGAGGAGACGAAAACTGATTGTACTTCGTTATTTCTTTGCAAATTTTCGGGAAAGTACCGTGTGAGCAATACGAACCCAACCCGTAAGGTGGAGAAAAGCTGAGAACTTTCCGACAACCCGAAAATCCAAGACGCGGATTTTGCGTAGGGCGGAGTGAAACGAGCCCGTGAGGTGCGAAGGTTAAAGTAAATGGCAGCGAAGCGAAATGAAACGAAAACCTGAGCACAGCAAAATCCAAGATGCGGATTTTGCATAGGGCGGAGTGAAACGAGCGTTTTCGTTAAATCTCAAGATTTTTAAAAATCAACATCTCGTAAGTTTCAAAACCAAGTGCCATAGCAATTTTTTCAACAACATCAAGAGTAGGAGAAGATGTTTGCGCTTCAATTTGTGTAAGCGTAGAACGACCGATTCCCGCAAGTTCGGCTAATTTTTCCTGCGAATATTTTCTTTTTATCCGTTCAAACTTTACTCGGGTTGCAAACTTCTCTGCTGTTGTTGATATAGTACCCATATTGTCGTTATCCTAACATATTGACGTTTTAACGACAATATGTTGTTATGTATATATGGTTATAAAAATGACTAAATGTATATTATGGCAGCGAAAGAGTTTTTCAGGGGCGACAGAGGAAACAGAACAAGTAAAAACACGATTTGGATTCACTCTTGCCGAGGTCTTGATTACACTGGGATTATTGCACCGTGCTCAAGTAACGGTGCTACAGATAATCCTGAATCAAGCTAATCAATTTGTGCACTTTTAAACGGAACCCTTAAAGGTCAACTTATCACAAGGGAATAAAAGAATTAAATAATTACAATCTTAAATCAGGAACATTTAACGGAATGGATTCCGTGGTTAATTACCAAAACAGCATTCCTGTATACAGTTTTCCTGACGGAACGGTTGAACCGATGTCGAGCGCAGGGTGGTATATTTTGCAAAATGCAAATTAGCCACTACACCGTTACCCGTTCATATGGCGTTGGCACAGATTATTTACCCCTATTGCATTTACCCCCTTTTTGCCATAAATTAAAAGTATGTATGAAATAAAAAAACAAATTTATCTGAATCTAAGCAAGAACCAAAAATCCGCATTGTGTAACTATCTGCGGGCTTTGGTAAAAAAATCACCTGATTTAACGGTTGATGAAATTTGGGAAAGTTTTGAGGCTGATGAAAGGTATTATATTGAGTTAAACTGCTCAAGGTTTGAGTTTTTGGCTGAAAATCTTGATGATGAGGAATTTAAATCTGACACAATAAAATACTTAAAAGAATGCAAAAAATATTACGATTACAAAGAAAAACAACGCCCTGTTGTTGAAGCCAATAAAGAATTTGAGAAAAAAAAGCGTAAGTTTTTGCAGGAAGTTAAGATGTCAAAAGAAGCACCTACAAAAAAACAACTTTACTATTACGACAGATTATGTAAAAAATATAATATTGATAAAAAAGAGTTAACCTCAAAGCTTGAAGCTCGGGATGAGATTGACAGAATTATAACAGAACACAACGACTATTACAAAATAACAGGGCAGGAAGAAGAATGCTGATTACAGATATCGTAAAAATTTTGACAGATGCAGGAATTGAAGAAAACGAAGCAAATATCGAGGTTAAGTTATTAATCGAACATTTTGCGGGGTATTCACTGATTGATATTTTAACAGGGAAAAAATTAACGCAGGAAAAACTTGAACTTGTGAAAGAAAAAGCACAGCTTCGCGCGAAAACCCGTCAGCCGATACAGCATATAATAGGGCTTGCGGATTTTATGGGAGAAAAGTTTATCGTGAACCCTTCCGTTTTGATTCCTCGTGATGAAACAGAATTTCTTGTAAGACAGGCTGTTGAAATAATTAACCAAAACAACTTTAAAACCGTTCTTGATATGTGCACGGGCTCAGGCTGTATTGCGTGTATGATAGCAAAATTGACGGAGGCTCAGGTTGTCGGGGTTGACATTTCAAATGAAGCACTTCATACGGCGTTTTCTAATATGGAAAAGTTCAAACTGTTTAACAAAGCAACATTTAGAAAATCAGATATTTATGACAAAATCCGCGAAGACGAAACCTTTGACATAATCGTTTCAAACCCGCCGTATATCCCGCCGCAATTAAAAGAAACAATACAAAAAGAAGTCCGTTTTGACCCCGAAAATGCGCTTTATACAACAGATGACAAAGGCATAGAGTTTTACGAAAGAATAACAAAAGATGCGCCGAAATTCTTAAATAAAGGCGGATATTTACTGTTTGAACTGGGACTCGGACAAAGCCGTGATGTAGCTGAGATTATGAATAACAACAGATTCAGCGACATAAAAATTCTGAAAGATCTTGCAAATATCGACAGAGTAATCTTTGGCAAATTAGTTTGAGCCCCTAATATTGCCCCCGTTCCCTGGCGATAATGATAATCGGTGAGTATGTCAGGATAGTTTTCGGATATTTTTTTGAGTATTTATCACAAAATTCTTTGACTTTTTTAACAGTCCAAGTCTTTTCAGAAAGCGAGTTTACGCCCGTATGTTTCATGTGTGCCAAAAGTTCAAGCGGGGTATTAAACCGCATCTCTTCATAAAAAGTTTCACTATACAAAATTTCAAACCCTTTGTTTTTTAACACGGTTTCAAGCTCTTCTTTTGACTTATATTTTAGCGTAAGCCCCGTAATTTCGGTCACTTCCTTAAAATTTGACGGTGCAAAAGTCGTAAACGCAAGTATACCATCGGATTTCAGATTAGTTTTTAAAATCTCAACGACTTTATCCAAATTATCAAACCACTGAAACATTGCATTTGACACAATCAAATCGGCTTTTTTCGCCAATCTGACCTTTAAAGCATTCCCGCAGATAAAATTCGCACTTGGGATAAACTTTTGAACATACATTTTTGATTTTTCGACTAAATCATTTGCGTAAAAGTTCTTGTATCTTATTGATTTTACCAGTCTTTTGGTCAACAACCCCGTGCCTGAGCCGAGTTCTAAAATATTTTCAAAATTATCTGAGATTTTTAACAGTTCAATCACTAATTTTGACGCCATTAAGTCCTGAACAGCAGCGTTTTTGTCGTAATCGTTCATGCTTTTTTCAAACTGTTTTTTTATATTTTTAATATCTACCTGCATAATTCTATAATCTCATTCTGACTGTTAAAATTATAAAACGGAAAATGTCCCGATTGCAAGTCAATTACTTGAACCCCGTTTTTTACATGCGATTTTTTCTGGTTCGCAGGCGGAATAATTTTGTCAAACTCAGATACAAGTGCAAAATCGTAGAATTTTTCATACTCTACAGGCTCTGATTTAATGACAGAATACAGGTTTTCAAGTTCTGACACACGGTTTTCAATACTTCTTTTTACGGGATTTTCAAGATAGTTGTTAAACTCATCATCTGTTTTAAAAACATTTTTGTAAAACTTGCTTTCTAACCCTTTTGCAGCGTGTTTTAAGGTAAGTTCAAAGGTTTTAATGGGAATTCCAAACTCGTTATCAACAGGCGTTATCGTACCGTTAACGGCTATTTTAAGGTCAAAATTCTTAAATAAATGTCTCAGCCTGAACGCAACAAAAACACCCATTGACCAGCCGATAAGAGTCTTATTCTCGTAAGTCGCAAAATCAAATTCGGGAACTTCATCCAAATCATTATAATCATAAACAAAAAGTACGTCAGAATTACCGCAGTCAAAGTGTTTGAACGGATTTTCATCAAAACTCCAACCTGCAAAAAATACTGTTAAATTTTGGTTATTTGTCTGATTTAACCAACAAGCTTTCATTAATTTTCTCCATTAAAACTTTCAATTCATCTTCTAAAATATCCGCAGTTAGTGATAACCTTAAGCGCGAAGTACCTTCAGGCACGGTCGGAGGTCTTATCGGCAGCGTAAAATATCCGTTATGAAACAGCACTTTGCATAAATCAACAGTTTCTTTATTCCCACCGACAATAACAGGAATAATGTGACTGTCTGAACCGAAATTTTTAGCGATTTTTAACATTCTTTCGCGTTTTTCTTTGGTTTTTTGGAATTTGTTTTCAATAATCCATTTTGTAAACGCAATATTAATCGGCGGCAACGCGGTTGAAAAAATAAACGAGCGGGACTTATTGATTAAATAATCAATCAGCACTCCAGAACCCGTAACAAAGGCTCCCACTGACCCGACTGCTTTACCAAAAGTTCCGACAATCAAATCAACATCATCAGTTATTCCTAAACTTTCGCAAACACCTAATCCCTTGTCGCCAAAAACTCCAAATGCGTGAGCTTCATCAACAATCATAGAGCAATCATATTTTTTCTTTATTTCGACAATCTGTTTTAAATCCGCAATATCACCGTCCATTGAAAAAACGCTTTCGGTAATAATAAACGCGTTATTAAACATCCCGCGCTCGCGCTGCAATAACCTTTCCAGAGCTTGCATATCATTATGTGGAAATCTGAAAAACTTACCCTGCGATAACTGCATCCCGTCAATTATACTTGCGTGATTGAGTTTATCTGAGAAAATCACATCACCTTTACCGTTTAGTGCGCTTGAAATCCCGACATTTGCATGGTATCCGCTGTTATAAAGAAGAGTTTTTTCTTTACCGTAAAGCCCTGACAATAACTGTTCCAACTCATCATAGACAGGCAATGTTCCCGTTAAAAGTCTTGCCGACGCACTTCCAAACGAGTAATCCGCGCCGACGGTTTCCAAAAACTCCTCTGTCACGGCTTTATTATCGGCAAAATTAAGGTAATTATTTGATGAAAGATTTAATAACTTTTTACCCTTATAGTAAATGTATTTTTCATCTTTCCCTTGAAAATCCTTCAAATTCCTAAAATGTGATTTTGATTTTAATTCGTCAAGAATTTTTCTATAATCATCATACATACTTTTAATTTATGACAAAAAGGGGGTAAAATCAATATTGAAGTAACAGGAAGTTCATATATAAAGGGACAGCGGCTGATTTTCAGTCGCTGCCCCTTTAAGAAATTACTAAACAGGTATTCTGTCACGCCAAGAATTAAATGCGACATTCCCTATTATAAGTACTGACAGCAAATTATTCATCGCAACTTCGCGGGAGTCTAACCCTTTACCTTCCAGGATAAGTGTTTTGTCATCTTTTACTTTATATTTTAAATCCATTTCGTGATTTCCGATTTTTCCTTTCAGGGTTCCTTTTCCATAATTGAACATGTTATCACCAAGCTTTAAATCTATATCAAGGTCATTACATTTACCTTTAACCGTTCTGTTAAACATTCCCATAAAGCCATTTGAAATATTTAAATGAACTCCGCTTTCAGAGTTCATTTTTGAAACTCTGTAAAATTCACTCGGACTCACATCATACTAATAATTAAGAACATCTTTGTCTACATTATCCAGAGGAAATTCCACTTTATCAGTTACACCACCCTTATTCTTGTTATTAAAAACAACCTCATCTTTATCCGGAGTTCTCTCCAATGAATATTTTGCTCTAAATTCTTCGAGAGCTTTTTCGCCATACAAAACGCCTGCACCTAAGTGTCCAGGAACTGTCGTATGATATGAATATTTTCCGTCACCCATTGGACGAACTTCAAAATTACCTATTCTTTCACTTGCAATCATAAACTTACCTTTATTGTTTTACCTACATATTCATTAAAACACGAAAGTCCATAAAATTGTCCCGTCCCGCCACATCATATCATATAGGGCATTATAATTGAATTTTAGCCTGCGCAAACTCATCTTTACATTTTGTTACATTTAAATTTAAACCGACTCAACAGTGCAGTCGTTCCTGCCAAGCGCGTATATCGCTCATATCATAAGACTATTGTCATCCCAATACCCTGTACTAATCTTTAATCCAGCGGAAACTTTTAACGTAGTTGCTGCCGTTGATATCTCCGTAAATCTCTGCCTTAAACACTCGCAAAGTATTTGATTTATCAAAATTCGGAATCTTATTTATATTACTTGTTGATTTTGGGTTAATTTCGTTGATATTAATCCCCGGGATTGTATTAAATAAAGTATTCAGTGAAGAATTTGCGATTTTGCCCAATATTGTTGAGAAGTTTTTGGACAAGCTTCCGTAAACTTCCATATCAGCTACAAGAGTTGCGATATTATAACTTCCTGTCATATACATATTCAAATCCTGACCTGATGAATACACATTGATATCGTTTGCAATACCGTTTTCAACGTGAATATCTCCGCTGATTTTTTTGAAATCACCTGTTTTTAAAGGTGTAATCAAATCAATAATACCGTTTATTGATAATCCAGTAACTCCGCCTGTAATAAGGTTTCCTGCTTTTAGAAGATATTCTAAAGACCCGAGTTTCGGCATCCTTCCGTCTGTTACTTCAAATGTTCCGTCACCTGATAAGGTATTCACGCAATCAACGCTTGATAATCCCGTACATGCCACATTCATTTTACCTGTAACAAGTCCGTACATCTGCCCCGGCATATCAAAGAAGTTTTCGGCAATAATCTGAGCATCAGCGTTATTAATCTCCATTGAAGCCTTACCGTTTAACTTATTCAAATCATAATTTATAGCCCCGTTTACGATGCCGTTTGCGAGATTGAACGAGTAATTATCAATCTTAAACACGCCGTCAGAACCAAGTGTCATGTGCGATTTAAAGTTAGTCGCATCAGCTTTTTTGATAATAATTTTATCCGCATTCACGTTTGCATTTTTTATGATTAAATCATCGGCTTTCAAAGCTTGAGAGAGGTCGGTATTAGCACCTGTTCTGGTACTGTCGGCTTCTAAATCGCTCATGGCCTGTGTTATAACATTTAAGTTAAGTTCATCCATTTGGACATTAAAATCTTCAACCACAACTGGTTTTACGGGTTTATTAACAATTTTAGCGTTAACATCAATATCGTTTGTTAATACAACGGCTTTTGAATTTAAATAAATATAATCGTTTTTAAAATCCAGATTAACATCACGAACAGTTGAATCCAGCAATGGTATATCAACACTTTTCACATTCAAGAACCCTAAAATATAAGGAAAATCAGAGGTTCCGTTAATTGTCATATCAGTTGTAAATACACCTTGCTTAATCGTCGGCTTTTTAAACAGAACGTTAAATATTCTGGCATTAGTCGGATGTTCGGTTTTTATATGAAAATTCTTGAATCCTAAAAGATTATCTTTTAAAAGTTTTATCTCACCTGAGGCTGATAACTGTTTTTGTACGGATTTTCTTTTATTTTGAGATGTAATTATTTGATTGTAATCCATTGAATTAAGTTTAATCTTATCAGGATAAAGAACGGCATCCGTGATAATTGAAACAGGATTTGTGGTGATACCGTCAGAGCTTACCGTACCAGTCGGGGCGCCTGCTAAAGTTGCTCCCATATAGTAAAGAGATGCATTCTCACCTAGATTCAGCGTTGATTTTGCTGCAATTGCATTCATCGGTCCTCTTAAACGTGAAACCAGATTAATATCACCTTTCACTTTAACCGGGTAAACTGATTTTGAGTTATAAAATCTATCAAAAAATGCCTGAGTAAGTTTTGAACTGATTGAAAGATTCAATTCAGGATTTTTCATGGCATTCGCGATTCTGCCGTCCACAAATACTGGCATCCCGCTCACTCTTGAATTAACCTTATCCAAATACAAAACATCGCCGCGCATATTAGCCTGACCATTTAGAACCCGAACGACTGCTCCAAGCGGTTTATAAACAAAACTGGTGCCTTTAAGATTAGTGTTTGCGTAAATATTATTGTTTTTGATATGCCCTGAAATATCTATTGTTCCGTTAATATCGGTTATATTATCTATTTGAGAAGCAATTTCAGGCGGGAGCGTAATTTGTTTTTTGATTGAATTAATTGAACTTATATCAAAGTTTTTGAAATTAAAATCAGCCTCAGAAACACTCATAATCTCTTTATCCAAGTCTTTTGCAGTGAATGATAAAGTTATAGGGGTTCCGTTAAATAAACCGTGAAGAGTCGGAGTTTTTAAGAATCCGTTTTTAATATTAAAAGTCCCGCCACTAAGTTTTATCGGATTAGATGATTCCATATTCGGGATAAATTTTCCGTCAACTCTGATTTTTTTGTAATCAATGTTATCAGCATCCGCAGTTCCTTTGTATCCGCCGTTAAATGAGACATAAATTTTTCCCATTTCTTTTTGATAAGGAAGTGTCATCTCGTTATGCAGCAGTTCAAAAATATCTTCAAGTAAGAATTTATCGGAGTGTGCCTTTAAATCAATCATTGAATTTGAACCCGTACCGTTAATTCGTACTTTTGAACCGCGAACAAACCCTGTTACATCATAATCAGAATCATATTGGTCAAAATTTACTACCCCGTTAACATGCTTAAACGGCAGAAATGTATCTTGCATGGTAGTTTGTGCATTATGAAGAGTTATGGTTCCTTTTGAAAATAAATCCTGGTTAAACACGACTTCTTCCGCGTTTTTAGCCGTGCCGTAAATGTTTAAAAATACATCAGCAACACCTTGAGGGTTTTGAAACGGTTTGATAACTTTTTGTACATCGACAAGAATCGGAGATGAATTAATTACTTTTACAAGGTTTTTAACATCCTGCCCTTTTGACGTTACATAAACATTTAACTTACCAAGAACTGAACAATCACCCTTAATTTCAACAGGCTTACCGTTGATAAATGCAGAAAAAGTTCTGAATGTTGTTTGGGTATCATTAAAAACTACTTCTCCCGAGCCGTTTTTTAATACAAGATGATTAATTTCATTAAATGAAGCTGTTGCATCTTTAAAATTGATTGCACCCCAAATATGCGGGTCAACTTTTTTCCCCGCCGAGCGCATATTGATATTACCTTTCCCTTCGATTTTCATAATCGGAACGGGCCCAAGTTGAAATTTTAAAATTTCATGCAGCGGATTCAAGATTTCCTGAGCAGCACCTATATCAACATTATCGGTACTATGGATTTCAAGTTCGGAGTATTTTGAGCCATCAATTAAAACATTACCTTTAACACTAACATTTTGATTATTCGCGGCAGGCACAAAAACATCAAGAAGCATTTTTTTGCCTAAAAAGTTTAAATCAACTCTGGCGTTTTCAGGCGCACCTTTCATAGGGTGAATAAGGTACATATCGCGTAGTTTTACATAACCTTTGACATTTGGTCTGTTACCATGCCCAACAAACTTAACTTTACCCTCACCGTCACCATAAATAACATATTTTTTTAGCCTATATAAATTGAAATCAGGCAATAAAGTTTCACTACCAGGGAGTATTGCAACAACATCTTCAAGCCTTGTATTATTAACTTCGGCTTCAATATTATACTTAGGAGCTTTATGCCCTAAATCAAAAACTTTTCCTGAGGCTTTCGCGTGAATTTTATCAGACTTAAGCGTAAAATCATCAATATGGATTCCGTTTTCGATTGTCCTGAAATTAAAAACGGCATTCAGTTTATCATCATAAATAACAGATGAAGCTTTATCCTGTCCGATTACTGCTAAACGTTCGGTTGTAAGGTTTGTTTTTATTTTTTTGTGGTTCAATTTATCAGGCTGAGTATCAGCGGTGAAATTCACAATCCCGTTTAAGGATTTTATTTTGCCTTTTGATAATATATTAACGTAATCTGAAATAGATGAGATATCAAAATTTTTAATATTCGCGTTCAATTTAAACTGGTCTTCTGACAGCCTGTCAATCGGAAGTTTTATTGCAACATCTGTGAAAATATCAGTTGATTTATCTCTGACAGTCAGAACACTTTCGGTAGCAAAGCGGATATGTTTATTTTGAACATATTTCCCATGGTTAAAATACTTACCTTTTAAAGCCACATTTTGAGAATTCTTCTTATCATCAAGAGTGATGTTATATTCGCCCAAACTTAATTTCATCTTAGATAACGTAAATTCACCGTTTTCTTTTTTCAAATCCTCAAGCGGATACTGACCCAACAAGAACTTTGAATCCTTCGTCAATACAAAATGAACATCTTCTTTATCAGCGTAAAGTTTTGAAATCTCTATTTTCTTAAACAGCAGAGGGAAAAGTTTTAATTTTAACTTTGGCCCATCAACAGACAATGCCTTGGTTTTATCATCATTAAGAACGGAAATATTATCACTTCTTATCCAGACAGAAGGGAAAACACCCATAGAAAGCTCGGGATTTCCTATATCTACCGTAAAACCCGATTTTTCTTTTATTGTTTTTTCAATAAAACTTTTATGCGATTTAATATTTACAACAGCAGGAATCCCCCACGTATAAAGCCCGAAGGTTACAAGGGTTAAACCTACTACCGCTGCAATTTTATATTTTCTCTTCATATTACACTTATTATATTATAATCAACCCCGTAAGTGCAATAACTAAACTCATATGTTTCTAGTATTTTTCGCATAAAACCTGAAAATAGCCTTGCGGATGATAACAATTCGGACAAAATTCAGGCGCAGCTTGTCCTTTGTGTAAATACCCGCACTTTCTGCAAATCCAGGTAACTTCTTCATCTTTATGGAAAAGTGTTCCGTTTGACATCTGTTCATACAGTTTTTTATAACGCTCCGCGTGGTGTTGTTCTACCATTCGCACATTATGAAAAGTGTTTGCAATAGCATCAAATCCTTCTTCTTTTGCGGTAATTTCAGCATCGTAATATAAAACATCAAACTCATCTGTTTCACCTGCAATCGCACTTGCAAGATTTTCTGATGTTGTTCCTAGCTCAAACGGATAAAACGCATCAACATGACCAAGCGGGTTGTTGCCGATATGGTTATAAAAAAGTTTTGCATGTTCAAGTTCATTATCAGCAGTTTCAAGAAAAACCGCGGCAATTTGTTCATACCCTTCTTTTTGCGCAATTTTTGCAAAATAAGTATATCGATTTCTTGCCTGCGCCTCTCCCGCAAACGAATTTATAAGATTTTGTTCTGTCTTTGAACCCTTAAATTTTTCACTCATAATCTCCTCCAAATTGTATTCATAAAATAATCTTTAAGGTTACAAAAAACAATCAGTTACGGGATTAGTTCATTAGGGGAATATAAAAACATCAAAATTGACACTTTTCGGGGATTATTCGGGATGAAAAATAGCTGACAATATACTTATTATGATAGTTAGGAAAATTATGACAGATTTATTAGCTTACACAAAAAAGATTGCAAAACAGATTTCATATTACGACGCAATAATAGATTTTACAGACGAAAGCCATTGGTTTAATCCTTTTTACAGACAGCCGGAAGTAACCGTTATCTGGGTTGATAACCCGGATGACGGTGGTATGGACTATTACGGATAGCTAAACACCTATCAGGTTTAAACTGCCGATAATAAGCCCGACAACTGCCGAAACTCCAAGGTAAAAAAGCGGGTCGCGCTTTTTTAAAAAACTCATAATCAAAAGCACAACAAGTAGCATCGTACCAAACAAATGCAAATTTGATGTGAATAAAAGCTTTACCCCGACTGCCGATAAAAGCGCACAACCTGCGGATTTTATACCTCTTATCGCGCCTTTTACGCATCTGTTTGTCTTGAATTTATCTAACATCTTAGAAACAAGGGTTACGATAATAAAAGAAGGCAAAATTACAGATGTTGTTGCAACTAATGCACCCAAAATGCCTGACGTTGTAAATCCTGCAAAAGTCGCAACATTAACCCCGACAGGTCCCGGGGTAATTGAAGATACCGCAAGCATATCTGTTAACTGTTTTGCGCTGTACCAATGATATTTTTCAGCTATATCATACAAAAACGGTAACGTCGCATACCCGCCGCCAAACGAGAATACCCCGACATGAAAAAATTGTACAAACAAACGAAGGTATATCATCTAACACCCCCGCGCCTGTCTTCAATCTTTTGCCAAACAATCCCGAATACAAAAGCCCCGATAATTATCACAGCTAACGGAACCTTCCCCCACAACGCAAGCAACAAACACGCAGCATAAACAATACCCGAAAACTTATCCGTTACAGATTTTTTCCACATTTCTTTTACGGCAAGAAAAAGCAATACAATAACCCCGACGCCGACACCCCAAAATATATATTGAATGTAAGAATTATTTATAATTTCACTTAAAACAGACGCGAGTAATACTATAGCCAAAAATGCAGGTAATACCATTCCTAAAATCGCGGCCAGCGCACCAACCCCGCCCATTAACTTTCTGCCGACAAAAATCGCTGTATTCGCAGCAATAATCCCCGGTAATGATGCCCCCAGAGCGTAATACTCGCAAAGTTCTTCCGATGTAATCCATTTTTTCTTATCAACAAGCTCGCTTGTTAAAAGCGGTAAAATAACATATCCGCCACCTAATAATAGCGTACCGACTTTGAAAAACGTCTTAAATATTGAATACCAAGTCTTCTCCATACCCAAAAGACTATCACAAAACCCGAGCGCGGTAAATAAAAAATTTTGTTAAATTTCTGTAACAAATGCGCAAATTCGATAAAAAAAATTACTTTATATATATGTTAAAGGTTAAGGTTAGTTATTTTTTATAATGAAAGGTGTGTTTCTATGGTTTCACAAGTAGGTTTAGGTAATACTCCATGTATGTTTACCAATCCGTATCTAAAAGATTTGGAAAATATCGTTGACGGAAATTTATTTGATAACGTACCGCAAATGAATAATTTAAACGCTGATACGGTTACATTTAACGAACAAACAAAAACCGCAGCAAATGATCCTGACGGGTTAACAAACTGCTTAACGGAAAAAGATACCAATGTTGCAACAACAGAAACAGGAAACCGATATAAAACAACAAATAAAGGTAAATTCTGGGGTGCAATATTAGGTACAATAGCTCCCGTTGCCACAAAATTACTCACAAAAGGCGCTATGAAATTTAAACCGCTTGCAATCGCTTGTTCGGCATTAGGCTTAGCAGGTCTTGGAGCAGGTGCATTAGTTGATTCAATAACTAACACAAAACGGGCTCAAGCAGCAGATGAAAATGCAGTAAACCAAGCATAAAAATAAAATCGGCGGTGCGCAAAATTGCACACCGCCGATTTGTTATGGAATATTTTTTAACAACTCATTAATATCTATACCGAAAAACTTTGAAATATCATAAACCAGAAAAATTGAAGGTGTTTGCAAGCCCCGCTCAAGTAAGCTTATTGTACTTTCGGAAACCTCAACTTTTTCCGCCAATTCGGCTTGAGTAACCCCTTTACGATACCTTTCAGCCTTTAGATTTCCGGCAAAAATATTATTTCGTTTATCTTTCATAAAACAATTATACGGGTTGACATAATTAATTTAAGAGAGTAACTAATACTCAACAGTAGTTTACTACGTGTAGGTATTATAAAAGTGTGAGGCGGAAATGAGAAGATTTGGTTTTACATTGGCAGAAGTTTTAACTACTTTAGGAATAATCGGTATTGTCGCGGCAATGACTATTCCAAATCTGATTAATAAAAACCAAAAACGCATAATCTAAGTACGATTAAAAGAAGACTACTCCATACTTACCCAAGCTATGCGAAGAGCTCAAGATGATGATGTTCCGTTTGACGATTATATTGAACAATCCTTAAAAGGAAATACAAAATGGTTTGAATCATTTATCTTACCATACTTGAAAGTCGGCAGAGTATGTTACGGTAAAGCAGGCTGCTGGCAGCAAAAAGGAGCAACAAGAAATCTCAACGGCACAGAAGTTTATGCCAACAGAAACGAGATAGGTATCGGACTGCAAGCAGTAACCGTTAAAATGACTAACGGATCAAACCTTAACTTTGACTGGTACAGCTCAGGTTCTATGAATAATTATTTTGGTATAAATACAAACAGAACTTCAATGGTTGTTTTCATTGATGCGAACGGAGATGCCCCGCCAAATATGACAGGTAAAGATATTTATGTAATGGGGTTTATACCTGACTATGGGTACGTCCCTGCAGGCTTTAACGAATCAAGAGAAACAATCGACAAAAACTGCAGTTCAAAATCCTCAGGACAAAACGCAGGTTATTATTGCCTATCAAAAGTCAAAAACAACGGCTGGGAAATTCCTAACGAGGTTTGGAAGATTAAAAAATAACCCCACGACAAACTACATTTTTAACTTCGTTTCACCTGACAATCTTGCTTTAAGACGAGCTTCGGCACGAGCAATTGCAGCTTCCGCGCGTTTAGCATCAATTCTTGCTTCGGCGTTTCTAAGTCTTGCTCGGGCGTGTTCAAGTGCTTCTCTTGCACGTGCTTCATCAATCTCTTCCCCGGGTTCTGCAAGTGTTGTCAAAATCAAACACTCTTCATCCTTGAACTGCAAAATTCCGCCCATGGTCGTAAACATCTTAACCTTATCACCGATAATTGCACGGGTTACACCGATATCAAGCGCACTCATAACGGGAATGTGACCTTTCAGCAATCCAAATTCACCGTCAAGTCCGCGAGAATAAACCGCATCAACTTCATCATCAAATACAACTTTTTCTTGTGTGATAATTTTTAGTTTCATAAACTACAATCCTTCAAATTACTTTAGAGGGGAGGAGAATATATTTACCCCTAGACCTCGATAGTCTTTGCTTTTTCAACAGCCTCATCAATCGTTCCGACCATATAAAAAGCTTGTTCCGGCAAATCATCGTGTTTGCCTTCGATAATTTCCTTAAAGCCTCTTATTGTATCTTCAACTTTCACATATTTACCCTTAATACCCGAGAACTGTTCTGCAACAAAGAACGGTTGAGAAAGGAATTTTTGAATCTTTCTTGCGCGGTTAACGGTTTCTTTATCTTCTTCCGATAATTCATCCATACCCAAAATCGCGATAATATCTTGAAGTTCTTTATATTTTTGAAGAATTTCAAGGACTTTTCTTGTTACGTTATAGTGTTCTTCACCGATAATATACGGGTCTAAAGCTCTTGAATTGGATTCAAGCGGGTCAACCGCAGGATAAATACCAAGAGATGCGATATTTCTTGACAAAACTGTTGACGCATCAAGGTGAGAGAACGTTGTTGCAGGAGCAGGGTCAGTCAAGTCATCGGCAGGAACATAAATTGCCTGAACAGATGTAATTGAACCGTCTTTTGTTGATGTGATACGTTCTTGCAGTTCACCCATTTCAGTGGCAAGAGTCGGCTGATAACCAACTGCTGACGGAACACGACCAAGCAAAGCCGAAACCTCTGATCCTGCCTGGGTAAACCTGAAGATGTTATCAATAAATAACAAAACGTCTTGTTTAGAGAAATCTCTGAAATATTCAGCCGCAGTCAAAGCAGACAAACCGACTCTCATTCTTGCTCCCGGCGGTTCGTTCATCTGACCGTAAATAAGTCCTACTTTATCAAGAACTCCGCTTTCTTTAAACTCGTTCCAAAGGTCGTTACCTTCACGGGTTCTTTCACCGACACCGCCAAATACGGATACACCGTTGTGTGCCATTGCAATATTATGAATTAATTCTTGAATCAAAACGGTTTTACCGACACCTGCGCCGCCAAACAGACCGATTTTTCCACCTTTTTGGTAAGGCTGTAAAAGGTCAATCGCCTTAATCCCTGTTTCAAGAATCTCTATTTCTGTATTTTGATCAACAAGCTTAGGAGACTCTCTATGGATAGGCAAATAAGTATCTGTTTCAACAGGTCCCATATTATCAACGGCATCGCCCGTAACATTAAGAATTCTACCTAAAATTGCTTTACCTACAGGAATTTTAATAGGTTCATTCGTATTTATAACCTTCATTCCGCGAGTTAAGCCGTCGGTTGAAGACATTGCAACCGTTCTGACCTTATTTGAACCAAGCATTTGTTGGACTTCCGCAACAATTTTACTTCCGTCTGCAGTATGAATATTAAGCGCAGTATAAATATCAGGTAAATTACCTGACGGAAATTCTACGTCAATTACAGGCCCTATAACCTTCGTTATAATACCTTCTGTTGCTGTTAATGTTTCCATAATACCCCTCTCTCTTGTCTTTTATAAATTTATTATACAACAAGAAAAAATTTTTACATAATCCGAGAGGTTACTTAATATTTTTCACAACCCACTTGAAATATTCGGTATCGTTTTTCGCTTTATGAGCACAAGCTATGCCATTGTATTGGTTACGCACATTAGGATTACAATAAGTTTCAACACTGTAAGCTGTTCCTTTACTGCCCATTGTACGAAGTTCTCCGTCTAAAAATTGAAATGTGAATAAATCATAACCCACTCTATTTGGTGGATTTTTGAATCCGTTCAAATCTACCGATACAAATATCCTATTAGCTGTTTGATTTTCGAACATAAGATTTGTCCCGTCCATTAAGACAAGTTGCCCATCATCAAAAATCCGATCATCAAACCCACCGCCATCTAATGTTTTATATGTAGCTCCAATAGTCAAATTATTGTCTACATATTTGAAATTAAAACAAACAGGAGGTTTATTTTTTGCATCACCAGAACTCCAAGTACCACAATCAACGGCAACTTTTACATATTGTGAAAAAGTCTTATAATATGTTGCTCTAGGATAAGTTGCAGGATCTAAAGATACATCATCGGATTCCATTTGCCGAAACGTCTGCTGAACAGTTGAATAAGATTTTAAAAATTGACTGCGTAAACGCGCAGCTTTGTTATTTTGGATAAGCGATGGGATAGTAATCGCCGCAACAACCCCGATAATTCCGAGGGTAATTAATACCTCAGCTAAGGTAAATGCCGACAGGCTAAACCCTTGTCCTACTAACGAGAAAAGGCTACCCCCCCCGCAATGTTAATTGTAATTTGTTTTTCATAATTTTTCCTCCTAATAGCGTCTTACATAATAATTTTCATCAGCTTGAAGTTCTTTTCGCGCCAAATCAAGTTCAGAATCATTAAATTCGCGAGATAAAATTTTAGCAGACTTTTCGCGAATTGTATATTCTCTTATCTTTTTTGAACGCAAAATTATCTGTTTTAACTCGGTAAAATCAAGCTTATCCCAAAAGTCATAAACAGTTTCTAAACACCAATAGAGTTTAAATACAGCCTTATTGGTTTTATACTTTTTCTCTCTAAAATCTATTTTTTCAACTTCATCAAGAAGTTCAAACGTCAAATCCGTTAATTTTTGTCCAAAAAATTTAACAAAAGTTTCATCAGATTTAAGATTAACAATAGCACTCAAAACATTACGACATATATTTGGATTTATATCGATAATTGCATCTAAAAATGTATCATAATTTTTGGTCGTTTTAAAATATTCTACAGCTTGCTCATCTGCCATAAACTCACAAAGTCTTAAAGAAACGGCTTCTCTAATTTTTCCATCTTGTCCTGTCAAATTTGACAGCAAAACTTCCGAATCTTTTTCTGATGTAATTTTTTCTAACCTCAAAGCAGCAATCTGTCTTTGTACGATATTCCCGCATTTTAAAAACTCCAAAAGCTGTTCGTGAGAATAATCCTGCTCATACAGGTTCAAAGCTTGTATAAAATTTTCATCCAAAGTTTCATAATAACTGTTATTCAAATTTTATTCCTCACAAAACTGCTGAAAATAATATAGCATAAAGTACAATGATTTTTTAGCCCTAAATCGATTAAATGTATGATATACGCGCAAAAAATTAAGCTATAATAAAATTAGGAGAAAGAATTATGGGTAATATTATATCATTACTGCAAGAAATATTTATGCTAAAAGAAAATAACAGCGTTAAAGTCGGATTGAGTTGTTACCGAGAAGATTCAACACCCGTTGAAAGACCTCAAAGAAAAGCAAATCCGCCAAAAGAATTAAAGCTGTCTGATTTGATGAGAAAAGGAAGCTGTTAAACTTTTTTATTCTTTTGATAATTTTGATAAACTTTAGCAAGTGTTACTAAAGCGTTTGCCTGAACTATTGTATTTGAATCGTTACAAATTTCGGTTAGAGGAATAATAAATTTTTCCAAATCAACACTACCGTCTTCTGTAATATTTGAAATACATGTTAATGCAGAATTCCTCTCTACCCAATTTGAGGATTTTAAAGATTCAATAATTCTATCTTGCAAAATATTTGAATATCTGCAAATCCCTGATATTGCGTTTTTACGGATTAAGTCGTTGTCTTCGCCGATTTTTTTAAACAAAATATCAAAAGTTTCTTCATTTTGAAACACTGAAACCGCAATAACAGCAGCAGCCGCAACGCTTGAGTTTGACGAGTTAATCTTACTTTTTACCGTTTCAAAAACAATATCCGAGTAATCCGCAGAACTTGGAGTTTTAAGCCTAACACGCGATTTCGTACCTTTTTCACCGTTTGGTAAAACATAAGAAAAACCCGCACGAGTAACTGCGTCTTTCGCGTCTTCCAAATTATCAAACATAATTACATCAGACCCTAAAGGATGAGGAATTCGCTGAACAACGGTTTTATTTGTGTTTTTTAGCGAAATTGCGTTCACCGCAAAATACTCTTTTCCGTCTTTTTCTTCACGTTTTATCGTTACATACTGCATTTATATACCCTCATAAAAAATACTTTTATCAAGCTGTGCGAAAAATTCTTGATAAACCTTCGGCGAGTAAACCCTTAAAACCCTTGTCGGAGCTGATTTCACAAACGAATACCCGTCAGCGTTTTGTAAAACCTTTTGAACAAGAACAAATCGGACTTTAGTCTTATTTTTACCGAATTTTTCCACATTAACGTTTGAATCAACGACAACGGTCTTATCGTGAAGCTCGTTAGATATATGCATTGTAGGTTCTGCCATATACCCAACCCCCGCACCGTACGTAAATACGGTATATGTTGCCATTAAAGCAAGCCACAAAGAATTACCCGCAACCCTGCCTTTATTTACAAACCGTTTTTTATAAACCTTACTTGCGCGCATATAGCCAAGTTCAGGCTCAATTTCCTGAATAACAAACCCGCTGTCTTGCAAAGTATTAACAGCAGCCTTCATAACCCTGTCGGCATCTGAGGTGTCAAAAAAATGCGTTTCAATCTCACGACGCTCAAGCTGTGAAAGGTTTTTGACTTTTTTGGCAAAAGCACAAGTTTCCGAAAAAGACAAAAATATTATGCTTAAAATAATTGTTAGAAAATTTTTCATCATATTTTTTGTTTCTGTAAAAATATCGCCTTATCAACTTTTGAGAAAAAGTCCTGATAATAATTCTCATCATTCACATCATCAATAAACTGAGCGTTACCGTAAACGTTTAAAAGTTTACGTTTGAAATTCACACGAACGCGCATGCTTTTTCCGTATTCGGTAACATTTGCGGTGGTTTCGATTGTCGCAACCTTAATCCCGTTTAAGCTTAATCTTGATTTTGAAAGTCCGAACTCTTTTGAAATATCAATATTCGGATCAGACGTATCAAAATCTTTCACCCCGTAAATAAATCCAAGCAAAGGATTCGCGTTATATACAATAAACCCTTCATCTTGTAAAACATTCAACATCGCTTTCATCACAAGGGGTTTATCTATAGTTTCGTAAGTTCTTGTCTGGAACTGGCGTTTTTCAAGCTGAGTCATCGGAGTTATGATATTTTCTTCCTGTTTTTTACGCGCACATGCAGGAAGAGAGGCTATACATATAACAAATAAAATTGTTAAAACTTTTTTTAACATTTATATTTACCCCTTCCTAGAACGTACTCATGTGATAAGAGAATGACTGAACGTTTTTGTTATCGTCAAACTTTAAAACAACAGTCAAAGTTTTTTGAACAGATTGAACGGTTCCGCCGCGTTTGTTATATCCGACATTGGCAAGTCCGCCGCCGAATCCGCCTGAGCCGTAACCGCCACCAAGACCGCCTATACCAACACCAAACCCTGAACTTCCATAAGAAGTAATTGATGAAACTTTATCATAAACCCAAGTTTCACGCCCGTCAGCATCTTGAGTAACAATATTAGGTGAACCCAAAACCGTTGCAACTTCAGCCTGAGAGGTTCCGATTTTTATATCACGTTGGACAATACCTAATGTCATTTGCTGTTCCTGAACAGGTGCAATCATAGGGACCTGACATTTCTCAGGATGTTTGCGGCATTTTCTGCTTAACTTTGGTGCATCATTTATTGCAAACGCTGGTGCTGTTATTCCTAAAACCAATAATGAAATTAATATCTTTTTCATAAACCTTCCTTCCATACTGACATAACATAATAATACTGGTTGTCAGGTAATATTTCAAGAGGAAGTATAAATATTTTACATTTTATGCTATTATAAACAAAATGAGGTCTTTATGGTTTTAGAAAACAAACTTGGTATAACAGAATCTTCCGAGCTTGCAAGAGTTGAAGAAAAAATAAGCAAAAAAAAAGCTGTTGAGCTGTTTGAAACAAAATTACTTGATTCTCTTCCCGCAGGTAAATTTGAATCGTTATCTAAAATACATAAATTTCTGTTTGATGAAATCTATAATTTTGCGGGAGAAATCCGAAATATTAATCTTGCAAAAGGAAATTTTCGATTTGCACCCGTAATGTATTTAAAGCCTGCACTTGAACATATTGATAATATGCCGCAATCAAACTTTGATGAAATTATCGAAAAATATGTTGAAATGAATATAGCTCACCCGTTTAGAGAAGGTAACGGACGAAGCACAAGGATTTGGCTTGATTTAATACTAAAAAAAGAAATAAATAAAGTCGTCGACTGGAACAAAGTAGATAAAGAAGACTACCTGCTTGCAATGGAGCGCAGCCCGATTAAAAATGTTGAAATAAAAGAACTGCTCAGACAAGCCTTAACCGATAATATAAACAACAGGGAAGTTTATATGAAAGGTATTGATGCAAGTTACAATTATGAAGGCTATTTTACTTATAAAACTAATGAATTAATTTAACCAATTCATCTTCAACTTGATTAAAAACACCTTTCCAATCACCGTTTTGGCTTTGCGCAAAGATTTTTACACTATCATACCAATCGCATTTAGTTAAATCCGTATGCCACCTCCAGTTATAAACATGAGGGAGCAGTACAAAACAAGGTTTACCCAAAGCACCTGCAAGGTGAACCAAGGATGTATCATTTGAAATAATTAAATCCATATTCTCTAAAGCTCCCGCTGTATCAGAAAAATTAGAAAAAGTTGAGCCTAAATCAAATACGTCAAACTTATCTTTAATTTTCTCAAACTCTTCGGAACCTTCAAATGTTTGGCAAGAGTAAAACTGAGTACCCTCAAGCTTGAATAATCTGAAGAAATCCTCGACTTTCAGAACTCTTTCTAAGTCATAATGGGTATTTCCCTGCCATTTTATACCGATTTTGAACTTATCGTTATCAAAAAATCTTTCGCGGTAATATTTAACTTTGGCAGGATTTGACTTCAAATAGCCTTCGTGTCGGGTAAATACATCCTCTCCCGTCAGCCCCAGAATATGAGGAACGCTCAAAAACGGAATATGATAATCAAAATCTATCTCGCTTTCAAAATCAAAAATCTCTAATACATCAGCCCCGTAAGAGTTTTCGCGAAACAATGATGCAAGTTCTTTTTGCGGTTTTATAATAACTTTTTTACACATAGAAGTCAGTATCGGCATATATCTGTAAAACATTAACATATCGCCAAACCCTGCCTCGTAATAGGTAAACAAAGTTTTTCCCGTCAAATCTTCACCCTTCCATATCGGACGGGATTTCATAAGATTCGGGTAAGTCTTTTCCTGAGTCACAATCGCACTTTGGCGGCACAAACGGGATTCAAAATTAGTTAGCCCGTTTTTGTAATCCTTTACCTGCATTTGAGCCAATGACAGAAAATACATTGATTCCCAATCATCAGGATTGATTTCTAACGCTTTTTTATAGCAATCAACTGCAACTTGCGGCTGGTTATCGTTTAGTGCAAGATACGCCAGATTAAAATAAGATTCGTAACCTTTCGGATTAATCTCAAGCGACTTATAGTATGCCTCTTTAGCTTTTGCCCAGCTTTGATCGCCTTTATATGACATTGCAAGATTAAAGTAGTTTTCATAAGTCGGATTATGTTTAATCAAATCCTCATAAATCGAAATCGCGAGCTTAAAATCACCCTTATCCATATAAAGTCTTGCAAGATTTTCCAAATAATAAAACCTCGGACTTATTTCTATAGCTTTTTTTATGCAGAGTTCTGATTCCAGATAATCGTTTGCCTGATAATATAAAACACCCAACAAATCCCAAACTTGCGCATTTTCAGGTTCATTTTGAAGGATTTCAAGGTACAAATCTCTGGCTGGCGTCAATTTCCCGCCTTGGTGAAGTTCAAATGCCTCTTTTAGTTTTTCTGACATCAACATAAATCTCCTCTATAACTTAATTCCGTTATAATATTGCAAAATAAGCCCTGCGATTGAACTTACGGCAACCAATATTGTTAAAATTATTGCCGTATCTTTTTTATCGTTATTTTTAGTTAACAAAACAAGCAGTCCTAAACCGCCCGCACTCGATAAACCCGCAATCAAAGATCCGAAACTTATCGTATGTTTTAAAAATAAAATAGTCAGCATAACAGAAATCGCACAATTCGGGATTAAACCGACTAATGACGCAACAACAGGCTGCAGGGGCGAATTCATCAGGCAATATTTTGCAAGATTTTCTTCTGTTCCAACACTTGATAGAAAATACCCCAAAATAAGTGAAACAATTAAGATAAATATAAATATATTAAACGTATGCTTAACAGGATGCCACCAAAAATCTTTTGTCTTAACAGCATCAGAAAGTTTATGATGACAGCATCCGCAAGTGTGCGGCAAGACTTCTGCCACAGGTTCTTTAGCCTTATAAGTTACAAAAATGTCAACCAAATACCCGACAACTACAGCAATAATAATTTTTATTAAAATAATCGGCAAAATCAGATAAATCTTAGAAGGGTCAGACACCAAAACAGGGATAGCTTCATCAGATGTCGCAAAATAAACAGCCAGCAAGGTTCCGCGGCTTAAAATTCTTCTTGTATACAAAGTACTTGCAATAACCGAAAACCCGCACTGAGGAACAGACGCGAACAAACTGCCAAACAGCGGTCCGATTTTTTTCATAAAAAACACCAGTAAATGTTTTTTCTTTGCAAAATACTGTTCAATAAGTTCAATAAAAATAAACACAACAAACAAAAACGGAACAAGGTTTAAGCTGTCAATCAAGGCTTCTTTGGCAAACTCGGGTAAAAAACCTATCGGTTCAATCAAATGTTCGGGAATATTTGTTATTATATCAAAGAAATTATGCATATCTCTCCTTAATAAAAAAACGACTTGATAACTTCAACTAATTGCATATTATAATATACAAACAGCCCCGTTAAAATACCCGAAACAAGTAATAACACGGTGATCAAAGTATTATCCGAACTTTTTTGCTGACGTTTAACTAGAGTAGACAAGCCTAAACCCGTTGTAGTAACAAGTCCCGCTATCAACGCAGGGAAACTTATCAAACCTTTTACAAAAAGCAAAGCAATGAAAATTGATGTAACACAATTCGGAATCAACCCGAATACTGCAAGCACAATTACAGAAATCGGAGAATTAATCATTAAAAATTCCGCAAGCCTGTCTGCTCCACCAAAACCGTTTATCGCACTTTCAATTAAAAGTAAACTCAAGAAAGTAAACATAAACATATTAAACGTATGAGTCAGCGGATGCATCCACCAGTAAGGAAGATTTTCTATTGTACTGATTCTGTGGTGACAGCATGCCGGTTCGTTTAAATCGGTATTTATAGCGTTAACATTTTCGGTAACTTTATTGTTAAACGCAAATAATAAATCTACGGTATAAGCAACAAGAATACCGACGATAATCTTAATTACAATTATAGGAATAATAACGGCAGACTTACTCAAATCCAAGAATAAAAGCGGTAGTGCATCATCCGAACACGATATAAAAAATGCCAACAAAGTTCCGCGGGTAATCATTCTCCTTGAATAAAATGTCGCCGCGATAACCTGATATCCGCACTCAGGGATTACAGAAATCCCGACCCCGAAAAACGGCCCGAATGTTTTCATCAACCTTACAAGAATATGGATGTTTTTCATAAAGAAACGTTCCAGAAGCTCTATTCCGTAGTACAAAATATAAAGCCACGGGATAAAATTAATACAGGTAATCAATGAATTTTTCACAAAATCAGGTAAAAAATTACACTGATTAATCAAAAATTCGGGGACCCCCAATACTTCCTGAATATGAGTTAATATCTCTTCCATAAAATCTCCATTCTGCTAAAGTCATTTTAACATAAGGGGATTAAAGATGTATCGGGCAATTGAATGAGATAGAATAAGTTATTTATACAATTCTTCAACATCAAACTTAAACTTATCAATATCGTCAAACTCAAAAATCGCCCCAAACCTAACTCCTAAAGCTCTTGAAATCTTAAACTGCGCACTAACCGAAATATCACGTTTTCCCACCTCAATCATCGCAATATGCGAACGCGAAATCCCAGATTCAAAATAAACCGATTCCTGCGTCAAACCTTTTTCTGTTCGTATTTTTTTAAGACTTTTACCTAAAGCTTTTCTAAAATTGTTGCACATAAACATATTTTATGATATGTCGCCACTAACGACAGAGAAAGGCTGGAAGGATACTGGCATTCACTTTGGCGGAAACATTAATAACACTCGGAATTATCGGGGTTGTCGCGGCAATGACCATACCTAATCTTATAAATAAAATCCAAGACCGACATAATATTGCTCATTGGTGGAAAACATACGCAACCGTATATGATGCTTATAAACGGGTCTTAAACAGAGATATTTCACCTTACAGGTTTACAAATTGCATACTTGATTCAAGCAAAAGAGAAAGTAAATACGGCGATATTTATTTTCAATTTTCTGATAATTTTATAGATGCTTTTATGGAGGAATTAAATATCTCAGGTAATGTT
This sequence comes from uncultured Candidatus Melainabacteria bacterium, assembly GCA_947570135.1. Classification (GTDB taxonomy): domain Bacteria; phylum Cyanobacteriota; class Vampirovibrionia; order Gastranaerophilales; family Gastranaerophilaceae; genus Zag111. The sequence continues at coordinate 150,346 of CANOTP010000003.1, read as the reverse complement.
TTAACTTCCCTATGGCACCTTATTGCTCAACATCACATTTTTGGTATAGGATCAACAAGAGTTAATTGATGTACAAATCCAAAGTATCATATTCGATAGGCGGTCGGATGCGGCTTTTGTTAAAAGACAGCAGCGTACTTATATTAAGCGGAAACCACGGCGACCCTTGGAGCGGAGTTGATGTAAACGCCCCCGACAGCAAACCTAATCAACTTGGAAGAGATTTATTTTTGATAAAAGTTTACGAAGATAAAATCCTACCGCTGGGAACTCAGGGAACATTTAGTACAAAGAAAAACGGATTAGAATGTAAATGTGGAAAAAAGTTCGGTCTGCGAACCTCCCCGTATGGTCTTGCAGGACCCGAAGGTCAGGGGGAAATTCCTTCAGTCGGATGCTGCAGTGCATATTTCCTAAAAAATTATAAATAATTAAATAAAAATTGCAGGCATTGAAATTTTGTCTTATACTAAAATTGTTATGAGAAACACGAGACAAACAAACATAAACATCCACCGCGATGCGTGGGTTGAGATAAATATTTCTAACCTGGAGAATAATATTAAACAAATCCGTTCAAATATTCCGCAAGGAACAAAGCTTTTAGGAGTAGTGAAGGCTGATGCTTACGGCCATGGTGCAGTAATGCTTGCCCCTACCATTCTTGCAACAGGGATTGATATGTTAGGTGTTGCATCTATTGATGAAGGTGTTGACCTTCGTCAGGCAGGAATTGATTGTGAGATTTTGGTGCTTGGCGCAGTTCCCGTTTGGGCGGTTGAAAGTGCCGTTAAAAACGACTTAAGTATCTCAATCTTTTCAAAAGACCACATAAAAGCCTGCGAACAAGCTTTCGCGCGCACAGGAATAAAACCCAAAGTTCATATCAAACTTGATACTGGAATGAATAGAATCGGGGTCAGAACAGAAGACGCAGTTGAATTTATAAAAGAAGTTCAAAGTAAAGATTTCATAAATCTGCAAGGAATATTCACCCATCTAGCCGCAGCCGAAGAACTTGATAAAGCTCAAGAACAATTCCAAAAATGGGACAAAATTATAAACTCTGTCGATACGGAAGGGTTGCTTTTACATATCCAGAACTCTGTCGGAACAATTTGTTATGACGTAAAAAACTCCAACATGCGCAGAGTCGGAATTTGTCTTTACGGGCTATATCCTGATTTTCCGAATATCGAGTTTAAAAAGCCTAAATTAAAACAGCTTATTTCACTAAAAGGCAGAATAGTTAACATCCACACCGCAAAAGATACAGAAGGTGTAAGCTACTGCCATACATACACAGCCCAAGGTGACAGAACAATTGCAACAGTTCCGATAGGTTATGCGGACGGGGTACCAAGACTCCTGTCAAACAAGATTAAAGCAACCTTAAATGGGGTTGAAGTCCCGCAAGTCGGAAACATCACTATGGATCAAATGATGTTTGATATAACAGGGGTTAAAGCCGAAATCGGCGATATCATTACTCTGCTTGATGAAAACCATTCAATAGACACTTGGGCAAGTATTTTAAATACAATAAATTATGAACTGACTTGCAGGCTGAAAGTCCGCTTGCCGCGGGTTTACACAAGGGGGTAGGGGTCTTTTCCCTTCGCTCAGAATAGAGGAGTAAATATGGAACAATACAATTTAGGAATAATAGGCGGCGGTCCCGCAGGTTACACGGCAGCACTTCATGCTGCTAATTCAGGGAAAAAAGTTATACTTTTTGAAAAAGATAACATAGGCGGAGTCTGCTTAAATAAAGGCTGTATCCCGACAAAAAGTATTCTTCACGCATCAGAACTTTATTACAAGCTTCAAAACTGCAAAGATTGCGGAATTTACGCGGGAAACATTACACTTTATTATTCAAAAATTATTGAGCGCAAAAATGCTACAATAGAAAAACTCAGAAAAGGTATTGAACTGGCCCTAAAAAACTCAAAAGTAACGGTTGTAAAAACAGAAGCCCAAATTATTGATAAAAACACAATAAACGCGGAAGGTACAACTTACAACTGTGAAAAAATCATCTGTGCAACGGGTTCTTCTCCGCGAGAAATCAAAGGACTTGAGTTTGATCATAAATTCATCCTATCTTCTGACGACATTCTAAATCTTACAACACTTCCAAAAAGTATTCTGATAATCGGTTCGGGCGCAATTGGTATCGAATGGGCAAGAATTTTTTCAAATTTCGGCGTTGAAACAATAATAGTTGAGCTTGCGCAACACTTAACTCCGCTTGCAGATATCGAGGTTTCAAAACGAATAGAGCGAATCTTCAAAACCCGAAAAATTAAATTCTACACCCAAACTTCTGTTGAAAAAATCGAGGGGACAAATATTACGCTTTCAAATGGCGAAGTCCTGACACCTGACGTGATACTATCTGCGGTAGGCAGAGTTCCGAACCACAAAGAAAAAATTGACGGAATTAAATACATAGGTGATGCATCAGCGGAAATTCAACTTGCACACTTTGCAATAAAACAGGCAATAGAAAGTATCAAAAATATACCGTACAAAAAAGACTTAACTCCAAGCGTAATCTATGGAACGCCTGAGATTGCATGGATCGGTAAACGCGAACAGGATCTAGAAGGACAAGATTATCAAAAATCACTGACTCTTGTTTCTTCTCTTGGCAAAGCCCACTGTGATAACGAAACTGAAGGATTCATAAAACTTCTTGTACAAAATAACCAAATCGTCGGCGCACACATAGTTTGCGCAGAAGCCTCTTCGCTTATCCAACAAATTGTTATCGCAATGCAAAACGAAATTTCCGTTGATAAACTTAAAGAAATATGTTTCGCACACCCGACATATTCAGAAGGTATCTTTGACGGATTATTTAAAATCAATTAATAAAAAAAGGGGCGAAGCCAAAGGCTTCGCCCCTTTTTAAAACCTTTATTAAAAGAATGATTTTGTACCTTTGCCACCTGCGTTCCAGTATGAATTACCCTGACTTCTTTGTTTAGTCTGGATTCTTACTCTCGGTTGGCGTTTAGCAGGAACTGGTTTCCCTTCTGCTGCGGCATTTTGGGGCACCATATTCGGGCTTAATTGGCTTACGGGAGTAAAAGTTGCACCTGTAGCACCCGGAGTTGTAACCTGAACGCCGTTTGTACCTGTTGTTGTCGTAGTTGTTGTCACAGCTGCAGGAGTTGTTGACAATACTGCAGGACTTAACGGTGTTAACAATAACGGTTCAGTTGCTGATACAGAACCTGCTGTTAATAAAATTACTGATAATAACAATAAATTTTTCATCGAATTGCTCCTATTATTTATAAATTTTGCTGATAATATACTTATATAACGTAATTACATAAAAATCAAACATGAAAAAATTTGTTATATAATAAATAAAAACAAAAGAAAGAGAAAAATGCGCGAAAGATTACCCGAATATTTAAAACGACCGATAATAGATACCGAAAAGACAAGAACTGTAAGGAAAATCTTAAAATCAAACTGTCTTAATACAGTTTGTGAAAACGCAAGATGCCCGAATAAAAACGAATGTTACACAAAAAATACCGCAACATTTCTTATTATGGGAAACAATTGCACAAGAAACTGCCGTTACTGTAACATTACCTGCAACAAGCCCGAACCGCTTGATGAGAATGAACCAAAACATATTGCAGCTGCGGTAAAAGAACTTGGGCTTAAATATGCTGTAATAACATCAGTTACCCGTGATGATTTAGCAGATGGCGGGGCTGCGCATTTTGCAAATTGTATAAAAGAAATCAGAGAAACTTCACCCGAGACAAAAATAGAAATTCTTACTCCTGATTTTAAAAACAAAAAAGAGTCTTTAGGTATAATAATTAACGCTCATCCTGACGTATTCAACCACAACATTGAAACCGTCAGAGAAGTATTTAAAACAGCCCGCCCGCAAGGGAATTATGATAATTCGCTTTCCGTTTTAAAATACATAAAAGAAAACAGCGATATCATAACAAAATCAGGACTTATGATAGGCTTAGGCGAAACCTTTAACCAAATTAAAGAAACTCTCAAAGATTTAAAAAGCGCAGGGTGTGACATTTTAACAATCGGACAATACATTCAACCGTCAAAAGAACACCTGCCGGTCAGTAAATACTACAACCCCGAAGAATACGAAGAGTTGAAAAAACTTGCTTCATCAATCGGGATTGCCCGTTATCAAATAGGACCGCTTGTAAGAAGTTCATATAACGCAGCAGGGGTAATGGGATAAAGTTTACCCCACCACTACTTGATGTGTTTTACAACATTTTCCGTGATATCATCTCCGCCTGTTATTACAATACCCGTCGGTAACACAAGATTGTAATGCGATTTTTTCGCCTCTTGCGAGATTACAACCTTAATATCATCATTAATCTTTGCAATCTTTGAATTGTATTCCTTATCTATAGTTTCTTTTTTAGTTGCAATCTGCTTACGATATTCGGCTTCTTTTTGTAACAACTTTGAACGGTCATGCTCATTTATAAGTTCGTTTTGAGCCTTGGAAATCAAAGTATTTAACTCTTCCATTTCCTTATCCTGAGCACGTTTTAAGTCCTGAATTTCACTTGAATGCGACAAAACCTCAGGTACATCAATCACTGCAACTTTGTATTTTGGCAAAGACACAGCAGCGTCGTTCATATTGTATCCCACAAAAAATACTAATACACATGCTACAATAAACCAAAAATTATTCTTCATTTTTCCTACCCTTTCTGATGTACATATATCCTAAAATCATTTTTGATTTTTATAAATCGGACAATCGGGTTAAATAAAAAAAAATCTTCTAAAAAGAAGATTTGATTTAAAATAGGTTAAGGTAAACATAAGGAAAATTTTATTTTATTGAGAAATCTATATAAAAATACTCTTTAATGATTCGGTTTCATTGTTTTCTTCTTTTTTATTCTTGCCGCCCATAAGAAGTTCACCGTTATAGAAAGGATTTGAACCCTCTTTATCTTTAGCAGTTGCGGATGTAAAAATACTTACAAAATGAGCTGCAGAATTAGTTTCAGTACTTTTTTGGATTTCTGTTACAACCTCGTTAACCACAGGCATATACTTTCCGTCAACACGTTTTGCAACAGCGGCTTGAGAATTTAAAAACTGAATTGAATTAATCGTTGCTTCGTTAAACTGAAACTGTAAGGCGTTATTCATAGCAATCTGTCTTTGAACACTTGCTTCAACTCTGCCTTGGTATAAATCAATACCTAATTCAACAGGTTTTGCAACAGAATTAACTTGTTGAACGGAAGCAGAATTTGTATATTGGGAATTTTTTTGAGCCGCACGGCGTAAAATCTCTTGAGATACATCTTTTAATACGGATGTATCAATTCCGTTTTTGTATAATGAATTGTAATTTACATTAAGACTCATTAGATTTGTATCCCTTTTGTTTCCTTACAAGTATATATTCGGCAGAAATTTTAAAAACTTTAGTACAAGCGTAGTAAATGTTAAATTTTTGTAACAATGGAGGCTTGCTTGCTACTGCACGACTCTGTATCTAAGCAAAATCCTCCCCGCCTCGCATTAAACGCCATCGTTTGCACTTACGTCAAGACTCAACATCTTGCCGATGCGTGCTCATCTCTCGCTACCGCTCGCGGCTCTGCTCGGCGGGCTCTCTTGGATTTTGCTGTGCTCGGTTAAAAAATTCATTACGCTTTCGCCGTCATTCATTTTTAACACTCGCATCTTACGGGATTGCTTCGCATCACCCTACGCAAAATCCGCAAAAAAAAGACCTCTGTCAGAGGTCAAGGTTGGTTATTTTTGGTTATGTTATAGTATTATGTCAGTTATATATTTATAAGGTTAATTAGTTTTGCTTACTTGTACTTGATTAAATTACCCTCAAGATTCAGTTTTGCCTGTTTTGCCTCAAAGATTTACAAAACTTAACAACCCCCGCGCAATATTGTATTATCATGTAGTTATGTGGGAGAAAATCAGGAAATTTATTCTTCATAAAATATTAAGAAAACACTACTACAGAACGGGCAAATGCAACGGCTGCGGGCAATGCTGTACACATATTTACGTTAAACATTTTAAACACGTTCTTAAAGACGAGAAAGAATTTGAAAAACTCCAATATCTTCACAAGTTTTATTCTGGTTTAAAGATTATCGGCAAAGACGAACTCGGGTTAATTTTTGAATGCTCGCACCTTGACACTGAAACGAAGCGATGCAAAATCCACTTTTGGCGCCCCGGGATTTGCAGAAGGTACCCGCAAGAAGAACTTTTTTCAATGGGAGGAACCTTATCAGAAACTTGCGGATACAAAATGGAACCTATTGTACCGTTTAAGGATGTATTAAAAAAAGCCCGAAAGAGTAAGAAAAGATTAAACTTTCGTCCAATGTAACCTTGCCTGATATCTTTTATATTGGTCGTACAGACTAAATATAGGAGGTATATGAGTTATGAAAAAGATTTTAATACCGATAGCAATGTTAATGTTTTTATCAGCATCAATCCCTGCAAATGCAGCATGTCCGATAAATCAAGCAGGCGGAGTGTGCAAAGCAGATATTGGTACAGGGATTAATGATAAACTGCACGATAAAATCCTTCCAAACAGTTTAAATAAGATGATTCAACCAAATAACACAATGAATAATCGTACAAATCTCGGACAGCCGAGCTTACCTGATAACATCAACATGGAACCTATTCAGGAAGAAACAACACAACCTTACGACGCTAATTGTCAATTCGGGAACTGCATGAATAAACAAAATGCAGGTTCAAAGAAAAACAATTAGACTTTTCTTCTCCAAACTATATCCGAAATTTCCCAACCGTGCGTTACCAAATATTGAAGACAATAATAACCGTCACCTCTCAAACAGTTTGACTCAACTTCTTGCGGGGTTCTGTTATAACCCGCAGGAACCAACCCCTGATCAGACCAAACCATAATATAAATATCACGTCCCACACGGTTGGGTTTTCCTTCTCCGTTTGCGTCAAAATAAAAAGTTAACCCGTCTGATGTGGTATCTAACCCGAAAGATTCCATATCTTCTGCGGTATTTCCGTCAATATTAAACATTGTACCGTTTGTAATCCTAAAAGTTATAATATTACCGCCGATACCGTTATTATTTTCGTATTTTGGAGGATTACCCGTCATTGATTTGACAACACCCATTTTATGCCAGCACCCCGGTTGGTTATAGCAAATCTGCGAAACCTTTAAATGCGGTGCAATAAAAGAATCAAACCACTCTTTCATACTGGCGTCGCTTCCGTCAGATATTGCCATGCTGTATGAAACACCGTCATCTTCGGCAAAACGTAACGTCTGTTGAATTATCGAAAAATCTGCCTTAATTTGTGTTTCCAACTGGCGTTTACGATAATTGGACATCAAAGTAGGTATAGTCATCGCTGAAACAACACCTATAACACCGAGAGTGATTAACACCTCGGCTAAAGTAAACGCTCTTAATTTCCCAAGAAAATTCAAATTCATATTATTACTTAATTATAACCTAGCGAGCGGATATTTTCAATATCCGCCCGCTAAATAAATTTATCAAATTATCTTTCACAAATTGTTCTGGCTACATGCACACCTGATGCAGAAGCTTGAAGAAGACCTCTTGTAACACCTGCGCCGTCACCGATTGTAAACAGGTTCTTAACACCTTCTGTTTCAAGTTCGTTTGTTAACTTAACTCTTGCTGAGTAGAATTTAACCTCAATACCATATAAAAGTGTATATCTTGAAGCTGTTCCCGGAGCGATTTTATCAAGTGCTTGAAGCATTTCAATAATACTTGTCATTTGTCTGTACGGAATTACAAGACTTAAATCACCGGGAGTTGCACAAGTCAATGTCGGAGTAATAACATTTGCGTTGATTCTTTCAGGAGTTGAACGTCTGCCTTCTAACAAATCACCGAATCTTTGTACCAAAATACCGCCGCCTAACATATTTGCTAACCTTGCAATATGCTGACCGTATTGAATTGGTTCTTTGAACGGTTCAGTGAATTTTTCACTGACAAGCAGTGCAAAGTTTGTGTTAGGAGTTTTAAAGTTTGCGTAACTATGACCGTTAACCGTTGCAATACCGTTGTAATTTTCCTGAACAACTTCACCGTTCGGATTCATACAGAATGTTCTGACTTCATCTCCAAACGTAGGAGAATTATAAATCAATTTAGACTCATACAATTTTGAAGTCAAAGGTTCAAATACAGGAGCAGGAAGTTCAACTCTAACCCCGATATCTACAGCATTATTTACCATACCGATTTTATGCTGTGCAAATTCCTGAGTTAACCAATCTGCACCTTCTCTACCCGGAGCAATAATCGTATATTCTGCAGAAATCACTTCGCCGTTATCAAGTTTAATACCTTTTACCTGTTCGCATTCAACAATCAAAGATTGCGCTGAAACATTATTTAGGATAGTAATTCTTTCATCCAGGTAATCCTGCATATTTTTTAATACATCAAGACTTCTTTCTGTTCCCAAGTGTCTTACAGGAGAGTGGACAAGTTTTAGTTCCGCTAAAACAGCCTGATGTTCAATTTCTTCAAAAATTTTCATATCGGTGCCGAAAACTTCTTCGGTTGCACCGTATTTTAGATATAGTTCATCAGCATAACCGATTAAATCTTCAGCCTGCCTTCTTGTCATATAATCAACAAGGTGACCGCCAACGTCAGGAGTAAGAGTTAATTTTCCGTCAGAAAAAGCTCCAGCTCCGCCCCAACCGCAAAGCAATCCGCAGCGTCTGCAGTTTACACATTTCGGCGAACCTTCTCTTATCGGACATTTTCTTTTTTCAATTCTTTGTCCTTTTTCTATTAAAACAACTTTCCAATCAGGTTTTAACTTTGTTATTTCTAACGCCGCAAATATCCCCGCAGGACCTGCACCTATTATTGCTACATTATACATCTTTTTTCATCTCCGTTTTTGTCAACCGTTTAAGTATATAATGAACATTTTTTAAATAAAAGTCTTTGTTAATTTAAGTTAAAAACTTCCGATACACCTCGACATCTGAATTTCTTGCAACGGTTTTCGGCAAATACAAAACCCCGTTACGTTCCGCTATTTCTTTAATATTGGGTGATGCGGATACTATGACGACTTTTACGTTCTTATAATATTTATCGTAAGTTTTTATCTGTCGGACAAACCATTCACCCGCAAGCATAGGTAAAAAATCAGACTCCATTTGCAAATCCGTAAAAATAACATCGTAAGGCTCATCAATCGCCGATTCGATTTTTGAAACACCTTCACGTGCGCTGTTTGCGCTTTCTGTATTAATATCCATATTCAAATATTCAATATTATTTTTATGGAATCTTACCCACCCCGGGACATCATCAACTATCAAAATTTTTTTCATAACAAGTTTATTTTACACAAAAATACCAACATATTTCAACCGAAAGCAGAATGGAAATTTTACGGAATTACATTAAAAAAACATTATGAAAACAAAAATTTTAACAACAATAATTACAATATTACTTATAGCACCGAATGTATTTTGTAAAACTCCCCAAGAAGCCGTTGAATTTTTTAACAAATACGCGGATTACGCAAACAATTACAATTCTGAAATTCTTAATATGTACTCGCCTGACGCAAAAATTATCCGTGAAGTCGTAAAACCCTCAGGTGAAACTGTTGATATAGTCGTTCCGTCAAGCAGATATTTTAAGGAATTGAAAATCGGACAAAAAACTGCTAAACTTAGAAGGTACAAAAATAAATACAGAAATATTAAAGCCACACAAGTTCCAAACGGAATAAAAATAAGCGCAGAACGCCAGCCCACCAAAGAAACTTACTGGCTTAAGATGTATCAAATCGTACAAAACACCGATTCAGGATTTAAAATAACGGAAGAAATGATGCAGACAAAAGTCCAATCATTTTTAAAACACAAAGAAAAGGACGATAATGAATAAATTCAGATTTTTAACGGCAGGAGAAAGTCACGGACCATGCTTAACGGCAATTATAGAAGGAATGCCGTCGGGGATATCAATTGATATTGATTTTATAAATAACGAACTAAAACGCCGCCAACAGGGTTACGGCAGAGGTGAGCGTATGAAAATCGAAACAGACACCATTGAAATAACATCAGGCATCCGTTTTGGCAAAACAATAGGCTCTCCGATTACTCTTGTTGTGAAAAATCGTGATTTTGAAGCCTGGAAAAAAATTATGAGCGTTGCCCCCGAAGACGTAACAGATGAAAAATCTTTCTCAACCTTCCGCCCCGGACATGCTGATTACGCAGGCAGTATAAAATACGCACACGAAGACTTACGCAATGTCTTAGAACGCTCAAGCGCAAGAAAAACCGCAATAGAAACAGCAGTTGGCGCGGTTGCAAAACTGTTATTAAAAGAACTCGGGATAACAGGCTCATCAAAAGTTACCCAAATCGGCTCAGCTTGCTGTCCAGCTAACTTTGAAGAAGAAGTCGACATAATGCGCGGGAAAGGTGACACTGTCGGCGGAAGATTTGTTGTTACATATACAAACTTACCAGTAGGACTCGGTTCTTATGTACATTGGGACAGAAGTTTGGACGGAAAAATCGCGCAAGCCGTAATGAGTGTTCCTGCAGTGAAAACCGTTGAAATAGGCTTAAACCCGACAGGCAAAAGCGGAAGCGAATACCACGATGAAATCTTTGTAGAAAACGGTGAAATAACAAGAAAAACAAACCACGCAGGCGGTATAGAAGGCGGAATGACAAACGGTGAAGACATTGTGATAACAGGGGTTATGAAACCGATTCCGACAATGAGAACACCATTAAAAACAGTTAATTCAAAAACAATGGAAGAAACCGAAGCTCATTTTGAAAGATCTGATGTTTGTGCGGTTGAAGCTTGTTCTGTTGTAGCAGAAGCCCGCATTGCCTGGATTCTGGCTGATGAAATACTTCTGAAATATGGCGGCGACAGTCTTGAAGAACTTAAACGAAATTATGCCGACCGTTAAATCCTAAATTAGGATTTAACGGTATCGATTACTTTAAGTAACGGCATTACCTTGATTACAAGGAAGTTTGTTCATCAAAATCAAGCAGCTCTTTCATTGAAATTTCAAGAGCACTTGATAATTTAAGTAAGGTTTTTAATCCTGGTTTATTAATATTAACTTCTATTTTCCCGAGATAATCCAGACTAATACCACATTTTTCGGCAAGTTTTTCCTGCGTATAATGCGATTTTTCGCGTAAAAGTTTTAATCTTTTTCCTAAATTTATGTAAAATTCAGCTTCCGTCATTAAATAATTTTACTGGATATAGCAACATAGCGTTACTGGGTAATATCCAGTACTACAAAATTTCATTAACAATTTTATACACAAGCTGAAATTTCTCATCAGTTGCCTGATTTAATTTTTATATAGGTTTTTCGGTAAGTATTTTTCGGGATTGCAAATGCTCGGTCACAAAAAAATCCGATACTGATTTATCCAACTTTTGAGCAATTTTTCCGAGCAAATCAAATGAAGGAAAACACCTTCCACATTCAAGTTTACTCATGTGTTTCGGATCAATATCAATAAGCTCGGCAAGCTCGGACTGCTTAAACCCCTTAAGTTTCCTAATCTTTCTTATTCTTGCTCCAATAAATTTTTTTGTATCCTGCATATAACTTCTCCACAATTTAGAGTATGTTATTTACAGCTAAATTTTTACAAAAAATCGCAAAATAAAGAGGAGAAAAAGATGAAAAATAAAGCTAAAACCAAACTGTCACTCCGTGCTGTGACACGGAGTCTGTCAATGCCAATAAAGAATCCCTTACGGGATGAATCAACATTGATAGATTCTGATTTAATCACCCTCGGGATAATCTTTATAACTATCAATAATATCAAGAAGGACTCATGAATATACCGTATATTCACTGCCAAACGAAGAGATTAAATGTTCAAAAGGCACTACAAGTATGGATTTCAACGAGCCTTGTATTGTTAAAACAAAAGATATCAAAGATGTTTACCCCGTAGTTTTTCATGATTCAACGGTTGAACCGTTCACAAACGTTTCAAGATATGTTTTCCAAACTGCTGAATAAATTCCCTCTTTACCCCCTTGCCATATATTTTAAAGTGGTATAATATAATGGTTTAACAGGGAGATAAATTAATTATGTCAAGTTCTTACGAAAAATATAAAAGACGCAGGGCATCTAAAGATATTGCACGCGAAAACATTTCTAAACGAAAAGAAAACAAATTTTTCACTAATTTAAAACTGTTTATTCTAACGTCAACCGCACTTCTACTGGCGGGTTTTGTTGCGTTTAACCTGTATTTATCATCCCTTCCTCCGATTGAACATTTGGAAGACTTTAGACCGAACATCGTCACCCAGTTCTACTCTGCTGACGGCGAGGTTATAAAGACATTCACGGCATTTACTTATGATAAAGTTGAACTAAAAGATGTACCTGAAGAGTTAAAAAAAGCACTTATTGCAACAGAAGATAAAAACTTTTACAGACACGGCGGTTATGATCTTTTCGGGATTGTGCGTTCATCAATCCAAAACGTAATAGCAAGACAAGCCGTTCAGGGTGCAAGTACGCTAACTCAACAACTTGCAAGAATTTTATTTTTATCAAACGAAAGAACTTTAACAAGAAAAATTAAAGAAATCGAAGTTGCCGCAAGAATCGAAAAAACAATTTCCAAAGATCAGATTCTTGAAATGTATTTAAATAATGTTTACTTAGGAGCAGGCGCTTACGGTGTTTCAGCGGCTTCTAAGATTTATTTCAACAAAAAACTTAATCAGCTTACACTTCCTGAACTTGCGCTTATTGCAGGACTTCCTCAGGCACCTTCTGTCTATAATCCTTATAACAACAAAGATTTAGCAATAAGAAGACGTAATCAGGTTCTAAAACGTATGCTTACGATGAAATACATCACAAAAGAAGAATACGATAAAGCAATCGATGCTGATGTTAAATTAAGTTCGGTTCCGCAAATATACACAACAAACAAAGCTCCTTATTTCAGTGACTATGTATTAAAAGAATTACATAAACTGGGATTTGAAGAAACTGATATAATCCAAGGCGGATATAAAGTTATTACAACACTTGATTCAAAAGCTCAAGATGCTGCTAACGAATCTATTTTGAAAAATATGAGAGCTTGGGGCTTAACAAACAAATCTCAGCAAGCAGCAGTATTTTCATTTAACGCAATTGACGGTAGAATACTTGTTTATGCAGGCGGAAAAAACTACGGCGAAAGCCAATACGACAGGGTTCAATCAATCAGACCGCCCGGATCAGCATTTAAACCTATACTTTACGCAGCAGCATTAGAAAAAGGTATTTCACCAAATGATTTAGTAGACGACAGCCCTATTACTATAGGAAACTGGTCACCGCACAATGCAACACCTAAATATAGAGGAAAAATTCCTGTATACAAAGCTTTAATGATATCATCAAATGTTTGCGCTGCAAGAATAATTCAAGAAGTCGGAATCCGTTCGGTTATCCAACTTGCAAGAGTTCTTGGGATATCAACACCGCTTGAATACGACTACACAATTTCACTAGGTTCAAACGGTGTTAAAATGTTCGAATTTGTAAGAGCATTTGGAGCATTTGCTAACGGAGGATACGTAGTTCAACCTTACGCAATTGAAAGAATCGAAGACTCTCGCGGAAGAGTACTATATAGAGCAGGAAAAACCAAAATTACACATCAATTAAGCCTTAAAACAGCTGCAGAAATCACTGCAATGCTCAGAACAGTAATCCAGTCAGGTACGGGTACAGGCGCTAACATCGGGAAACCCGCTGCGGGTAAAACAGGTACAACAGACGAATATAAAGATGCTTATTTTGTAGGCTACACTCCAGAAATTGTAACGGGTGTATGGGTTGGAGATGATAATAACAAACGTATCAACGGGCTTTTTGGTGGTACTGTTCCTGCAAAAATTTGGAAAGATGTAATGACTGTTGCAACAAAATCGTCAACAATGACAGAATTTAATTACCCTCCGGTAGAGCTTACAAACTACCACGGTGGAGATGTAAAAGTTATCGGAGATGACGAAAACCCTGAAAATGAAGGTAAAACCGTTGAAACAACAGAAGAACCAACTCCTGCGGAAAATCAACCTCAGGAAACAAAACCAACAGAAACAACAGCGGAACCTGCCAAAGCACCTGTAACGCAGGCTCCGACTCCGCAAAGTGCGTCAAAACCTGCAGCCAACGGGGCTAACAAGTTTGCACCGATTCCGATGGCAGTTCCCGAAGGTTTAAGATAGGTGTTTTATGTTCACTGGAATCATAGAAGAAATCGGAACAATTAAAACTTTCAATGATGCAAAACTGCAAGTCATCTGCCGTAAAGTTTTAGAAGGGACAAACTTAGGCGACAGCATCGCAATCAACGGGGTTTGCCAAACCGTTGTTGAGATGCAGCCCGATTCGTTTACCGTTCAGGTAAGTAACGAAACCCTATCAGTGACAACTCTCGGGACACTCAAGCAAGGTGATAAAGTTAACCTTGAAAGAGCATTAACACTGAGTTCACGTCTTGGAGGACATCTCGTTTCAGGTCATGTTGATTGCAGGGGAAAGCTGTTAACGGTTCAAAAACACTCTGAATTTTACGATTTAGAATTTGAAATCCCGCAAGAACAAACAAAATACGTTGTTAAAAAAGGTTCAGTCACGATAAACGGGATAAGCTTAACGGTCGCAAATATCTCAGGAAGAATAATTAAGGTAGCAATAATTCCTCACACTTACAACAACACAAACCTTTCCGAGTTAAAATCAGGGGATTATGTTAACATTGAAACAGATATTTTAGGTAAATATGTTGAAAAAATTTTATCCGCGAATGATAATAATAACAGCAACATAAGTATGGAATTTTTACACGAAAACGGATTTGTATAATGGAAGATAAAAAATTCAGATTTGACAATATAGAAGATGCATTAATTGATTTTCAGGCAGGAAAACCGATAATCGTAGCAGATGATGAAGACCGCGAAAATGAAGGGGATGTTATAATTTCGGCAGAAAAGGTTACACCTGAACTTATTAATTTTCTTGCAACGGAAGTTAGAGGATTAATCTGTCTTGCAATCTCTGATGATATAGCAAAACAGCTCGACCTTCCTCAAATGGTCGAACAAAACACCGAAGGTATGAAAACCGCGTTCACAATAAGTATTGATGCTGATGAAAAATACGGCGTAACAACAGGGATTTCGGCTTATGACAGAGCAAAAACCGTTGAAGTTGCAATCGCACCTGACGCAGTTCCGTCAGATTTAAGACGCCCGGGACACTTGTTCCCTTGCGTAGCCAGAAAAGGCGGAGTCTTGGAACGCACAGGTCATACAGAAGCCGTGGTTGATTTAGCTAAAATATGTAACCACCGCGCAGCAGGTGTAATGTGTGAAGTTATGGCACCTGACGGGCATATGGCAAGAAGGGATTATTTAAGAGAATTTGCCGATAAGCACGGTTTGAAATTCATTACGGTAGCTGAACTTATCGCATACCGTCTGAAATCGGAAAAACTTGTTACCCGTGAAGCTCAAACAAATCTTCCGACACCATTTGGAGAGTTTAAGCTTTACGCATACAAAAACCAAATCAACGGAACAGAACACGTCGCACTTGTCAAAGACGACGGCACAGATAAAATTCCTGCTGTGAGAGTTCACAGTATGTGCCTTACAGGAGATGTTTTCCACAGCTTAAAATGTGATTGCAACTCACAGCTTCACAACGCGCTAAAATATATTAACGACTACGGAAAAGGTGCTGTTGTATATTTAACCGACCACGAAGGCAGAGGAATAGGTCTTTGTAACAAGATTAAAGCCTACAAACTTCAAGAAGAAGGGCAAGACACAATTGAAGCAAACCTATCGCTAGGGTTTAAATCAGACCTGCGCGATTACGGAACAGGCGCCCAAATCCTTGTTGATTTAGGTTATACAAACTTCAACTTAATAACAAATAACCCGAAAAAAATCATAGGTCTGGAAGGCTATGGCTTAAAAGTAAACGATATTATAAAGGTTAATTCTGAAATTACACCTTATAATCAGCGATACATAGACACTAAAAAAGAAAAAATGCACCACTATTTATAAGGAGTATGGAAAAGATGTACAACGCACGAATTTTAACTTCACACGATTATGAAGCTTTAGAAAAACTTTACGAAGATTTTCGCTCCAAAGCCTCAAGCGAATATAATTTTGAACTTGAACCGCTTGAATATGACGGTTTTTTGGAAGCTATTGATAAAGACTTGATAAAATGTATTGTACTTTATGAAGATGAAACTCCCGTGGCTTTTTTGGTTTACACAACAGCAATCTCGGAAGCCATTGAATTAAACATAATTCACAGCAAAGATAAAACAAATTTCACAGAACAGGCAAAAGAACTGTTAACAAAATTTTTAGACGTCACAAAACCTCTAAGACGCGAGAAAATCGTTTGCTACCCGATGCTTGGCGAACAAAAGTCACTAATCAGCGTAATTGCAAAACTCGGGTTCAAATTTGTAGGAATAGAAGTTTTAAGATACAAATTTGACAGCACGGCTTCAAAAGAAATCTTTGACAGAGCAAGAGTGGTAAAACTTCCTGAAGATTATGAAGTTACACACTGGAACGACAGTTATTTTGAAGACGCTATAGAAGTTATAAACGAATCATTCAAAGAAAGCTCAGATGCCCTGTTTGACCCGAGATTCACAACACGCGAAGGTACACGTGATATTATTACAAAAATCGTAAAAGATGTATACGCAGAGTTTATGCCAAATTCAACAAGCGTTCTTTTACACAAAGGAAAAGCCATAGGATTTGCGTTTATGAACCTCACTGGCGGTACAATCGTAAACATCCCGCTTGTCGGAATCAAAGAAGAACACCAGGGCAAAGGTTTGTCAACAATAATGCTTAAACACTCAATGGATTATATTATGAAGACAATCAAGCTTTATGCTACGCCTATTACAGAAATAAACACAACAACGGAAACCAACAACCTGCAAGCCCTGAGACTTTACAAAAACCTCGGATTTTTGGAAGACTACAGTTACCCGCAATCGTATATGCCGCTAGAAGAAATGTAGACTTTTTCCCAAAAATCAGTTAAATTAGTTATATGTCAGGCATCGATATAAACAGATTTTTGAATAATTTTAATAAAAATTTCCAACAGCAAACCTTTAGCACAAAAGGCACGTTTAACGCTAACACGCCTCAAATTCAAACATCATTGCCCGCAAAGTCTGCTGAGCTGCCTGTTAATCAAACACTTTCTCAAACAACACAAACTGCACGAATATCGGCTCAAAACCTTCAACTTAACGCACTGCAAAGTATGGACCGTTCAATTTACGCAAAAGAAGTTCTGGGTTTCCCAAAAAACATTAACGAGTTTATCTATATGCTTCAGCGCGGAATGACCCAATCGCAATTTAACCAAATGTTTGCAAACCAACTTGCCGCACAACGAAATTCTCTATCCCAGCTTCAAGCACAAATACTTGCACAATTACAAGGTTTAAGTACCTCCACAGCTAAAGAAATAGTGAACATCCAACTTGCAAGCCAAATGCAAACCTCTTTGAAAAACCTTGAAATCCTCTCAGGCGGAATGATTAATCTGAATGATATCACACTTCTTTTCCAAAAGAACGGAAAAGATGCCATAACAAAACTGATTATGTCAATGACAGAAGCTTCAAAATCAGGAATAACAGACCTTTCACAAATGAAAGAAATGGCAAAACTGATTAATGCAAGCATCTCAATCGCATCTGAAAACAACCCGCAAAAAACACTGAAACTTTTACTAATGCTATATCTTCCATGGTTACCGTTAGAAGACGGAGTAGGTTTTGACCTTGAAATCCAAAACAAAAACGACGAATCAGAAGAAAGCGACAGTATTTTAACCATAACTATTTCAACACTTAATTTTGGCGCGGTAAATGTGACACTTATCCTTGAAACTTCAAACTCCGTACAGGTAAAAATCGAATGCAGCGAAAAATTCCCGAAACAAGAGCTTCAACTACGTACGAAAAAAGAGCAAAAATTCTACGCAATAAACTCTGTAATAAATTTTGAAACCAATAATAAAATTAAAGAAAGCCAAAAACCTCAGCAAAGTGCCTCAATAAATTCATCTCAAACAACAGAAATTAATCCGTATCTTTTACTAATGGCACATACAATAATAAAACAAGTCTTAGATATCGATAACAACAAGACTTTAGGCATCGAATCCCATATTGACAAGCATTAAGTTATGTTAACTTTTACTGCCGAAACTGACAAAAATTTTTATTTTCAGTTTTTCAAAAAATAAATCGGGGAAAAGGAGTAGAAACTTCTACAAATCTTTACAATTCCCGAAAAAACTGCTATAATACGCAGAAAAAAGAGTTAGTGAAGGTAAGGACTAAGGGGTTAGTCCTTAAAATAAAACAAAAAGGAGTTAATGAATATGGTAGTAAGCGCAGTAAACGGGGTAAAATTTAACACACACAGAAGTAATATAACATTTAGCGGTGAATCTGAAACCGCACCAAAACAAACACCAAAAAGAGCAAATAATTTTGTAAAAGTTCCTGTAATCGTAATGATGACATTAAGTCCGTCATTATTGAACAGTGCTGGCGCTGCAGCAGAAAATTATCAAGATGGCGAATTTCCGCAAACCGAACTTCTGGCAATGGCAGCACCTGAGCCGCAAAGCAGAATAAATTCAGCAACACGCACATCAAGTTATGTTAAACCTGAACTTGTTCAATACCAGAAGAAATTCTCATCAAACGGTACCCAATATACTATGTACTGGGTTGAACCTAATAAAAAAAGAAATCCGAATAGTAATTACGTGAGAGAAGTGTACTTTGTACCTAACGGATATCGTCCTGAAGGAAGCGGTTCAGGACACGACTGGAACTGCCCTCCGCAATTATCAGGAATCAGATTCCATGATTTAGGCACAGGAAAAGAATTTGTCGGAGCTGTCGTTAAAGAGAAAAAATCTAACCAAAACTGGTACAAAAGAGAAATTAAACTCCCTGAGGAAATATCTGACGATTTAATGGATTTAGTTAAAGGAAGAACAAATTTCCAAGTTCCTCAAAACGGTGCCCTTGACAGAATGTTCGGTGGTGCCAATATGGAACTTACAACCTCATCAGAATTGTTAAAAGAACAATACGTAAAATAATCGTAAAGATATGTAACAAAAAGAAAACTTACTGAAAAAGCGTCTTAAATCATGTTTTTTTTAACTTGTAGCATATAATATAAAGAGAAGATAAAGATGGGTTATTCAGATTATTCAAATGATATAAAAGCAACAAGTACAACGGCGTCCCAAGCGACGCCGGGTACTGCTGTTTCATCATCATCAACGGCAACCCCGAAAACAGGAGTAATTCCTGTTGGAAAATCTGATAAACCTGAAGAAATTATTGCAAAATTAATTAACTCTAATGAGTTTCGAAATCTATCTAACCAGGATAAACTTGCTGAATTGCAAAAATACTTCCCGAGTGTAAACGAAACCGAATTGAAAACTATTCTTGACAATATCAATGCAAAAATAGCAACTACAGAACCCGATAGTAAAAATAATGCAGCTGGAGTAAACACTGATGCACTTATTTCCATTATCGTAAAAAAAGCAAAAGAATTAAAACTTGACATTAAGCTTGAAGATTTTGAAAAATTAAAAAATATTTTAACATCATTAACAACAGGCGAGAACATAAACCCTAAAGAGTTTTTTAATTCAATAAAACCTTTTGCTAAAATATTAGATAATATTACACCTTCATTAGATAATTGGAATGATTTATCTTCAAAAGAAAAATTAAATGCTCGATTTGAGGCTTTAATTACATTTTTCATGCCTGAATATCAAA
Source organism: uncultured Candidatus Melainabacteria bacterium (assembly GCA_947570135.1). Classification (GTDB taxonomy): domain Bacteria; phylum Cyanobacteriota; class Vampirovibrionia; order Gastranaerophilales; family Gastranaerophilaceae; genus Zag111. Next base: position 130,320 of record CANOTP010000003.1, on the reverse strand, counting down.
ACATGGATGATGAAAAAAAATCAGGTATTCGCGACAAGGCATTTACAAAAATCGCAAGCATTATGTTTCCTGAAATTAATAATGTAAGTAATACTACAAAAGATATCGCCATATCTACGTTAGCAAATATCATAGATATGTCAGAAAAAGAAAGTCTTTCACTTGAAAAAATATTAAATGATCCAAAATCTGCAACAGCAAAAGTAGCAGGAGATATTATAGACAAATGGACGAAATCCGATAAGAATATTGATTTTTCAAGTGATGAATGGAAAAATTTAGACAATTCGGAACAACTTACCATTATAATAAAAGATCTTGTTCAAGAATTGGCTCCAGAGATTACTCCTGAAAATTTGGAAAAACTCTCATTTGAAGAGATTACTAAAATTCTTAACCCAATCGGCGAAAAATTATTCGGGAAAGAAGAGTGGACTAAACACCCTGAAAACTGTATCACAAATCTAACAACAAAACTGGCAGCAATGAAAAACTGGAATCAGGAAAATTCTGATAGTCCAAAATCTTTTGCCGATTTTGCAAGTGACCAATTATTATCATTAGATGCAGTAGAAGCTTATGAAAAGGCTGTCGACACAAAATTAACACCATATCAAATGGTTCAAAGAGAAGCTTATAGAGAAAAGTTAGAAAATTCAAAACTTGAACCTGGACAAAAAGTCTCTCAACCGTCTATTGTTGAGATGAGAGCACATATTGAAGAAAAACTTAAAAATCCTAATTTATCAAAAGAAGAACGTGAAAGATATAAAAAAGAATACAAGCGTCTTTTTCGACATGAACAAAGAATATTAAAAAATGATAAACTTTCTGATAAAGAAAAACAAGAATTACTAAACGAACCAATGCCTGAGGTCGAATCTACAGGGGCTTATATACTTAGTACAAAGTTCAAAACTGAAGAAGGTTATGACTTTAAAGGATACATAAATGATTATTGTAAAAACTTAGGCATTAATCCGAAAGAACTTTCTTTTCAACAAAAAGCTGAAATACTTAACCAACTAAGGGATCCTTCCTTAGCAATGGCTCTTGGTAAAGAACTTGGATTAGCATCAAGAACAGTAATCAAACTACTAGATGATAAAAATTTAATTAATGATACTGCACATTTAGATGAACTTGAACAATATAATGTTGCAATATTAATGCCTCATCATGATTCAAAAATGGCAAGAGCTTTCGGTCGTGATACTGTGATTGATAATGCAAAAGAAATAGGTATTTCGGCAGAACAATTGGCAAAAGATACAGAATCATGGTATACAAAAGATAATCCTTATGCCAAAGAAAACGCAGAAGAAACCCCTATTCTGTTAAATAAATATGAATTAGAAAAAGAATATATTTCCGAATATACAACAAATAATTTAAACAATGAAAATATTGAAACAGAAATTAAAGGAACATTAGTTGACAGTACAATTAAAAATGCTCCAGATGACGATACAAAAGTATATTACGGTAAAGAATTTTCACAAAACACAAAAGATCCTGATGTTTTAGAATACATCGGAGCTTCATCAAAATATGTTGAAGACCCTGGTAAAAGAAGCCAGTACAATACTTACGTAACAGAAGCCGCAAAGAATTACCCGCCTGAAACTCAAGTAAAAATTCAACGTGCAATTGAAACGGGAAAAGTTTCAACAGGCAGCTCAGCAGCTCCTTCTTCTCCTGCGGCAAGCCGTCCTGCAACTCAAACAACTAAACAAAATGAACCGAGATTAAACCCGACTATTGTTCCGACTCCTACAGTTTCAACAACAAGTGTTACAACTCATGTTGCACCGACAAAACCAAGCGATGCCCCAAATACTCCTACTCCTATAGCTACTAATATTGACACGATTAACAGACAAACTACACAGGCGCTTCAGCAGAAAAAAGAATCCGCTCTTGATAATATTGAAGGTCTTCAAGAACACATTGCAGTTGAACAAGCTGCAAGAGAAATTACAAACGAAGCAATTGAAGAATTTGTTAATGCTATTGAAGAAATTGAAACAACCGAAGACCCTTCTAAAATTAATGAAGCAAAAATTAAACAATTCATTAATTCAAGCAGTCTTAACGTAATTTATTCAAAACTTATTGAACGATTCGGCAGTTCTGTTATTCGTAAACTTATAAGCGCAGTAGCTTCATACGGTAACAGCAGTAAAATTGACACCCTTGCTACAATTATTAAAGATAGAAATCTTCTTGAAGAATTGTTTATAAAATGTCAAAACAAAAGACTTCTTGATAAATTACAATCATCTACCGTTAAAAAATTCATTCCTATGATGAATGATTTATCCATTGTAAGAAGTGATATTATGTATGAATTTATCATGGATTTAATCAACAGCAACGCAGGTATTGATGAAATTAAAAAATACTTACGTTACTTACCGTTTGGAATGCAGGCAAATATCTGTGAAACATATAACAACTTAAAAGGAGTTCAATTAGACAGCAAATTTGCTTTAAAACCTAACCGTAAAAACCAAAAAGAAAAACCGCAAGATACAGATACTGACACAAAGGCACAGGCTCAAAAATCTCAGAAAGAACAAAAAGAAGAACCTAAGATTCAACCTGTAATAAAACCGAACGAATTAACAGCAGTAAGAAATGACGGCGTTACAATTAAACATAAAGACACCTTTGCAGGCATAAGCGACCAATACGAAGAAGATGCTTACGAAGTTGTAGATAACGAAACAGGAAAAACCCAATCTCAACGAGAAACTATCTTGACTCCAGGTTCTTACGAGTGGAATATTAAATATAATAAACAAGCACCAGCTACCGCATTCACAATGGCAGCATTGGAAGAAGATAATGAAGACGGCATCGGAGTATTCGGTTCAACAAAAGTCGGGATGAAACAGCCGATTAAGAAAAAATATAAACCGCAAGACTTCAAATTCAATGCTTAAGTTTGACATTTGCGCATATTTATGATGTAATTACCTTACCGCAGGGAGTAAATTTTACCGCTCGCGAGTCCATTAGAAAGAAGACAATTATAAATTGCCTAAAAGTATTACATTAGCTAAATTTGCAGGTTTTTGTTACGGCGTAAAAAGAGCCGTTGAAACTGTAAAAAAATTAAAAGCCGAAAACCCTGAGCGTAATATTTGTGTGCTTGGTGAACTTATCCATAACACGCAGGTTATCGAAGAATTAAACGCGCTAGGAATAAAAACTTTAACCGAATTACCTCAAAAAGGTGAGGGAATTTGTGTTGTCAGAAGCCACGGAGAAAGTCCCGAAGTCTTCAAAAAAATAGAAGAAGCAGGATTTAAAGTTTATGACCTGACTTGCCCTGATGTTAAAAAAGTTCAGCAAAAAGCCGTCGAAATGGCAAAAGAAGGTTATTATACAATTATTGTAGGAAAATCAGAACATCCTGAGGTTATTGCAATCCGCGCAAACGCACTTCAATACAGTAAAAACGTTCTTGTTGCAGATACTTCCGACAAACTTGAATCTTATAAAAAAGAATTAAAAGAACATAAAAAAATCGGAATAGTTGTTCAAACAACACAAATGATTTCAACATTAAACGACATAATAAAATTTTTAACCCCGCTATCAAAAGAGTTACTTATCGCAAACACAATTTGTCAAAGCACGGCAATGCGTCAATCGGAAGCAAAAGAACTTGCTAAAGACAGCGACTTAATGGTTGTAGTCGGCTCTAAAAAAAGTGCCAATACAACTCATTTGGCTGAAATCTTAAAAGATATAACAAAAACAATCCATATTGAAACAGAAAAAGAATTGGAAAGTTATAAAGATTTGATTGAATCTTCACAAAAAATTTCAATCACAGCAGGAGCCTCAACTCCTGACAACGTAATACAAAAAGTCATTCAAAATATACAAGGAAAAGGAGAATAAAAAATGACACAAGCAACATTAGACGAATTTGAAAAACTTCTTGAAGAAAGCTTTTCAAACGGACATTCAGTAGCAGATATCGTTGAAGGTACTGTATTAAAAAAAGATCAAGACGGCTATTTAGTAAGCGTTCGCGGCGCTAAAACAGAAGCTTTCTTACCAAACAAAGAAATCTCGTCATTAGAAGAAGAATCACCATTAGAAATCGGTGACGTTAAAGAATTTTACGTTCTAAAAGAAGAACATGATGAAGACGGAATGCTTTTATCATTGAAAAGACTTGCATTTGCTCAAGCTTGGGCACAACTTAATGATGCTAAAGTTCAAGGTGATACAATCCTTGCAAAAGTTGTTTCAGTTGTTAAAGGCGGCGTATTGGTTGACGTAGCTGATTTGAAAGGTTTCATTCCATCATCTCAATTAAGAACAGGTACTCCGTTTGATGGTTTATTAGACCAAAAAATCGAAGTTAAAGTTCTTGAAGCTGATCCTAAGAAAAACAAACTTATTCTTTCACAAAGACAAGCTGTTGCTGAACAACGCGATCAGGTTGTTGATAACATTTTATCAGAACTTGAAGTTGACCAAGTTGTTAAAGGTGAAGTTGTAAGAATTGCTGACTTTGGCGCTTTCGTTGACATAAACGGAATTGACGGTTTACTACCTATTTCTGAAATTTCTTGGCAAAGAATTAAACACCCGTCAGATGTAATTTCTTTAGGTGAAACTTTAGAAGTTAAAATTATCAAAATTGATAATGAATTAAAAAGAATTTCACTTTCATTAAAAAGAATGGGCGAAGATCCATGGCAGCAAATCGAAGGACAATTCTCTGAAGGTCAGGTAATTACAGGCACAGTTAATAAAGTAACAGGATTTGGTGCATTTATTAACATATTCCCAGGCGTTGAAGCATTATTACCTGTTTCTGAAATGGCAGAAGAAAACATCAACCCGTTCAACAAATTCAAAGTCGGTGACAGTGTAGAAGTTCTTATCAAGAAATTCACACCACAAGAACACAGAATCGCTTTGAGTATCAAAGACATAAATAAAGATGCTGAATAATAACAAATAAAATAAAAAGCGGGCTTGAAAAATTTTTCAAGCCCGCTTTTTTTTTCTAAAGTTTCACGGGATATTTACTAGGAAACTTCCATCCATTTTGTTTAATAATTTCAGTACAATATGCTTTTACAGCACCTGATTTTGCACATCCGTAACGCCCGTTGAATAAATCTTCTTTAGTACCATCCCATCCGTATTTGTATGGTTCTACACCATTGCTGACAAATTTACAATCAGTTTTATGAGAACAATTAGGATTATAAAAAAAAGTAAACACAAATTTTCCTGTTGCAGAATTTTCGTCAATAATACCTTCTTCCGTTAACCTATACTTTGCAGCATCAGGATAGAATAACCAGGAAGATCCTGAAATGGCGACCATACTACCGTCTGGAAAATACAGCTGAACTTTACCTGATTTATTTGTCATTTTAATATCCGATTTAATATATGGAATTATATATTTTTCAACCCAAGCTTGAGATATAGCAATATCCGTATTATTCCCCTCTTCGTCTTTTATAAAACCACTGCCGAGAATATCCCAACCCGTCCTATCATCATAATCCGCCTCAGCAAGCTTAATCGCCTGATTAATTATTGTATAAAATTTTACCAATCTTGTTTCAATAACCTTTTTTCGATAAGCCGTCATAAGTCCCGGAATAGTAATTGCAGCAATAACTCCGACAATCCCAAGTGTTATCAGCACTTCAGCTAATGTAAAAGCTTTCTTCATAAATATCACCTTTCAATATATTAATAAGATATTTAACTACTTTTGTCAAGGTGTTTAATGTAATTTACATATTATTTCTTGCAAATACTATTAAAAATAGGAGTTGCTATGGAAAACAATGTATGTAAAATTCTCGGCAGTAACATAAAAAGACTGAGAAATTCAAGAAAATTAACCCAAAATAAACTTGCAGAACTGTTAAATATTGAAGTTAAATCACTAAGTCTGATAGAAACAGGCAAAGGCTTTGCATCTGCAAAAACTATCGAAAACATTACAAAGGTTCTGGATATTTCTGTCACAGATTTATTCAGTGTACCTAATTCTAAGGATAATGACCGATTGTACTCAGAAATACTAAAAAATTTAAAACTTATCAAAAATGATACCCGAAAACTGGAAACTATAGAAGTAATACTCAAAAATTTAATATAAAATTTTAGCAAAAATATTTTTGCACCGCTTTTTAATAAATACTATGAAGCTAACTAAACTAAAAACATACTTAACAGCCCCGACAAAATGTTTTGTTCAAAAATGCAAAGCCAGATGTTGTATAAATGTACCTTTACCGGAGGGATTTTTACCAAAACATAAAGAAAAAGTTCAAAGGGAAATCTTTGGCGGGTTTAACATGGGTATAAATGACCCGAAAGATACTTATAATTCAATCATTTACAGCACCCGCCCGATAATTTATATGGGACAAGATCAAAACGGTAATATGCTTGCAACAATACCTCCTGAAATGGTAGAAAAATTAAACATACAGAGTATGGAAGATGTTCATAGACTTTTAAACGAATTTGAAGCCAAAAAGATTTACAATTATTGTCCGTTTATTAAAAATGATGCCAGATGTAGTATTTACACCGAGCGTCCGTCGATTTGCAGAGAATTCGGTACAGCATCGGGGAAAGAAAATATTTGTCCGGAAAAAGCTTCCAGGTTAGAAATCGCAAAATACAAGATTAAATATATTATTGATTATCAAAAAGAGGTTTTTAAAACTATGTGGGACTTAATTCTCGGAAAAAAAATTATTGATTTTGATTAACCTTTACGTAAAAATTTTTTCGTGATAGCATAATCTCATATAAGATATGAAAAGATTATGAGGTAAATTATGCAAGCCCGCAGAGCATCAAGAGAATTAGCATTTATACTTTTTTCTCAATTTGACAAAACTATTACAAACTATTCAAAAGAAAATTTAGACGATATTATATTAAAATCAGTAAGAATCCTTTCAAGCAGTGCACAAGACGATATGAAAACATCGCTTGGTGCTTTGATTGATATGAAAAATAAAATTGATGATTACGAAGCAGAGCACGAAATAAACTTAAATAGACCACTTGAAGCTGCAAATATCGCGGTTCCGCTTCCAATGACATCTGATATGACAAACAGAATTGATGAGATGATTGAAGTTGCGGAAAAAGCAATTCTGGCACTTGAAATCGCAGAATTTACCACACTTGAATCTCAGAATGATGTAAAAAATTATGCAATCCAAATTGCAGAAACTTTCCAAAAAAATCACGAAGAAATCGACGGAATGATTCAAAAATATTCAACAGGCTGGGATTTTGATAGACTTGTTAAAATGGATAAAGATATTTTAAGAATCGCAATCTCAGAACTTTTATACATTAAAGAAACACCGATGAAAGTTGTTGTTGATGAAGCATTAGAACTTGCTAAAAAATACTCAACCGATGACAGTGCATCATTTATTAATGGAGTTCTGGCAAAAGTTATCGTTGATAACGGAGTTAAATAAATCTTTCGTCAACGATTTTTTACTCTTCGCTTACCGAAAATTTTTCGGGAAGCTCATTTTCTAATTCTTTCATAAACTCAGAAACAGTCAATCCGAACGCTGATGATAATTTGAATAAAGTTGTTAACTGCGGGTCTTTTACTGCGCGTTCAATATCACTTATAACAGATGAGGGAATATCATACTCAGCACCCAAAATAAACTGACTTTTACTCCCTCTCAGACGTTTTACGGTCTTTGCTAACGATGAACAAATAATTTTTTTCTTAACCTCTTGCATAATAATGATTTTTAATGTAATATAAAAACTATCCTATCGCGAACGCGATAGATAAGGAGGTTTGTTTTGAAAAGGGCATTTACATTGGCAGAGGTGCTGATTACTCTTGGAATAATCGGTGTTGTTGCAACAATGACTATACCTAATCTTATTGCAACACATCAAAAAAAAGTACTGCAGCAAAGTTAAAAAAAGCGGTTTCAACAATCAATCAGACAATAAGAATGTCTGAAGAAGAAAACGGTGAAATTGACACCTGGGATAAAACATTAGAGCCAATAACTTTTATTAACAAATATCTTTCTCCATACATGAAAATAACAAAAATCTGCAAAACAAATATGGAATGCGGATATAAAGCCCCAGGTAACGTATGGAAACACATGAATGGAACATACAATAATTATAATTCTCCCGTGTATCAAAATCGACGTCCGTTTATCACTATGGACGGACTTTTATATACATATTCAGTCATAACAAATGCTCTTTCCGAAAACAATGACCGAATGATTATCATTGACATAAACGGAAGCCAAGGCCCTAATACACACGGCAAAGATGTTTTCTTTTTATACAGACAGGAAGAAAACAGCTCAGTATTTCCGTACGGAGCAAACAAGACAAATGAAGAAATCAAACGAAGTTGTTCAAAAACAGGTGACGGTCTGTATTGTGCAGTTTTAATTCAAAGAAACGGCTGGGAAATCCCAACTGATTATCCTTGGAAGTAATAAATATTTATGCTAAACTCTTGGTATGTTCGGATTCTTTAAAGATAAGATTGAAAACTTAAAACAAACCGTTTCAAATACGGCAAAATCGTTAGTTGGGGACGTTTTATCAAATGTTAACCCGTCAGATGAACAGTATTCAGAATTTGCGCTTGATGATATAGAGGATACTCTAATCAGCGCGGATTTAGGTGTGGATTACGCGGTTGAACTTGTCGATAATCTTCGCGGGAAAAAGAACGCCAAACCGTCCGAATTAAAAGAATATCTGAAAGAAGAATTTAAAAAAAAATTATCTGATGCAGGTTCAACCGAACTTAATTATAAAGAAAACGAATTAAATATTTATTTTATCGCAGGCGTGAACGGTGCAGGAAAAACCACGCTGATTGCAAAACTTGCATACAAATTTAAACAGGAAGGTAAGAAAGTTCTAATCGCGGCAGGTGACACTTTCCGTGCAGCCGCAGAAGAACAGTTAAACATCTGGTCAGAACGTGCAGGTGCTGATATAGTCCGACGTGATAAAGCAGACCCTGCCTCAGTTGTTTATGAAGCTATCCAAAAAGCTAAAAAAGAAACTTATGACGTCATTTTGGTTGACACGGCAGGAAGATTGCAAAACAAATTCAACCTTATGGAAGAATTAAAAAAGATTAAAACTGTTATTGATAAACAGGCACCTGAAGCTTTACGTGAAAGCATTCTTGTAATTGATGCTAACACAGGTCAAAACGGTTTGCAGCAGGCAAAAGTATTTACCGAATCCGTCAATCTTACATCAGTTGCGCTGACAAAACTTGACGGAAGCGCAAAAGGTGCAATAATTATCGCAATAGCAAAAGAAATGAAATTACCGGTAAAACTTGTCGGAGTCGGCGAAAAAATGACAGACTTGAAAGCGTTTAATCCTGATGATTTTATTGAAGCGTTGTTTAATTAAGAAGAGGGAAGTAAATGCAAGTATTAAATTCGGTAAAAACAAAGCTTGGCAACACTGTTGAACTTATCGGCACCCCTGACAAAAACCAAACACTTATAATAGGTGTTGTACATGGTGATGAGCCTCAGGGGAAGTTTTTAATTGAAAAATACTTAGCAGATAAAAACTCCCAAGGCAAACTTTTTATCCCATGCCTGAACCCTGACGGAATGGGGTTAAATACACGGGTTAACGCAAACAATGTCGATATAAACAGGAATTTTCCGACAAAAAACTGGGGGCAAGACACAAGTAAAGCAGGCTCCAACCCTACGGATTACTACAGCGGAACCGCTCCAGTTAGCGAGATTGAAACAAGATTTGTCATAGATGTTATAGAAAAATATCAGCCAAAACTTATTTTAACTCTTCACGCCCCATATAAAATCGTAAACTACGACGGACCCGCAGAAGATATCGCGCAAATGATTTCAGATATAATAAAATATCCCGTAGAACCGAGTATCGGCTATCCGACCCCCGGAAGTTTCGGTACCTGGGCGGGAGTTGAACGCAATATCCCGATAATCACGCTTGAACTTGACGAAAAAATATCGGTCGAAGAATTACTCCAACCGATATTTGAAATCTTTGATTTATTTTCTTAGTATCTGCCGCCGAAAAAGCCTTTTTTAGGATTAATACAATCACCGTCAATAACAAATTTATCACCTTTTTTAGCTTCCGCGTCGTCCCAGTCTTTTATTCTGACATAATTATCAATGTCATAAAGATTACCTGCGCTGTATTTTTCCATAATCTTTGGATTTTTTGAACGTAAGTGTCCGCGTGGCAAGCCAAGACCTTTTCTAATATCTCCAAGTTCTTTATCTGTTTTCAAGGTAATAGTCACTTCACCTGTTTTTTGATTTATAGCAAATTTATAGTATTCATCATATCCCATTTCTGTAGCTTGCTGAATACCTGCTGTAGCAGCTTCAATTTTTTTCTTTAACCTTGCAGCTTTTTCAGCTTCCCATTGTTGATTAGACAACTCTGTCTGGTAAGCATTATAAGCATCAAGCTCCTTCTGATCAATATGACTGACTTTTATTCTTTGACCTTCCCTAATATTATCAGCATTTTTAATATCAGGATTAAGCTTCATAATTTCGGCAACAGTTGTATTATGAACTTCTGCAAGATAACCCAAGCTGCATCCTGAACCCGCAGTCACCGTAATAATTTTTGGCACAGGTTTTTGCGGCACTTTTACCTGCGTTGTCTTGTTTGATTTCATATTAACAGGTTCTTTAGTTTTTTTCGGCTTAGCACCGGCCTTTGCACCTGCTTTTGCTGTTCCTCTTGCTTGTACTACACCACTTGTTTTTGAAACTTCACTCATGTAATTATCCTCATATTTTTATATAAATCGTATATAATATTTAAGTATTGTTTCTTTTAATAATTGCTATAAAATTTATATTGATTTACATTTGTTAATAAAATTTATTTGTTTGTAGTAAAATTTATGTAAGAAATGAGGGATTTTTATGAGATTATTTAACTCTTATACAAACACTGTCGAAGAATTTAAACCAATTGAAGATAATAAAGTTAAAATGTACGTTTGCGGTCCGACCGTATATGATCACGCACACTTAGGACACGCAAGATGTTATATAACCTGGGATATTTTATACAGATACCTAAAATTTCGCGGATATGACGTAACATACTGCCGCAACGTAACCGATGTTGATGATAAAATCCTAAAAAAAGCAGAAAAAGAAGGAAAAACGCCGACAGAAGTTTCACAATACTGGTACAAACAGTTTTCAAACTCAATGAAAGCTCTGAACACTTTATCCCCTGATATTGAACCTTTTGCAACAAAAACATTAGGTGAAATGATTTCTATCGTAAAAGACTTAATCGCAAACGGTTATGCTTACGAAGCTGACGGAGATGTATATTTCAGAGTAAAAAAATTCTCTCGCTACGGTTATCTTTCAAAACAGCCAATTGACCAACTGGAAAGCGGTGCAAGAATTGAAGTCGGAGATTTAAAAGAAGATCCGCTTGACTTTGCGCTGTGGAAACGTGATGAAAAATTTGGGTACAATTCACCTTGGGGTGTCGGACGCCCGGGCTGGCACATTGAGTGTTCTGCGATGAGCAGAAAATACTTGGGTAAAACCATTGATATCCACGCAGGCGGGGCAGACTTAATCTTCCCGCACCACGAAAACGAAATCGCTCAATCAGAATGCGCTAACGGATGCAAATTCGTAAATTACTGGCTCCATAACGGTTTTGTGACTATTAACAAAGAAAAAATGTCAAAATCGTTGGGTAATTTTTTAACAATAGATGATATGTTAAAAAATTATGATGCTAATACGTTAAGATTATTCATCCTCACAAATCATTACAGAATGCCTGTAGAATTTTCGGATGAAGCATTAACCGCCGCAAAAGCAGGCGCAAAACGTCTTACAAACGCTAAACAAACACCTATAAACGAAGAACTTGATATTACAACAACAGATGAATACAAAGCATTTGTTGAAGCAATGGATGAGGATTTGAACACATCAAAAGCGCTTGCTATCCTGTTTGATCTTGCAACCCGCGCAAACAAGGATGAAAAAGATGCTTACACAATTCTTTATAAACTCGGAACAGTTTTAGGTTTCACCTTCGAAAAAGCAGGTTTATCAGAAGACGACTTGAAAAAAGGTGTTGAAAAAGTTTCAGAACGTCTAGGACAAACTTTTGGTTCAATGGAAGAAATCCTTGAACTTCGTAAACAAGCCCGTGCCGAGAAAAACTGGGATATCGCAGACAAAATCAGAATCGCACTGGATGAAGTCGGAATTGTCCTGAAAGACACCAAAGACGGAACTACCGTTGAGGGTAAATAATTAAGAAGCACATCTCAAAAATTCTTCAAGTAATCTGATTTTTTCACCGCCGACAACGGTAAATGTTGTTATGCCGTTTTTGAGTTTCAGGTGAAATTTTGCCTGCTGAAACACTACCATTTTATTATTGATAAAAAACACTACCTGCGGTTTTTCAACATCAACCTTAAAGTCCAGAATATCACAAAGCGCAACTCCGATATCATTTATCATCAGAAATTCATCAATGACTTTAACCCTGTCTCGAGTTTTAAGCTTATAAATAATCAAAAACCTCGGCAGGTAAATCAGCATAAATAAAACAGAAGAAACAAACATTACAACAAAATTAATTCTATGAAGTAAAAACAGATAAACGATAAAAAACTCAATAATCAAATAAAATGCAGCAACACCTAGTACAATCATTACAGGGCGCTCATCAATATTTGGCTTAAATTTCTCTTTCATTAAAACTTCCCTAAATCCTATTTTATTTTTTAGAAATCTGTTTTACATCATACTCTTTCATAAGAGAGTTTTTCTTATAAACAGTATACCCAGTTCCTAAAAGAAAGCCTGACACAAGCCCTGCAAAGGCTCCTCCAAACATCATCTTAACCGAGCGTTTGTGAAAACCTGCAATACAACCAAGTAATGCGCCTAAATTAGCCGATACTTGTGTTATGGTAAATAACTTTGCACCTTGCGAGTTATATTTTTTAACAAATTCATCAGCTCTTGTTTTTTCGATTTCATAACTTGGAGCACTGTCAGGCGTACTCGGACTTTTCTTAAAATCCAAGCGTACTCTGCTACTATCAAGACTTTGACCGACTCGTAACTGCATAACTCTACTCTAACTCTGTTTTAACTGTTTGTATATTCTCTTATTTCCGTATAAATTTTGCTGACAATCTATTAAACAACTCTCCTGCATATTCCATTTTAAATAATAAATTCAGCGGAACATAAATACCCAAGCATACTATTGCTATTAAACCGATTTTTACTATTTCAAACGGAATTTTAGGTAAGGTTATAAACTTATCATACCAATAAGCACATAACAAACATACTCCAAAAGTTATTATACCCGATATAATCATTTTAAACAAGTTAGTAAACAAAGATTTATAATCCATTTTCATTTTTTTAGTCATTAATACGCCAAGAACACAAGCATTAAACAAAGTTACAAGTGACGTAGATAAGGTAATCCCGCCGATACCAAAGTGCATTTTTGAAATTAAAACCCAGTTTAATAAAAGTTTTAATACAATGGAAGAAAACGCAACAACAAACGGTGTTGCCGAGTCATTAAACGAATAATAAACCCTTGTAATAGAATCCCTAAATACATAAGGAATAATTGAAACAGATAAGAACCACAGCGCTTCTGTCACCATAAACGTTGCATTTGAATCAAACACACCGTGTTCAAACACAAGCCTTACAGCGTCCATACCTACAACAAGGATTCCGATAATTATCGGGATTGCACCGAAAAACAATACCCCGACACCTTTATTAAAATATTTTCTTATACCGTCAAAATCATTATCGGCAACAAGTTTTGCAAAAATCGGAAAAAGCGGAACCAAAAACGCCGTAACTAAAATTCCTACAGGGAACTGAAAAACTCTATTGGCATATCCAATCGCTGTCCAAGCACCTTCTGAGATTGATGAGGTGAAAAACATATCAACATAAATATGAATTTGCCCAACAGTAGAACTTAAAACAGCAGGGAATAAAAGTTCGCAAATTGATTTAAATTCAGGATTATTAGTAAATTCAAAACACGGTTTCAGGCGGTACCCGAGCTTTCTTATATTCGGATATTGAATAATAAGCTGCAACACAGCACCGATTGTTGTTGCCCAGGCAAGCGAATAACCTTTTTGATCGTTCGGCACAGCCATAACAACCCCGATAATCGCTAAACTCATTACAATCGGCGACAGGTTAGGAAGCATAAATTGCCTGTAGATAATCAGAATCCCGTAATAAATCCCGACAATTCCGCCAATTACGAGAAGCGGTGTCATTATTTTTAAATGCGCCGCCGCAAGATTAATCATCTCAAACGAGCCACCCGAGATTATAAGTCCCATTATCCGCTTAGGAAATAAAAATATCACGGCAGACAAGATAAGGAAAAAGATTATCGTAGCATTCATAAAAGTTGAATAAAGTCTGTTAACCTCATCTGACGGTTTATCGTTTAAATTTGGGATAAGTTTTGAAAAAACGGCAACAGTTGCACTGTGAAACGGCCCACCGACTCCGCCAAGCAAAATTAAGGATAATGAAGGAATCTGGTATGCGTAATAATAAGCATCGGAAACCATTGACGCACCATAGTAATTTGCGATAATAATATCCCTAACAAACCCGATAAGCTTACTTACAATAGTTACAACCGCAATAAGCCATGCCGCTTTTAAAACGCTCGGTGTTTTATCTTGTGCTGCCTCTGTCATTACTCTCCCGCCAATTCTATATACATCCTGACTGCCTTATTTCCGCCCTGTGTTACAGGATAGAAAAATGTCACCATATTCATCCCGCATCTTAAATACTTTGATAAATCTATCTGATTATACCTTGTTGTCGTGTCAAATTCAATCTTTTCATCAACATTATTTATAACAGCGTCAATATAATCCGTTTTATACTTGTTATCAACAACTAAAACAGCCTTACCGTTTTTTGTGTAGAAATTATTTACAATCTTATCCTGCCCGATTTTCAGCGATAAGATTTTCGGCTCGGTCGCGAGCGTAATCCCTGAGTAATAGTGTTTTAAGATTTCATCAAACGACTTACTCAGTTCTTTCCCCATAAACCCTGCACCGTACTGACTCATTCCGACACCGTGTCCGAATCCGCCGCCGTAAGCTTTTACATACATCAAATCACCGTTTTCGTTATATTCCTGTTCAAACACGACATTTGCGCTTGGCAATGCCTTGCCTTTGTTTGTAAAAAGCCGTCTTATAACAAGTTCTTTTTGTACAACGTAACTGCCGCAATCGGTTACAATTTCAAGCTCCATAATCTTGCCCGAATCCCCGCGGCGCAAAACTTTTAATTCTTTAATAATTCCTATTGTTTCGCCTTTTTGAACTGCAGGACAGACAAACCCTGTTGTACTTTGCGCTGCGATATTTGCCTGAATGGCGTCCTGAATCTCTTGTCCGTTCCACTCACGCTCCCAACGATAATACGAAGATTTCACATCAAAAGACTTAGGTTTTGATTTATAGAATTTTGATGCCGCTTCTTCTGTATTTAAGGGTCTAAAATCATCATAATCAGGCTTTGCTACCAAATAAGGCTTTGGGTCTGAGGGAAATTTTTTTGTTATAGGATCAGAAAACGCATTCTCAAAGCTTTCCGTGTACCCGCCCGCGGTTGAAGAATACTGAGCCAAAATCAAATCCCAACCGTATAATGCCACAATCCCGGAGGTTTCGTTAACTGCGCGGTTAGAAAGTTCTTTTTCGGTGTTCGCACCAAAATAAACCTGGCTTGCAACAGAATCCACAACATCATAGTTAGGATTAGCCTTAACACGAGGAGAAAGCACATAATTTCTTGCCGCAACACTTTGAGCTTTCAAGGCTTCTAACCCGAAACTTACAGGCATTTCGTTGGGAACAACACCTTTTAAATATTGTTCAAGTTCAATAGAATTAACGATATGAAACTTACCTGATTTGGTTGATGGAACTAGTTCCAATTGACCACGGTAAATCGCATCGTGCCCTGCACGTTTTAATCCCTTAACCCCCAGAAATCCGAAATCCGTCTTGAAAATAATCGGTCCTGAAACTTTTTCGATAACGTTATCTTCTACGTCTTTTAAAACAAAAATATTTCCATCCATGGAAACTTTAATAACATTGTCGCTATCGTAGGTATTTATGTAGTTTTTGTTATTATAAAGCTCAAACTCGCCTGTGCCGTAGATTTGCGCACAATTCCATTCGTAAGATGCAAAATTATCGGTTCCGATTCCGACCCTTACGATTTTTGAAGACGGAATGCCAAGGTTTTGATTATCCCCTGCGTCTTTTGCAATTTGCAGAGTTGTTTGCGGAATATTACCCAAAAACGCGCCCTGACAAGGCAACGCAAACAAAACCAAATTCAAAACTAATACCGCACTCAGCTTATTCATACAACTATTATATGACAAAAATTCGGTTACTTAAAATTTTTATCATCTTCGTTGACTAGCATAATCATTTTTAAAACCATAAGTTATTTTAGGATATAATGCAAACATTTTTAATATAAAGCTTAACAATATATTGTATTAATGTGTTACTTAGCGAGGACGACAAATGGTAAAATTTGAACCTGAGTATCTTGATATTACAAAAAGAGAGTTTGAGGTTCTTGGTCTTGTTGTTAAAGGCTACAGCAACCGTGAAATCGCTGGAATCCTCCGTATACGTGAGAATACATCCAAAGCTCACGTCAATTCGCTTATCGCCAAAACTACTGCAATAAACAGAATCCACCGTTGCTATATCTCCGCTAAAGAAGGTTTCAAACCATAAAAAATATAACAGCCATAAATGTTAACCAAATTTGTACTTTTATTTAAACCATTTGTTTTTCATATTTAATGGCTATAATTCAACTTTTGAAACATCAGTTAATGTTGCAAAATCAATTTCAAGAGCATAAGCAATTTTTTCAAGGGTTACGATATTTGGCGAAACTTGTCCTGTTTCAATTTTCCAAATAGTATTTTTATTTATCCCTGCACGAAAAGCCAATTCTTCCTGTGAGTAATCTTTTTTATTACGTTCAAGTTTAACTTTTTTACTTATTTTATTACTTATCATACCAAAATCGTTACTCATACCATTATAATATGATATTGACTTATTACTATCAACTGAGTATAATATGATAGCATCTACATAAAATAAGATGGAAAAGATTTATGAAACTACGTTGCTTTACATTAGCTGAAGTGTTAATCACCCTCGGAATAATCGGGATCGTTGCTGCAATAACAATGTCGACAATAATGCAAAAAATTACCGAAAAAAGAACCGTTTCTCAATTAACTGCAACATATTCAATTTTATCAAGAGCGTTAAGATTAGCAGAAGAAGATAACGGTACTGTTGATGGTTGGGGTTGTATAAAACAAGATAAAGCTTGTGCTGAACTTATTGCAAACAATCTTAAACCACACTTAAAACTGCTTTTAGATTGCGGGACAAATGATTCAAAGGGAAAATGTATTTATAACGGGGTTTATAATTATAAATCGGGTAGTCCTTTACAGAATTATGCAACAGCTGATTGGGCATATAAAGTTGTATTACTAAACGGGACATCAATTTGGTGGCGCGGACCTTATCTTCAAGGTGACAGTATCAACAGCAGTAAAAACTCAATGCTGATTTATGTTGACGTTAATGCACAAAAGAAACCTAATGTAATCGGAATTGATATGTTCGGGTTTGAATATTATGCAGGTTCAGGTTTAGTTCCTTTAGGCTCGCCGTTAAGCACACAATTTTCTTACAAAACAGCCTGTTTACCAAAAAACAGTAACGGCTGGGGATGTGCATATTATATAATGAATTTTAAAAATATGGATTATTTACATTAAATAAAAAAAAGCTGTTATAAAAAATATAACAGCCATAAATGTTAACCAAATTTGTACTTTTATTTTTAAGCCATAGCTTTAGTTTGTTTTTCTTTCTTTTCTTCCCAGAAATCAACTAACATACTGCAGAAGAAAATACTTGAATATACACCAACGATTACACCAAGCATCATCGCCAGCACAAAATCTCTTGTTGTTACCCCGCCAAAGAAATACAAAGCAGCAAGGGTTATAAACACTGTCAAGGAAGTATTGATACTTCTTGCAAGTGTTTGGTTAACTGATGCGTCCACAATTTCGCCAAAAGTCATTTTCTTACCGTAATAACGTAAGTTCTCACGGATTCTGTCAAACGTTACAATCGTATCATTTATTGAGAAACCGATAATTGTCAGAATTGCAGTTAAAAACAATCCGTCAACCTGAACATTACAGAAAATACCAAGCAGTGAAAATACACCGACTACAAACAAAACGTCATGAACAAGCCCTAATATCGCAGCTAGCGCGTAATCGAACTTAAATCTTAGCGAAATATAAATAATCATCCCTAAAATCGCAAGAGACAACGCAATAAGTGACATTCTGAAAAGTTCTTTACCTAATGTCGGACCAACTGAACTTACCTGAATAAGTTCAGCACCTTTGTATTCGCTTTGTACGGTTTTTGTAATCAGCGCAGCATCTTCTGAGCCTTCATCAATAAATTTTGTTCTAATTGAAATAATTGATTTGATATTATTATTTTCAGCAGTAGGATTAACATTCAAAATCTGAATATAAGGGTTTTGAACACCTGCTTTATCCAAGTCTTCTCTTGTTTTTGCTACTGCAGCATTATCAATATTTTCCTGAACACCGTATTGCAGGATTGTTCCGCCTGTGTAGTCAATACCGACTTTAACAGGTGAATGTGTCGGATATGTTACCATTGAATAAATCATCGCCGCAATCCCCGGTAGTAATAACAATGCTGATAAACACATCCATAATATTCTATATTTTACGACATGTACTGTCTTATTAAAATTAAACATTTCTATATTTACCTCATACTTTCTTAGTCTAAAATACCGAAACGTGCTTTTTCACGTTTAGTTTCCGTAACTTCATAACCCTTACCGATTTCGTCTTTAGAAAGACCGAACAGCTCAGGATGTTTTAATTCTCCCGTACCGAAGATTAAGTGCATGAAGTTTTTAGTAACCGTAATTGCAGTGAACATTGAAACAATTACACCTAATGCCAAAGTTAAAGCAAAACCTTTAACAACACTTGTACCTAAGAAATACAATATTACACAAGCCAAAACAGTTGTCATATTTGAATCGAAAATACTTGTAAAGGCTCTGTCAAAACCAGAATTGATTGCAGTAAACAGGTTTCTGCCTGCTCTTAATTCTTCTTTTGTTCTTTCAAAAATCAGGATATTCGCGTCAACCGCCATACCGACTGACAGAATGAAACCTGCAATACCGGCTAATGTAAGGGTTACAGGAATTATCTTGAATAATGCGAACAAAATCAGTGCGTAAATTACCAACGCAACGTCAGCAATGAAGCCCGGTAATCTGTAGTAAAATACCATAAACAACATTACAAGTCCGATACCTAAAAGACCTGCAAACTTTGATTTTTCGATACTATCTGCACCCAAAGTAGGTCCGACGGTATTTTCCTGAATGATTTCTGACGGAACAGGCAACGCACCTGCGTTTAACAGGTTAACCATTTTTTCTGCTTCTTCATATTCAAACCCGCTTGAACCTCCTGAGATTTCTGCTCTTCCGCCATAGATCGCTTCTCTTATAACAGGAGCAGATATTTCATCTCCGTCAAAAAATATCGCCATTTGTTTTCCGACAAGTCTTTGGGTTAATTTGCCGAACTTATCGGCTCCAGAACCGTTAAATTCTAACGATACCGTCCATTGACCTGTTTGATCAGAACCGATTGAAGCTGATTTTAAGTCTTCACCCGTTAACTCAGGATCTGTCGGTTTCCACATCACACCGTGTTCGTCTGATTTTTGTATACCATTTTCATCAAACACAGGTTCTTTAAATTCTAACAAAGCAGTTTTTCCTAAAAATGCCTCTGCTTCTTTTAAATCCGTGATGTTTGGAATTTCAACCAAAAGTCTTTTTTCGCCGACTTGTGCAACACTAGTTTCCGAAACCCCGAGTTTATTTACACGGTTTTCGATTGCAACTTTTAATCTGCTCATTGTTTCTTGCGTAATCGTCGGAACAGTACCCGTAGTTCGTGCTTCAAGCA
The DNA here is from genome assembly GCA_947570135.1 of uncultured Candidatus Melainabacteria bacterium. GTDB lineage: Bacteria > Cyanobacteriota > Vampirovibrionia > Gastranaerophilales > Gastranaerophilaceae > Zag111. The sequence continues at coordinate 110,046 of CANOTP010000003.1, read as the reverse complement.
TGATTCTTGAACCGCCGACTAAATCAAGTCCGAGTTTTGTAGGCTTTTTGTAAATCGTGAAAAGGCAACCTATCACGATTACTACAATGACCCAAAACATAATAATTTTGTTCTTCAATTTTTCATCCTCTTATATGTGTTCTAACTATTAATTATTTTCTTTTATAATATTTTTTTATAATATTTAAAACGAAATTAATTTGAACTAGTCTTCCTGACTTAATTCTGATTTAACCTCATCTATTATTCTGAATAACGTATTTTTTTCATCATCAGATAATCCTGTTAAAGGTTTTCTGACATGAGAATCGATTAATCCTTTGTATTCAAGCGCAGCCTTGACAGGAACCGGATTTGGCGCCATAAATAAGTTTTTGAATACAGGGTATAATTTTTTGTGCATATTTCTTGCAGCTAAAACATCACCTGTTTTGTAGTTTCTAATCATTGATTTAATTTCAGAACCTACAAGATGAGATGCCACAGAAATTACCCCGTGCGCACCAAGTGAAAGCATTGGCAATGTTAAGCTGTCATCGCCTGAATAGATTACAAAATCATCAGGACATAACATCTTAAGTTCGGTTATTTTATCCATATCTGCAAAACTTTGTTTCAACGCCACAATATTTGAATATTTTTCAGCCAGATAAGCAACCGTTTCTGGTAACATATTAACACCCGTTCTTGAAGGGATATTGTATAAAATTATCGGCAAATCAGTTGATTCTGCTACCGCTGAAAAGTGTTCAATCATACCTTTTTGATTAGGTTTGTTGTAGTATGGTACAACAGATAGAATTGCGTCAACTCCTTCTTTTTGAGCAAATTTTGAATACTCAAAGGCTGATGCTGTTGAGTTTGAACCTGCTCCTAATATGATTTTTGCACGGTTAGCCACAGCTCTTTTTACTGTACTTACAAGTTCAATTTCTTCTTCATTTGTTAAAGTAGGAGATTCACCCGTTGTTCCCGCAACCAAAAGTGCATCACTGCCGTTTTCTATTAAATGCTTTGCTAAAACCTCAACTTTATCATAATCAATAGCTCCCGATTTTTCCATCGGTGTAACCATTGCTGTTATAACCTCTCCGCAATCATATCTTAATACCATGTATTTACCCTCTGTTTTCCCTAATCTTACATCAACAATTATATTACAAAAGTAAATAATATGCGCAATTATTAAGATATTTAAGAATTTCACTCTGATATCAATACATTATCCATTAAGAAATTCTTATATTCAATATAATCGATTACTTTATTGTGGTCTAAATCATATTTATCAAATTCATCTGACAATTCTTGAAACTTTTGCATAATCGCATCTGGAGCTTCTCTGTCAAGGCTTCCGATATCATCAGCCATTATTTTTAAACAACTTAGCATCCACTCGTTTTTTGTAATGGTATAACTTTTATCAACATCCATACGCAGAAAAGCATTAGCGGCTTCTTGGTCTGTGATTTGTCTAAAACCTTCGGGGATATCATTATTTTTATTATTCAATTTAAACATATTATTCTCCTGTATTAACTTAGAACTTATGGCGATTATACAACTTTTCAAAATCTAAATCAAGCGCATTCATAATCCCGATAATTACAGACAAAGAAGTATTTGTTTCCCCTCTTTCTATCATCCCTACAACCTGCCCGTACGAAACCCCGATTTTTTCGGCAAGCTGTTCTTGCGATAACCCTGCACGATTTCGTTCCGCCTTAAGGTTCCTCCCAAACTCTTTTAAGATTTCTTTTTTAACCATAGAAAAATTTTAATCATTTGACAAAAATTTTTCTACAATTTATTATATGTCTATTACAATATATTTATTGTAGTAAACAATGCAAACATTAAAAATTGAAAGGTTTATTATGTCTAAAAAAGTAGGTTTCACTTTAGCTGAAGTATTAATCACACTCGGGATTATCGGAGTAGTTGCCGCAATTACAATACCGGGATTGATTGCCAATGCTAAAAAAAGAGCTATCGAAACCCAATTAAAAAAATCGTACGCATCAATTACAAACTCCATAAGACTTTCTGAAACAGATAACGGAAGTATGGATTCCTGGCCCACGGGAGCTGAAATGAATGTTGAAGAGTATTGGAAAACCTACTTTATGCCATATTTTCGCGCTGTAAGACTCTGTAAAACTCAAGTTGATTACGGCTATCCTGCTGATATGTCTTGGAAACAATGGTCCAATGCTCAATGGAATTTATCATCGGGAGATTCCAGACTTTTATTTCAACTAATGGACGGGACTATCGTATTTTTCCCGAGAAATACCTTTGACGCAGACGGCAAACCTTCTTACGTCGATTGGTTCTACATAGATGTTAACGGAAGCAAAAAGCCAAACACATACTGTCAGGATGTGTTTATATTTTCCCGTAAAGGCGAAACAGGAATTAAACCGAGAGGCTGTACTTTATTATTACAGCAAAATGGCTGGAGATTTCCGAAAAATTATAAATACAAGTTTTAATTACATTGCAGAGATTATGTTTATAATATTCTTATCTGCTATAAACTTTAATGCAGTTTCTTTATCTGAAGCATTAAGTTCATCAAATTGTCTTAGAATCTCAAGCGATTTCACAATAACAGCAGGTCTTGAAGAAGTTAAAAGCGAGCGAACTTTCTGAGTATCTTCGGTTAATTCCAGCGCCGTAAACACAAACAACCCGTCAGACTTTAATTCATCATCGGCTAAAGTATAAAGCGGAACTAAATCAACAGAATCAAGCAAATTCTTAATCTCCAGAACTTCTTGTTTCGTGTCTTTTGACTCATCAAACAGGTACTCATCATTTTCCGTTAAAGTATCAAATTTATCTTTTGCATTAAGCAGTACCACGGCACTTTCTGAGGTTTTGCTGCCGTTTATAAGTTTTTCAAGATTTTCGTATAGCTCAAAATCAAATACCTGACAAAGCCCTAAGATTTCACCAAGTCCGTTAATAATTGAATTTAAGACAAACAAACAATCCTGTTGACTTAATTCTGATAACGGACAAAGATAAGGAATTTCACCTGCGATATTTTCGGCAAAAGAAGACTTTTTCATTAGCTCGATAATTTTAGCTACAGAATCTTTTTTACCGTATGAAACAAGAAATTTCACACCGTCAAGACAGGTAAATTCATCATCTGAGTCAAGCTTTTTAAGCGCTTCTATGTAAGACTCCTCATCTCCTAAAAGTGCAAGAGTAGACGCGCAATTAGAAGCCAACGCAGGAGATTGCGAATACGCGTTTTTTCTTAACAAATCAAGTGCCAACGGGTCTTGAATATATGAAAAAAACTTGGCACAATATGTTTTTTCTTCATCCGTACCGCCTTCAAAAATTTCAAGCATTCTGTCCGTCAAATCTTCATCGGCAAATCTTGCAAGCGTTGACACGATAAAATCTTCATAAGACGTTGAATAAAACTTTAAAAAATTAAGCAAATTAAGATAATTTGACTTATTACAAGCTTTTTCAAGACGATTTGCAACATTATTTTTGACAAAATCAAACAAGAAATCGTCTTTTTCGACAAGCTCAGAAAAAAGTTCCGTATCGGAATTATTTATAAGACTACAAGCTACTGGCTCAAAATCTTTCGGATTTTTGCCGGTTAATTTCTTTAAATTTTCACTCATATAAAAAACCTAAAACTAGTCTAAATAAAATACAGTGATAACTTTATGACCTTCTTCAGCATACTGAACAGCATTATGAAGAGTTTTAGACGTATGAGAAAGGAAACAGATTAACTGATTACATTCATCAATAATTTCTCTATTACAAACGCGAGAAGCGTCAGCTAAAGTCATCATCGCACGATCTGAGTGTTCAATAATATTAGGAACGCCAATCAACTGATCCTGAACGTCAGACGGCTGCTGACCGATAGTTTGCGGTAAAATTACACATAACTTATCAGGATTAGCTTTCATAGCCCCGCGAATAGCAGCAGCGTTAGTACCTGAGGAACCGCCTGATGTAATAATTGTATTACCTTGCATAACAAGCGCGGTTGAAAGTGTTTCAATCATTTGCTGATGAGTGATAGGAAGATTACGGCTTCCGATAATAGCAATTTTCTTTGCTGATTGCTTGATTGTTGCAAGCTCCATAGCTAACTCGTCAACTGTATTTGGAGCATCTGATTTAACAGTGTCCATATCTTCATCAATAGGGACAACAATTTTCGGAGCTTCAGCGCCGTTTTCGCCTGCATTTAATAAAATTTCCATATCACTTTCTGTCATTTTTTTCTTTTACCTTTTCGATTGCATTAATTACATTTTTAAACTATGCTGTATTATAGCATAATTTTTTTGATTTGGGAAGAGGTCATGGAAAATCTATTAGAAAATCTTAATAAGGAACAACAAGAAGCAGTACAGACAACAAAAGGACCGTTATTAATATTAGCGGGTGCAGGCTCAGGTAAAACCAAAGTTTTAACAACAAGAATTGCATACATGATTCGTCAGGGCGTAAGACCGAGAAACATCTTAGCCGTAACATTTACCAATAAAGCCGCAAAGGAAATGAAAGAACGTATCGGCAAAATTATCGGCGAAGACACGGTTAAGTATATGTGGGTGGGAACCTTCCACGGCATCTGCGGAAGAATTTTGCGCGAAAATATTGACAAATATAACACTGCAACAGGTAAAAACCTAGACAAGAACTTCACAATCTACGATGATTCGGACACTAATCAAATTATTACAAGGGCTGTCAAAAAGCTTAACCTTGATGACAAAATTTACCCGACAAAACTTGTCAAATCAATAATCTCAAACGCGAAAAATAAAATGCAGGATGCTACAACATTTGCAACATACGCAAGAGATTTTAAATCACAAAGGATTGCCTCCATTTATGAAGAATACGAAAAAGCACTAAATAACAATAATGCAATCGACTTTGACGATATGTTGATGTTAACAGTTAAACTGTTAGAACAAAACGAGGAAGTCAGACAGCAGTATTACGACAGATTCCAACATATTATGGTCGATGAGTACCAGGATACTAACTTGGCTCAATATAACTTGGTTAACATGCTTTATACAAACCTTTCAAAAGAAATTCCCGATGAGCGTTCACTGTGTGTTGTAGGTGATGTCGACCAATCAATTTACTCTTGGCGCGGCGCTGATTACACAATCATTATGAACTTCCAAAAGGATTATCCGAAAACAAAACTTATAAAACTTGAACAAAACTACCGTTCAACCGCGCATATTCTGAACGCGGCAAACGCAGTTATCGAAAACAACAACGAACGTGTTGATAAGGTTCTTTATTCAAATAAAGGTGAAGGCGAAAAGTTAAGCTACTATATAGCAGATGATGAAGCTGACGAAGCAAATTATATCATCGCAAACATCAGACGCACTGCCCGCGGAAACTTTAACCAATTCGCAATCCTGTATAGAACAAACAACCAATCTCGTGCGCTTGAAGAAGCCTGCATGGCAACAGGTGTTCCGTATAGAATCTACGGCGGTACAAAATTCTACGACCGCGCGGAAGTTAAAACCGTTCTTTGCTATTTAAAATTAATCAATAACACAGACGATTCTCAAAGTTTGCGCCGCGTAATCAATATCCCGAAACGCGGAATCGGCGATACTACGGTTAAAAACCTTGCTGATTTTGCAAACGAAAAAGATATAAGCCTTTATGAGGCGATAAAAATCTGTGATGATTCACCAATCGCACCAAAAACACGTTCAAAATTGAAAGATTTTGCAACACTTATCCAAAAATTTAAAGATGCACAAAATTCTTACACACTGAAAGAATTTGTAACTCTTGTAATCGAAAAATCGGGATATCTTGCCGAACTTCAAGCAAAAGCCGCAACTGACCCTGATTTTCAGGATGATATAAATAACTTACAGGAACTTGTAAACGTGGCAGAAGAATTTGTTCCTGAAGAAGAAGGAAACGTTCTGGGTGAATTTTTGCAACAAGTCGCACTTGTTTCAGACTTAGACTCAATGGAAAACGAATCAAATAACGTAACCCTGATGACACTTCACGCGGCAAAAGGGCTTGAATTTCCGACAGTATTTATCGCAGGAATGGATGAAGGAATCTTCCCGAGCCAAAGAACGCTTCAAAGCGACTCGGAAGTCGAAGAAGAACGCCGCTTGATGTATGTTGGCGTAACCCGCGCGGAAGAAAAACTATACTTAGTATCAGCAAAACGCCGCCAAACCTGGGGTGAATACAGATACTACAACCCTTCACGCTTTATTGAAGAAATTCCGCAAAATCTGATTGAATCGTCCGAATCAATGGGCGGCTCACGCGGAGCTTCAACCTTCAGAAGTGCTGTTACAAAAGCTAAAGCTCAAAGCGATTCTGACGGATACGTTAAACCATCAAACGGATTTGGGGCAAACTTTGTCGCACCGCAACGCCGCGGACTTGCGTCATCTTCATCTTCTTCAAGTTCGGCTAATTCATCTTCGCACAGCAGCTACGGAAACTACAACCGTTCAAGCTACCAAAAACCTGCAAGTAACAGAACTCCGCAACGCACGATTTTAGTAAAATCTGCCATAAACAAAAAACGTGAAGAAGAAAAAATTGCGGCATTTTTCCAAGACAATGCGATTAAACGAATGGCAGATGAGCGCCGCAGAAAACAAGAAGCAGAAAGAATTGAGGCTGAACAAAAAGAGCGTGAGCGCAACCAAGCACCTGTCTTAGATGATGTTTACTCTGTCGGTCAGCGTGTTTTCCACGAACAAATGGGCGTCGGGCACATAACAGATGTAATGACAATCGGCGAAAGCGTAATGTATACAATCGACTTTGGCAAACTCGGCAAAAAAGCCATGGACGCCTCTTACGCGAAACTGAAAAAGTTTTAGGGGTAAATTTATTTCTATTTCGTCAACACAGAATATATCATTTGCATTTTGTCAGAGGTATCATCATAAATATACTCAACAATTGTATTGAGTTCTTCTATCTTTTTTTGCTCATTTTCAGGTAATGCATTAAACATTTCTCCTCTGTTTTGATAAAAATTTATACAATGATTAAGAAACATAAATTCAAGATGCAGATATACCAGTTTCATACCTGCATGCTTGAACCTTTCAAATACAGCCTCAGTAATATTTTTATTATAGAAATAATCAGCAAAATAATTCATTTGAACATTTTTAAGATAATCTCCTAACTCATCTAATCTTATTCCGTCTTCTTTGTCCATTTGTTTTCTCCTTTTTTCTTATAAATTTTCGCAATCATTTTATCGTATTCGATAATTATTATTATATTCAATACATATTATACAATAAGAGAAAAATTTGTCAAATATTAGTATAATTAAATTATGGATATAAAAACTCAAATAAAGATATTGCTGACTTTAAAACACATGAGCGTAGAAGAATTAGCAAAACATTTAACAAAAAAGACAAATAAAACATATACTCCTGCAAAAATATATGGAAAACTAAACAGGGACACTATTTCATTTACAGAATGCCAACATATTGCTGATATCTTAGGTTATAAAATTGAGTTTAAAGAATTATAATATATCCAGCGGGTCAACATCGATTGTTATTTTGATGTCTTTTGGTGCCGTGATTTTGTTCAAAAAGCTTGATACAAACTGATGTCCTTTATCTTCCAATTTATTTTTTATTAAAATCTGGAACCTGTAATACCCGTTTATCCGCTCAATCACGCACGGAGTCGGACCAAGAACCTCTAATCTTTCGCCAAACCCGAACTTTTCAATCATAGTACAAAGCCTTAGGGCAATTTCCTGTGCTGCTTTTTCAGCACGAAAATTATTTTGTGAACTTAATATAAGTCTTATAATCTGGCTAAACGGCGGGTAATCAAAATCCTCGCGCGATACGATTTCTTTTTTGTAAAACTCCAAATAATTCTGAGATTTTGCACTTTCAAGCGCATAATATTCAGGGTTATAAGTCTGAAATAATACCCGACCTTTAAACTCTCCGCGTCCCGCACGTCCCGCAACCTGGGTTAATAACTGAAAACCGCGCTCTGATGCTCTAAAATCAGGTAAATTGAAACTTGCGTCAGCCGAGATTACACCAACTAATGTTACATTCGGGTTATCCAAGCCTTTTGCAATCATTTGGGTGCCGACCAGAATATCAATTTCGCCATTTTGGAATCGCTCTAAAAGCCTTATGTGTTCGCCTTTTCTAACCAAAACATCACTATCAATACGCTCAACATTATACCCTTGGAACAAATCTTTGATATACTGTTCAACCTTCTGGGTTCCCGTACCTGAGGTTTTAATCGCATCAGAGCCACAATTCGGACAAACATCGGGGAAATATTCAACATGGTTACAATAATGGCATTTGAGCATATTATCTTTAGCATGCCAAATCATCGGAATCGCACAATTCGGACACTCAATAACCTGTCCGCAGCCCTGACACTGGGTATATGTTGAAAAACCGCGGCGATTTATCAACAAAATTACTTGTTGTTTATTATCTAATGTTTCTTTTATCGCAACCTGCAAAGGTTTTGAAATTAAACTTCTATAAGCCGCTCTGCCATACTCCTGCATATTAATAACGGTTACAGGTGCGACTTTCGCGTTATTATAGCGCTTTAACATCTCATACAAATGATTTGAGTTAACCGCACGATAATAACTTGAAATATCAGGAGTCGCAGAACCTAAAATCAGCGGACAAGAGTTAAATTCAGACAACTTTCTTGCAACCAAACGCGCATCATAACGTGGTGCAGGAGAAGTTTGTTTGTAAGCACCTTCATGCTCTTCATCAATTATAATAAGTCCGATATTTTGCAGCGGGGCAAAAACTGCCGAACGAGCTCCTGCCAGAATTTTAATTTCGTTTTTATAAAGTTTTTGCCAAACATCGTACCGCTCGCCTTCCGAGATACTGCTGTGCCAAATCGCAACATCATGGGTTCCGAATTTTCGTGCCAAACGCTTGGTTAATTGGGAAGCCAGTGCAATTTCAGGTGCTAAAAACAATACATTTTTCCCTGATTTTATGGTATCATCAATCAGTTTAAAGTATACTTCTGTCTTTCCGCTTGCAGTGATTCCGTGTAACAGTATTTGGGGGCAAATCTCATCTTCTATTTGTTTTGAGATTCCCTCATAAACAGCCTGCTGGGTTTCAGAAAGTTCAAACAAATCTTCTTTTTTATCGATTTTAAGTATATCCAAAGGATTGCGGTAAACCTGTTCTTCTGTCAGTTTTACACAACCTAAAGCCTCAAGTTTTTTAATCGTTGCACGAGTTGTTTTTGCTAAGCGTTCAAACTCAATTAAAAGCATTTTTCCTTGAGACTGTAGCAATTCCAAAACCTGTAACTGACGCTTTGTAGCGCCGTCTGTGCCGACAAATTCTATACTTTGCTCGGTTTTTAGTGATTTTTCAATAAGTTTTAACGGAATTGCGGCATTTAGAACGGTTATCAAATCCGTACAATAATAATTTGCGACCCATTCAAGAAGTTTTAAGTATTCAACAGAAAACAAAGGAGTTTCGTCTAAAATCTTACTGACCCGTTTTGCCTTAATCTCAGGCGGTAAATAATCAGAAAACCCAACACAAAAAGCATTAATAAGTCCCTGACGCCCGAAAGGTACCAAAAGTGCCTGACCGATTTTGATTTTATCACTCATATCAGGCGGAATAAGGTAACTGAATGTCTTTACACCTAATGCTTTAACATTAACCAAACAAACAGCATAACGAGGAGTCATATTCTCCCCGTTATCCTCAAACTTTGCTTCCCGACGCTTTAGTGTAAGCTTGCGAGCAGGAACCTCAAATAAATTTGTTTGTACGATTTCTTCTGTCATAACAAATTCACCGTCATTCCGTGCTTGACACGGAATCTATCAATGTCAATTTGTCCCGTAAGGGATTTCATTAAAATTGACAGACTCTGAATCAAGTTCAGAGTGACCTTGTATATTTACCCCTCGGCTTCTGCCGCCATAAATTCTTGTTTTGCTTCTTCAATAGCTTCTGTTAACAAATCCAACTGGTCAGGTGAAAAAGTTACACCTTTTTTTGTAGGCAGCCATGTTGCACCTTCATCTGTGGTGTAAAATATTCTCATATTTAAATAACTTCTACCTTTGTATTCGCTAACGGAAATTTGTAATTGTTCGGTATCACTTCTTTCAATAGTAGCTAAAATTTTTGCATCTGCCATGTTTTTCTCTCCTTAATAAACTATGCCAAATTATCTTAGCATAAATCAGCCTGTGCGTAAAGAAAATATTACCTTTTAAAAAATTTTTCACTTATCGACCAACTGCCGTTTTTTACCTTCTGCAAACACCAGTAACCGTTACCCGTGTTACAGTTTTGTTCCACCTCAGCTCTCGTCTTTTCAACCCATACACCTTTTGCTATTGTAAAAGTTATAATATTAACTCCCCAACCGTAATCCCCAGAGTAATAAGAACCTCCGCCAGAGTAAATCCTAAGGAGCCATAAAAGTTACCCTCCCCGAAATTCTAGCTATAGCTTCATTTTTCATACTTTTTTTCTTTATTTTATACTAATAAATTCTATTTTATAATCCAAAATTTTAGCAATATATCCTGCTTCTTTTAACGACAAACTTTCGCGATTTAACTTACCCAAAAGACTGTTATAAGAATATTCTTCCCCTGTCAACGCGCTTAATTGTTGTGCCAGCGATTTTAATGTCATACCCCTGGATATAACAAGCATTTTAATTTTTGCCTTAATTTCATTCATAATAGAATGATTATAACTTTTATTGACTTTTTATATATAATACTTTATGTTATTGATTGTATTTAATTAATAGTTGTCGTATTTGAACGATAATATAAGGAGAAGAGATCACATTAGCGGAAGTATTAATTACTCTCGGAATTATTGGTGTTGTTGCTGCAATGACTATTCCGACACTGATAACAAACCACCAAAAAAAAGCGACAGTGACAAAGTTACAAAAATCTATCTCCATATTAAATCAAGCATACAGATTATCATTTGAAGAAGTCGGCGAACCTGAAAAAATCATTAGTAATCATCAATATTTTAACACATACTGGGCACCGTATATAAAAGTTGCAACATATTGTGAGAATTACATGACTTGCGGATATAAATCAGAAAAGCCATTTTACACAAAAAATAAAACTCTTGTTAACACTATAATTGTCGATACAGGTTCGAGAACAACATTCCAGACACCTGACGGATTTTTATACGTAATATTCCCCGAGGGCAGATATATGGAACACTACAAAGATAACCCAAACATCATAGTTGACATAAACGGATCAACAGGACCAAAACATCTTAGGATCAGACGTTTTCATACTAACCAGAACAAATGATGGAACCAAAGGCGGAAGTATTTACCCGTTATGCAAAGATTTAACAGATGATGAAATAAAAACTCAATGCAATAAAAAAACAGACTCGGGTTTTTGTTGTGCAGAAAAGATAAGGCGCGCAGACTGGATAATTGATGAAAGTTATCCTTGGTAAAAAATCGGCGGAGATGTTTTAAATCTCCGTCTTTTCAAATTTTATTCTCCCTGCCCTTCAAGCAAGCTTGTTTGCTGTACATCTTCCGTTGGTGCCGCAGGCTCTGTCGGTGTAACTTTTATTGTTACATCATCTTCATCAGGGTTAATAATTTTATTAACCGAGCAAACCACATCATTATCGTTAAGGTTTTGAGCTCTTACCCCAGTTGCAGGACGACCCTGCTGTGAAATTTGACCTGCATTCAGTCTTGTTACAACACCGTTTGCGGTAACCATCATTATATCATCTGAATCTCTTACGATAGTTAATGCCACAAGTCTTGACGCACTTGATTTAAACTTGGTTGCAATCAAGCCAAGTCCGCCTCTGTTTTGGCTTCTGAATTCTGATAATTTTGTACGTTTACCGAATCCGTCAGAAGTTACAACAAGCAAATCAGCATCGTAATCCTGCGGAACAATGTCGCATCCTACGATTTCATCACCAGAGCGTAATTTCATAGAGATAACACCTCTTGCACTTCTACCTAACGGTCTTAAATCCTGAATAGGGAATCTTATTGCCATACCGCAAGATGTACCGATAATGATTTCATCTTTTGCTGTTGCAAGTTTTACCCAGCATAAGCTGTCACCTTCATCCAAACCGATTGCAATAATACCGTTACGTCTGATATTTGAGAAGTTATCAAGTTCAATACGTTTAATATTACCTTTTTTAGTCAACATGATAAGGTTCAAATCTTTAGAGAATGAACTTACAGGAACTACTGCCGTAATCTTTTCATCCTGATCGATAGGTAAAACGTTTACTATCGGCAAGCCTTTTGCCTGACGTCCGCCTTCAGGAAAATCATAAACATTCAGGCTGTAAACAGTACCTTTTGATGAGAAGAACAATACTTTATCATGCATCATTGCAGTGAAGAAGTGTTGAATATCATCATCATCTTTTGTCTTCATTCCTGATTTACCGCGGGTTGCACGGTTTTGACGCTCAAATGTGTCAAGTGAAATACGTTTCAAATATCCTTGGTGAGTAATAAATACTGCCATTGGAGTATTCGGTGTCAAATCTTCAATAGTAACTTCACCTTGTTCAGGTAAGATTTGAGTTTTTCTATCATCACCGTATTTTTCTTTATCTTCCAGTAATTCTGCTTTAATAATGTCAAGAATTTTTTGACGGCTTGCAAGGATTGATTCGTATTCTGCAATCTTTTTCAACAATTCGTCATATTCAGCCTTAACTTTGTCTTGTTCTAAGCCTGTCAAACGTCTTAATTGCATTTCTAAAATTGCGTTTGATTGATCAACGTCAAGTCCGAATCTGCTCATCAAACCTTCGCGGGCATCATCTGTTGTTTTAGACTTCTTGATAAGTTCGATAACTTCATCAATTGAACCTAAAGCAATAATCAAACCTGCTAAGATATGTGCTCTAATCTTAGCTTTTTTCAAGAAGAAGATAGTTCTTCTTGTAACGATTTCAATTCTGTGTTCAACAAACTCGTTTAATACTTCGTACAAGTTCATCAAACGAGGTTGTTTACCGCATAACGCAACCATGTTAACCCCGAAAGTTGTAGCAAGCTGGGTATATTTAAACAAGTTATTTTTAACAACATCAGGCTTAGCGTCACGTTTAAGCTCAATAACGATTCTCATACCTTCACGGTCAGATTCGTCGCGAATATCGGAAATTCCCGTAATCCTTTGATCTTTAACAAGATCGGCAATTTTTTCGATTAGCATTGCCTTGTTAACCTGATAAGGGATTTCGGTAACAACGATTGCCGTTCTTGATTGGCGTCCGCCGCCACCTGCGATTTCTTCAAACCCTGCAACAGCAGACATCTTAATCGAACCTCTGCCTGTTTCGTAAGCCTGTTTAATATCATTCAAGCCGATAATTGTAGCAGCCGTAGGGAAATCAGGGCCTTTAATGTGTTCCATAAGTTCAGCAACAGTAATCTTAGGATTATCAATCAAAGCAATAGTACCGTCAACAACTTCGCAAAGGTTATGCGGAGGAATATTTGTTGCCATACCAACCGCAATCCCTGAAACACCGTTTAACAACAGCATAGGAAGTCTTACGGGAAGAACAGAAGGTTCTTGTAATGAACCGTCAAAGTTCGGTTCAAATTCAACGGTTTCACAATCTATATCAGCAAGCATTGATTGGGTAATCTTATGCATACGGGCTTCCGTGTAACGCATTGCAGCAGCCCCGTCACCGTCAACAGAACCAAAATTACCATGCCCGTCAACCATTAAGTATCTGGTAGAAAAGTCCTGAGCCATACGAACCAAAGCTTCATAAACAGAACTGTCACCGTGCGGGTGATATTTACCCAAAACTTCACCGACGATACGCGCACATTTCTTAAACGGTTTATCAGGATACATACCAAGTTCGTTCATAGCGTAAAGTATACGTCTGTGTACAGGTTTTAACCCGTCTCGGACATCAGGTAATGCACGACCGACAATTACACTCATCGCGTAATCGATATATGAACGTTTCATTTCTTCTCTTATATTGACAGAAACGATTTTTCCGTCATCAAAAATATTTTGCTGAGTCAATCCTCTTCCCTCCAGTCTATACTCCTTTAATAAAAGTATAGCATAAACATATTAAATATGCCTAATATCTTAACATGAGGTTAAGATATTAACTTACTTAACCACATCACACAACCTATACTCAAGATACAAAATAAAAACAATGAAATTACTGCAATACATTTTTTCACAGAATCTTTAAACTTACATTTATTAAACAAAAATAAAAGCAAAACACTATATATTACAGGACAGACGACCAAAAAGTTATTTTTTGTTATAGGCAATAATTCAAAGATTCGTAATAAACACACAGTTAATATAAAAGCAGAAATTATAGTACACAAAATTACTTTTTGAATTTTATTATTAAATTTAGAATTAATAAAATTTATCAAGGATTCAATAATTAATAAAAACATCCCATATATTATTGAAAAAATTGTAACTGATGAATAAACGGTAAAATATATTAAAACAATGACGGGTAGTAAAAATATTCCCGTAAGGATATCAAAACTACAAAACGAAAGCAATGCACAAATCAATAAAGACAGCACGCATAAAATTAAATATCCTATTAATCCGACTATATAACTTAACGAAATTTTCAACAAACTAACTATCTCCTAAAACTCTGTTCGGTCATCTCTATCCATTTTGCGTGGTTATAATTATCATAACTTTTTGCAAATTTTATTAGCGCAGACACCAAAACCCTTCCGCTGTCGGATTTACCGACTATCAAATAATCTCCGTTATCATTTTGCGCATACATTATTTCTTTATGAACAATTTTATCAATATTGTTTTTCGGATTTTTATTAATAACAGATTTTAACCACTCGTGCAGAAGCTTAAGCGGAGTAGTCTGTCGAGTTAAAAGCTCGTCATTATGTTCTTGTAAATATTTTGAAAATTCGGCAATTATCATAAAAATTTATTTTTACCCTTATTCCCATGGTGTTGTTGTCGCAAAACAAGTTATATCACAAACATCTGCCTTATTAAATTCTCTCACCATTTCATCAAATGTTGAACCGGTAGTGCAAATATCATCAAGTATTAAAATCTTTTCGCCCCGATATTTACTCTTATCAACCTCAAACGCATTTGATAAATTCAGCATTCTCTGCGCCTTATTAAGGTTATACTGTGCTTTTGTGTCTTTAACACGCTTAATTAAATCAAAATTAACCTCGTAACCTGAAATTTTAGAAAATTCGGTTGCAACAAGCTCCATGTGATTATATTTCCGTTTCTTCTTACGCTTAGGATAAATCGGCACGGGAACGATAACAAAATCACCCTCAAGCCCCAAACGCTCCCAATACTGCCACATGAATTTTGCCTGATAATAAGCTAAATCTCTTTGACCGTGATACTTTAAGCCTCTTATCATTTTTTGCAGATTTTTTGAATAAACACCCGCGCAGTATACTTTAATCCCTCCGCAAAGATTTCTGTTAAGGCCGACAGGCAAAAATTCCAACTCGTCAAAACATTTTGAACACATTTTCACGGATTCTTTTGAGCTCCTGCAAAAATAACATTTCTTCTTGTATATCCAGTCTAACAAATCTACAAAAAACTTCTTCATAACAAAAGTTTAGCACAAGAATTATTTGTTAACACGCTCATAAATAAGCAAATCCGATAATTTGCAATCTAAAACTTCACATAACCTATCTATAGTATCCAAACCGAGATTATTATGTTTACCGTTTATAATTCTTGAAATCGTTGCTGCATGTATCCCTGTTTCTTTCTGGATTTGAACAGCTGAGATATTTTTCTCCCACATTAACTCTCTAAGTCTTATTTTAATCATATTGTACATTTTAGATTAACAAAAGTTCAGATTGACAAATATTGATTTTTAGACTAATATCATGACTTATAAGCAAAGATATTGTTTAATAAATTAACATAGGAGATAATAATGAAAATTAAGACCGGTTTCACATTGGCTGAAGTATTGATAACACTTGGAATAATAGGTGTTGTCGCCGCAATGACTATCCCTACCCTTATTGCAAACACAAATGCTCAAAAATATCGTTCCAAATTCAAGAAATCAATATCAACCCTATCTCAAGCCGCAAGAATGTCACAAGCCCAATACGGGTTTGACTATGCAGGAGTTTCTCAAAGATGCGGAGCAAATGCAGCAAATGAAAACCCTGAAACAACCCAATCCGTTTGCGCATTAATAAACGGAACACTTACAGCCGCAACACATTACGCTAATATTACAGATATAAAAACCAAAAATAATCAAAATTACTCATATATAAAGGGTGATTTTCTTTCCTACTCCGGACGCGAACCAGATAAATTTCAAGCATACATTTTAAGTGATGGGACAATTATAGCTTTTGCAAAAATGTTTGGAACTTACCCTTGTACACTCTCAATTGGAAAAGTACAAACAGATGTCGCTGCCGGAGAACTGATTGGTTGTACGGCATTTATAGATGTAAATGGACCTTCTCTTCCAAACAAAGAAGTATCTTGTTCATCAGGCTCAAATTCTCTTACTGAAAACTCTTGTGTAGTAAAAAATGATGCAAAACATATGACCGATATTTACCCAATCAGACTTCATGACGGAATAGCAGAACCGGCAACGGCGGCTGCAAGATATGTTCTAAAAACTGCAAAATAAATATTATTATGCTAAAATCTTTATTATGAAAAAGATTTTATTAATATTATTTATGTTATTTTTGGCTGTACCGACAGGATTTGCTCAAGACGCTAACCTTACGTTTATGTATATCAACGGCTCAAACAACAATGATAAAAAAATGCGCGATTGGTACATAAAAGGTGTCAATAAGCTTCATCCCGTCATAAAAAAACAGTTTGAGAAAAACGCCCAAATAAAAAAATGGTCAAATGATAATAAGCTTGTCATAGAAGATATTCCGCAAATTTTCTTCTGGGGTTATGACAGCAAAACCGATTTAGAATTTGTAAAAGAGCGACTTAATATCTCAAAAGCAATCAGCTCAACCTTAGCTTATGAAGTTAGAAGTCTTTTAACCCAATTTATGCATGACGCGATTTGGGTTCAAAAAACACACAATATGCTCCCGATTCTTGATGAGTTGAATGAAAGAGTAAAAATTCAGGATAAAAACGGACAAAAAGTAATCCTTTGGGGATACTCGGCAGGAACGTTTGTAACTTATCAGTATTTGCTGTACAAATTGCCGTATATTAATCTTGAAAAATTATTCACTGCACTCAAAGCGGATGACGATGTTATGGAATTTGTCAGACAAAACCCTCAAAAAGACACCTGTCTGTCAGCTTTAACTCACGATAAGGGGAATATCGGTGTTCTTACAAATACTGGACACCTTGTACTTAACCAAAATATTGAAAAACTTAAAGAAAATTACCTGAAATCAGACAAAATGACAGACAAATACTGCGCGCCTGTCGGAAGCGTAAAGGGTGTAGTAAACTTTGCAAGTCCGATTCCGTTGTTTTTCTCTGATATGGCTGATAAAAATTACGAATTTAATTTTTATAACAAATATATGACAAAATACGTACTTGAAAACGGGATTTACTTTTTGACCGTAAACTTTAGAGAAGACCCTTTAGGATTCCCATCAAGCAACAATCTTACGATTAAACAGCTTGAAGAAAGGCTTGATTTAACAATAGAAAACCCAACAGGCGTAATCTATGATAACTCAGCCGTCTGGTCAAAGCGTTCGGCACTTTTTGCGCACACTTCATACTGGTCTGCAAGAAACGTGTTTGCAAAAAATGTTGTTAAAAGTTTTGTCAACGGAACAAAATTTTACTATGATGAAGAATATCAAAATAAAGTATTAAATAAGAAATCAAAAAAATCAGAGGTATTATAAAATGACAGAAACACAAGAAAAAACATTCCTTTTTGACCCGGGATACGCACAACATACAACGATTTTATCAATTAATCTTGAATACATGTATTCATTAATTAATCAATTTAAAAATCTCGGTCAGCGAAGAACTCAATTCAAAAGATTCTACCCGCAAATTGTAAAAATGGTAGAAAATAACATCGGATTCTGTCTCGGAAGTCTTCTTTGGGCAGCATATATTAAAACAGAAGATGCTAAAATTGAAGGTAATCCTTGTCTTGGCGGTGAGTATGATGAAGCGGAAGCCGTTGAAGAAATCGATTTTTCTATCGAATATTTCGCGCAGCTTCAAAAAGATTCCAAATATTACCTTAGTTCAAACTACGAAACAGACCCGATTCACATAAAAATTCTTGAAATTTATAAAGAATTTCTAACCATTAACCGAGGATTTGTTAACACAAGAACAACATTAGATATCAAACTGCCTGAAAATCTTCAAGTACCGACAAAAGAAGATGCCGAAAAAATCCACACACAAATCCAGGAAGTAATAAAATCAGGCAAATTACTTGATTTAACCGAATGTTTTGAACTGATTTATAAGGGTTAAAATGACAGACTTAAAAGAAAAACTATACCAAATGTTTATCTTAGGCACCGAGGGAGGGAATTACAAAACCGCCTTACAAAACAACCTCGGCGGAATAATCTTTTTTACAAAAGATATCCAAAGCCCCGAACAGTTTAAACATTTGATTGACGATATAAAAAGTAAAGCCAGAACCGCACCGTTTCTATCAATAGACCAAGAAGGCGGAAGAGTTGAACGTACCGAAAATATCCATAACGGCAAAAAATATCTGTCAGCAAAATTTGCTTATGAAAAAGGTTTAGTTTTTTTAGAAAACCAAACCGAACAAATCGCACAGGAATTAAAAAATTACGGCATAAACCTTAACTTTGCCCCCTGTATTGATACAAACACAAATCCCAATAATCCGATAATCGGTGAGCGCGCGTTTTCATCATCCCCTGATGAAGTTGTTGAAGCCGAAAAAATTGTAACAAAAACATATCTCAAAAACGGAGTTCTGCCTTGCGTAAAACACTTCCCGGGGCACGGTGACGCTAACGCCGACAGCCACCTGACCCTGCCTGAAATAAATTTACCCCTTGAAGTTATGGAAAAATATCATATAAAACCCTTCAAATCCGCAATAGAAAACGGAATTGATATGGTTATGATAGCACATCTTCACTGCACATGTTTTGAAAAAGAAAAAATTCCGACATCTTTAAGCAAAAACGCCGTAAATTATCTTCGTCACAACCTTAATTTTAAGGGGGTAATAATTTCTGATGATATGATTATGAAAGGCGTAAGCGAATTTGGTGAAGTACAAGCCTGTCTTATGGCAATAAATGCTGGTGTTAACATGTTTATCTACAGAAATTCCAATGATACAACAATTAACATTATTGAAAAAATTTACCGACAAGCTATAATAGATGATGAACTGAAAAACAAAATCGAAAGTTCATACCAAAAAATTATCGAATTAAAGAGGGCAAGAGGCATATATGAAATTAGATAAGATTGAAAAAATCATAATCGCAGTACTGGCAGTTATCGTAATTAACGCAATCGGAATGAATTATTATGAACATCAAAAATTCATACATAACAGAACAATGCCGATTTATCTTAATAATACGAAAGAAAAAGAATTACCGAAAAATATCAGAGAACTTTCCAAAAAATATCAAACCTACACGGAACTTTATAAATCTGATAAACCCGTTCTTGTCTACAGTTATGTAACTTACAACAGCTCTGAGCACAGAAATAAAGAATTTCATAAAGCCCTAACGAAAAAACTTGAACAAGAAAATATTGATATTGAAAAAATAGTTTTTGAAAACTGGGAAGAAGATACAACAGAAATAGCTTTAAAAAATAAAAAATATCTTGATGAAACCGAAACCTGCGGACCGTCAGGAGAAGAAGAACAAAAACTTAAAGACTTTGTTGAAACAGCTCAGCTTTGTATAAATAATGTTTGTTTAGTAGATGTTAAAAATCACAAATATTTACTGCTTAGCCCTGATGTTGACTATATTATTGAGGAGATAAAACAATACCGTCAATAATAGGTTTACAAACTTGCGCAAATCAGTTTTAAACATATAATTAAATATAATAAAAAAGGGAGAGTGTATGAATTTAGAAAATATAAAACAAACTGACCCGCAAGTGGCAGAACAAATAGAATTAGAACTACAGCGCCAACAGGAAACCATTGAACTTATTGCAAGCGAAAATTGTACCTCATTAGCCGTAATGGAAGCATGCGGAAGCGTTTTAACAAATAAATACGCAGAAGGCAAACCGCATAAAAGATACTATAACGGCTGTGAGCATATCGATGTTATAGAAGAAATTACTCAGAAAAGAGCATGCGAATTATTTCACATGGATCACGCCAATGTTCAGCCTCACAGTGGTGCGCAAGCCAATATGGCAGTATTTATGGCTGTATTAAAACCGGGCGACAGAATCTTAAGTATGGATTTATCAAACGGCGGTCACCTTTCTCACGGTTCTCCGGTTAATTTCTCAGGACTTTATTATGATGTAAAAAGTTACGGAATAAACGAAAACGGTGAAATTGATTACGAAAATGTCCGTCAAATGGCACTTGAACATAAACCGAAACTTATTATTTGCGGAGCAAGTAACTACGCAAAAATCATTGATTTTAAAAAGTTCAAAGAAATTGCAGATGAAGTCGGAGCACTACTTTTAGCAGATATCGCGCATATTGCGGGACTTGTAGCAGCAGGGATTCATCCGTCTCCTGCACCATATTGTGATTTTGTTACAACAACAACCCACAAATCACTTCGCGGCCCTCGCGGCGGCATAATTATGTGTAAAGAAGAACACGCCCTTGCAATAGACAAAGCAGTATTCCCCGGACTTCAAGGCGGACCTTTGGAACACATTATCGCAGGGAAAGCGGTTGCACTATTAGAAGCTTCAAAACCCGAGTTTAAAGAATACGCGCAGCAAATCGTTAAAAACGCCAAAGCTTTAGCTCAAGGTTTAATGGATGAAGGCATGGATATCGTCGGCGGAATGACAGAAAACCACCTTATGACACTTGATTTGAGAAAAACGGGTAAAACAGGTAAAGATATGGCAAATGTTCTTGAAAGAGTCGGAATTACTGCCAATAAAAACACGGTACCTAACGACCCGCAAAGCCCGTTTGTAACAAGCGGTATAAGACTTGGGACACCTGCTGTTACAACAAGAGGATTCAAAGAAGACGATATGATTGAAGTTGCAAAAATTATTGCATCTGCGGTATTTTCGTCAGATAATGAAATTGCACTGAACAATTTGAAAGAACGATCTCTCAAATTATGCAAAAAACACCCTTTATACAGTTAAAAGGAGATACTCATCATTATTAAGTTACAACATGCACACATAATCGGAACGATAATAGCCTATATTTTCGGGGTATTCCTAGTTCCTATGGTTATAAGTTTTTCAAAAAAAGAAGGACTTGTCGATGTTCCAAATGAAAGAAAAATCCATACAAAACCTATTTCGCGAATTGGCGGGGTTGCAATATGGGCAAGTACAATGCTTACTTTTCTGTTTTTGGTACTAATGAGTTATTATCCTTACGGAAAACTTATGTCAGGAATACTTCTCGGCAGCTCATTAATGTTTTTGCTTGGCTTAATAGATGATGTTTACGGACTCGGTGCTAAATTTAAATTACTTATACAAGTATCAATTGCAACAATTGTATTCCTTTTGGGTGTTCAGATAAACAATCTTCCTTTCTTTGGCGGAATAGACTTGGGATTCTGGTCATACCCGATAACATTACTATGGATTGTCGGAATATCTAACGCAGTTAACTTTATCGACGGAGTTGACGGGCTGGCGGGTTCTGTTATTACGGTTAACGCTATAACCCTTGCAATTCTTGCAATCACATTATCTCCGCCAAATCCGATAAGCGCTTTAATCGGGTTTATCTTGGCCGGTTCAATGCTTGCGTTTTTAACGTTTAATTTTAACCCTGCAAAAATCTTTATGGGCGACAGCGGAGCATTATTTTCAGGATTCTTGCTTGCAACAATCTCAATCACGGGAGTTATGAAAGTTGCAACTCTGGCAATTTTATTACCGTTTCTTGTTCTTGCCGTACCGATTATTGATATTACTTTTGCAAGCCTAAGACGTATCTGCAAAGGTCAATCACCGTTTGTTGCGGATGCCGAACACATTCACCACAAATTATTACATGCGGGATTTTCTCAAAAGAAAACCGTTGTAATTATCACATCAGTTGCAATTATAGCAGGCGGACTTGCTTGCCTTTGCGCAAGCTACAATGCAATTAAATATGATTTCTTCCTAACATTAGGTCTTGTCGGAATTATGCTTTTATTAAATTTAATAAGGGTGTTGACAAAAAAATAAATTTCGTTTATAATGCATAAAAATAAGAATTTGATTACTCAGTTTTATACGAGGCATTTCTGCAGCCCGATTAAAATATTTAAGTGCAAGTTCTTTTATAGATAGTAAGTTAAGTATAAAAACTTAGCTTGGGGTTCATACATTATAAGACCGAAGTAAGGATTATAAAAATGACAATACAATCAATTAATGGAACTGAAAGAACACATCATAACGCCTTAGCAACATTGGGACAAGGCGCACTTTGGGGAGCTGCCGCAGGATATGCAGGAAAATACGTATTACCTTTAACTCACGAAGAAAAAAACAGTGATGAATACGTCAAGGTTACGGAAAAAATCCGTAAACAAAAAACAGAATACTCAGTCCGTACAGAAAAATATTTAGACGGAATGAAAGCAAAAAAGAATCGTTCACTTGCAGAAGATGAATTTATTAAGCTTTTTGACGGCATGAAAGAAGGCGATCATGTTAAACCGAGTCGTATCAGAAAAGCTATTAAAACACTTGAAGCAAAAAATCCGTTAGAAGCACTTGATTTCAAAAATATCTGCAAAGAAACTTCAAAAATAGCCGAAGATACAGCAAAACAATGTGTTCAAGCCTACAAACTTGTCACAAAACACATAAGACCGACAGCATTCTTTGTAACAACAGGAGCAGTTGTCGGTGTAGCAGCAGCCTTAATTGGTGATGCACTAAAAACAGAAGTAAAAAGTTAGATTAAGTAAACATAAAATAAACACAAGTAATATTAATTGAGTCAAATAAAGACAGGTCCGCTATAACCTGTCTTTTCTTTTTTATACATAAGCTTTTTTATGCCGTTTATCTTCAGAAAATAAATTCAACCTAATCTGCGCCATACATATTTGGGTATTTTCTTCATAATCCAAAACCTCGCGCTCTGTGACTTTATCCTCTTTTGGAAAAAGTAAAAACAAATGAGCTAAATCAAATAACATCACATCAATTTCGGGCATAATCACATCTCCTCATATATACTTCATATATATAAAAAAGATTTATTCTTATTAATTGCCACAAAATTTTGAAATGTGAATTTATTTTAAGAGACAAATTTAATCCTCAAACGGAGCATTTTCGTTGATTTCTGTATACAATTCATCGGATAAGCCTTTAATATAAGCCATAACGATTGCAAAATCAAACATCCATTCATCATCTTCAAAATACTTACAAAAAATATTGGCAACAATGATAAAACTGTTCAACCTTGACGCCATTCTAAATAATTTTCTTGTATCCATAGTTTCTCCTAATTATCAAGTACCTTATTTTATTTTCTCAAGGATAAAAAATACGCAAACCGCCCCACGGACATTTTGATATATTAATCAATATCCCTCAACACTTGACAAACACTAAAAAATCATAAATAATATAAACATAGGGAGAAGCCCTAAAGAAATGGAACTTCATTAGGACTTCGCTTTGTACCCTATAACCAAATAATAATTATTTTAAGGACCGTTATAATTACCGTTATAATGGTCTTTATTATTTCTTTGGTCATATTATCACCCCCTCTCTGACCGATTTCTTTGTCCAATCGTGTGTGTCAGCGGAAGTATCAGGTACTTACCCTATATAAAATTATACCACACCAACTTTAATCCTGCATCATTTTCTTACAGTAAACCAAGTCCCAACTAAGCCTAGGACAAGCATTACAGCCGATATAATCTGCGCAATCGGTAGTACTCCAATATTCAGGGCGCTATCAATACGGATTTGTTCAACGATAATACGGATTATGGCATAAAGTATCAAATACAAACAAAAAGTCAGCCCAACATACTTCTTGCCAAACTTTTTTAAGACATAGAATAATACAAAAAATCCCGCCAAATCAAGAATACTTTCATACAAAAAAGCCGGATGAAAGAGATTATAATCTGAAAATTGCGCCAAACGGAAACGCTCCGGAATATACAATCCCCAATTTTGCCCCGCAACAGGTAATCCATAGGCTTCCGAGTTAAAATAATTTCCCCACCTACCAATTGCCTGTCCCAAAAACACCGCACAAGCAAGCGAATCAAGTATTTTTAGCGGGGAAACCTTCTTTTTTAACGACAAACCGATTAAAGCCAGGATTCCAAAAATTAAAGCTCCGTGAATCGACAGACCACCTTCTCTGATATCAAGAATTTCAAAAGAGTGCGTAAAATAATAATCAGCGTTCAATAGGCAAAAATAAAGCCTTGCACCGATTATACCGCTTATTATAATAACAGGCGCTAAAGACAATATTGTATCTTTTTTTGAGTCAAGATTTATTTTATTAAACAGGTAATTCCCGACAAGCGCAGAGGTAAAAATCGCCATTGCCATAATAATTCCGTACCAATAAATCGAAAACCCGAACAGTGTAAAAGCTATAGCCTCAGGGGCAGGAATTACAAACATCAGTCGGCAATTGTCCTTTTTTCGGGGTTTTGAGCTTCCTTAATCTTTTCAATTTGGGCTTCAACATCAGCCTTATCATCAGCATTTGGATTAAGTTCAAGATATTTTTCGTAATTTGCAACAGAAGACTCATACAACTCGTTTACAAAGCTTTTTTCATTATCGTTAAGCTCATCAGATACAGTTTCACCTTCAACAGGTGTATACAGCGTTCCGTCTTCTCTCAATCTTACTTTAAATTGCGCAATATCAACCGCAAGGTTATTTTCAGCAGTTGCCAAAGAGTAATAAGAATCCACCATATCAGGTTTTAATTCAATAACTTTTTTATACTCTTCAACCGCGTTAACATAGTCTTCAGCTTGTGTATAAACAACAGCTAGATTATAATGGGTTTCATAAACAGAAGGATCAAGGTCAATACTTGATTTTAACCTTTCAATTGCCTGTACATAGTCGCCTTTATCTGCGTAAGCTTTTGCTTTATTATTCAAATCCTGCACAGCAAAATTGTTGATACAAGCCGTTGAAACTACTGCTACAAACAACACGCTGGCTATTAAACAGACTTTTTTCATTTATATCCCTCTTTAAACATGTTAAGCTGATGTTAAACTAATTATAATTTAATAATAAAAATATGGCAAATTTCATTAATTTAAGTTACAATAGTTGATGTAAAAAGGAGAATTTATATGTCAGATGACAAAGTAGTCAGCTTAGGCGCCAAGAAAAAATCAATGGCTGATGAAAAACAGCTTCAAGAAGAAACAACCGAAAAATTTGAACCCGTGTATTGCAGCTTTTGCGGCAGACCTAACACTCAGGTAATAAAAATGGTTCAGGGCCCGGGAGTTAATATTTGTTCTGAATGCGCAATGATTGCAGTTCAGTATTTAATTTTGCAAGACAGAATGCCGTCTGCTGAAGCTCAGCACATATTAGATGCGTTCTGGGGGAAGGCAAGATAGTAAAAAATGTCAGCCAAATGTAAACAATTAAACCCTTTTGAGTTGAAATCTGCGGTAACAGAGTTACTGAATAAGATTAATTCGCCTGCGGATTTGGAAAATTGTCTTGAAGACATTGAACTTCTTGACGAGCAGGATGATAAAAAAGTTATTTCTAAATTACTTTTTAGAGAGCTTGTTACTTCTAAAGCCGAAAAGATATCTATCATTTGTTTTTTACTTGAACGATATGTCCCAAAAGATGAATTTGTTAATAAGTTATGGGAAACATTGAAAAATCAAAACCTTGACTCGGAAGTTAAGATAACAATTCTGAATTTGTTAAGAGATTTAGATTCTGATTGGTCTTATGAAACATGTGAACAGTATTTGGATGATGCATCTTCGCTCCTTGATGAAAACACTAAACAAATGCTCAATTCCGCAATAATTAACCCTGAAATTCAGATTGATTTTATGGATTTTATGGCATCAATCAGGGTACAGGACAGAATCGCCCTGCTGAATTCATTTAGCGAAGATTTTACATCAGACGCTTTTGCTAACATTTTAATCCCTGTTTTTGTATCAGATCCAAACAGCACTGTCGGGATTCACGCATTGAAACTCTTAGGCGAAACAAAATCACAGCTTGCCTTAAGTGTTTTAGAACAAATGCAAAAATCAGTACAAGGCGAACTTTTACAAGGAATAAAGAAAAGTCTTTCGACACTGAAAATTTCAGGTATCAGAGAAGATAATACCAAAGAATTTTACAAAAAAATTCTTTCAAACAGTAAGCCTTATAAGTTTTACATAACATATCCTGACGGAATAGGTAATCAGGCGCTGATTTTTACAAGAATTACAGACGAAAAACGAATAAGGTTTGTATCAATAGTTACAAACGTTGAAACGGGTATAAAAGATTGTTTCGGTTTTTTTGATATTTCGGAATTTGAATGCAGTAAGATTTTGGAACGTTTCTTAAGAGATGAAAAAACAGTCGATATTAACCCTGAATCCTTCAAAACAATTCTTTATAACGCAGAAATGACAACGATTAAAAACGGCAACGGAGTTTGGAAATTGCCTTACGAATACGTTTGCTGGAAAAATTTACTGCTTGATATTGAAGCTGACGAACAATCAATTACAGAGATTTTAAACGAACTTGTAATCCCTGATAAGGTAGATTTATCTGTAATAAACAAACTTACAAAGCTAAAAGTTTCAACCCGCTGGTTTATGGATTATCAATACAGTGATGAGTTTGTAGAGTTTTTGGCGCAATTAAAAGGGGCAGAAAATCTTGATGAACTTATCGAAAACAACATTGATAAGATATTTTACCCAGAAGAAAAATCCGGCTGGACACAAAAACTTTTGATGAGTGCTTATATCAAATTTGCGATAGGAAAAGATGATGAAGCGCAGGAAATTTTCGGACTGAGCCGTGATGAAAAAATCATGCAAGAACTTTTTAAAGATATCTTAAAACGCAGTATTTATGAGTATTTGTTGATTATAAAATACGATAAAAAAGTAAACTCAAACGACTTGACACCTGAAGAGATTGACGAAAAACTTAAATACATTGAAGAAAAATGGGTAGAAAATGTATAAAGTAATGGCGCTTGATATCGGAACAAAGAGAATCGGAATCGCACTGAGCGATTATTTTTTGATGCTTTCAAACGGTCATTCTTACATCCCGCGTGAGCCTGAGGATAAAGCCCTTGATTCAATATATAAAATCGCAAAAGAAAATAATGTTCAAAAAATTGTAGTAGGCTTGCCTCTTAATATGGATGGTTCAAAAGGGTTTCAGGCAGAAAATTGCGAAGAATTTGCGTCAAAAATTCAAGGATATGAAGTTATTTTTGAAGACGAACGCTTAACATCAGATACCGCCGAAGAAAATTTAAGGGCAAAAAAAATAGACTTTAAGAAAGATAAAGGTTTAGTTGATATTGAAAGTGCTTGTATTATACTGGAACAATACCTTGCACGCAAAAAATAAAGGAGAAAAACATGACAGAAGAAATGGAAAACAACATTATTGAAGTAATTGATGACGATGGAACAGTTATCAAATGCGAATTATATGATATAATTGAGTTTGAAGGTAATCAATACGCATTACTTGTAGAAGCCGAATCTGAAGAAGAAGAACCTGAGGTTGTTCTTATGAGATACACCGAAGAAGGCGAAGAAAGCTTCTTTGAAACAATCGATAATGATGAAGAATTTGAAAAAGTTTCAGCATATATTGAAAGCTTAGAAGAAGACGAAGAACCTGTTGAAGAATAGTAATTAAGGAAAAATATGTTTGAAAAATTTACTGAAAAAGCAGTTAACGTAATAGTTGAAGCACAAAATATCGCAATTTATGACCACTCGGAAAAAGTTTTATCCGAACATCTGCTTTTGGCATTGGTTAAAGAAACAAAAGGGTTTTGCGCTAAGATTTTCAAATCCTGCAATATCACTTATGAAAAACTCGCGCAAGAAATTTACTTGTCAGTACATATTGAAGAAGCGGATATGACTTCATCAATTCCTTTCAGTGATGATTTCAAACATATTTTATCCGAAGCTATTTATCTGACGGAAAAATCAAACAATCCGACAGTTCACTATGAACATTTGGTACTTGCAGCAATCAATGATAAACACTCAAAAATTTCGCAATACCTTGAAAATCTCGGGTTCAGTATAGATAAATTCCGTCCGCTTATCGAAAAACTTGTTCAGCGCAAGGTAAAAAAAGATTTTCACCCTGAACTTGACGAAAATAAAGAACAGGAAATAAATCTGACCCAAGAAACAGACTCACTGTTTGATAACGAAAAATCAGCCCAAGTCTTTGAACGCGCGGTGTCAAAACTTTCAACCTCAGACTATGAAATTCTGGGAACAGAACAGATTATCTCATCAATACTTGAAGACAGAGAATCCGACTTGTCGCAAATTCTTTCACAATTCGGAATTACAAGCGAAGCTTTTGAAGAAAAACTATCTAAAATCAACTCCCGCCAAGCAGAATACGAAGGACGCCAGATTGTGTTTACACCAAACGCGTTTTCGGCAATGAGCTTAGCCCTTCAAACCGCAAAGGAACTGGGATCATCAGAAGTTCTGCCCGAGCACATGATTTTGGGGCTTTTAAAAACAAAAAAAGGTGTTGCGTATAACATTTTTAAAGAATTAAATATTAATGACGATGATTTAGCTCACGGCATTATAAAACCAATCGAAAAACAAATGCCTGAAACGCTTACTATCCTGCGACTTGCAAAACAGGAGGCACGCCGAATCGGCAGAGGAATCGTCGGGACTGAAATGTTTCTTCTCGGTATAATCTCAGAAGCAACAGGAATTGGTGCAGTTGTATTAAACGAACTTGAAATAAACATTCGTGATGCGCGAATCGTTGTTGAAAAAATTATCGGAAGCGGCAACGAATATTATGACAACGAAGTGGTGTTTACAAAACGTGCCAAAAGGGTTCTTGAAACAGCATGGGAGCATGCTAAAAAACAAAACAAAACAAAAATCGAGTCATCTGACCTTCTTTGGGCAATCACAACCGAGCCGACATCACTTGCTATGCAAGCCTTAGAACAACTCGGAACAGATGTTGTCGAAATCCGTGAAGGTATAAAAAAACACCTTGCAAACCAATAAATTATTATGAAAAACATTCACCAAACAATTAAATCTTTTTTAGAAAAATATGATTTGGTCAAACCTGAAATAACTTACTTGGTCGCGTTTTCAGGCGGATATGATTCAATGTGCCTGCTTGATGTTTTAAAAAAACTTACCCAAAATAAAATTATAGCAATCCACCTAAACCACAAATGGCGCGGGAATGAATCTGACAGAGAAGAAATTAATTGCAGGGAATTTTGTGACAAAATCGGCATGGAATTTTATAGCGAAAACCTGCCTGAAACAATCCCGCACACAGAAACAGCAGCTAGAGATGCCAGGTACGAATTTTTTGAACGCTGTGCTAAAAAATTTGATTCTCAAGTAATTTTTACAGCCCACAACCAAAACGATAACGCAGAAACCATTATCTACCGAATCGCAACAGGAACTGGGGTTGCAGGCTTACAAGGGATTTGCGAAAGGCGTGGGATTTTTTACCGCCCGTTAATTAATATTAATAGACAAGAAATTGAAAATTATTGTAAAAAACACTCGTTAAACCCAAATAACGACAGCTCAAACAACGATACAAAATATAAACGTAACCTGATTCGTGCAAAAATCATGCCTGAAATGTTTGAGGTTAACAAAACCGCGCTTGAATCAATCACCTCACTAATCCAAAGTGCTAAAGAAGAAACAGAAATCGTCGAAGAATATTTAAGTACTGTTACTGAAAAAATTACCAATGATAATAAAATCAAAACGGATAAGTTTTTAAAACTTTCTCAAGCACTTCAAAATAAAATAATATATAAACTGTTTTTAAAATACAACCTCGAATACGACAGAAAAAAAATCACTTCAATTCGCGAGTTTATCGAAGAAAACAAAGACTCAAAATCAGGAAAAACATGTTCTTTAACAAGTAACCTTTGGATTTTTGTCAGTGAAAAATTTATTGAAATAATCTCGAAAAACGACACTATTTTGCCGTATTTTCACATAACAAAAGAAGGAACTTACGAAAATATCGGCTACGTATTGGAGCTTGAAAAGTTCTCAAAGCCTGTGCGTAAATTCCCGCCTGACAGCGAAAATACAGCTTATATTAACCTTAACCGTATTCCGATTGATTTTGAACTGAGAACAAGACAAGACGGGGATTTTATACAACCGTTCGGCCTAAAAGGCACCCAAAAATTAAAAAAATACCTTAACGAAAAAAAGATTCCGAACCACGAAAAAGATAATTTGTTGTTTTTATGTCAGGGAAACGAAGTTTTTTGGGCTATCGGCACAGGAATCAGTGATAAAATAAAAGTAGGTGATAAACCTACACACAGAATAAAATTATTTAAAACACAAGATGAGGGCAAATAAAATGGAAATTAAAATTGAAGATTTAAAAGTACTGTTTAGCGAAGAACAGCTTCAAACAAGAATTAAAGAACTGGCTGATGAGATGAACAAATTCTATAACGGAGAAGAAGTTATTGCAATTTGCGTACTTAAAGGTGCTGTTATGTTTGCGGTTGATTTGGTCAAAAATCTTGATATGCCGTTAAAAATGGAATTTATAAGACTTTCAAGCTACGGGTCTTCAACCACAACATCAGGCAAGGTTAACGCCGTTGATATTCAACTGCCTGATTTAAATGATAAAAACGTTTTGATTATTGAAGACATTGTTGATACTGGTTTAACCGCAAAATTTCTAATAGATTTTATGCACTGCAATTTCCACGTAAAATCTTTAAAATTCTGCTCGCTTTTAGATAAGAAAATAACCCGTAAAGTCGATGTTGAGCCTGATTATTACGGCTTTGAAGTGGATGATAAGTTTGTAGTAGGTTACGGACTTGACTACGACGGACTATATAGGAACTTGCGTTATATCGGCTACAAAGGGTCCTCGCCGGACGGGGACTACCAAGGGTAGTCTTTGCTGATTTTCCAACCGTCTAAGAATATAACAGTCGCACACGCTGAACCCGCTCCCGTACGCCCGCCGCTATCAGCAGGAGCTTTTTTACTGCACGCCCGCCAAACATTATTCGGCGCAAGCAAATCTTGTCTTGAATACATCTGGTGAGGAGCGCCGCAGCCATCAAAACTGCCGATATAAATACCATTTTTAGCCATAGCTGCTTTTTGTGCGTTATGACCTGAACAAAGCGCTATACTGTTATACGGATAAAAAACAAAAACATCACGCCCCATGGTGTTTCTACCGCCTTGCCCGTTAATATCTACAACTATTGAATGCAAATTATAACCCGATATTTTCCCAAACCCCAATATCATACCGTTATTTAAGACTAAACTGTATGGCACGGTATCCGTCTTTTTATTACCCGCCAGATCATAATACCCGTAAAAATCACCTGTTTTCCAGCATCCGTCGGTTTGTTTCGTACAAACACGCGCAACTTTTAAGTATGGTTTAAAATACTTTTCTGCAAACTCCTGAGGAGATAATGTCACATCAAAATCTAAGCCGTCATCATCTTTTTCATAAGCATGCATTCTGACAGCTTGATTTAATATGGATTGCGCCTCTTTTAAACCTGACACAACAGCATGTTTTTGCGCACCTGCAATTAAGTTAGGTATTGTCATAGCAGCAACAACACCGATAATCCCGAGGGTAATCAAAACCTCCGCTAATGTAAATGCTTTCTTATTTGTCATTCCGTGCTTGACACGGAATCTACCAATGTCAGTTTGTCCCGTTAGGGTCGGCATCGACATGGACAGACCCTGAATCCACCCACAAGGGGTACCCTCCATTGTAATGCTCGTTCCTCGCAAACAAGAAGAGCTGATGTTCATGGTGACTTTACTTGTAAAATTATTTCTAAAGGAGCTTAAAAAATTACCCCCCCGAAAATTCAATCATAGCTTGCTTTTTCATACTTTTTCTCTCCTAT
This sequence comes from uncultured Candidatus Melainabacteria bacterium, assembly GCA_947570135.1. Lineage (GTDB taxonomy): Bacteria > Cyanobacteriota > Vampirovibrionia > Gastranaerophilales > Gastranaerophilaceae > Zag111. The sequence goes on along the minus strand of CANOTP010000003.1, from coordinate 77,560 downwards.
ATTTTATGATTTATACATTAATTTTATAAACATATATACTATTTGTCAAATATTAAACTTTTATAGTATAATTCAAGAAAAAGGAGAGCAAAAATGGATCAGCAAACTTATATGAAGATTATGGGTTACGTCCCGACAGTTATTGAAGCATCTTCTCGCGGAGAACGCTCGTTTGATATTTTTTCAAGACTGTTAAGAGAAAGAATTATTTTCTTAGGCACAGAAATTGATGATGAAGTCGCAAACTCTATTGTTGCACAGCTTTTACTGTTAGACAGCGAAAACTCAGAAAAAGATATTATGTTATATATTAACAGCCCGGGTGGTGTAATCACGGCAGGTATGGCAATATATGACACAATGAACCTTATTAAATCGGATGTTTCAACAATTTGTTTAGGTGATGCTGCATCTATGGGCGCATTCTTATTATCAGCAGGTGCTAAGGGTAAAAGAATGGCTTTACCTAACGCAAGAGTAATGATTCACCAACCTTTAGGCGGCGCAAGAGGTCAGGCAACCGATATCGAAATCGAAGCAAAAGAAATTCTTCGTATGAAAGATATGTTAATCGGAATTATGGCAGAAAATTCAGGTCAGCCATTCGAAAAAGTTAAAGAAGACTGTGAACGCGACCACTTCCTATCAGCTTATGAAGCTTTAGAATACGGACTTATTGATAAAGTTGTGGAACGTACTTCAAAATAATAAAGTTAATAAAACTTAATAAACGTCTAAAAACATGCAATTACGTGGAATTGCATGTTTTTATATAGATGTAGGTTAGAAAAAGGTTAGTTATATACCGGAAGGGTAGGTAAGTATGGGACTGTTAATGTTCTCAGCTCGCGTTCATGATTTAATGCGACGCAAATCAAACATTGAGTATCGATTGACTCAATTAACACGAAAATTAAGTGATTTACAGGATTATGCAACTTATGTCGGAAATTGTGCTGACGGTAATTTTGATATCGGTGAAGCATTAGCATTACCTGGTTCAACATTAGGAAGAACAATGGGTTATGCAGGCAGCGTATACAATAATTCAATGGCATACGCTCAGCAAAATGCTCCGTATTATCAGCAAATGTGGATGCAGCAGTACGGCGGAAACCTTGATGCAAACGGACAACAAATGATGAATCAATACATCATGAGTCAATTGTATAAAGAAGCCGCTGACAAAATGCAGCAAAAAGAAGTTCGAAAACTAAAACGTGAAGAAGAAAAAATGAAAAACGAAAAAGAGCAGCTTGAAACTTTGGCAAAAGAGGTAGAACAAGAACTTCAAGCCGCACGTCAGGCAAGAGATGCCGGAATAAAAGAAATGGCTCCAAAATACGTAGCCGGCGGACAATAAAAACCCCTTCCCTTTCAGTAATATAACTCTACAAATCAAAAACGACCCGTCAAAGGGTCGTTTTTACTATTATATCAATCGGAATATCAAACTCTTCATGCGGTAATTTATTAACAAATAATTCTTCGGAAATTGCACACATTGTAACAGCTTTTCGCATCGAATTTGCCAAAAATCTGTCATAAAAACCGCCGCCATAACCAAGCCGATACCCTTTTTTATCAACCATTAGCGCAGGAACTATGATTAAATCTAAAACTTTAGGTTCAACAGGGTTTGAGCATGGTTCTAAGATATTAAACTCGGACTTTTCCAATTGTACCCAGTTTTCATACGGGCAAACCAACAAATCATCCTCTTTAACCCGTGGGAAATAAAACTTTTTATCATCCTCAAGAAGCTTTAACAAATTAACCTCATACCTTGTCGGATAAAAAAGCATAACATGTTTTGCTTTCTTATAAGCATCATTTTGACGAATATTTTGCACAAGGTTTTCAGAAACCTTCTCCATATCAAGGGTTTTTCTTAAGTTTTTAGCATTAGTTCGCAAAACGGTTTTATTATTCATGACATTAATATATAATAAAGAGGTAAAGGGGTAAATATAAAATTGACAAACTGTGAGAACAACTTAATAAACCCGAATTGGGCACAGCATGGTTATATCCAAGTCTACACAGGCGACGGGAAAGGTAAGACTACAGCTTCATTAGGGCTTGCAATGCGCGCACTTGGTCGTTGTTGGAAAGTTCTTATTATAATGTTTACCAAAGGCGGAAATGATTACGGGGAATTAAATTCATTCCGCGAGCTTTCACCCGAAATCTCAAACAATTTAAAAATTGAGCAAGCAGGCTTAGACAGAATTATTTATAAAGATAACCAAAACGAGAAAGATGTAGCCGAAATAAAAAAAGGCTGGGTAAGGGCAAAACAGGCAATAAAAGAGAATAAATATCAGCTTATAATCCTTGATGAACTCAATATCGCAATAGATTTAGAAATAATTGATATTGATGAAGTGGTAGAAGTTTTGAAAAACAAGCCTGATAAAATGGAAATTGTTTTAACAGGCAGAAACGCGCACCCGAAAATTATTGAAATTGCGCATCTTGTATCGAATATTCAACCGATAAAACATTACTGGGATACAGGTGTTACCGCAAGAAAAGGCATCGAATACTAACCAAAATGCCGCAAGCGAAGCTTGCGGCGACCTAATAAACACGAGGGGGTAAATGTGTTACCGATGGTAACTGAAACTTGTTTAACAAATATAACAGGAAAGCAGAGTTTCGCCTGATAATTTCATTTTTTTCAATGCGCGAAGTTCAGTTTGTCTGATACACTCTTTGGTAACCCCGTACATATTACCTATTTCTTCTAATGTATAACGTTCACCGTCTTCTAAACCGTAACGCATTTTGACAACTTCTTGCTCTCTATCTTTTAATGTTGAAATCACATTATTAATATCTTCTTTTAATGCCTTATATTCAATGTTTTCTGAAACAAATGCCGTATTATCAGCTAAGATATCCGCGACATTCAAATCCTTGCCGTCAGCTCTTTCCAGACCATTTTCTATAGAAATTGTCTTTGTATAAGCCGATAAAAACATCTCTATTTTTTCAGGTGCTATCTTCATCTTTTTTGCAACATCCGCGGTTTTAACAGATGAATTAACTTCCTGTTCCATTTTTGACTTAACTTTTGAAAACTTTGACATGGTTTCCTGAATATAAACAGGAATTTTCATACAATAAGATTGCTCGGATATTGCCTTAAACATCAACTGTTTAACCCACCACCCCGCATAAGTCGAAAATCTATAGCCAAGACGGTAATTATACTTCTCAGCAGCAATCAAAAGCCCCATATTACCTTCCTGAATCAAATCTATCATTGGAAGTGATGACATATGAATGGATTTTTTTGCAACAGTTACAACTAATCGTAAATTTGCCTGAATCAATTGTTTTTTAGCCTCCGCTTCGCCCTGTTCAATCCTTTTGGCAAGCTCGGTTTCTTCTTCAAACGACAACTGAGGATAATCGGCAATCTCTCTTAAATAATCCTTCAACACAGTATCCGAGCATGCTTCAATCACTTCTTTTTTCGCAGGGTTAGAATTTTGTACATCTTTTTTCAATTCAATCAGTTGCTCTTTTTGCATACGTTAAACTCCTTCTTATTTCAGCAGATAATAGCGGACTTAGAATTAAGTCCTATGGGGTAAGTAACACGAGTTATATACTTTATATATACCCAAATATATACTAATCATTACATCATGTTAACTTTTGTTAATAAAAAAAAGGAGCTGCAAATTATTTTCATACTATAATATATAAGAAAGGAGAGATTAGTATGGGATTTAATTTGAAAGAGAAATGGCAAAATGCAGATAAGAAAAATGTAGCAATTATTTCAGCAATTCTTATTTTAGTTATTGCACTGATTGCAGGAGGCATTTGGGGATATCAATACTTGAAATTAAAAGCCTTTGAAGCAGAACAAGCTGAAAGAATGGAAAGTTATAACGCAATGCCGATGGATTTAAACGGCGAACCTAAAAAACCGTCAGAATATAACATCGGTATTGAATACGACAAAGCAATCAAACAGAAAAAACCGATTTTGACATTATTTTACGCTGATTGGTGTCATTATTGCATAAAGTTCATGCCACTTTATCAACAAATGTCTGAAAAATACGGCGAAGACATGAATTTTTCCAAAATTAACGTTGAAGACAAAAAATATGAAAAACTTGTTCGCGAAATAGGTTTGACAGGTTATCCGACAGTATTTATTATCGACCCGAAATACGATAACCGCGTATTATTATCTAACGCACATTTTGGCAGCGCAGAAGAATTTAGTAAAGAATTAGACAGATTTTTAAGAATAAGAAAACTTCTTGATTCTAAAAAATAATTCAAAAATCTTTACAATTATCTTTTAATTTATTTATTTCTTTCGTATAATTACAGTGCTTGTGATAAAAACAAGCACTGCGAAGGAAAATTTTTCCTTTACGGATATCTCAAAATGATTGTTTCTCTGCATAGAAAAAGGGATTAGGGATATAGCTTAATATTTCTTAATAATAAGCAAATAATTAGCAATTTTTTTTGTGTTGGGGATTCTATATATATAGAAGGTGTAGTAAAGTTATGATAGTAAACAACATTAGACAAAATCCATTGCAGCAAAAACTTCCGCTCCAAAAAGCGGGTAATGCTCCAAGTTTTACAGGTATGAAAATTAAAGATATTCTGCCATATCAAAAAACTTTTAAATGGATGAAAGATCAAGAATGGTTAAAAGGGGAAGCTGGCGGTATTTTAATTACAGCTCTTGGCACAGGGATTGTAGCTCCGATTGTAATCGGTTCAAACCCTCTTGTTAAAGCTCCAAAAGATGCCACAACCGAAGAGAAAAAAGAAGTTACCAATAAAAAATGGTACACCGCAATAAGACAACCGCTATCTGCAGTTTTAGCTGTTGTTTTCCAATTAGGTGTCTTAAAATATATAGACAGATTCTTAGACAGCAAATTTAATATTAAAGAAAATTCAAAATATGTTGATTTACACTTAGATCAATGCGAAATTAACAATAAATCATACAGAGAAAGTCTTGCAAAAGCCCAATTTAAAGCTCAAGGAAAAACTAAACCTTCATTATTCCAAATATTTACTAAAGGATATAGAACAACATTGGATGCAAGAAAAAAATATGATGAAGATTTTAAAGCATTAGTTGATGGCATCGGTGAAAAACAGCTTCAAAAAGTTACCGATAAATTCCTTAAAACAGGGCAAATCCATATCGGTGACAGACAGTTAGATAACCCGACATTAGCAAAACTTGTTAACGAAAGAATTGATGAATATGTCCAAGATGCAGAAAAATTAAAAGGTAAGGGTAAAACTCACTATTCTGGAAAAGCTAAGTTAATAATGAAGAATAAAGACGCATTAACAGAAATCCTTCAAGGTGTTCCAAAAGATGAGGCTGCTGCTAATGCTTATATAAGAAGACTTCACGCAGAAGCAACAGACCCTCAAATTAAAGAAGTTCTGGCAGATATTATGGATCGTTCAGAAGACCTTTGGGGTAACAGAGCATCAAGAACATTGTCACGTATACAAAAAATAACTGATGCCTGCAACGGAACTTATGATATAGATAAATATATTGATGCAATTGCAAAAAGAAATGACGAACTTGACAGAATCATTACTAAATTGAACTTAGAAAAAATTAAAGACGTAAATGCAGTTGATGAACAAGCAATCAGACAAATTATTAACAGAGTTACAAGATTATGTCAATATGATGAATCTGATGACTTATTAAGACCAATTCTGAGGAAAACAGGAACATTTGCATCCAACTTCAATGAACTATTTGCAAAAATACATAAAGATATCGCAAAAGGTTATAAAGAGCTTGTAGAACACGAATACAAAGCCTTCAACCAAGCAGCAAAAGTAGGTATCGGCGTATTCATAACATTACCGATAACCTGTACATTATTAAACATGATTTACCCAAGATTTATGGATACATTCTTCCCAGGGCTGTCAGGTAAAAAAGACAAACCAAAAGAAGAAGTTGTTGCTATAGCGAAAGGAGGTAATTAATGAACGTTACAGAATTATCTTCAAAAGCAATGGGATATACAACCAAAGTTAAACCGATGAAATGGCTTAGAAAACAATTTGCCAAAAATTACGAAGACGCACTTGCCTGGACTACGGTCGGTTCAATCGTTGCAAAAGACGGCGTAGGTTGTGCAATGTATGTTTACCAAAGTAAACACAATAAAAAAATCCCCGAAGAAAGAAGAAGATTTGTTACAGCAACAGACCTTACTAACGGCGGGTTAATGATAGTTGCTCAAGTCGCACTATTCTTGGGTATGAGAAAATTCAGCGAACCTATTTTCAACAAAATATTCAAAAAATTATCAGACCCAAAGCTGGTAGAACAATATGTTTCACGCTTCCGTATGTTACAACATAAGGCAGGAGAAGAATCTTCAAGAAAACTTCCTCTATTTAAAGATATAAAAGATTATAGTAAAAAAGGTTTGGATACTTTCAAATTTATTCTTGACCTGTCAGCAGCAACAATCGTTGCAAAACGTATAGTTGTTCCGTTTATTGCTATACCGTTGGCAAGTAAAGTTGAAAAGAATATGGAGAAAAAAGCCAAACTTAAAGAAGGTGTTCAAGAAAATAATAACCCTTCATTTGGCGCAGGAACCACTACTCAACAACATACTGTTAATGTTCATCCTGCGTGGTTTAAAAACAACTAATCAATAATAATAAATTACATCTTCAAAAGAACGGACAAATTTCTTAATTAGAAATTTGTCCGTCTAAATATCCTCGCTTACTTTATTCACAAGTTCCTGTATATGATTTTTCACAGCTGGTGTAATAATTAAACCTGTTTCTGTCATTGCAAATTCATCAAGAGTAATTATTGCTTTTTTAATATCGCCTGATTTTTCGTATAAAAGCCCAAGCATAACCATATCCAGAGGATTTTTTGAAGCCTTTGATTTATATGATTGGAGTTGGACGGAAACCTGCCCTAACGCGACATAACATTCAACCAGGTTTTGGTAATACTCAAAATTAAGATTATATTGAATAATTGAGTTTTTGAAACAATCAAGCGCAAGATTAGGATAACCGATTGTCATATAGACTTTTCCCAAGTTATTAAAATAAACCGCGGTAGCCTGAGTTTTCGGATTCAGTGATATTGCCATTTTAAACTCCTGAATAGCCGCATAATAACACTTTTCTTCAACATAAATAATACCTTTGTTATTATGTTCAAACGCGTTTTTCTCAGGATCAATCACGTAAGTAACGCTTGTCATCCCATTTGCAAAAACTGGCTGAAAACTCAGTAATATTAACGATAATAATATAAAAAACTTTTTCATTACTACTTATTATAATTAAATTAAATCAAATTCCAAACCTTCGTACGCCATAAAAATATTTTTCTCTGATGACATATAGTGTTCACCGATTCGATTAAGCTTATTATCATCATACGACGGGTCATAGTGGAAGAATACAAGGTTTTTTGCCGAAGATTGTTTCATAACTTCAAGTGCCATATCATAAGTAGAGTGTCCGTAACCCTGTTTTGGCGAGTTAGGACTCAGATAATCTTCTGTAGTATATTGCGCGTCATGGATAAGCAAATCACACCCTTTGGCAAAGCTTACAAACTTCTTATCACCGCCAAAATAACATTCTTTATCTGTCGCGTAAACAAGTGATTTTCCTTTATAAGAAATCTTATAAATCATCACTCCGTTTTGCGGATGCACATAAGACTTATAGAAAGTTATTAAAATATCATCTTCACCTTGCGCAACTTCCGTTAACTTAGATAAAATCGGTTTTTCGTTCGGTTTAATAAGTATCGCATCTTCATCCGTTACTCCTTTTATATCAAGAGTGCAAGCGATATCACCTAAATCAAGCGGAAAACTTTTACCAAACACCAAGTTAGACAAATCTTGCGAAAGCGTTGTTTCAGAACTGTCAGGACCAAAGACCGCAAGCTTTGTTGATTCAATATGAATAGGTTTGAAAAATGTTAACCCCAGCAAATGGTCTTGATGAATATGAGATAACAATATTGTTGCATAAACAGGCTTGCGGGTTTGAACATCAACTGATGATGCGATATATGATTCCATTAAATCATCACCGACACCAACTATCCCTGTTCCCGCATCAAGAATAATTATATGTCCGCCGACACTAACCTCAACACATGAAGTATTGCCGCCGTATTTTAAGAATTTTTTATCGGCTACAGGAAAACTTCCGCGCACACCTCTGAATTTTACATTAAAATCACTCATAATTATTCCTCAAACTTATTTTTTTATCTCGTAAACACCCGTTTGGTCTTTTTCGGTGCCTGTGTATATTGAACTTGAAAACGCAAGAATTTTTGCCATTTTCTGAATAGTTGTTTCTCTTGTTTCTTTCCAAGTAAAATCAAACACAACTTTGTCCTTATGATTTGATACATTCACAATTCTGAATGCGTTAGGGTAAGAAACCAAAGCAGGTGAATTTACATATAAAACATTATCATGCTGAGTTATTTTTGTTGCATGATAGTGACCTTGGAAAACACCTATCGGATTTTTATAGCTTTCAATCAATTGTTTTAAAACAACAGCATTTCGCAAACGATGATTCGGGCTTGCAAACGGTTCAACAACAGGCACATGCATAAATATCAAAACCGTATCGTTTTTTGAAGAATCCAACTCTTTTTTAAGCCATTTTAGCTGTTCTTCATCAATATATCCGTTTGATGTAATCTCGTTTGTTATAATATCATCAAGCACGATTACTTTATAATTTTTCTTCGGTTCAAATGAGTAATAAGCTTTTTTAAACTTAAAATTCGGGTTAGCTTCGCGTACCATATCAAGATAAACAAGTGTTGTTAAATACCCGCCGATACATCTGTCGTGGTTTCCGAAAGCAAAATACCAAGGGGTGTTAAGTTTATTAAGGTGAGGAAGCATTGCTTTCAGTTCTTTTTCAAATGACTTATCTATCAAATCTCCCGTAAACATAACAAAATCAAGGTCTGATTGTTCGTTTATCTGATCAATGGCGTCATCCAAAAGTCTTGGAGATTCTCCGATCATTTTGAATGTTGTATTAGAACCGTTTTCAAGAAAATGAACATCACTCACTTGCGCAAACTTTAAACTTGTCGCACCGCTATAAGCCTGTAATCCCCACAACATGCCTGCTGTTAAGCAAAGCGTTATTATGGCGTTTGCAAGTTTTGTAAAAAAACCTTCTTTTTTCTTATACTTACTGTTCTTGCGTCTGCTCATTATTATTTTCCAACATTTCTTTTATTTCATTATACTTGTTTTCCAAAAATTCGTCACCATCAGATAGGATGATTGCTTTATCAATATTCATCAAAGCACTCATATAATCACCGAGTGCCAAATCACAATAACCGAGGTATTCATAGATTTTTGAGGTTTGAATATCGGGTAAAAGCTTTGTAAAAAGAGCTTTTGCGCTTTTGTATTCACTCGACTTATATAAAATCTTTGCTCTGTCAAACTGATACTGCGGACAATCGTTTAATTCTATTGCTTTATCGTTATCAAGTTTTGCACCCTCTGTCATCCCCAGTTGAAACTCGGCACGTGACTTTATGGCATAAGCTAAATCATCATCAGGAACAATCGTTAAATACTTATCAAGCGGGTTAAGTGAAGATTCATATTTGCCTGAGTCAAACAGAGTTATCCCCAAAGCAAGATAAGTTTGTACAAAATCAGGTTTAAACGATAATGCCGCGTTATAAGAATCAAGCGCTTTTATATAATCCTGTCTTTCTCTGTAAAAATTTCCAAGGTAATAATACGCAAGATAAGCATTAGGTTGTGATGTCGCATTTAATAATGTTTGATACTCACCCTGCTCACTTCCGACTCGTTTATAATCCATAGCCTGTTTGACATAAGGATTAAGTGAGGATACATAACTGTTCTTATCACCTGATAGAATATGATTTAAACCTTTTTTCAAATCCTGAACTTTTTTATTATCTGGGTTCAAATATAAAATCTTATCTAAATACTCAATAGCTGTTCTATATTCACCCGTTATACAGTAACTTGCCGCCATATCAAGGTAATCTTCTTCGATTTCACTTGCATATACGGCCCCGCCTGCAACAAGACATAAAATAACAGATAGTAAGAACTTTTTCATAAACTCATTATACCATAAAGCGCAAAAGGGGTAAATGAGCAAAATTAAAATTTCATATTTAAACGGGTTCATTATATAATATAAGCATGGTAACAAATTTTGATTTCTTAAAAAGCACTGATAAAAACCTTTACGAAATAATTTCAGACGCTGAAATGCTTTATCGCGATGAGTATTTTGAACAGTGTATGGGACAGACAAGAAGGTTTGCGGAAAATGTTTGTAAAAATGTTCTCGGAGATAAGAGAACATCAGAAACAACATTTGACCAAATGCTTGCAACCCTTAAAGATAATGCTCAAAATTCCGTTCAGGAAAAAGAGTTTATTGAGGATTTGTACTTCTTAAAAAAATGCGGAAACCGTTCCGTTCACTCTTCATCCGTAAAAAAAGACGCCATAAACGCTATGGAATGTCTTCAACGCGCATTTGAAGTTGCAATAAATTATTCGGTTTACCATAAAAAAGAAGACAAAAAGAACCTTGAACTTCATTATGATATTGAGCTTCTTGCAACAGGGAAACGCACAAAAAATTTAGCTCAAAAATACCAAAAAGCTAAAGAAAAAGCCGAAAAAACATCGACAAAAAAAGCTTCCTCATCAAAAAAGGCTTCCGCGTCTAAAAAGACAAAATCCGTTAAACAGCAAACCACAATGAAATCCTGCCCGCAGCCAAAAAAGATTACACCCTACTGGATTATTGTCGGAATATTTTCGCTGATTTCACTTTGTATGATGATATTTTTGCTTATCACTAAATAATATATTTTTTCAAAATCAACTTCTTTAACGCCTTAGCCTGAATAGCGTCAGGTTCGATTTCAAGCAGTCTTTCCAAATACTCCAAAGATTTATGATAATCTCCGAGTTTTTTGTAAGCTGCAGCCATACCAAAAAGCGCGTTAATAAACTTATCATCAAGCTCTAACGCCTTTTCAAAATCCGCGATAATTTTATTTATATCGGGATTTTCAATATCTTTTCTTGAAAGCATAATCTCTGCACGGTTATTATAAGCATCTGCCATTTTAGGATTAATTTGCAAAGCCTTTGTATAATCCAAAATCGCATCATCAAATTTTTGCATCGCCTGATGAGCAACCCCGCGATAAAAATACGAAATTTCCCAATCGTCTTTTAATTCTATTGACTTATTGATATTATCAATCGCGCTTTCAAATTCGCCACGCTGAATATCATAAATCCCGTTATCAATATAATATTTGTAATCGTTCATAAAGTGATTATACAATAAAAATTAATCAAGTTCAGCAACAACTTTTTCGGCAAGCAAAAGTGCAGATTGAGGGTTTTGTCCTGTTATAATCTTACCGTCAACACAAACATGCTCACTCCACGGAGCCGCGTCTTCAAACCTTGCACCAAGTTCCCGTAATTTTGTTTCCAACAAAAACGGAACAATTTCATCGGTCTTTCCGATATGTTCTTCTTTATTGGTAAGTGAAGTCACTTTTTTATCTTTCAAAATTGAATCGCCCTTCTTATCTTTTGCCAAAATTAACCCTGCAGGACCGTGGCAAACAGCACTTATTACCTTATCGTTTTCGTAAAAATACTCAACTATTTCTTTTAACAATAAATCATTAGCTAAATCAAACATCGGTCCGTGACCGCCGGGGATAAATAACGCATCATAAGCTTTATAATCTACCTCAGATAATCTAGTAGTATCGCGCAAAATCTTTATACATTCATCCCATTCCATAGGATTTGAACAAGACATACTCTTTTCATCAACCGGAGAAAGTCCGCCTTTCGGGCTTGCAACGGTAATTTCATATCCCGTATCCCTAAATACAAGATAAGGTACTGCAAATTCTTCCAAATAAACACCCGTTTCCTCAACCCCCGAACCTTCTTCTCCTCGGTAATTTGTTGTTACTATCAGAACTTTTTTATTTTTATCAGACATAATTAAACTCCTTTTAAAAAGAAGTCTAAATTAAAGTTTATAAAATTTTATCCCTCAATAAGGGAATTATTTAAGTAACATTGAAATATTATTAAGTTTTTGACTTGAGGATAAATTAATAATAGGATGATAACAGGGTAGCACCTGCTCCCTCCGACACACGCGAATAGTGGAGTCATCAGTCGGAAAGGGGGTGATAATATGACAAAGCAAAAAATAAAAACTGCCATAATGGTAGTTATAGCAGTTCTTAAATTTATTTTAGCATTGTTATAGGGTGTGAAGTCAAGTCCTAAGGAAGTACCATTTCTTTAGGGCTTGCCCCTATGTAAATATTATTTATTATTTTTGTGATTTTGTCAATAGGTTACAGGTAGCACTTTCTTTCCTGACCTGCAACACCTGCGTATAGTTCAACAAATTGTTTTGCAGGGCTTACGTCAATTTTAGAAAGTAACACTTCCTCGATTTGGAAAAATCCTACATCTCCTGACATTTCAATATCAATTTTAATAGGCTTGCGCTCACCTTTATGGATTGAAATTCTATTAATTGCATTAGCGGAATACTTGTGGATATCACCAACCCGCGGTGTGGTATTAATTTGCATAGGAATTCTTGCTCTTCCCTTTGTCATATCACAGCCGTCAGCTATCAGTAAAATTCCCGCTTCAATTGAATGTATTCTGCGAGAAGACATGTGACCGATAATTGCTTCTGTTGCAACGGATTTAATTATTACGCGTTTATGTAAATCATTTGGGAATAAATGCATAAGCGCTCTGTCTATTATAGGCTGAGCCAAAAGTGCCGACATTTCTTCATGACCCTGACGACCGATAGCCATACCCAAATCGTGCATCATACCTGCTAAAATTACCGCACACATACTGTCTTCAAATGTACCGATTTCCTCTTGCTCTAAAGATGTTTTAATCTCAAATTCGTGTAAGATATTTAACATCTTAATGGCATTACCGACAACCTGACGCATGTGAACAGGTCCATGGTCATTATAACCAAGACGTCTTATTGAAACATTGTTGGAATACTCCTGCATTTCCTGCAATTCTTCATCTGAAAACAAATATTTTACCAACGCCAAACACGCAGGGTAATTTTTTAATCTGTCTTGAATCTTTGATTCTGTTGCAACTTCTTTAACTGATTTCATAGCTTTTTCCGATTTCTTTTAAAATTTATACTGTCTATTAATATAATAACGCATTTTTATTAAAAAGTTAAGTGGGGGAGTGATAAATATTTTTACTCCGACAATTATTTTTGTTATATATTATTGTTGTGGAAGATTAACCATGAAAAAGATTTTATTTATACTGGCTTTAATACTGCTAACCCCGACGCAAAGTTTTGCGCTGGAGGAAGTTAATTTAGAATTTGACAATGATTTTCAAAAACTGTCGATAAATGATAACCGTCAAGAGATTTTAGAACCAACTCAAGTCGTCATGCCGAGCGAAGTTTTTGAAACATCTTCTCCTACATGCGAACAAACAAGATTGTTTAACGGGATTTCGCAAACCGCAAAAAACATTTATAACCTGCAAATAGAAAATATAAATTCGCCGTCCGCACTGTTTGCCGAACCTCTAACCAAACATTTTGAACACGGACCGTTAGAAAGTCTTCACACATGGGGCGTTTTTCAGGGTAACTTTGACACAATGATGCAAGAGAGCGAAAACGGTTCAACAAAGTTTAATCCCGCACTTGTTAATGTCTTATTTGACGGAAAATTTAAAGGCGGGAAAGAAAATTTCAGGTTAATGCTTGACCCGTCACATCAACATAACAGACCGTTTTTACAACAATTTGTACAGGATGCCTACATTGAATCAACAAGAATCCCGCACCACACAGTACTTTTTGGTAACTCCAGAACGGGAACGGGTTATGAAGGTGCGCAATCTCCTTATACACTTCCGTTTATCAACCGCTCCCAAATATCAAGAAACTTTGCCAATATAAGAAAAGTCGGATTACGCGTTAAGGGTGATTATTCACTTGTCGATTACGATTTAGGCGCATACAGTTCAGATACTTTTTTCACGGAATTTATGCCTGGTGCTGAGTTTGACGCCTGGATGAACTTAAAACCTTTAGCAAAAACCAACGGCAAATACGGAAAACTCACTACAGGCGGCGGGATTGTTACAGGTTCAAGAAATTCCGTTGATTATTTTACGGGCGGTGCTTATATCGGTTATGAATACAAAAAGTTTTGGACCCGAATGGAATATGCCCTGTCAAACGGTTCAAACGGAGGTTCGGGATTAACCTCAAAACACCGCCAAGGCTGGTATGTCACAGTCGGTTACCATATAACAAAAAAACTTGAACTTCTTGCAAGATACGATGAATTTGACCCTGACAGAACAATTCGTGATAATAACATCCGCGAGTACACCGCAGGGATTAATTACTACATAAAAGGTCAAGCACTGAAACTCATCCTCAACTATATTTTCTGTCAAAATGATGCCAAACCCGACAGTCACAGAATCCTTGCAGGATTCCAAATCGCGATATAAATATGTAGCAAAAATATTTTTTTAGAAGTTTTAGAAAAAATACCTATGATTATTCAAAACATAAATACATTACCTCGAATAAAAAAATATAACCCTCAAACATCCATAAAAGCGGAATCTTCAATAACTCGGCAAACTTATGATAACGTTGATTACTCAAAAATTCCATTTTGCGCAATACATAATATTCAGCCGCCCAAAAAACTTGTCAACGTAGAACAGGAAAAAGCTAAGCTTTTACGACAGATTGATGAAATCCTTGAAAGCGAAGAGATTACAAACCAAAGTAGAGAAGAAATGTTTTTTATGGAGCTTCACAGGTCTTTAAACCACCTGCGTTCAAAAAGCATCCGACTGCAAAAATTAAACGAACGCTTGGATAAACTCACATCAAAAACCACAAACCCAACTCAAGCAGATATAAATGAACTGTTTTCAATAAAAAAAGAATTTAAACAAATAGAAAACAACAAACCTCCTAAAGCTCCAAAACCAAAACCCGGAAATGAAAAAATTGATTTTAAATTAATAAACAGATTCAAAAATGCCATACTTGAAGACAATTTCAGGTTAGATGAAGTTTATCAAGATTACTACAGCGGTCTTGAAAAGATTAAAACACTTAAACAACTTCATAAAAAATACCCAAAAATAAAAACTCCGCCAACACCGCAAGAAGTTATCGCAAAAAAAATTGTTGATACTCTTACAAGAGATTTTTATGAAGAGTTTTCAAATGAATGCGATAAATCTTCAAGTGACGGGTTCAAATTTCTGGACAAAAAAATTTCTCAACTTCTTGACGAAATATCAACGAAATTCAATATTGATCCTGACTTTTTATACGTAAAAACAGCAGGAGCAATTCATCTTGCAATTGTAGATAAGTACAAAAATGCAGTACTTAACGGATTTTCAAACCTGCACGAAAAAAGAAAAAATACCGTGCCGCAAATTACGGAAACAGATTTAAAACTACTTGCACTTAATTTTGACAACATAGTTTTATCAACCCTAAAACAACAATATCTTGAATCAAAAAAACTTAACGATATAACATACACTTACAAAAACACAACAATACCGATAAAAAGTTTAAGTAATACCGAATATAAATTTGAAAAAGTACATGAAAAACCGCTCACACTTGTAAAATTGGCAGAAAAAATCCGACTCGGACAACGCAGTTATGAGCTGTTTGACCACGACAAACTTCATCAACGACTGAATTACTATGCAACAACAGAACTTGCAGATAACGAAGAGTTATTAATAAACATGCTTAACTTCAGCCAATGTGCCCCTCAAGACCGTGAAAATTTTATCAAATTGTTAAAAGAATTAGATAACGTTGCTGACGGAAACAAAACCGTTAAAGAAATACTTGAAAAAATAGAAACAGAAAGAATTAAACCGATTGAAACACAACGACTGAATGAAGAAGAACAACAAAAAGAAATTGAACGAGTTAAACTTGAACAACAAAAATTAAAAGAGTTAAACAATTTAAAATCAAAATTTGATACCACAATCGACATCTTATATCTGAATGATATGAACGGAATAGCATCAGTCTGCTCAAAATACCGTCCCGAAAGTCTTAACCCGCAAACAACCGCTGACGCAAGCTTTTTGATAAAAACAATTGCGCAAAATACAAACGAGAACTCTGAAATAAACAAACCAAAAGTTGAATCCATCATAACAAATTGGGATATCCTTAAATTCTACGAAAACAATGACCCGCAAAATCCGATATATATAAAAGCTCTTGCCTACGGTACAACACCTGATGGGGAAACAGACAAACTTAAAGCCGGACAATATATCACAAACTCGGAGATTATAAATTCATACCCGCAAAGCCGAGAATTTGTGAAAAACCCGGATTTACTCGAAAAAATAATAACCCGAAGCCAAGACCCTGAAGAATCAATTATCGCATTATGTAAGTTAAATGATTATAATATCGCGGATACTGCTTTAAAAAGTTCCGTTTCCGAATTAACCAAAATGTTCGATACAAAAAAACTTTCCGAAAAACTTATTCTGAAAAACATAATAGAAAACGAATACTCAAACATTGATACGACTGCCGAATTGAAATTAAACGAAACAGAAAGCGTAACAAGCGCAATGTGCGCAAGTACAAAAAAAGCAATTATAGAAAAATACAAATTCCCTAACTGTCTTGAATATCTGGAGGCCTTTGAAAATGCATTATCAAGACTTGCAGGAGCACGCGGCTCATCTGGAGTAAAACAAACAGGCAGAAATAACGAATCTCAGGAATATAAAATGGAATTAAAAATAAGCGGGCACGACGATCGTCTTTTCTCAAGCGGAAACAACTTCTATTTCGATATCTTCTCAGAGCATGGCTTGCATTAGAATATAATTTTTCAAAACAACAGCATGATTAATTGTCGGGCTTTTCGCGGCATAAACTAATGTAACATTATGTTCTTTCAGCAAGTTCAATATTTTCTGTATTTCTTCAGGCTTTGAGTCAAGCTCTTTTTGATAACATTTGTTAAACTCTTCAAACTTTTCAGGTTCATGATTAAACCACTTTCTCAATTCCGTGCTCGGAGCAATATTTTTGTCCCACAAATCAAGATGAGCTCGAGCTTTTGTTACCCCTCTTGCCCACAATCTGTCAACAAAAATTCTAACACCATCATTAGGTGTAGGGGTTTCATAAATTCTTTTGATCTTTAAGTCTTTCATGAAATTTGATATAATATAATGGAGGAAGTTTGACAATAGTTGAAGAGGATAAAAAATGTTGACTAATGACGAAATGAAAATTTTTAGGCTTATTGCAAAAGGTTATAGCAACAAAGAGATTAATAAGACTCTGGAAATACCCGAATCAACAATCGGTAAAATTATTAAATCCATTCTGGAAAAGACAGGTGCACGCAATAAAGTTCATCTTGCATACTTGGCTGCGCAAATGGGTTTGAGAATAGACGAATAGAAAATCTTAACAAAATTTAATTACTCATCCTCAACTTCAACGAGAATGTCATGGATTCTGAAATATATCAGCAAACACACCACAAAAGCCCACGTTAACACACTCATCACAAAAGCGTCGGCAAAAAATAGGACTCCTCTTACGTTTCTTATAACAGGAAACTCATCTACCCAAGTTTATATTGAAGCGCCTGAGTCATGTGCGGCGCCTTAATATCCGCACTCCCTTCCAAATCCGCAACCGTACGCGCAAGTTTCAAAATCCTGTCAAACTTACGCCCTGAAAGTCCATACTGTATCGCAGCAGATTTCAAAAGTTTTTTGGACAAATCATCAAGGGTGCAATATTTTCGAACTTGTTTTGAATTAAGCTCGGAATTTGTCAAAATACCTTCATCTGCGTAGCGTTTTGCCTGAATCTTTCTGGCATTCACCACGCGCTGTCTGATTGTAGCAGAATCTTCACCATCCGCTGCCATATTCATCAAGTCTTCCGCCTCTAGCCTTGGGACATCAACTCTTATATCTATCCTGTCTAAAAGCGGCCCCGATAGCTTTGATAAATACCTATTACGCTTAAAATCAGTACACGAACAGCCTTTTTTATCACCGTAATACCCGCAAGGACAAGGGTTCATCGCGCCAAGCAGCATAAAATCGGCAGGATATTTCAGAGAATGTTTTGTTCTTGAAATTACGACCTCACCGTCTTCCAGTGGCTGTCTTAAAACTTCCAATACAAAACGCGGAAACTCAACCATTTCATCCAAAAACAAAACCCCGCGATGAGCAAGAGTAATTTCTCCGGGTTTCGGGTTCCCTCCTCCGCCAATAATCCCGTTAGCCGATGCCGTATGGTGAACCGAGCGGAAAGGACGTGTTGTCACAAGCGGTTCATCAGGGGGTAAAAGTCCGCAAATACTGTAAATTTTGGTTAATTCAAGGGCTTCCGAGAGTTCAAGCGGAGGAAGAATCGAAGGCAAACACTTTGCCATCATTGTTTTTCCTGACCCGGGAGAACCCGACATCAAGATATTATGACCACCCGCTGCGGCAATTTCCAGTGCTTTTTTCGCCTTATACTGACCCTTTACCATTTTGAAATCAAACAAATAATCCTGTTCAACTTTTTCTGATAAATATTTTTGAGCATCAATAACAGTCTGTTCAAGTTTTTTATCCGTAAAATGCGCCACAACTTCGTTTAATGTTTCAGCGCCAAATACGTTAACAACGCCGTTTAGCGCAGCTTCTTTAACATTACATTTCGGAACAATAACATTTTTAATCCCAACATCTTTCAGTCCCAAAACAAGTGGTAAAACACCGTTTACCCCTCTAATCCCGCCGTCTAACGACAACTCGCCGATAAACGCGTAATCTTTCATTTTTTCAGCGTCAAGAACCTCTTCTTCCACCAAAATCCCAAGCGCGATAGGCAAATCAAATCCAGTTCCCGTCTTTTTTAAATCCGCAGGTGCAAGGTTTATTATGATCTTTTTGGCAGGAAAAGTATAACCCGAATTTTTTATTGCCGATTTAACCCTATCTTTTGACTCATTCACGGCAGCATCAGGCAATCCTACAATAGAAATCCCCGGAAGTGCATTAACAACATCCGTTTCAACAGAAACCTCATAGGCATTTATACCAATATTTGATGCAGTTTTAAGTTTATTAACCATACGGTTTAGTATATCACAATTTTTTGAATTTGTCTTTTATGTTAAACCATGATAAAATCAGCTTATGGAGAGCTTAAAAATGACAAAAGAAATTTCAAAATTAAATAATAATATAGAATATATGTACAAATATAATGCAAACACACCAAGAATCGCTGTTTGCTTAAACTTCTCAATAAACAAACCTGACATAAAACATGGTATTTATTCGCTTATGTCAAGACTACTTCTGCAAGGGACAAAAAATTACAACTCGGAAGAACTTGCAACAGAATTTGAAAAATTCGCAATAGATTTTTCCACAAACACAACCCCTAATTTTTTACAATTAAAATTTGCTTGTCTTAACGAAGACTTTGAAAAAGCTATGGAGTTATTAAACGAAGTATTGGTAAATTCAACCTTTGAAGAGTTTGAAAAAGAACGCACAAAACTTAAATTTGAAATTCCTGCCCAATTGGATTCACCTAAAATGGTAGTGGTGGACAGTTATTGCAGTACAATTTTTAAAGACCATTACTACGGAGTATCTTTAAATATGACTTTAGAAAGCATTGATACAATTACTAAAGACGATGTTGTAGAAGCATTTAATTATATAATGCACAACAGCAAAAAAAGTATTGCAATCGTCGGTTCAATTGATAAAGACAAAGTTTTGCCGCTTGTAGAATCAACTGTCGGCAAGCTGCCTGAATCTATTGAAGGAAACTTGCAAATCGAAAAACCAATACTTAATGAATCACGCGAAGTCATAAACCACAAATCAGACCTGAATCAGGCACACATCATGAAAGGTTGGATTGTTCCTACATACGGAGAAAAAGAATATTATTCACTTTTACTGCTTAATATTATCTTAGGTTCATCAGGCTTATCTTCAAGATTATTCCTGGAACTTCGCGATAAAAAAGGCTTGGCTTATGTTGTAAGAAGTTCATACGAAACCCTGAAACTTGCAGGAAACTTCATGATTTACATAGCTACAGAACCAAGTAACATTGAAACCTGCTTAAAAGGTTTTGATGAAGAAATAACAAAAATCAAAACCATACCTGTTTCTGAAAAAGAACTTGATGATGCTAAAAACAACCTTATCGGAAAGTTTGCGTTTATGGAAGAAACAAACGCTCAACAAGCAAATTATTGTGCAAAATTTGATATTTTAGGATACGGTTTTGATTTTGCACAGACCATAAAGCAAAAAATTCAGGAAGTAACAATTCAAGACATATCAGATACAGCAAACAAGTGCTTTAACGAAAACTACACGCTTTCAATTATAAAACCTTAACTTGTCAGCTAATGGAAAATTTCCTCAACTTTAACAATATTTGAGTTGAGAGGGTTGTCACGTGAAAAATAAAATCAGAGAAGTTATATGTTTTATTTGTTTTTCAATCCTCTCGGGAATATTACTGCCTGTATATGCCGAATCAGATTATCAAATAACAGCAAGCCTATCAAACTTTAATAAATACATCACTTACACCAAAACTCCGCGGGGAGTTGTTTTAAGCGTAAACAGCTCAGTATTTTTTGACAAAAACCGCGATGAAATAAAAGAAAATTCTAAAGAATTTCTTGACCAAATCGGAGAATTTATCAAACTTACAGACAAACCCTGCGTCATTGAAGGAAATGCAAAAATAAGCGATAATAACTACGATACAAACTGGGAAATCTCAATCACGCGCGCCCAAAAAATAGCGCAATATTTAATCGAAGTTCATCAACTGAGTCCGCAAAAAATCAGAGCAATAGGGTTCGGGTCAATCATGCCTGAAACGCTGACCCAACGAATTGACTTTGTCATAATTGATTACGAAAATGGCGCAGGGTCATAACCCTGCGCCATTCTTTATTACAATTATATTTACTTATTCTTCGTCTTTAGAATCGCCTCTTCCGGGGATAAAGAATAATACAATAAATGCTGCAAGCGCTAAAAGACCATTAATTATCGGTATCATCATTGCAACAAAATATCCGACAGTAAACCATATACCCTGCATTTTTCTTGCAGTTAAGTCCCAAAATCTTTTTGCAATATTTATAAATGATAAATATAAAGAAACTAAACCTAAAACTATAGCAACAGGTCCTTTTGTGCCATTAGGAGCAGCTAAAATCGCATAAAATGGTGCCGATAGAACCAACAGAATAACAAAAATTAAAATATTATTCAACAAAAATTTTAATCTTCCTACTGGTTCATCTAACTTCCATAAATTCAAAAACATTTCCATAATTTTTCTCCTTTTTATAATGTCTGCACATCTTAAACAATAGCTTGTTGAAGACGTGAAGTTCTGTTTTCGCTGAAAATATTTTTCAACTTCATAATCGCCTGAGCATGAAGCTGACAAACTCTGGACTCTGACATATTTAGAGTTTCACCGATTTCTTTCATCGTCATGTTCTCCTGATAGTAAAGAACCATTAAAACACGTTCGCGTTCAGGAAGTCTTTGCAAAGCTCTTTGCAAATCAAATTTAACATTTTTTTCTTCAAGTTGTTCCTGCGGAGTTAATTTATTAGAATCTTCAATCGTATCAATAATTTCCATACTATCTTCAGATGTACCGCGTTTTTCGTAAATTGATGTCATGGTAACATCTTCTGATAGAATTTGAGCAACCTTATCAGGTTCCATTTCAAGATATTGAGCGATTTCCGATGTTGTCGGAGTACGACCTAACTGTTGTTTTAAAACTTCTGATGCTTGTTTAACGTCTTTAATTTTCTTTCTGACACTTCTTGGCAAAAAGTCCTGAGAACGGATTTTATCAATTATAGAACCGCGCACTCTGATAAGCGCGTAGGTTTCAAATCTTGAATTATGTTGAGGCGAGAATCTTTCAATCGCATTGATTAACCCCTCAACCCCGTAACCTGCAATATCTTCAACAGAAATTGTAGAAGGTAATGTCATTTTTACACGTCCGACAACATATCTTACAAGATAAATATACTGAACAATAAGTGTATCTCTTGATTGTTTATCTGTTTTATCGGCAAGATATTTTCCCCACAATGTGGTGAGTTCATCCTCTGACATACGTTTTATGCTATTGTAAGAAGAAAAGTCAAAACCTTGTTCCATTAACCTACCCAATTCCTTCGTTATTACATTTCTATTCTATAATATTCAACTTTTTAAACATCATTTAAAAGTATGAAAACAGACACGAATCATTAAAGGTTTTCTAATACATGTAGTGGGGTTATTTTTTTAGTATAATAAAATCATGGAAAAGATTAACAGAATACTTACAATAAATTTTGGCGGAATCGGTGATGAAATCTTCTTTTTACCAACATTGATTTCATTAAAAAAAGAGTTCCCAAACGCACATGTAACCCTTGCCCTTGAACCTCGAAGCAAAGGAGTTAAAACACTTACCGATATTATTGATGATTTGATTTTGATTGATGTGAAAGGTAAAAACAAGTACATTGAGATGCTAAAATTACTGATAAAAGCGCGTTTTGGCAAATATGACATGGTAATCTCATCAGGCGGAAACAAATTAATTAGTATTTTGCTGTTTTTAACGGGGATAAAAGTTCGTTGCGGATATGACACAGGCAAATTAAGCCAAAAACTTTTAACTTTTGCCATGCCTCTTAACAAAAACCAATACGCATGCAAAATGTATCATGATTTGATTAGAAATATTACAGATAAAAACACCGAACTTCCTGAAATTAAAGTTGAACGAAAAGAAACAATCGAAAATTCTATCCTCATCCACCCCGGGGTTAGTAAATTAAGTGTCGAAAAAGGCTGTATAAAAACAATTACCCCTGAAATTTGGGCGCAAACAATTGACCTTTTAGTATCAAAAGGCAAAAAAGTACTGCTTGTCGGCGGGCCTGACGATAAAGAATGTATTGAAACAATTTTAAAAACAGTCCGAACAAAAGATTTTGAAAACCTTTACGGGACAACAAAAAGTCTGAAAGATTTAGCAGAATTAATCTCATCAACAGAAAAATTCTTATGCTCGGATTCAGCGCCATTACATGTTGCAGTTGCGCTGGGAATAAAAACATACCCGATTTTCGGACCGACTGATGTTAAGGCATTAATTCCAGATAACGACAACGTCATCCCGATTATGACAAATGATAATTGCCCGCTAAAACCCTGTCTTTGGGCAAGACGTCAGACAACTTGTGAAAATCTTGATTGTTTAAAAATTACTGCCGAAAAAATCGCTGATACAGTTTGTAAATAAGATTATTTAAGAAATGTAACAAATTTATTAACATGCGCAAAAACGCTATAAAAAATTACTTTATTTATATGTAGGTAATTAGTGTGAAAGGTTATAGTGTTCTATGGCATTCAGTGATGTAGCAACAGTCGGATTTGTTTTCAGAAACGGACAAAAAGTCGGCAGCGGAGATGCGGGCAGAATACCCGTACTTGTAGGTCAAGCTGTTAACGCTGTTAAAGCAGGTGCCGAATCAGGAAAATCTGTTTTTGCTACACCTTGTCAGGCTATAATTAATACTACAGGAGAAGTTGCTAAAGCCGATCCGTTATTTAACGGACTGGTTAAAAGCGTTAATTGGGCAAGTAAGTATGTTAACCCGCTAATTACAGCATCAAGCGGTTTAAAAGTTATTTTGGCTAAGAAAGAAGACCGTACAAAAACACTTATCACAGAAGGCGGATGTCTTGTCGGTATGTTCCTGGCAGAAGGCTGGATGAAGAAAAATCTTGTCGGAATACTTGATAAATTACCTATATCAGGCAAATGGAAACCTATTGTTAAAGGATTAACCTTTATCACAGGATCTATCGGATTCTCTACACTTGGCGCTAAAATAGGTAAATTTGTAGCAGATAAAGTTGATATCCCGTTTGGAAAAGAACAAAGAGCCGCTTATTACCAAAATCAGGAACAAGTAAAAGTAGCAAAAGGACTGAACGTTAAAGCTTAGAAATATTTATTGCACCCGAGATTTGATTAGGATATAATTTACGAAAAACACGAGGTAAAATATTATGAAAATAACAAAAATGCAAGGCTGCGGCAATGATTTTGTCATCCTTGATTATGAAGAATATGAAAAATCAGGACTTACAATGGAAGAACTTGCCGTAAAATTATGCGACAGACACTTTGGAATAGGCGCTGACGGAATGATTATTCCTGATACAAAACCAAACGGACAAACAGATATTAGTTGGTACTTTTACAACTCAGACGGCACAACCGCTCAAATGTGCGGAAACGGTATGAGATGTTTTGCAAAATACGTTTACGATAAAAAACTTGTTAATAAAAAACAATTCAGCGTAAAAACACTTGCAGGTACCATAAAACCCGAAATTCAAGAAGACGGAACAGTAAAAGTTAATATGGGAACCCCGATTCTGGAAGATTCTAAAATTCCGTTTAAGGGTGAAAAAACAGTTCAGGTCAAAGATAAAACATTTGATATTACACCGGTTTCTATGGGAAATCCGCACTGTATAATCTTCACCGATGAAGACCCGATGCTTCTTGCTCAAAATTACGGACCTGATATGGAAAAACACCCATATTTCCCTGAAAAAACCAACACAGAATTTGTCAAAATAATTTCCAAAACCGAAATTGATATGCGAGTGTATGAGCGCGGATGCGGCATAACTTTAGCCTGCGGAACGGGAGCTTGCGCGAGTGTTGTTGCGTGTGTTTTAAATAACTTAACAGAACAAAAAGTTAAAGTAAATCTCCTTGGCGGTGCCGTAAACGTTGAATGGAGCGGGACACGGGAAAATACGAATGCCGATATTTTCCTTATCGGACCTGCTGACTACAGCTTTCAAGCTGATTACATGTTGTAAAAAATTGTTTTTTCATGGTATGATTTAGCCATACACCAGCAAAATAGTACAAAGGAGAAAAATTAAATGAAAAATTATGAATTATTAGCTATATTCAAACCAAATCTTGATGCAGAAGAAGTTGATAAAGCTATCGAAAAAATTAACTCAACTATCGTTGAATTTGGCGGAAGCATCGTTTCTACAGATAAAGCTGGCAGAAAAAAATTAGCTTATGAAATCCAAAACTTCAGAGACGGATTCTTCACAACAACAATATTAGCATTACCTGGAGACAAGGTTGCCGAGTTCAAAAGACAATTAAGATTAAATGACAGCGTTCTAAGAACAATGTTTATGGAAGTTGCTGAAAAAGCTTCTGTATAGCGGATTTTGCGTAGGGCGAAGCGCAGCGTAGTCCCGTAAGGTGCGAAGGCTAATGTGAATGACAGCGAAGCGAAATGAACAACTTACCTGAGCACAGCAAAATCAAAGATACAAATTAAATTAAAAGGAATTAAAAATGTCATTAGCAAAAGCAGTAGTAACAGGAATAGTTTACAAAACACCTAAGACAGGGTTCACCCAGAACAATGTAGCTGTTTCATCATTTGTTTTAAATATCGGAACACAAGACGAAACCTTGGTTAGAGTAATCTCAAAACGCCAAGCTTTGGAAGAAGTTGTTTCATCACTCTCAAAGAACCAAAAAGTATTGGTTGAAGGCAGATTACAAAACGGTATCAGCAAACTTGATGACGGAACAGAAAAAAAGGTGTTCGAAATCGAAGCGTCAACAATTGAACTAATGAGCGGCGCATCAGCAGGTTCAAGTTCTACTGATGACGGAGACATTTTAACATTCGGAGAAATGGAATCTTCATCTGATGCTAACACCGATGTATTAATGGATGATGAAGAAGTTCCGTTCTGATACACATAAGCCGGTGTGAGTCCGGTGTCGGCACACGAGAGTGTTGACGAGCAAGGACGAACGAAGTAAATGAAGCAATATTTGATTGCACAGGCGGAAATTAAAAGAAAACAAACAGTAAAATAATATAGGCTAGAAAGGCAAAATAAAACAATGGCAAGACAAGAAGACAAGAAAAAACGTAAAAATTGCAGTCTTTGTGCTGATAAAGTTGAATCTATCGATTACAAAGACGCTGCAAAACTAAAAAGATACTTGACAGAAGCAGGAAAAATCATTCCTCGCAGAATCACAGGCAACTGTGCAGCTCACCAAAGAATGATTGCTAAAGCAATTAAAAAAGCAAGAGAAGCTGCAATTATCAGCTACGTTTTTGACTAATTATTAAAAACGAATAAACAACAAGGCGGATACATTTTGTATCCGCCTTGTTTATAAATTGTTCAAAATGAAATCCTTTTAGAACGAACACTTACAATATGGCCTGGTCTGTATTTAGCGTTAAACTTAGAAGTTTTTGAATAAACAATAAAACCTTTTTACTATTTTATAGTTTTTTCCCAAAAAATTTCTCCCCAAAGGCTCAAACTGGGTTATCACGACTCGAGTCTTGCAATGACAATTATCTTGCAAAATGTCATTGCGAGCGAACACAGTAAAGGTCGCAATCTCATTTTTATAATGAGATTACTACGTCGTGCTTTGCAGTCCTCGTAATGACGAACTCTTTGACAAACTTACCAACATCATATATTTACCTCTTAGTCAATATTTGCAATCGGATAAACTGATTTATAATATTTGACGACTTCTAAATCAACATCTGCAAAAATTGCACATTGTTCATCTTTAGCATCAGCCAAAACCTGAGAAGTCGGCGCTACAATCATTGAAGACCCAAGCCCGCTCATTGTATCAGTAGCTCTACCACATTGATTACAAGAAACAAGATAAACCAAATTATCATATGCACGGGTTTTATTCATAGCTTCCCACGTAGTTACCGCAAATTTACGTGATTCTAAATCATCATATACTTCGTTCGGTACAATCCAAGCTGTAGGCAGCACAATAATTTCAGCCCCCATTTGAACAAGTTTTTTGTAATGCAGTGGGTATCGCATATCAAAACAAATCGCTAAACCAACCTTTCCAAAGTCAAAATCAACAACAACTAACCTGTCACCTGCTGTTATTCTGTCACCTTCCGTGCCACCCATATAGTTAAACAAATGAATTTTACGGTATTTGTCAACGATTTCACCATTTCGGGTTATTGCAAAAGATGTGTTGTATAATTTCCCGTTCACCCCTTCAATAACAGTACCCGCAATAATATTGGTGTTATACTTTTTTGCATATTCGCAAACCGTTTTAATAGTATTACCGCCGTTTTCATCTTCATAATCATTCAAAAAAGATTCGTGATGAACACCTGTTGAAAAAAACTCGGGCAAAACTACTAAATCCAATTTTTTATCAGCATTTTTCTTAATATAATGCTCAACTTTTTTCAAATTAATTTCTTTATTACCGATAGTCGGTTTAAATTGTATGTTTAAAATTCCTGCCATAAATTTATTTTAACATAAAATTGACATAACATATTATCCGACGTACTATTAAATGTATACATTGACCTAAAGGAGGCGTGGATATGAACAGCACAATAAACTACACAAAAGAAGAATTACTAAGACTTTATAACTTACCGCTTGAAGAATTATTAAAAGAATCATCGCAATATATGACCAATGAAATAGAATGTTGTTCGTTAATAAATGCCAGAAACGGCAAATGTTCTCAGAACTGCAAATATTGCGCTCAAAGTTCACATTATTGCACAAATATTCAAACCCACCCGCTTGTGGATATTGAAGTTGTAAAAAAAGCGGCACTTGAATCAAAAGAAAATAACGCTTATCATTTTTCAATAGTAACCAGCGGGAAAACCCCTGATGAAGGAAGAGATTTCAATATTGAACTTGACATGATTAAAGAAATCAATAATATAGACGGACTGCAATCATGTGCATCATTAGGAATCTTAACAGAAGAACAAGCAAAAGCACTGGCAGATGCGGGATTGAAAAGATTTCACCATAATATAAACACTTGTCGCTCATACTATCCTGAAGTTTGTACGACACACAGCTGGGATGACAGATTAAATACCTGCAAACTTGTTAAAAAATACGGTATGGAGCTTTGCTGCGGTGTAATTTTAGGTATGGGAGAAACCGTTGAACAACGTATTGAAATGGCAATGGAACTTGCAGAAATTCAGCCAAATTCAATTCCTATAAATATATTGATGCCGGTTGCCCAAACCCCGTTTGAAAACTATCACAACAAAATTGATGAAGAAAATATTTTAAGAACAATGGCGATTTTTAAAATAGCCAACCCTAAATCAAAACTACGCTTCGCAGGAGGTAGAATGCGACTTTCAAAAGAAAACCAAGAACTGGCTTTAAAGACTTGCGTTGAAGGTTCCCTAATCGGTGATTACCTAACCACAGTCGGACAAGACATTAAAAATGATTTAGAAACATTTAATAAATTAGGAAAAAATATAGTATAATCGAATAAAAAACCACCGTTTCAACGGTGGTTTTTTATTATAAGTTTTCCAATGCGGCAATCTTCATATCCTTAAAATCGGGCGTCCTGCCTGTCCAGATTTGTTCTGCGGCAAGTGCCTGATAAATAAACATATCAACACCATTGATTATTCTGTAACCGTTTTTCTGCGCAAGTTTTAATAAAACCGTTTTCTTAGGGTTATAAATTACATCATAAACAACAGCTCCTTGCGGTAATGTTCTTAACTCATTTTCTTCAACGGGGGTTAAATCAGCGGCACGACCTTGCATTCCGATAGGGGTTGTATTTACAAGTATCTGAACATCCGATAAATCCCTTATTCGCTCAATTTGGTAAACATTAAATCCAACATTAGGAAACTTCGAACGTAAAAACGTCATCAACTCCATAGAATTTGGAATACTTCTTGTATAGACCTTTATTTCTTTTACCTGACTTTGAGCAAGTGCCGTAATCGCAGCACGCGCAGCACCGCCTGTCCCGAGAACTCCCGCGACTTTTCCTGCCAGTGTTACATCATCTGGGATTGCTTTTCTAAACCCTATGACATCAGTATTATAACCCTTCATGGTTTTGTCGGGATTGATTACAACAGTATTAACCGCCCCAATAATATCGGCTGATGAGTCGACTTCATCCAAAAATAATGTCACAGGAAGCTTTAACGGAATTGTGACATTGAACCCCGAATATCCATTGAATTTTAAAAACTTAATCCTGTCAACAAGACTGTCAGGGGAGGTTTCAAGAATTTCATAGTTAAAATCCATACCTAAACTTTTGAAGCCTGCATCGTGAATAAAACGTGACAGCGAATGCCCTAAAGGATAACCGATAAGCGCGTATTTTTGCAGTCTTGGCTCTTCCTCAGATAGAGAAGCAGATACATTACCGCTATATTTCATGGATTCAGACTGCGGCAAAGGGACTTGTTGAAGCGGTTCCGATGCAGGCATAAAAGCTGAAACCGACATCTGAGGAGATTCAAACTGCTGTTGATAACTCTGATATTGAGGCGTCTGAACTTGGGATTCCGTAACCTGCTGAAGTTGAATCTGCGAAGTTTCAACCTGTGGCGTAAAACTGCTGACAAAAGCAGGGGATGAGTCAGGCTGAGGGGCAGAATCATTTACCCCCTCTTCTGATTCCAACTGCTTTTTAAGCTCCATTAGAGTAATACTTACCCCTTGAGCTTTCAGTTCTTTATAACGCTTTAGCAATTCCATTTTATCAACAGCCATAAAGTTCGTCCCTTTTTTCACATTATACAAAACTTTTCCTATTTTGTACAATTATAACTTAATTTTTCTCATCTTTTCTTACAAATTTCAAATCATAACCCAAAATATCTGCGATAATAAGCATTTCACAATGAGTAATCGTTTCATTCCTCAGTTTGTTTGAAAGATTCTGCATCGAATACGGTTTATTAAGACGCTTTCCAAGAGTTTGTGCCAGTTCGCTCAAACTGACATTTACATCAAGCAATACTTTTTTTAATTCAACAATTATTGACATAATTTACTCCATTTATATATTTAAAATTATACAAATTCGTTGAAGATTTAATGAATTAATGTAATCATAAATTTATATGTTTAACAAGTTAAGATATTTTAAAAACAACGCATTCACTCTTGCAGAGGTATTGATTACATTAGGAATTATCGGAGTCGTTGCGGCAATGACAATTCCTAACCTTATTCAGAGTAATTTTGAAAAACGTACAGTAACTATCTTGAGAGAAACACAATCAATACTTTCTCAAGCAATTCGTATGGCAGAAGAAGAATATGGCGATGTTTCAGGCTGGGGATGTGCATACTACATTTTACAAAACCAAAATATGAACTATTTACACTAACAACAATTATTCTTCCGTAACGGTTTCTTGCTCAGGTTCTTTTTTGTATGAACATTTCATATTAGAACATGAAATTACTGTACCTTTTTTAAGAACCTTTTTAACTAAAAGGCTTCCGCAAGTCGGACAGGTTTCACCAGTCGGTTCGTTCCACAGTACAAAATCACAGTCAGGGTACTTGTTACAGCCGTAAAATACCGTACCGCGTTTTGATTTACGTTCAACAATTACGCCTTCTCCGCATTTCGGGCAAGTTACACCCGTTGATTTTCGGTAAGGTTTACGAAACTTACAATCCTCGTTTGTACATTCCATATACTTTCCGTAAGGTCCTAACTTAAATATCATATCAGAACCGCATTTTTCACATTTTTCTTCACAGATTTCTTGAGGTTTTTCAGAAGCACCCTCTTCGTTTGCTCCCTCCATTTCCTGCATGACGTTAATTGACATTGTTGTTTTGCAATCAGGATAACCTGAACAGCCCAAGAATTGTGAACCCGTTCTGCTTGTTCTAAGTAGCATCGGTTTTCCGCAATTCGGACAATTAATCTTTGTTTCGATTGTTACTTTCTGTGCTGTTTTCATTACGGAATTAACTTCTTCCATAAACGGAGCATAAAAATCCTGTAAAACTTTTACCCAAACAGCTTCTTTTTCGGCGATTTTATCTAATTTTGCCTCCATGCCTGCCGTAAATTTGTAATCCATAATATCCGAAAACTGACTCACCAACTGCTTTGACACTGTTCTGCCCAGAAGTGTAGGATGAAGTGCTTTGTCTTTTTTCTCTACGTATTTTCTTGTTTGAATTACGGTAATAATCGTTGCGTAAGTTGACGGACGACCGATTCCGTATTCTTCTAGGGCTTTAACAAGTGATGCTTCATTATATCTTGGAGGTGGCTGAGTGAAGTGCTGCTTTGGTTCAACCTTGCGGCAAGCTACTTTATCACCTTTTTCCAAATCAGGAATCTTAGCATCAGAAGCTTTCTCATCTCCGTCTTCCGAATCATTATAAAGAGTCAAAAAGCCGTCAAACATAACCTTACTTGTGCCTGCTCTTAAAGTGTAATCGCCTGAATTTATTTCGATTGTTTTATTTGCAATCTCAGCAGGTGACATTTGAGAAGACATAAATTTTTCCCAAATAAGTTTGTAAAGTTTATACTGATCGTTATCAAGATACTGTTTAATACTGTCAGGCGTTCTTTCAGGGTATGACGGACGAATGGCTTCGTGCGCGTCTTGTACGTTTTGTTTGCCTTTAGCGTAAATATTAGGAGATTCAGGGTAATATTTTTCGCCGTAATTTTGCAAAATAAAATCATGCGCCATATTCTGCGCGTCATCTGATACCCTCACAGAGTCCGTTCTCATATAGGTAATCAAACCTACAGGTGTTCCGTCAATTTCAATACCTTCGTAAAGTTTTTGGGCAACCTGCATTGTTTTTGAAACCCCAAAACCAAGTTTTGAAGATGCCGCACGCTGCATTGTAGATGTTATAAAAGGTGCTGTAGGCTTACGTTTTGTTGTCTTTTTTGTAACCTTTGCAACTTCAAACTGCGACTGCGGGTTTGTCAGGTAATCAACAATTTTTTGAGCTTCTTCTTTATTTTTAATAGTTTTTTCAACCGCTTTACCTTTAATTTTTGATAACTCGGCATCAAAAAGCTTTCCGTCTTTATCTAAATTTGCATGAATTGACCAGTATTCCTGCGGAATAAATTTTTCAATCTCTTCTTCTCTTTCACAAATCATACGCAAAGCAACAGACTGGACACGACCTGCTGAAAGGTTTCTGTTACCGATTTGTTTCCAAAGAACTGGACTTAACTTAAACCCTACAAGTTTATCCAAAATCTGTCTTGTTTGTTGAGCCTGAACCATATCCATATCAATAGTTCTCGGGTTTGCAACAGAATGCTTGACGGCTTTTGGCGTAATCTCGTTAAATACAATTCTATATATCTTATCATCAGGAACTTTTAAAACCTGACGAACGTGCCACGCAATAGCTTCTCCCTCACGGTCGGGGTCGGATGCAAGATAAATTTTATCAACTTTTTTGGCTAAGTCGTTTAATTTTTTTACGACCTGTTGTTTGCCCGGGATTACCTCAAATTTTGGCTCAAAGTTATTATTTACGTCAAACCCTAAGTTATCCGTTGCAGAATCTTTTGTCGGTAAATTTCTGATATGACCGTAACTTGCCTCTATTTGAAACTCGCTGCCCAAAATCTTTTTAATAGTCTTTGATTTTGCAGGCGACTCAACTATAACTAATGATTTTTCTTTTACTTTACTCTTTGTTTCTGCCATTTATTTTCTCTTATACCCTTCTGTATCTATCCCCTGCACCTTGCTTTATTATGCCCTTAAGCTCTAATGTTGTCAAGTTCATCAACAAATTTTCAACACTTAATTTCGTTAACATCATCATTTCATCAAACCCTTTTTCTTCTACTTCAAGAGCTTGGTAAATCTTTTCCTCCTCAGGCGTCATCATAGGAAGTGTAAGCTGTTCACCCGAACTGACTTTTTTAACCTCCCAGCCTAAAGCATTCAAAATATCATCACTTTCAGTTACCAATGTCGCACCGTTTTTCAAAAGCTTATAAATCCCTTGAGTATTCGGATTAGAAATTAACCCCGGGATGCACATAAGTTCTCTGCCTTGTTCAAGCGTTAAGTTTGCAGTAATCAAGGCTCCGCTTTTTAGTGAGGCTTCTGAAACTAAAGTTCCGTAAGAAAGACCCGATACAATTCTGTTTCGCTGCGGGAATCTGAACTTTAGCGGTTCAAATGTCGGATAATACTCCGTTACAACAGCGCCGTAACCGTTTTCAATATTTTGGTATAAGCCTTTATTACTTGCAGGGTAGGTAAAATCAAAACCACTTGCAATAACACCGATTGTTTTTAAGTTATTTTCAATGGCTGATGTATGAGCTACCGTATCAATACCAGAGGCTAAGCCCGATACTATACAAATATCGGTATTTGCAAGCCCTGATAAAAGTTTTTTCAAATCCTCACGACCGTTGTAACTTGCTTTTCTTGAACCTACAACGGCTAAGGTTTTTTCTAAATTACATTCGAAAAGTTTTCCCTTGTAATATAAAACTGCAGGCGGATTATCAATATTTTTAAGCATTTGCGGGTAATTTTCATCTTCCAATGTCAGAAAATTTATCCCTCTTGTTTCCACTTCGGTAAATGTTCTGTCTATATCGACTTTATCTCTTAGATTTAGAAACTTTTCGGCTTTTTTAGCACTAAGCCCGTCTATATTTTTTAAATTATCTAAAGAACAATTAAACGCTTTTTCAATATCACCGAAATGATTATACAATTTCTGTATAAAAACGCTGTCAATCTGTTCAATCGAAGAAAATGCAATCCAGTATTTACGCTTCATCTCTTTTCTTTAATCTTTCAATAAGTTTTGTTGTATTCTCTTTTTCTTCTTCTGTTATATCAAGATTCAAATAATCTTCCAGATATTCCGCGGCATCTTGATAATCACCTCTTGCCATAAATAATATTGCAACTTTTTTATAAGCAGGAGGAAATTTGTTATTTGTTGCAATTGCTTTTAAAAAGTTTGAAATAGCCTTATCAATCTCGTCATTTGCCTGATAAGCCTCTGCAAGGTAATAATAAATTAATTCATTATCCTGCTTGTACTCTAAAACATTTTCCAAATTTTCGATAGCAGAATCGTAATTTCCAAACTCAAAATAAACTTTTGCCAAATCATAATAAGCATCATAATTATCAGGCTGACGTTCCAAAATATATGTAAGTTCGTCAATCGCTAAATCACCTTTTGCATCTTCCATATAGAACCTTGCAAGGTAATGCCTGAAAATAATATCATCGGGCAACATATCAATTGCGTAAGATAAAATATTAATTCCTTCACCCAAACGTCTTTGCTTATAATAAAGGTCAACCAAATTGATATAACATTGAGCAAGTTCAGGGTTAAGCTCAATACATCTTAAATAATTTTTTTCGGCTTTCTCGTCATCCCCGATATTAGCATAACAAAGTCCCAAGTTGTTATAAACTTCAGCACTGTCGGTTTCAACTTCAAGAACGGATGTAAATAAATCGATTGCACTGTTCCAATCTTTATTTTTAAAACATTCTATCGCTTTATCAATTTTATCTTTCATAACCTGTGATTTCCCCTACAATCCTAAAGTCATATTATCATCAGAACCTGAACCGATGTTTTTAATAACGGTTCTTGTATTTCCTTGAGCATCAAAACTTTTCGGTTTCATAACCATTCTAATTTTATCTGCATAAATCGTTCTTACACCCTGAGTTATACTTGAACGGCCCGTGAAATAAGCTTCGTTAGGTTTGTTTGTACCTGCCCCCGGGTATAATGTAACTTTCGGACCTGCTGCATAGTAATCCTGATACCAAATACGAACATTTCCGCTTGCATTAAAAATTGATTTTTTCTGATTGTATTCCTGATAGCTTGATTTTAATACCAACTTTGAACCGTCATCAGCAACAGAAGTTGATGTTGTATTACCGTAAGCCGTCAAGTTTCCGCTTGTCGCATCATACACAAACCTGTCAGCATAAGATTCGCTTTTTTCCTGTTTAACTTTAGCGTTACCGATTAAAACAAGTTTTTTCAAATCACCGTTTTTATCCGTTGTAATTTCTGCGCGATTAGAAAAAGTTTCAATTTCTTTATAAAGCATAGTTACTGCACCCGTTGCAGTCATTATGCCTGTTTTTGTATCGTATTCCTGAACATCCGAGTTGATTACAACAACAGGAGTTTTACCTTCAAAAACAACAGACTGTGTGTCACCTTCTGCTCTTATAATCTTTGAAATTAAAGAAACTTTTAAAATATTTGCCTTAACTTCTCTTTTTTTATTTTTCTTTATCTCAAACGCGTAAGGTTTATCATAAAAAGTCGCAGTATCAAGTTTTTGGTCTTTTGTAACATTAACATCCGCGCTGTCGCCTACAACCTTCAAATCATCAACAGTAACCTTTACATTACCGTTAAACTTAATCTTACTGTCAGCCTCATTAAATGTTTGAGTCTTAGATTCAATAATCAAGTCTGATGCTGAAACAGCCAAACCTGTTAATAACAATAAAGATACTAATCCGACTAACAACTTTTTCATACTATTTTTTATCCTCATAAACTTTTGAAACAGTGTTTCCTTCAATTTTAAAACTGTTGTAATCAGGGCTTATCGTAATTTTATCCGCAGTCGATAAAAGTTCATTGCCCTTTTGAATCTTAATATGCCCTTCAGCCACAACAGGCGAATGCGAATTATACCAGTAAAGTCTGTCCGCATTCAGAGTTATACCGTCTTTTAAAACAATAAAAGTATCATCATAAAGAGTAATATTTCCCTCTTTTGAGTTATAAGTCCCCTTTGAAGATTCAAAACTCATAGAAACTTCATTATCCTTATAAAAATTCCCGATAACACCGTTAAGCTGGGCAATCCCCATAGAACTGTCCCATTTACCGTTTTCTCCGTAAATTTCCCAGAACTTTTGGTCATCTTTTGTCTCGGTTAAAATAACCCCGTTAACCATAGCTTCCTGCTCATCACCGTTTACCTGTAATTGTTTACGATTGAAATCATGCGTAATAATGCCCGCAGTGATAAACGCCCAGGCTAAAACGGCACCTATTGCACCGAAAATCATAAAATACAACCGTTTCTTTTTTGGTAAATCTTTCCAGTTCATATTCTAAATTCTAGCACAAAAAATATTAATAATCTCTATTTTTTCTTTTAACAGAATTATATGTCATTCTGCGAAATTTACCTGTTACTGGATAATCCGGAAATGCCCTGTCATGCAAAGCTCCCATTGCCCATAAAATTCCTACATAACCGTTTGCAGACGGGGCATCAAACACATATTTATCGTTTAAATATATGCAATTTCAAGCGTTTCTTCAGGACTGTTTGTCCACTCTGTTATCTTTTTTGCTCAATACATTCTTAAATATCCATGAAATTTTCCTTCTTTTCTTAACTGTTCTTGCGTCGCACTCCATAATTCATCCTTTGTTTTAGCGTCTTCTAATTCTTTACGGGTATAAATATGCACTCTTAAATCATATCTGTAAAATTAAGTGAAAATTTTGCCCAATCAAGGATACCAGAAAGATCTTTAAAATTTTTTGCATATAAACAAAAATTGTCAGCTAATCCCTTCCTTACAATAAATTCTTCCCAAAACATCTCTTTATTTATTCATCCACATCTGATTTTATAACTTCTAACACAACCCTTTGACTTGATATAAAACCTAAATTAAAATACTTGGATAACCCTGGTGTAACATCATCATTAGGATTATTTTTGAACTGCGCATAATAAATTTCGCATATTTACTGTCAAAAATTTTGCTAATTTCATAATTGATACTAAATTCATCATTAGTCTCACCGTTAATCTATAGTTCAGGCTTTTCTTCAACTTTTTTCTTTGAGCTTCTAATTTTGCTAATGCAGGTTCTAAATCTTGACTTGATAGCCAGTTAAGTAAATCTCCTGTGTTTTGCTGAATTATGCGTGCAAGATTTATATTTGATAAATTACTATTGGTGGGGATTATTTGAGACTTTTGAAATGTAATCAATTAGCCTGTGTTGCCGAAGGTGTTTAAGTTTTAGCGATTTAATGCGAATTGACTGAAATTACTCAAAAGGGTCTTTTATTACTCTTTTTATCCCTCAAAAATCCAGTCCAAATTTAAATAAATCCCCAAAACTCAAAGATACTCTATATGTTGGCATTGGTAAAAACAAGACAAAAAGGCCCATTTGAAATTGCCTATTTTTAACTCGGAACAAAGCCGGAAGTGTTTATCACTTTTGAATAGCAGTAAAATCTAAACTTAAAATCCATTACAAAACAATAACATTCTACCTAAAAATCTAGTGTTTTCAGTCAAGAATTAATCCACATATCCATATTCTGTTGCAATATGTTTAAATTCTTCTCTTAATTCATTTAATTTTTTTTTGAGTAAAGACTGCTTTTTAATTCGAGATAACAATTCTTCAACTTGTTTATCCGAGAGTTTATTCCCTTCTATAGTTTAGGAGACTCGAACTCCTGACATTTTATTCGTTTATCATACACAATTTAACTCTATATTAAAGTAATATCAATACTTTTTTGTTATTTCGTATCATTTCAACATAAATAATTGTTAAGCAAAAAATTTACAAAAAAATCGTAAATTTTTAGAATTTTAGTGGATATAGATGGATGAAATCAAGTCATAGCGTGAAAAATCATGACAATTACCCTTTTGGCTCAGGTAAAAATACGGACTTGTAGGCAATTCAAATAATCATTATAATGTGGATGTTTATAAGATTTACACTATATAAAGAGGCTTTATGTCTAAATACTTAAAATTTATGAATACCCCGGAAAGCGTGCAACAGATTTTTACTCGTGAAAAAATTGAAAAAATGTCCGGCGATGAATTTGAAAAATATGAAAAACGCATTCACGAACAACTGAACAAAATTGGTATACCAACAAACGGTGAACTTGCATACGAAAATCAAGGCAGAATTTTCGTTTGGCACACAATGGGCGATGGTAAAGTTTGCGGGAAATGCGATTCTATGGAAGGGAAAATTTTTGAACACATGGAAGACATCCCTGATGATCTCCATCCAAACTGCAGGTGTTTTGTTGAAGAAATTGATTTAAATGCTGCTTAGCTGATATAATAATCTTGTGAAAAAGTTTATTTTAACAATGTTATTTTTAACTTGTTTTGTTCCTTATGCAGGGGCAAAGCAAGTTTTACCTGAAAAAATTACTACAAACACAATCACAATTACTGCTCAAAAAACAGGTGAACTTTGTAAAAATTATTTTTATTGCTCTAATGGTGAAAAGTGTTCAACTGAACAAGTTGTCCGAGAATATTATAAAAATAATGGTTATCAAGTAATGCGCGCTGAATATTCTTTCTGGAAAGGTGTTTTTGTACTTGTTTTTCTTGATGAATTATATCCGCAAACATTGAATACCAAATCTGAAAACAAATTATTTGATATTGAAAACAAAAATGTCACATCCGAAGAATTAAATCAAAAATTAAATTTAATAAAAAAATCTAATCTTCAAAACTTTATAAATACTCAAATCGCAAAACACGAACAAGGCTCATATATACGGTGGCTTGATGAGTGGGAAATTGAGGGTTATCAAAATCCGACAGAGTATTTTAAATCGCCAATTGTGCAAGAGTTTTTGGCTAAAATTGATAATAAAACTTTTTGCAAAATCTTGCAACATACGATAAAGGATTATGACAGAAACCCTGTCGGGTCACCGGATTATATAGTTTGGAATAACAAAGAAATGATTTTTGTTGAAGTGAAACGCATGAATGAAACTCTAAAACCTGAACAAATTGAATGGGGTGAATTTTTGATAAAAAATAAAATTCCCTACAAAGTATTGCGTGTTTTACCCAAATAACTTCCGACTAAAATGTCAAACTCGCAATACTTTATGTCAAAATCCCTAACACACGTGTAATAAAAAACCGAACAACAAATGTCATTCGGTTTTTTATGGTGGACCTTGACATACGACTTAACACACAAAATTATGGAAACAGCGTAGGGACTTGGGTTTTAAGTATGTCAAGAAAGTGCAGTTTTTTATGCGACACCTTCAAAAATTTCTGCATAAAAAACTGTACCCCTTTACAAAATAGATAAAATTGGGTATAATTGGATAAAAATGGATATAATTGGATATAGATTGGGTAAAATGATTAAAGAAAACGACATCAAAATAACAAATCAAATGCTATCAATTATCTCAGAATTAGATGAGTTCAAAGGTTCTTGGAAACTGTACGGACAATTATCTCCTGAGAGATTAAAAAGCCTTAAAAAAGTTGCAACTATAGAAAGCGTTGGTTCTTCTAATCGTATCGAAGGCAACAAATTAAGCGATAAGCAGGTTGAGGAGTTGTTATCTAACATAAAAAAACAATCTTTTGCTACTCGTGATGAACAAGAAGTTGCAGGTTATGCAAATTTGATGGATACAATTTTTGAGGATTGGGAAGTTCTTAATTTTTCAGAAAATTACATCAAGCAGTTACATAAAATTCTTTTACAATATTCTACAAAAGATGAGCATCATAAAGGGAATTACAAAACAATATCAAACACAGTTGCCGCATATTCTCAAGATGGCAAAGAATTAGGAATTGTGTTTGAAACTGCAACTCCATTTGAAACACCATTAAAAATGGAAGAGTTAGTTAATTGGACACGCAAAAATCTTGATGATAGATTTTTCCACCCATTAATCGTTATTGGTGTTTTTATTGTTAATTTCTTAGCAATTCACCCATTCGAAGACGGTAATGGTAGATTATCTCGTGCCATAACTTGCTTATTACTGTTAAAAACAGGTTATCATTATATGCAATACAGTTCCCTTGAATCAGTAATTGAGGACAATAAAGAGGGGTATTATAGAGCTTTGAGACAAACTCAAATGACTTTAAAAGGTGAAACACCTTATTATGAGCCTTGGTTAATGTTTTTCTTGAAATCATTGCAAAAACAAAAAATTCGTTTAGAGTACAAATTAGGTGAAAATGATATCTATTTGAATAAAAACAACCTAACAGAATTAGAGTTAAAGATTTTAGAGTATTTTGAACAAAATGAACGTGGTTCAAACGCAAAATTACTAGAGTTTACAGGTTCAAACAGAAATACACTCAAAAAAGCTATTTCAAACCTAGTAGATAAACGCTACCTAACAATGCACTCTAAAGGTCGTGGCGTTTGGTATTCGAAATTTTAACAAAAGCTTGATTTTTACATGCTCGTCATGTATTATGAATGAACAAACCCCCTAGAGATTACTCTAGAGGGTTTATTAAATAGTCTGCCGAGGGTCAATTCTGTAGACTATTTTTTCTTTGGTTTGTTGTTTGGACGTGGTTCAGATACAGTTGTTTTTGGGTGACTATCTGCATACTTTTTAGTCACATATTGTCCTGTTCCTGCGTCTCTATAATTTCGTTTTTGAGCCATTTTTACTCCTCCCAAAATTATTTATCCCCCGTACGACTATTGGGTTCGTACCACAAATTCTATTATAGCAATTTTTTAAAAGGCATGTGGAAAAAACCTAAAAAATTAAGGTTTTCATGCCAAAAGTGTAACAAAATTTCATATATACACTATACTTCAGCTATTGTATATGTTTCATCATAGATTTCTTGTAGGTTTTTGCCTTCAAAAGTCCAATATCGGCAAGGAGCTACATTGTATGGTAAATCAAGCAATTTTCTTGTTAGCGCAGTTAAAGAAAATTCAGTTTCTTCGAACAAAACTTTTTTAGCAGATACAACAGTTGTTGTTATATCAGGATCTTTAACATAAGACAAAATAGAGCCCGAAGAAATGTTCATTTCTTCAAAATGCAGCATTGGTCTATGGAACTGTTTAGGTGCTTCTTGCTCTTCTTTTGTAATACCTTGACGCAAAGCCTTGCCAACATCAAGCGTTAACTCATTTATTGCTAATTCCTGCAATAAAGGTATTACTTGATCAGGCTCAATGTTAAAAAACTCTCTTTTAGGATTAACTCTATTATGTCTGAAAGCATTATGAATAAGAGATTCAATTCTAGAACAATCACGAACTTCACCAGCCCATAAACATTCAAATGGGAAAGGAACTCCTGTTGAATAAAGTTCTGACATTCTAGCTTGCAAATCTTTTCGTTGAGTTTTTCCAATCTTAATAAGATTTGGCATTGCTTCATTTCTTAAGACATAAACAATTTCATACTTCTCAGACATAGCCACTCCTTTATTTTCTACATAATACCACAAAATGAGATAGAGTCTCGTATATCTTAACATTTGGACATGCCTACTTTGTTTTGCTATAATTTCAAGGTTATAGTTTGAGGGATATTATGGCAATAGATAATAAGAAAGAGCAGGAGAGAGCTGAGCTTCATAGAACAATATGGAGTATTGCAGATGATTTAAGAGGTTCTGTTGATGGATGGGATTTTAAACAATATGTTTTAGGCATGTTGTTTTATCGATACATTTCTGAGAACTTAAGAAACTATATTAATGAAGGCGAAAATGAAGGTGGTGCATCTAATTTCGATTATGCGCAATTAACTGACGAAGAAGCGGAATCTGCTAGAGAAGAATTAGTACAAACAAAAGGATTTTTCATTTTACCAAGTGAATTGTTTTCAACCATTCAAGCAAAAGCTTCTGAAGACAAAAACTTAAATGAAACCTTAGAAAAAATCTTTAGAAATATTGAAAATTCGGCTCTTGGTACTGATAGTGAAGCTGATTTTAAAGGTTTGTTTGATGATATAGATGTTAATAGTAAAAAACTTGGTGGTACTGTTAAAGAACGCAATGAACGTTTAGTAAAACTCATGAACGGTATTGCTAGTATGAATTTAAAAGATAGCGATAACACTATAGATTTATTTGGCGATGCGTATGAATATTTAATGGGTATGTATG
Organism: uncultured Candidatus Melainabacteria bacterium; assembly: GCA_947570135.1. Lineage (GTDB taxonomy): Bacteria > Cyanobacteriota > Vampirovibrionia > Gastranaerophilales > Gastranaerophilaceae > Zag111. The sequence continues at coordinate 35,401 of CANOTP010000003.1, read as the reverse complement.
CAGGAAATGCTGGTAAATCAGGTGGTGAATTCTTTACTCCCCAAGAAGTTTCGGAACTTTTAACAAAAATAACATTGGTCGGAAAAGATTCAGTAAATAAAGTATATGACCCTGCATGTGGTTCAGGCTCATTGCTACTCAAATTCGCTAAAATTTTAGGTAAAGAAAATATTAGAAATGGTTTCTTTGGACAAGAAATCAACATTACAACTTATAACCTATGTAGAATTAATATGTTTTTACATAATATTGGTTATGAAAAATTTGATATTGCTCATGGCGATACTTTAAAAACTCCTGCACATTGGGATGATGAGCCTTTCGAGGCTATCGTTTCTAACCCCCCATATTCTATTAAATGGGAAGGTGATGACAATCCTATCTTAATTAACGATCCGAGATTTTCTCCTGCAGGGGTTTTAGCTCCAAAATCAAAAGCTGATATGGCATTTATTATGCATTCACTATCTTGGTTAGCATCTAACGGCACAGCTGCAATAGTTTGTTTTCCTGGAATTATGTATAGAAGTGGTGCAGAACAAAAAATTCGTAAATATTTAATTGATAATAACTATGTTGATTGTGTAATTCAGCTTCCAGATAACTTATTTTTTGGCACATCTATTGCTACTTGTATTATGGTATTGAAAAAATCTAAAAAAGATAATTCTACATTATTTATTGATGCTAGCAAAGAATTTGTCAAAATAACTAATAGTAATAAGCTTTCTGAGGCAAATGTTGCATCAATAATCGATACTTTTACTAAGCGAGAAAACAAAGATTATGTTTCTGCGCTTATTCCTAATACAAGAATTGCAGAAGAAGAATACAACTTGTCTGTATCAACTTATGTGGAGCAAGAAGACACAAGAGAGGTTATTGATATAACTGAATTAAATAAAGAAATAGCTAGAATTGTCGAACGAGAAGCTCAACTAAGGGCTGAAATTGACAAGATTGTAGCAGAAATTGAGGCTTAGTAAAATTGTGCATAAAGAAGAACTAGAAAACATAACAAGTTATAATAACCACGCTATAACAATGTCTAATATAGCTATTAGTCTTCTTATGGGTGGGAATCCTCTTAATATTAAAGGTGTAAGGGAATTGCTTGCGATGTATTTGTTAGTTCCTTATATTACTAAGTCTCAACTTGAAACGCCTAGTGAAAACTGCAATATTCCCAAATTGGATGTCAATTCAATGTTTGCCAAAGTTATGAATAAGGATGGTACATTATCGGAAATGACATTAGAAAGTTTAAGAAATGCAATTTGTCATTCATTTATGGCATTAACTGATGAAGGCGATTTGATGCTTGATGACAGAGCTTCATTAGATAGAAAAGCTCATGAAAAACTGGAAGATAAAGGATTTTGCAATAGATTAGAGCTTGCTAAAACAAGAAGTAAACTATTGTCCTTACATAAGCAAGTGATTCAACAACAAGTAGAGTTCCATAATGACCTATTGAAAGATATAGAGGTGGAACAATATGCGTCTTAGTACAATATTATCAGAATATGAAAATAATACATCTAGACAAGTAGAGTCTTTAATAGATAGAGATAAGTATTATGACCCAGAAGAAGATATTGCTGACGAGTATAGAGAAGCTGTTGAAAATGGTTCGATAATTGAACTAGATATAGGAACGCTGATATTACACTTTTTTTGTGTTGCTAAAAATGACAATGTAACTTATAAATCTACTATACAACATTGTCTTGTTGTAAATAATAGAATATTAAGTATCGATTGTATATTAGAGTGCATTGATTGTAATAGTTGTAAAAATTGCCAGAGAACAATTCAGGCATGGTTTTTGATCGAAGCTGATAACATCTTTTCCGATAAACCTAGTGTTCGGATTTTGAAATATAATTTCAAAGTTCCTGAAGATATTAAATTCTTTTATGAAACATCTGATATATATGCTGAATGGTTTGCAAAAGCGGATTATGCTTATAGAGAAAAGTTGGGAGCTGGTTCCGTAATATATCTAAGAACGATATTTGAAAGTATAACGAAGGAACTAGGTAATCTTGAAGGTTTGCAAATATATAAAGCAAATGGCAACCTAAAGCCTTTTATTGAGGTACTTTCTACAGTTGATGAAAAATGTGCAATTATACCCGATTTATATAAACAAGATGGATATAATTTATTTAAGAAATTAAGCAACATAGCACATGGAAACGCATCGGAACAAGAAGCTCTTGAGTATTATCCAGAATTAAGACGCTTAGTTAAAGGAATTCTAGATAATATAAACAGGCAAAAAGAAGAAATAAGAAACAATAAGGAAATTCGAGAAGCATTGACTAAAATTGGCTTTGGTTGTAGTTATAGTGGTATAGGTGCAAATAATGAGTAAATTAGAAGAATTAATAAAACAACTTTGTCCAAATGGTGTTGAATATAAAACGCTTGATGAAATTGCTAATTACAGAAGAGGTTCTTTTCCTCAACCATACGGACAAGCAAATTGGTATGGTGGAGAAGGTGCTATGCCTTTTGTTCAAGTTGCCGATGTTAAAGAAACCTTTGAGTTGGTAGATGAAACAAAACAAACAATTTCTGTTTTAGCTCAACCCAAAAGTGTATTTGTACCTAAAGGGACAGTACTTGTAACACTACAAGGTACTATTGGTAGAGTTGCGATTACTCAATATGATTCTTATGTTGATAGAACGCTAGCAATATTTGAAAGTTTTAAAATAGACAAAATTAATAAGAAATACTTTGCTTATCAACTTAAAGCAAAATTCGATGTTGAAAAAGAACATGCAAGAGGTAGTACCCTTAAAACTATTACCAAAGAAGAGTTTTCTAAATTTAAAATTCCTGTACCTCCGTTGGAGGTGCAGTGTGAAATTGTCCGTATTTTGGACAATTTCACAGAGCTTACAGCAGAGCTTACAGCAGAGCTTACAGCTAGAAAGAAACAGTATGAGTATTATAGAGATGAACTGCTAACATTTGATGATAGTGTCCCAATGGTCAAAATAGAAAATTTCGCAAAATGTTATGCTGGAGCTACTCCATCAACATCCAATCCAGAATATTGGGATAATGGTACTATACCTTGGATGAGTTCTGGAGAAGTCAATAAAGGTAAAGTATATGAAACAGATAAAATGATAACTAAATTAGGCTATGATAATTGTAGTACAAAATTAGTACCTCCACATTCTGTCGTAATCGCTTTAGCAGGACAAGGAAAGACACGAGGTACTGTTGCTATTACTCAAATTGAATTGTGTACTAATCAATCACTATGTTCTATTATTACAGATAATACAGTAAATAGTTATTATTTATTTCATTATCTTAAATCACAGTATCAACAACTAAGACAGGTTTCGTCTGGAGATGGAACAAGGGGTGGACTTAATCTCAAGATGATTAACAATTATCTTGTCCCTATTCCACCATTAGAAGAACAAGAACGCATAGTATCTATCTTAGACAGATTTGATGCTTTATGTAATGACATATCAATAGGGCTTCCAGCAGAGATTGAAGCTCGTCAAAAACAATATGAATACTACAGAGATAAACTCTTAACCTTTAAGGAGAAAACAGCCTAATGACAAGTAGTTATAATATCGTTGCCAGTACAAACCAAAGCACAGTTGTTGCAGAATACACACCAGAAGAAAAAGTTGCAACAGCATACCAAAGCGAAGCTGAGTTAGAAAAAGAATTTATTGGGTTGTTATCTGCCTTGAGTTATGAATATTTAACAATAAATAACGAAGAGGATTTGATAAAGAATCTAAGATTACAATTAGAAAGACTTAACGAGTTTTCTTTTTCAGATGAAGAATGGGATAGATTTTTCAAAAATAACATAGCATCTTCTAACGACGGCATAGTTGAGAAAACAAGAAAAATTCAGACTGATCATATTCAGATTTTAAATAAAGATGATGGTTTAACAAAAAATATCAGATTAATAGATAAAGACAATATTCATAACAATAGTCTTCAAGTTATTAATCAGTACGAAACAGAAGATGGAAATCATCCAAATAGATATGATGTTACTATTTTAGTCAATGGGTTTCCTTTGGTTCATATTGAGCTCAAAAGACGTGGTGTCGCAATTAGAGAAGCTTTTAACCAGATAAAAAGATATCAAAGAGATAGTTTTTGGGCTTCATGTGGATTATACGAATATGTTCAAATTTTTGTAATTTCTAATGGAACACATACTAAATATTATTCAAACACAACAAGAACAAGTCATATAAAAGAGCAAAGTGCAGGTAAAAACAAATCAAAGAAAACATCTAATAGTTTTGAATTTACTTCATATTGGGCAGATGCAAATAACAAAGTTATTTTGGATTTAGTTGATTTTACTAAAACATTTTTCTCCAAACATACAATATTAAATATTCTAACCAAGTATTGTGTCTTTACATCTGAAGATTTACTTTTAGTAATGCGACCTTATCAAATAGTTGCTTGTGAGAGAATTTTAAACAAAATTGGTATTGCAAATAACTATAAATATTATGGTAGTAAAGATGCGGGTGGATATATTTGGCACACTACAGGAAGTGGTAAAACATTAACTTCTTTCAAAACTGCTCAATTAGCAAAAGATTTATCTTGCATTGATAAAGTTTTATTCGTTGTAGATAGAAAAGATTTAGACTATCAAACAATGAAAGAATATGATCGTTTTGAAAAAGGCTCAGCTGATTCAAATGCAACAACAAAAGTTTTAGAAAAACAACTGAAATCACCTGACTCAAAAATAATCATTACCACAATTCAAAAATTAAGCAATTTCATCTCTAAATACAAAGAACACGAGGTTTTTAACAAACACGTTGTAATTATTTTTGATGAATGCCATCGTTCTCAATTTGGAGATATGCATAAAGCTATTACTAAAAGCTTTAAAAATTATTATATCTACGGTTTTACTGGGACTCCTATATTCTCTGTTAATGCTAATAGTGGAGGATGTCCTAATCTAAAAACTACTCCAGATGTGTTTGGTGGCGAAATTAATAATGAAAAGAAAAAGGTTTTACCATTACACTCTTATACCATCGTTGATGCAATTAATGACAATAATGTTCTACCATTTAGAATTGCTTATGTTGATACAATCAAAAAGAAAGAAGGAATAAGAGATAAATCTGTAAAAGCTATTGATACAGAAAAAGCGTTAAATGATCCAAAACGAATAAAAAATATTGTTGAATATATTTTGGAGCATTTTAATCAAAAAACAAATAGAATTGATGGTCATTACCAATTCAGCCAACTAACAAACATTCAAGATGTAGCGTCTGCGAAAGTAAGAGGTTCAGTTGAAGAAATCAAACAAAAGCGAAAACTTTTAGGCTTTAACTCTATTTTTGCAGTTTCTTCAATAGAAACAGCAAAGGCATATTATAACGAATTTCAACGTCAAATGGAAGCAAATCCTGAAAATGCATTAAAAGTTGGTTTAATATATAGTTTTGGTGCTAATGATGATACAGATATTTTAGAGGAGGAAAATCCTGAAAATACTGAAGGTTTAGATGATTCATCAAGAGATTTTTTGGATAAGGCGATTTCTGATTACAATAAAATGTTTAGTACCAACTATGACACGTCGCCTGATAAATTCCAAAATTACTACAAAGATGTCTCATTGAGGATGAAAAATAGAGAATTAGACCTTCTTATTGTTGTTAATATGTTTTTAACAGGGTTTGATGCAACAACATTAAATACTCTTTGGGTTGATAAAAACTTAAAATATCATGGTCTAATTCAAGCTTTTTCAAGGACAAACAGAATACTAAATTCAGTTAAAAAATTTGGTAATATTATCTGTTTTAGAGATCTACAAGAAGCTACCGAAAAAGCTGTTGCATTATTTGGTGATAAAAATGCTAGCGGCATTGTTTTACTGAAAAAATTTGAGGATTATTACAATGGTTATGATGATGAAAAAGGACATCACGCTGGTTATGTAGAAATAATTACCGAAATTAAAGAAAAATATCCTCTAGGAACGCAAATAATAGGAGAAGAGGCACAAAAAGATTTTATTAAATTGTTTGGTGCGCTGTTAAAAGCAAGAAATATTTTATCAGCATTTGATGATTTTATTGGTGATAACAAAATAACAGACAGAGACTTGCAAGATTATCAAAGCATGTATATCGACCTATACAACGAATTAAGACCTGGAATAAAAGACGATAAAGAAAACATTAATGATGATATTGTTTTTGAAATGGAACTTATTAAACAAGTTGAGATTAATATTGATTATATCTTGTTGTTGGTGCTTAAGTACCATAAATCAAACTGCAAAGATAAAGAAATTCTAATTGATATTAATAAAGCAATAGGTGCAAGCCCAGAATTAAGAAGCAAAAAAGAACTTATCGAATCATTCATTGCTACAATTAACACGAATACAAAAGTAGATGAAGACTGGAAAGAACACGTCGCAAAACAAAAAGAATCTGATTTGAACAATATTATTGTAGAAGAAAACTTAAAACCAGAAGAAACTAAAAAATTCATTGACAATTCTTTTAGAGATGGAATGTTAAAAACAACTGGCACGGATATAGACAAAATCTTGCCACCAGTAAGAAGATTTGGAAGTAGTAAAAATAATCGACAAGAGAAAAAACAAATAATCATTGAAAAACTTACCAGCTTCTTTGAAAAATATTTTGGAATTTAATTTGGTATCATTAAATAAAACATGCCTGCATTTTTCTACAGGCATGTTTTTTGTTCTAAAAATCTTAGTTTTGATAAAATTTGAAAGATTTTTTCTCATTTAACTGAAATTTTATTCAAAAAATTAAAATCATAGCAAATAAAAAGTTTCAATTATGCTCACTTTTTAGAAAACTTTTCTAGGTATTTTTGAAAATTTTTCTATTTTGTCACAATTTTCTATACAAAATAGCTTAAAATCAGTATCTAACTAGCAAAAATAATCTTTTAGAGGAATTCCTTTGTACACAAAAGAAAGGACGGTTATATGTTTAACGTAAATTTACTAGAAATGACAGATGAAGAAATCAATGAAATGTGTGAAGTTGCCAAATTTTTATCAAGACCATCAATTTGGAAAATATTGCGCGCACAATTTAAGTCTCCCGATAAAGGACTAACAAGAGACGAATTATTAGAGGAAACGAAACTAACCAATATAACAAAAGACACACAGTTCTTAATAGAAAACGAAATCATTTGCAAAGACTTTAACTATGATGGTATGCGTTTTCATATAAAGAACATTGAGAAATATATTGCGCTTGAAAACAATTTCAAAAACCTAGCTTTAGAATTCAAAAACAGCCGGGATTATCTATAATTCAACTTTGTTAAGCTTTATTAAGCGTTTTAACAAAAAACGTAAACGAATTATGACTATTAAAATTGCTTACATTTTTTAGCATACCTTAATGCCTAAAGGTATTGACGAATTTAATGTCTCTTTTAATATGTAAGTAACAAAGCCTTTTTTAGAACTAAAAATCTTCTTACAGGGCAATAATAAACCAAGCAAACAGTATGATACATAATCTATCTGTTTGCGAGGCTTGCCGTACATTGAAAACTGAATACAACCGAATACAACGGATACAACTGATACAACACAAATCATACAATTATAAAAAAGGAGAGAAAAATGGATAAACTGAAAGAAAAAATGGATATTACAGTAGAAGGTGATGAGTTCAGACTAAGCAATGAGGACATTTGGGAAAAATGCAAAAATGCTCCAAAATACGCAAAATTCAACAAAAAAGATGGGACGTTTTCCATCATTCCAAAACTAGAAGACTTAGAAAAAAGGTTAATGCTTTTAATCACGTGTAGTTTAAAGGATAAGTTAGGTTTTTGGAGCCTTCAACATGGTAATTTCATCTTAGAATTGCCTAATGCATTTCAAAAAATTATGAATTCATTAGACGACTTAAACTTTGAATTCCGAATTTTTGAACACGTTTTTAGGGTAACACTGAATTACAGTGCATCACATTTAGAAATTGTATATGCAGGAAAATACAATTATTACGGCGATGCATTTATGTATGACCTTGGAACTGCCTTATATGGACATGAAGGTTTCTTTAGTAAGTGCAAAATTGCACGAAATGAGAGTTTTTGGAATGACAAAACAGACATTTAATTAAAATAACCTGTCAATTTTGATTAAAGCACTCAACGACAGGAGAAAGGTAGGAGTTTTTCTATGAGAAAACTAATCAATAGAGGAGGCTTTACATGAAAAGTGTAGTATTAACTCAAAAAGAAGAGCAAGAAATAAAATTACTTTTAGAAATTCTTTTCAAACACATTTCTAAAACCTTAAATCTTGCCCCGTAGACATCAAATGATGTCTCACACAAAAACAATATACGCAAAAGCAAGACTAATTTCAATCCTGCTTTTGTTTAAGTAAAACGTAAAAGGAGAAAATAAACATGACAGATAAAAATTATATTATGGATACAATTTGTAGCTTCGAAGGTTTGAAAGAACTAGGAATAAAACCTTTGGTGTTAGGAAGACTCTACAATTCAAACATTATGAATCATCAGGTGAACAAACTTGAAATCAGTGATTTACAAGATCTTGATGACATCAATTTATTAACTGATTTATTTGTTGGAACAACGCTAAACAGATGTTACGACAAAGAAGATGTTGAAAATAGTATTTTTGAATTGCAGTTGTCGGATGAACTCATCCCTTATTCGCTTTTATTCAACATTTATCAACCGATATTGAAATGGAATGATTGTTACTTTGATGCTTCAGTTAACAAATACAATCAAATGATTTTATACCCGTTAGAAAATGTTGACATTAGTGAAAAAAACCTTTGTTTTGAATTAACAACTAAATAACATATAGTACAAATTCCACGTATTATCTATGAGGGGGAAATTCCCCCTCTTTCTTTTCACAAAACATAAGGATAACAATATGACAAAATATATAATCAATGAAAATAACTGTCTGATGTATTATTTTACAGACAAAAACGGTGATTTAAAGAGTGCTAAATGTGCTAATTATTCACTTGAAAATCTCGTTATTATGAAATTTATTACCAACACAAAAAACCAATTTAAAGTAGCTGAAAAACGAGTTTTACGGCTAACAAAAGAGAGTAACCCACAAGAAACTTACATCAAAATCATTGATGGTAATGATGAAATTGACCTAAAAAGCTTTTTTAATGTCATTCATAAGGACACAATTGGGCTTGTTGAGGATTTTAACCGTAAAAAGTTTCTGTTGTTGATGGAAATGCTCAACCAAAATCCTAAAATTATTCATATTTATTCTAATTTTGGGTATCAACCTAGAGAAAACTCATACATTTTTAGTAATAAAAAGGTGCTAATTAATGAGAGAAAAATAGAAAATTACCCTTTATTACCTGATAATTTACCACTTACCGAACAAGAAAAACTCCAAATTCTCTCAGCAAATGGCATTGTGCCTAAACTTTATGAATGCGAAAATCCTAAAATCGTTCTTGAAGAGTTTGTTAATGAAGTAAAACGAGTTTTTGACGCTCCAATTTTAATGGCTATAGCTATTGGATTTGCTTGTTGCTTCTTTGATCTTTTCATAGCAAAGACTCAAGGTTTTCCATACATCATTTTTTATGGTGAATCAAATGCAGGGAAATCAACTATTTTGCATATGTTAGCTGCTTTTTATGGCATAACTAATATGACAACTTTAACAAGTGGAACATCAACAGGAGTTAGTTTGAGGGCTCAACTTGAAAAATACAACAATTTTCTTGTATTTTTTGAAGAAATTGACCGTTTCAAAATCCATTATATAGAAGATTTAGGCAAAGATAGTTTTTCAGCTAACCCACGCAAAAAATCTTCTAAAGATGGTAAAGAAATTATTACTGAAATCAACTCATCTTTTTGTGTTGGTACAAATCATTTCTTTGAAGAAATGACTTTTGCTAACTTTTCAAGGTGCATTCCCGTGAATTTAAGACGTGGTAAGTTTGATTTAAGCGATTTTAAGTATCATTCAGCAGATGAGTTTGAAAAGCTTTCAAGTTTTCTTCCTGAAATCTTATTTTATAGGGATAAAATCTTGGATATTTACCGAGAACAGTACAAAATTGCTCAAAAACATTGTAGTTTCGCTAGAGTTTGCAACAATATAGCGATTGGAATGGCTATCTGAATTGTAATTAACGACATTTTAGGCAAAGAGGTCGTTAATACTGAAACTTTGGTTATAGATTACCTTGATTATTTTGAGCAGTATCTAGATACTGAGCTATCATATGGCGATGTTTTCTTATCAGATGTATATAACTTGTTTTGTACTGAAAAACTTGTTTATGGTAGAGATTTTCTAATCACAAAAAGGCGATTTTTGAGAATAAATCTTACAAAATACTGTGACGTTTTCAACAGTTCACATGAAAATAAAAAATTAACCCCTGCTCAAATAAGATTAAAACTATCGAATGACAATAGAATGGTATGTTTGAAAGGTTCAGATATGAAACCCATTGGAAAAGCCATTAAAATAGATATTTCGCAGAATGAAATCCTTTTGGATATTCTCAATCGAGTTTCTAAACACCCTGAAGACGAGAAGAGTTCCGATGAATGAAAATTTTAAACACCAAACAGCTTTAATTTATGTTCGATTGTCTAGTAAAAAGCAAGAAGACGGTATGTCAAAAGAGGTGCAGGAAGAAAAATGTCGTGCATTTTGTGAAAAAGAAGAAATGAGCGTTAAAGCAGTATATTATGAAAATAAAAGTTCTTTGCATGGTTCTAAAAGACCTGTTTTTGAAGAAATTCTTGCGCTACAAAAGACAAAAGATAGAGTTGATGTCATTATGGTTTACACTTTAAACCGTTTAACAAGAAATCACCCAGATTTTTACTTCATTAGAGAATTGGTGGATAAATACAACACTAAAATTGTCTTTGTTAAAGAAAATATGGTTATTCAAAAGCCGTTTAAAAGCTATGAAAAGTATTTTTTCAATATTTTAGTAGCAAATGCTGAATTTGAAATTGAGCATATGAAAGAAATTCGCAAAATCGGCTTATTAGCAAGAGCAAAAACAGGTAAAAGACCTTGTTTAGCACCTTATGGGTACAAAACATACAAAAATAAGATTGTAGTCGTGCCTAATGATGCTAATTTTGTTAAAAAAGCCTATGAATTGTATGCGACAGGTAGTTATTCCATAAATTCGCTTTGTGATAAACTATATGAGCAAGGTTTTTACTACTCAAAGCAACCAAACAAGAAAATTCCTAGAGCTTCGCTTTCAAGTATGCTTAAAAACCTCTTTTACACTGGTTATTACACTTTTCCCGACTATGATGGAGAGATAAAAGGTGCTCATAAACCTATTATTGAGCGTGAATTATATGACAAAGTTCAGGAAATGCTCAGTATTTCAGGTTATGAAAAGATAAAAAAGCATCAATTTCTTTATTCACAACTTTTAACACTTCAAGAAACTGGTAAATTAATGACAGGTGAAATCAAAAAGGGGCAATATATCTACTACAAAGCCTATGATAATGAGAAAAAATATCACTGCATTAATGAAACCCACGTTACAGAAGCAATTTTAGAGTATTTTAAAGAAATTCGTCTAAATCTTATCCCCAAAGAAATAGTAAAATCCGTTTTGAAAGAGGAATTAAAAGACTTAAAACAAGAATATTCAACATTAAAAAGAAATGTCAGTCGAAAATATCACAGAAAACTACGATTAAACGACTTCATAAAGCAGGGTAAAATAGACGATACAGATTTCATCTTAGACGAGCTAGAAGACATAGAAAACACCTATGAAAACTTGCATGAACGGATAAAAAACAGCGAAGAGCAGATCAAGAAAATCACTTCAAAATGCGAAGATGTTATGAAGAAACGACTTTACGACATTTATATTCAGCTTAATTTTGGAAATCAAAGAAAAATTCTTGAATTAGTTAAAAATAAACTTGAACTTCAAGACAAAAGGGTAAAATTAACTTTTAAATCAGCTTTTCGGAAGATAAGACAACGATAAACTTTATCTTAAATTTCCATTGATAAATAATTTTCATAAAATCTGAATTTCAGCCCGCACATAGTGTGGGTTTTCTTTTATTTATAGCAGGAGTTTCGTATGAAATGCTCACTTTACTTTTTTGAAAAAAGAGTAAAAATTAAAATGTTGAAATTCAGAAAAGTTATAAGGAAATTCAGATATGGAACACAAACAAGTTGTTATTTATGCACGAGTTTCTAGCCGTGAACAAGAACGTGAAGGATTTTCTATCCCTGCACAACTAAAATTACTAAAAGAATACTCTTTAAAACATGGTTTTCAGATTGTTAAAGAGTTTTCAGATGCCGAAACTGCTAAAAAAGCTGGACGTACTAATTACAATTCTATGCTTGAGTTTTTAAGAGCTAATCCAGACATTAGAACAGTTCTTGTAGAAAAAACCGACAGACTTTATCGTAACTTTAAAGACTATGTTACCCTTGAAGATTACGATTTAGAGGTACATTTAGTCAAAGAAGGTACAGTAATTAGCAAAGATTCAAAATCACACGATAAATTCATACATGGAATTAAGGTTTTGATGGCTAAAAATTACATTGATAACCTGTCAGAAGAGATTTCTAAAGGATTACACGAGGGATTAGAACAAGGTTTTTGGCCATTTAGACCACCCTATGGTTATGTTAGAGGCACAAAAAAGAATTTAAACATAGACAAGGCAAAAGTCATCTTTATTAGGCAAGCATTTGAACTTTTTGCGACTGGTAGATATTCATTAAGAAAGCTTGCTGAGAAACTTTTTCAAGATGGGTATTATTATCAGCCAAACAGACCTAAAATAACGGCTTGCGTGCTTGAAATAATGCTAAAAAATGTCTTTTATGTAGGACAAATGAATTGCAATGGTGTGCTTTATCAGGGAAAACACCCTGCAATTATCTCAAGAGAGATTTTTGATAAGGCTCAATTAGCCTTTAAACGTACCGATAAGTCAAAAGTACGTAAAAACTTTGATTTCTTGTATCCGGGAATCGTAAAATGTGGGGTTTGTGGTTATTCATTTTGTGGTGAAAGACAGAAAAAACGTCATATTTATTACAGATGTTCTCATTTTGATAGAAGTTGTCCTAACACTAGCTATATTTCTGAAAATGACCTAACTCGTTCTTTTCGTATGCACCTAAAACGTATCGCGCTAAATAAGGATTTGTATGAACTATTAAAATATTCTCTAAAATCTTGTCTTGGTGATGAGCAAGAGTTTCATAAACAAGAAATTTTACGCATAAATAAAGAAATGGAAGAGTGCAAAGACATTCTTAAAAAGATGTATCTTGATCAAGTTAATAACGTGCTTGATTATGAATTATGGGTAAATCTAAAAAACGAATATGAAGTAAAATTGAGCCGATTAAGTGTGGAACTCCAAAAACATAACATTGCTAATACAAATTTTTTAGATACAGGGCTCAAAATCCTTGAAGTATGCCAAAAAGCAACCTTACCAGCAAGCGAACTTTCACCTGAAGAAATTGCTCAACTGATAAGAGAAACCTACTTGAGTGCAACAGTCAAAGATAAAAAGGTCAAAATCCTTTTCAAAGAACCGTTTGCATCTATTGAAAACCTTGTAAAACATGCAAAAAAAGAGATAGCAGAAGTTGGATTGTCTGAATTCAAGTCTGCAATAATTTCTTCTCAAAACGAATGTATTGAAAGCATTAAAAAAGAGCCCGAAGGCTCTGTTTTCAATAGTTCTATTTGTTTAAAATGGTGGAGGATAGGAGATTCGAACTCCTGACCCCCTGCGTGCAAAGCAGGTGCTCTACCAGCTGAGCTAATCCCCCATTTTGGCTTCGATTCCCTGCCAGATCCTACATCAGACCCCGCCCGAGAATTTGCCTCTTGAGGTTTCCCCCGCTCGGGCTTTCTCAACCCTTGCAATATTTATTCTACATGCTAAATTTTGTTTGTAAACCCCTTTTTTAATTTTCTATTAAAATTTTTTAATTTAACCCGTAATCTTACCCAACACAACTCGTTTATCTGCTCCGGTACAGCAAGGTAAATTATTTTGGATTCCATAATATGTACAATATCCAAGCAAGGCAAATGCCATTACCTCTTTAAAGTTATTGGAAATTTCATAATCTTCACAAGTTGTTAAACCAATATGTTTAGGTAAATATTTACGTAAAAATTTCATTAACGTTTTATTATAAGCTCCGCCGCCGCAAATTACAGCTTCATCAATATCAACATTCGTGTAAATAAATCTTTCATAACTTTGAGTAATGGTTTTAGCCGTTAACGCAGTAACCGTTGCTATTATATCTTCAGGTTTTTCGGGAGCATATTTTAATGTGTTTTCAATATATTCGGGCGAAAAATATTCTCTGCCCGTAGATTTTGGAGGTTCGATAAAATAGTATTCATCAGAAAGTAATAACTCCAGCCAATTATCGCAAACAACCCCGCTTGCAGCAATCTCTCCGTCTTTATCATAAGTTTTACCGAAATATTTTCTCATACAATAATCAATCATAATATTGCCTAAACCTGTATCAAAGCCGAAAGTATCATAATTTTGAGAAACTACGGTAACATTTGAAATTCCACCGATATTTTGGATAGCAAAATTCTTTTTCTTTGATTTAAACCAACTTTCATCGGCAAAGCAAACTAAAGGTGCTCCCTGACCGTTTTGAGCCATATCTGCTTCTCTAAAATTTGAGATTACCGTACAGCCTGTTTTTTGTGAAATCACGGAACTTTCACCAATTTGTAACGTACTTTTTAAACTTATACCGTCAAGTTTTGTATCAAACGGATAATGATAAACCGTCTGACCATGACTTGAAATAAAATCAGGTTTTCCAAACTCTCCAATCAAAACATTTGCAGCCTGAGCAAAACATTCACCGATTACAAAATTCATCTGACAAATATCTTTTACGGATGCTTCACCACGAAACATCTGAAAAATCTTTGCTCTTACATGCTCGGGATAATGATAATTTATACCTTTAATTAATTTTACGCTTCTATCAGGATAAACTTCACATAATCCTGCATCAATACTGTCACAAGATGTTCCTGACATCAAAGCGATAACTTTTTTTACTTCTAACTCATTCATAAAAAAATTATATAAAAAAGCCTGCACTTGTACAAGTACAGACTATTCAAAAGTTTACAAC
Source organism: uncultured Candidatus Melainabacteria bacterium (assembly GCA_947570135.1). Lineage (GTDB taxonomy): Bacteria > Cyanobacteriota > Vampirovibrionia > Gastranaerophilales > Gastranaerophilaceae > Zag111. Next base: position 20,128 of record CANOTP010000003.1, on the reverse strand, counting down.
TATCCTTACTTACTCTCTTCTAAAAGCCTTTGCTTTTAACCCCCAAAACACACCAGATATACATATCCATAATGTAAACTGTTAAAATATCCCTAATCTACAGTTTTTAAAACTTTACCTCAATAATCTCTTTTTCCCTTTGGACTTCTTCGCCATCACCTCTATTTCATATGTCCAACTTTTTTATTTTACAATTATTTAACTCTTGTTAAATAACTAACCCTTCCACTTGTCCGGTAACCTTTTCTAATTCGGCTTTCCTTATGTATTTAACTCTATAACTAAGGAGGAGTGATTACAAGTAAAGAAATTTTGATAAATTTTTACATTTGACCATGCCCCTTGTATTCATAAGGAAAAATACGTGTTCGCAAATCTTAATGAAGATATTTTAATGAAATCTTGTAAAAATTTTCACCGATTTTATTTGACATTACGGAATTAGCATTGATTTTTAAAGCATGGGAAATTAATAATTAGGATTTCCTAAAGATTTGTGATAGACTGAATCTTAAGGAAAGGGGACATCATTATATGAAAGAATTTCTAAAAACGAATACAGTAACACATAATTTAATGTCCTTTACCGGGTTTAAATCAATACTTATATTTACACTTTTGTTGGATGGTCCGAAAACTTATGCTCAACTTCAAGAAGCATTGCAAAATCATGAATACTTAAGAGAAAATATATCTATTGACACATTAAGAGTTTATTTTAATTCCCTTAAAGAAATAGGATGTGATATTCAAAAAACTACTAAAAAAGGAGTTACAACTTTTTCTATAGCTTCACACCCTTTTGAATTAAAAATTGATGATAAACAAGCGAAAAGCATTATTAAAATCTATCAGGCAATCGCAAAATCCATTGAAGTTTCGGATTTACTTTCTTTACAAACTTTTTTTGAAAAAATGTCTGAATACGTTACAAACGAAAAGTTAAAAAAAGATTTAAAATGTATCTCTCCGTTAAACGGAATTGACCCGAAACTTATTAAAGATTTAACATACTATGCTCAGCATAATGCTGAGATTACTGTTGATTATAAATCAGCAAATTCAGGTAATAAAAATATTACAATTAATGTTGACCGACTTGCAATTTATAACGGTAAGCCTTATGTATACGGCGTCAATTCAGAGAAAATGGATTATTCAAGTTTTCTTATTTCAAAGATTGATAAAATTGTTAATATCAATTTTGGAGCCAAGACGCTTAATCTTCCCGATATAATTGTTAAATACGAATACTTTAAAGAACCGAAAGAAGTCATAGAACTGTTAAGCTGTGAAAAAATTCTTGAAGAATATGAAAATAAATATGTAATTGAACTTATTTCAAAAAGTAAATTCGAAATAATGCAGAGAATCCTTTATCATAATTACAAATGTAAAGTATTATCTCCTGAAACTATCAGAACAGAAGTAATTTCTACATTAAAGAAAATGAAAGAGGGATACATTGCAGAATAACGATAAAGATAAAAACCGCAATACAAAAATCAATGACAGCAGTTTAAAACTCTTTGAATTTCTTAAACTGCTTTATGAAAAAAATGCTGATTATGATAATGTTATCAATATTCTTAAAGACGACTTAAAAGCAGGACAAACCACTAATACTATTCAAGTTGTACTAAATAAGTACATAAATACTTTAAAAGTTTTTGGTATGAATATTATAAAAGAAAACAAAAAGTTTAAATTATTAAGCAGCATTTATACAATGAAATTTTCCCTTGATGATTTAAAATCAATAAATATATTATCTTCAACCATAAAAGAGTTTCCTGATGAAACCCTGACAGAAGGAGTTTCCGAGTTTCTTGACAATGTAACATTCAGGATGAATAAGGAAGATAAAATATCGTATGACAATATTAATCAGACCCACAATTATAATTTTTCATTTAAATATCTTGAACTGAAAGAACAAATAAAACAATGCCAGGAGCTTTGTAAAAATAACCAAACACTTAATATCGTTTACCTGAAAGGTACAAAAGAAATACATACAAAATGCACTCCTAAAGAACTTATATATGATTCAAAAAATGTTTATTTCAAATTATATGACACACAAAAGAAACAAAATATAGAAGTTTCATTATTTAAAATTTTGAGAATTGAAGTTCAGCCGCAAATAGCAAAACCAAATGAAATGACTCACACTGTGGTCTACAGATTAAGCGGAAGATTAGCAAAAACGTACAAACTTAAGCCTGAGAACGAGCAAATGGCAGCTGAATCACCTGAGGGTACACTTACTGTTATAAACAGAAACGAATCGACAAATAAACTGTTCCAAAGGCTTATGAGATACGGCTCAAATTGTGAAATTATTTCACCAAAATATGCAAGAGAAGAGTTTAAAGAACTTATAAACAAAACACTGAATAATTACGAAGAAGAATAATAAAAAAACGGACCTGATTCTCAGGTCCGTTTTTACGTTTATCTCAACTCTTTATTATACAAGAGCTAATTTACGATCTTCAACCGCAGCTTGAGCAGCTGCAAGTCTTGCTTGCGGGATTCTGAACGGTGAGCAAGATACGTAATTCAAACCGATTCTGTGGCAGAATTTAACTGAATCAGGATCTCCGCCGTGTTCACCGCAAACACCGCCAACTAATGATGAGTTAACAGACTTACCTTTTTCCATAGACATTTCGATAAGTTGTCCAACACCTTTTGTATCAAGTGTTTCAAACGGGTTAGAAGGTAAGATTTTTTGTTCAACATATCTGTTTAAGAATTTACCTTCAGCGTCGTCTCTTGAATAACCGAATGTCATCTGAGTCAAGTCGTTAGTACCGAATGAGAAGAATTCTGCGTACTCAGCGATTTCATCGGCAGTTAAAGCTGCACGAGGAATTTCAATCATTGTGCCGAATTTATAATCAACTTGAACACCTTTTTCAGCCATAACAAGTTCAGCTACTCTTTCTAAGATAGACTTAGCAACTTTAAGTTCGTTAACATGTCCGATTAGCGGAATCATAACCCAAGGTTTAACATCAACGCCTTCTTTTTTCAAATCACAGCAAGCTTCAAAAATTGCTCTAACTTGCATTTCGTTGATTTCAGGGTAAGTCAAACCTAAACGGCATCCGCGAAGACCCATCATAGGGTTAGATTCTGACAAACCTTCAACGATGTGAAGCATTTCTTCTTTTTCTTTTGCGTCTTTGCATTGAGCTTTTAGTGTTGCAACTTCAGCGATTAAATCTTCTTTAGAAGGTAAGAATTCGTGAAGAGGCGGATCTAAAAGTCTTACTGTTAAAGGCATAGCTCCTAATGCTTTAAACATTGCATAGAAATCTGAATACTGCATTGGAAGAAGTTTGTCTAAAGCTTCTTTTCTTGCTTCAGGAGTTCCCGCAATAATCATTTTTTGTACCCAAGGAAGTCTGTCAGGATCCATAAACATGTGTTCGGTTCTGCAAAGACCAACACCTTCAGCACCAAATTTGATTGCATTTTCGATATCTTTTGGAGTATCAGCATTAGCTTCAACTTTTAATGACTTAATTTCGTCAACCCAAGAGAAGAATTTGTTCCAATTATCGTCAATTCTTGCTTCAACAAGTTTAACAGCGCCTTCCATAACGATACCTTTACCACCGTCAAGTGAGATAATATCGTCTTTGTGGTAAACTTTACCGTCAAAACCTGTTAATGTTTCGTTAGAAAGGTCGATTTTCATATCTTCACAACCTGAAACGCAAGGTTTACCCATACCTTTAGCAACAACTGCTGCGTGAGATGTAGCACCGCCTCTAAGAGTTAAAACACCTTGAGAAACTGCCATACCGTGAATATCATCTGGACAAGTTTCTACACGAACCAAGATAACTTTTTCACCTGCTTCGCCGCGACGAGCTGCTTCTTCGGTATCAAATACGATTTTACCTACAGCAGCACCAGGAGATGCGTTTACACCTGTTGCAATCTTGTGAGCTTCTTCCATTGCTTTTGAATCAAAACAAGGAAGTAAGATTTGATTAACTGAATAAGGGTCAACCAATTGGATTGCTCTTTCTTTTGTGATAATTCCTTCTTCACACATTTCAACGGCAATTCTTACAGCAGCTGCTGCAGTTCTTTTACCGTTACGTGTTTGAAGAATGTATAATTTACCTTTTTCAATAGTAAATTCCATATCTTGAACGTCTTTGTAGCCAAGTTCAAGTTTTTTAGCGATATCAACATATTGTCTGTATAAATCAGGCATTTCTGTTTCAAGTTCAGCGATAGGTTTTGGAGTTCTGATACCTGCAACAACGTCTTCACCTTGAGCGTTTGTTAAGTATTCGCCGTAGAATTTGTTTTCGCCTGTAGCAGGGTTACGAGTGAATGAAACACCTGTAGCACAATCATCACCCATGTTACCAAATACCATTGATTGAACGTTAACTGCTGTACCGAAGTTGTGATCGATTTTGTTCATGTTTCTGTATGCAACAGCACGAGGAATGTTCCAAGATCTGAATACTGCTTCAATTGCTTCTTGTAATTGAACATAAGGATCTTGAGGGAATTCTTTTCCCGTAACTTCTTTAATAATGTTTTTGTAAACAGGGATTAAAGATTTCAAACCTTCTGCTGAGATTTCTGTATCTTGTTTAACGCCTTCACGTTCTTTAACTTTTTCTAACTCAGATTCGAAGTATTTTTGTCTGTCCATTTCCCAAGCAACTGAACCAAACATTGTTAAAAATCTTCTGTATGAATCGTAGCAGAAACGAGGATTGTTAGTTAATTTAATCATCGCTTCAACTGTTTGGTCGTTTAAACCTAAGTTCAAGATTGTTTCCATCATACCAGGCATAGAAACTCTTGCACCTGATCTTACTGAAACTAAAAGAGGATTTTCAGCATCGCCGAATTTTTGCCCTTTTTGTTCTTCAACTTCTTTTAATGCGAATTTAACTTCGTCCATTAAACCTTCAGGCATTTTGTTGCCGTTATTGATATAAGCCATACAAGTTTCGGTTGTAATAGTCAAACCCGGAGGTACAGGCAAACCTAAGTTTGTCATTTCTGCCAAGTTTGCGCCTTTACCACCCAGAAGATTACGCATATCAGCGTTTCCTTCTCTGAAAAGCCATACTCGTTTTTCTGTCATAATTTTCTTTCTCCTTTTAATTTAAATATCTTCGCCAGATAATTGTAATAAAATTCTACCATGAAAATAAAATGACAGACATTAAATTAGCTATTTTTCTACAAAAACCGTAACATATTATCAATATTCTTTTGCAAGAATATTAACTCCCAAAACATTTACCCTTTATCTTATACATCAGGCAGGGTTCCTTTGACATCGGCTATTTCATCACAACCGAGCTGGAACTCATCATGCAGCGCTTTAACAGCGGTTTGAGCATCTTCTTTGTTAATTAAACAGCTTATTTTAATTTCACTTGTTGAAATCATTCTGATGTTAATGCCTGTATCGGCTAAAGTTTGGAACATGGCAGATGCAATCCCCGGACGGTCAATCATGCCTGCACCGATTATTGAAACTTTTGCAATATTATCATCAATTTTAACATCAGCCGCACCTAGTTTTGCCTTAACTTCTTCAAGTACGGGCTTTGCTTTATCTAAGTCTTCTTTATTTATTGTAAAAGCGATATCGTTTGTCTTAGAAGCTTTGCGTGCATAAGACTGGATAATCATATCAACCGACACATTTTTTTCGGCTAAACTGCTGAATAATACGGCTGCTTCCCCCGGTGTATCGGGAACATCACAAACAACGACTCTTACTTGTGATAAATCTGCTGCAACACCTGTAACCGGTTTATTTATTTCCATTTTTTCCACTCCTACAATTAAAGTTCCCATATTATCAAGTTTAAAACTGCTTCGTACTCTTAACGGTACAGCGTATTGTTTTGCGGTTTCAACGCTTCGCGGATGAAGCACGTTAGCCCCTGCATGAGCTAATTCAAGCATTTCTTCGTAAGACACGATATCAAGTCTTGAGGCATTAGGTACTACACGAGGATCTGTTGTATAAACACCTTCAACATCCGTATAAATATCACATCTTTCAGCATTTAATGCAGCCGCTAAGGCTACAGCCGAAGTATCGGAACCTCCGCGGCCTAAAGTTGTAATCTCGCCGTCTTCCGTTACACCTTGAAATCCTGCAACAACAATTATATTACCTTCATCCAAATTTTTTCTTAATTTGTCTGTTTTAATATCGACAATTCTTGCTTTAGTGTGAATATTTTCGGTTAAAATCCCTATTTGCATAGCGTTAAAACTTACGGCTTTATATCCTGCTGCCTGAATTGCCATTGTTAATAACGCAATAGAAACGCATTCACCCGTTGATAAAAGCATATCCATTTCACGTCCTGAAGGGTTAGGATTTAAATCTTTTGCCATTTTTACAAGGTGGTCTGTCGTATGTCCCATAGCTGAGACTACAACTACTACGTCGTTCCCGTTATTTTTTTCTCTTATTACGGTTTGTGCGACATTTTTTATTTTATCGGTATCCGCAACAGATGTTCCGCCAAACTTTTGTACAATAATTTTTCTCAATTTAACTTGTCCTATGTATATTTACCAAAATACTTTCAAGCTCTGCATATTCCTGCTCGTAATCAAATCTCCCAAGGTCTTTAATTTTATCGGCAAGAGAAATTGCTTCCTTTATATTATAGTCACAATTACTCTCTTTGACAAGAGTATATGAAGTAAAAAATAATAAATTCAACAAATCAATATTATTTGAATCAAGTTTTTCTGCTTTTCTGAGTTTTCGCTGAGCATCTGCATAATCCGAAATACTCATAAGCCATTTTGCATATTCAACATAACCCTGGACGTAATGAGGACATTCAAGCGTGAATTTTTCAAAATATTCTTTTGTCTTGTCTTTGTTATTTAACTCGCGATAAGCCCTTGCAAGATAAAGCCAATTATAAATACGGCGTTTGTCTGAACGCAAGGCTTTTTTGAACATATCAACAGCATCTTCAAACTTGCACGATGCAAGATATTCAAGCCCCATAGCCTCTTGAACGTAAACATTTCCGCCATTACGCTCTTTTAAAGAATCTAAAAGCTCAAAATCACCATTTAAAGCATCGACTAATGATTTTACCGTTTTAGCTTCAAGAAAATTTTCGTTCATTTCAACTGCTTTAGATAACTCTATTTCGGCTTTCTCAAAATCAAAGAATCTTAAATAAGCTTTTCCCCATTCAAGGTGTAATCTTGCACAGTCTAAGTCATTAAATAATGCTTTTTGGAATATTTTTTCTGCATTTTCAATATCATTTTGTCTTGAATAAACCTCACCCAAAACCAAATACGCAGGAAGCATTTGTTTATTAATTTCTATTGATTTTTTAGCAAATTTTTCAGCCGCAGAGTAATCATTTTTCAAAAGCTTAAGATTTGCATACTCATAAGTACTGCTTTCATTTGGGGCAACTTTTGCAAGAAATGCAAGCTTTAAGTCTGCCGAGTCAAAATCCCCGAGTCTTATTTCCATAATCGCAGATAAAAGTATCGCCGTATAGTTGTATTTGCTGATTCTTGAGGCTTCAACAAATTTATCTCTGGCAAGCGCATACTTATTTTGTTTCATCAAAGCCATGCCCCAACCTGTCTTGACATCCGTATTAAACGGAGTAACTTTATCGGCTTTTTCAAACGCTCTGATTGATTCATCAATTTGCCCACAATTTAAACGCATTAACCCGAGTCTTAACCAAATTTCCTTATCCTGAGGACTTATGCGGGCAGATATTTGGTAATAATTCATCGCGTCTTCATAATTTGCACGGTACTCCGAAATTTTACCCAAATATTTATACACTAAAGCATCCTGCGTTGAAATATCCAGTGCTTTTTTTAATATAACTTCCGCCGCTTCAAAATCACGTTCCTCAACAAGTTTTTTTGCCTGATTAACATAAGCAACCGTAGGCAGTGACTGGATGATAGAATCCTGCCTGTAAGAATCTACCGTTCCGCTTAAATCTTTAATTTTAGAAAAAAAGTTTTTTAACCGATTAAACAATCTGCCACCTCTCTAAACGCCCCGTCACCTGCCACACTTTTCGTCACCTGAATACCTTCAACCGCTTTAACTTTTTCAACCGAATGCGGAACAGTTATTTTATACTTTGCATAATTTAAGCATTCCAAATCATTTACATCATCCCCGATATAAACGTATTCATCTTGAGAAAGATTATATTTTTCAATAATCTTTTTTAATACATCAATCTTAATTCTTATATTTTGATGTATCTCAGAAATCCCAAACTTTTTTGCCATAATTTCAATAGCAGAATTTGCTTCCCCTGAGATTATTGCAATCTCATAACCGTTTTTCTTTAACAGTGAAAACCCCATAACATCTTTAAAATTCAACTTCCGCGACATTGTAAAGTCTTCGTTTACATAAACGCAATTATCAGTCACAACTCCGTCAAAATCCGTAATAACCGTTTTTATGGTTTTTGGTAATTTTATTCCTGACATCTTAACAAACTCCAAACTATTTGGTATAATTATATCATAAATCACATAAAGAGAGTAGTAAAAGTAAAAAATGTTTTCATATTTTTATATAATCAATATCTGTGTAATCATCGTATTTATCTGCCTGTTTTTCATAACAAGAAAAACCAACAAACGCTGGTCAAAGATTAATGATTACTTGGGAAAAGTAACCACAACTGTTGACTCAATCCGTTACGGGAACTTATCGACAAAAATTGAAAAAATCGAGCACCCGACATATCAAAATGTCACCGATAGTATTAACCGAATGGTAGAAACCCTGAATGACAGAGAAAAAATGATTGTCGAATATCAAGCTGAACTTATGCGCCAAAATCAGCTCTTGGAATCAGTCATTAACTCGTTATCTGACGGGATTTTGATTATAAACGAAAAATTTGAAATTCTGCGGGCTACCCCAAAAATTTTAAAATGGTTTGACATTAAAGGAAAAGATATTATAGGTAAAAATGTTTTTGAATTTATTCAGCCTGTGCATGACGAGAACTTTGATATCGCAGAACTTAATAATGCCGAAGTTTTTATCAAACACACCCCGACAAATAATTTTATAATGAGCTCTCAGCCTCTTCAATCAATCGAGAAAAAACGATTTGTACTTATCATAAAAGATATAACAACAGAAAAAGAAATCGAAACCTTAAAAGAAGACTTTGTCGCAACCTTAACCCACGACCTTAAAGTTCCGATAGTAGCCGCGGCAAATATTATTGACCTGTTTTTGGCAGACAAGTTCGGAAAAGTTACCGATAAACAAAAATTTGCGCTTGAAAACATGAAAGATTCAAACAAAAGCTTACTGGATCTTGTTCAAATCCTTCTTGAAACCTACAAACTGCAAGAAAAAGGTATTAATCTTACTAAAGAAAATATTGAACTTAATACACTGATTGAAAGTATAGTAAATGAAATGCAGCCATTAGCCCACAATGCAAAAATAAACATAAACTTTACCCCGAAAACAATTTCACCCGTAATTTCGGCAGACTCGATGCAACTAAAAAGAATTATAAAAAATCTTATCTCAAACGCGATTGACCACAGCAACACAAAAAAAGACATTGATATAAAACTCGGCAAAATCGACAGTTACACAACGATTTCGATAATAGACTACGGGCAGGGAATCGGAAAAGATGAACTTAAGATGATATTTAACAAATACTACTCAGCGGCTAAAAAACTGCGTAAAGTCGGCACAGGACTTGGCTTATACTTATCTCAGCAAATCGCGGTAGCCCATGGCGGCGAAATTATCGTAACAAGTGAAGAAAACGTTAAAACAGAATTTTGTGTAAAACTTCCTTCAAAACCTTAACGGTTGAAATATTAGTTACTTTGTTATAAAACAAAGGCAGTAAAGGAGTTCTTATGCCGATAGATTTTAACCCTCATTTTGCATTCAACACAAACAACCACTTGGCACAAAAAATCGTTCACAACCGTTTTGTAGCCGATAATCAACCGATAAAAGACACTTTTACCAAAAGTATTAACGTGAATGATGCAAACTTTGACGGGATAAAAGTCAACAAAAAATCTTTTGGTAAAATTCAAAAAACAGGCGAAACTGCAACACTTTACACAATCACAAACAAAAACGGCGCAAGCGTTGACCTGTCAAGCTTTGGCGCAACAATTACATCCATAAAAGTTCCCGACAAAAACGGTAAAATTATTGACGTAACCCAAGGGTACGATAACGTAACCCCGTACGAAACCTCACCTGTCGGGCACGCAGGCGGGACAATCGGACCTGTTGCAAACAAAATTAATAACGGCGAGTTTAAGATAAATAACAAAACATATTCTTTAGAAAAAAACAAAGACAACGGTAAAACACACTGCCACGGCGGAAGCGAAGGTTATGACGCTAAAAACTGGAAAGCCAATATATTAAAAGACGGCATAGAATTTACCTACACAAAAAAAGATATGGAAGGCGGCTACCCTGCAAACGTAGACACAACCGTTACCTACAAATTTGATAACGATAATAACCTGCACATAATTTACAAGGCAAAATCCGATGCTGACACACTTATAAACCTGACAAATCACACCTATTTTAACCTTGACGGAGCGGAAAATACACAAGAAAATTCGGTTTATGACCACATCGTAACCCTTCCTAATTCTTCAACTATCACGGAGAATAACGAAATTGCAATCCCGACGGGTAAACTTTTAAAAGTCGAAGGAACACCGTTTGATTTTAAAACTCCGAAAAAAATAGGTGATGTAATAAATTCAGAATCAGACCAACTTAAAATCGGCTCGGGATTTGATCAAAATTATGTTATTGATAACTACGACGGAAAAACACTGATTAAAGCCGCCGAAGTTGAATCACAAAAAACAGGAATCAAACTTGAAGTGTTAACAAATCTCCCGGGATTCCAATTCTACAGCGCAAACCACCTTGGCAAAACCGCACAGCCAAACGGCAAGCACGGTTCCCGCTATGAAAAACGTTCTTCATTCTGTGTTGAACCGCAATTTTTCCCGAATGCAATCAACACAGATTCATTCAAAGAAAAAGGAATCCTGAAAAAAGGCGAAGAATATAACCGCGAAATAGTTTATTCTTTTAAAATTTAATAGGATAATTCGGAGGAATTATCCAACCGCTGCGCTTAATTAACTCGGTACAAAACCCTGCACGGGTCCAGCCTCCGCCGACTCTTGAAGATTCATTATCACAATACTTTACCAATGTGGATTTATCCGATACTAAATCATACGTTCCCAAATAATAACCGTTTTCTCCATTGACATAAACTAAAGAAAACACATCTTTTCCTTCAACTTTTCTCTTTTTGGTTGGATTTATTACTGCTCTGACAATCATTTTATTATTGCTATCAAAATTGTTACCTGCAAAAAAGATTATAGAAACACCGTTCATTAAAGCATAACAAGCTCCGTTACTGTCGGTATATTTTTGAGAAGTGGCTGATGATGAATAACTTTCACTTAACTTTACGCACTCGGCATCAGAATATTGAAAATTAATTTTTAAATAAGGACGAAAATATTGTTCAAAAATTCGCTTGGATTTTTCTTTATTCCAACCTGAACCAAAATCAGGACTAAATCCTGAACCGTTTTCTTCTTCGGATAACCTTACTGCGTTAGATAAAATAGAATACGTACTTTTTAAACGGGTTTCAACAAGTCTTTTTTGGTTTTTGGCTATCAAATTCGGGATAGTCATCGCCGCCACACCCCCGATAATTCCGAGGGTTATTAATACTTCTGCAAGAGTAAACGCGCTCCGCGCTAAGCAAAAAGAGTTACCCCCCCCGCAATCCTAGCTATACTCGGTTTTTTCATACTTTTTCTCCTTCTGTATTATATCGAATTCAGTAATATCTATATATATTTACCCCTTTACCTCTATTTAATCCCGAAACTCTTACGGATTCGTTTTAAGTTACCGTTTTTTGTTTCAATATCAATTATACTGTTTACGGCTTTTATCAAGGATTTTGACTCGTCACCTTTCTTAAACGCCACGGCATAAGGTTCTTTTGAGTATTTTTTTGGAAGCAGCACCACGCCGTCATCGTTTAGCGAAAATCCCATTAAAATAGTATCATCAGCGACAATTGCATCAGCTTTACCTGTTTTCAGGGCGTTATATGCATCAGGATAAGTCTTATAACCGACAATTCCAATGTTTGGTACGGCTGCCCTAATACTGTTTTCGGCAGTCGAACCAAAAACTATAATCACTTTTTTACCATTTAAATCTCTTATATTTTTTACCTTACTACCGCGTCTTACCAAAAGTGCCTGACCTGCCGTGTAATATGAATTGGAAAAATCCAAAATTTCTTGTCTTTTCGGGGTTACAGACATCGTTGCAATAAGCATATCAATATCGCCCGAGTACAGTTTCATCATCCTATCTGATGCGGTTACGGGAATAAATTTAACCTTCTTTTCATCCCCCAACAATCCTTTTGCGATAACTCTACCTAAAGTTACATCATACCCCGCATAATGCCCTTTTTTATCAATATACCCAAACGGATAAGCATCTGTCTTAATCCCGACAACAATCTTATCTTTAGCCATAATTTCACTTAAAGCGCTGACTGTTGTTTCATCTTGTTTTTTCCCGCACCCGCAGAAAAAAACAATCGTCAATACAAGTATAGCAAATATCTTTTTAAACATTTATTTTTTACCCTCTTTCAATCAATAATACCTTACAATATCGATAAGTCAAAAGGGTAAATTTATGTTATAATAAATCTATGAAAACAATTGTTTTAACAGGATTAATGGGAAGCGGGAAAACAAGCGTAGGCAAGCTTTTAAGTAAAAAACTTAACCTTGAATTTGTCGATATTGATTCTTGTGTTGAATTAAACGAACAAACAACAATCACAGAAATTTTCAAAACCAAAGGCGAAAAATATTTCCGCGAACTTGAAGCAAAAACGATAAAAGAACTTTTCCATACCGAAAACCAAATCATCTCACTTGGCGGCGGAGCATTTGAAAACAGTGAAATACGGGATTTTTTAAATAAAAACGCAGTGACAATTTATTTAAAAACTTCACCCGAAATTATTTTTGAAAGGATTAAAAACGACTCCACTCGTCCTTTATTATGTGGTAATATGAATATAGAAAAAATAAAAAAGATTTTGGAATTAAGATTAAAAAATTACGAATCTGCACAATATACAATATCAACGGATAACAAGACAATAGAAGAAATTATCGAAGAAATTACAGGAGCTTTATAATGATTAATTTATCAGTACATATCAAAGGGCTGGAACTAAATTACCCGATATACATAAACAATATTGATATTGAAAAAATGAAAAATGTAATTCTAAAAGAAATTAATGAAAAAAATTACATCGTTGTAATAAGTAAAAAAGTTCACAAAATTTATTCAAAAATTTTAGATTTCCCAAAAGCCAAAACCCTTATCATGCCTGACGGAGAACAGGAAAAGAATTACAAAAATTATCTTAAAATTTTAAACTTTGCACTGAAAAATAAACTAAAACGTGAAGATGCAATTATCGCAATCGGCGGAGGGGTAATCGGGGATTTGGCAGGATTTGCCGCATCAACTTATATGCGCGGAATTAATTTTATCCAGGTTCCGACAACACTGCTTGCAGCAACAGACAGTTCTGTCGGCGGAAAGACCGCAATAAATACTAATTACGGTAAAAATCTTGTCGGGTCGTTTTATCAGCCGAAAGCCGTATTTATTAACGTGAATTTCTTAAAAACACTTGATGATAACCAATTCAAAAGCGGGCTGGGTGAAGTTTTGAAATACGGATTCATCGAAAAAAGCTGTAGACCTGAGTTTGACGCGCATTTGATAAACTTTTTAACCGAACATTACGAAAAAATACTTAATAAAGACACGCTTATTTTAAAAGAACTTATAAAATTATGTATCGAGTTAAAAATTGCGGTTGTTCAAAAAGATGAACACGAAAACGGATTAAGAAAAATTCTTAATTACGGTCACACTTACGGACACGTGGTGGAAAACCTTACACACTATCGCAAATACACCCACGGACATTGCGTAATCGAAGGAATTTTGTTTGCCCAAAAACTTGCAGTTAAACTTAATCTCATTGATAAAGAATACAACTATTTATGTGAGGATTTAATCAAAAAATTTAACTACAAACCTTTGATAAAATTTGATAAAAAAAGGATTTTAAACGTTATTACAAACGACAAAAAAGCAACAAATGAGCATATAAAATTCATTCTTCCGACAAACTACGCAACAGTCGATGCGTTTGATTTTACACCAGAAGAAGTGAAAGAATTTTTTGAGGATTTAATATAGTTGCAATGTCTTTCGCTGTTGTGATAGAATACTTTTCATAACAGTAGCAAAAGGATACCGTAAGATGAACTCAAAAGACCTCCCGAAATGTCCGATAGAAACCACTTTAAAAATGCTTGGCTGCAAGTGGAAAGTACTTATTATACGCGAACTTTTAACAGGAACAAAACGTTTTTGCGAACTTAAAAAAGGCTGTAATGGGATTACACAAAAAGTCCTGACCGCAAAACTTCGCGAACTTGAAGAACTGGAACTTTTGGAGCGCAAAGTTTACGAACAAACTCCGCCAAAAGTTGAGTATACACTGACAGATGTTGGTTACAGTCTTTTACCCGTGCTTGACTCATTAAAATCCTGGGGAAAAGATTATAAAAAATATATTAAACTACTTGAAAAAATGAAAGGCTAGGTGGGGAAATATAAGGCAGCCTTTCAATTGTCAAGGCTAATTAAAATCACTTTCTGCAACAACAGATGCGATAAGTTCTCCGTAGCTGTTTACCGTGCCATTTGTTTCTTCAACAATGTATCTCAAGCCTTTTTTCCCTTCGATAGCTTGTTCGGCGCAATCCATAGCGTCATCCCAGTCTTTAAATTCACCGACTAAATTTTTTGATAATTCTGATTTATCCGTTGATGTATAAACTTGAAACATAACATATCTCCTTTTTTCTTTATCTTAGCACAAAAAGGAGTGATAGCGAATTATACATCAAGATGTGTATTATCAATCGCTTTATTTATCGCATCCGTTTCATCACTAAACAAGGAGTCTTCCCCAATTTGAGAGATAATTTCCAAAGACTTAACCTGTTCATAAACTTTTTCGTTTGTGATAACCAAATACAACTTAATTTTCTGAGCCTGAAGACGAACTATAATATCTTCAAGTGCAAAAATTGCAGACATATCAAGTTCGGAATTTGATGTGTAATTTAAAATAATATATTCTGTTTCAAGCAGTTGGTCAAAATGTGATACAATCTGTGTTATAGACCCAAAGAAGAACTGTCCGTCAATATGTAAAATTCTTATCTTATAATGAGATTCACGCTCAATTTTTGTTTCATATTCACTATACGCATCAGGCTGATATTTGTTAACCTTAATATTTGTATTATCTGCAACTCGTTTGGCATAAAGCAACGCCGCCAGAACAATCCCTGTTCCGAGTGCAAATATAAGATTATAAAACACAGTCAAACCTAAAACAGTAAGCAACACATACAAGTCATCTTTCGGCGCGTATTTTAAAACTTTCAAAACCTTCAAATCCAAAATATCATAACCGATTTTAATAAGAATAGCTGCCAGAACACAAATCGGAATCTGCGAAATAAATCCAGTAAACTTAAACAAAACAAACGCTAAAATAACAGCAGAAATTATAGCGGCAATCCTTGTTGATGCACCTGCTTTAACCGCTGCAACACTTCTCATAGTAGCAGCAGACCCGTACATTGAGCCTGTAAGCGCACAGAAAAGATTTCCTATACCTTGAGATGCAACAAGTCTTTTTGAGTTATGTTTAACTTTTGTCAATGAATCCATAATAATTCCAGTCAACAAGCTTTCACTTGTTGTAATAAACGCCAAAGTCAAAGCTATTGGAACACTTTTTGTAATGATTTCCATAGTAAAATGGGGAATATGAGCCTGTGGCAGACTGAAGGTTACCCCCGCAACTTTCTCAACATCAAACCCCAAATAATACGCCACACCTGTCATACAAACAAGCGCCAACAATTGCACGGGAATAAATTTTGAAATAATTTTTGGTGTAAAAAACAAAATTCCTAATGTCGCAGCACCCAAAATCAGTGCCTGAAAATTGATATTAGCAAAAACCTCGGGATAATATAACAAAGTCTTAATTGTTGAAGAATGCGTCACCCCGCCAATTAACGGCGGCAATTGAAGTATAATAATTATCAACCCAATTCCCGTCAAAAACCCCGAAATCACAGGATAAGGAACATATTTTATCATCCTCGGGATTTCGGTCAGAGAAATTACAAGCTGAAACACCGCGGCAAGAACTAAAATCGGAATAATATATTCTAAATTCCCACCCGCACCGCTTACAATTATTGCCGTAATAATCGCCGCAGGACCTGTTGGTCCCGAAATTATGGGTAAATTACATCCTAAAATTCCTGCAACAAATGATAAGATTATTGCACCGAAAATCCCTGCCGATGCCCCAAGTCCTGATGCTACACCAAAAGCTACAGCCTGCGGAAATGCAATAATAGATGCAATAATTGCACCGAACAAATCACCTTTAAAAACGCTTAACTTTTCTTTCAACATCACAGGCTTGCAAACTTTACCATTATTGACTTAAAAAACGGTAATTTTTCTTCTAACTGAATATCTGAAACTATTGGAAAGTTAACGATAACTTCGTCAGGATTTTCAACAATATCACTTTCCTGTAACTCAATATCTTCTGTTACATCAATATTTTTAAAATTATTTCTTAAAGCTTGAGCTACCATAGTTTCTCCCCTTTTTGTGTCTTTATTACAGTATATAGGCAGGGCAAGTTTTTGGCATACTCCATTTGATGTAAATTATTTAAGTGATTTTATAATCTTTTTGAAATAATCGGTATTATTTTTAGCATAATGAGCACAACCTATACCGTTATAATTAGATGTTGATTTAGGATTACAATAAGTTTCAGCACTGTATGCCGTACCACGACTTCCCATTGTACGTAATTCACCGTCTATAAAATGAAAAGTAAACAAATCATATCCCCAGCGGTTTGGAGGGTTCAAAAACCCGTTCAAATCAACATGGACAAAAATCCTTGTGTTTGAAGGGTTTTCAAACAACAAATTCGTACCGTCAATTAAAACAAGCTGACCATCATCAAAAACTTCCGTATAAGCCTTTGTTTTCCCGTCATAAGCCTTGTATGCTTTCGGACTTGTTTTTGTATAACACTGAGGATAAGACTTCATACCCTTTGCATTAGTACCACAATCTGCAAGAAATTTTACATAATGAGAAAAAGTCTTGTAATACGAATCCAATCCGTACGAATTCGGGTCCGTCGAAACATCATCGGCTTCCATTTGACGAAACGCCTGCTGAACAATTGAATAGGATTTCAAAAACTGAGAACGATAACGATGAGCCTTATAAGCGGTCATCAAACCGGGGATAGTAAGTGCCGCAACTACTCCGATAATACCAAGGGTAATTAAAACCTCTGCGAGTGTAAAACCTGTGCTCACCGCACGGGGTACTTTGCTACCAATGGCTAACCCTCTTCCGCGACAGTCAGATTCTAAACCGTAAAAGTTACCCCCCCCGCAATCCTAACTATACTCTGCTTTTTCATCTGTTTTCTCCTTCTGTATTATATCAAATTTAGTAATATCTGTGCTGCTTTTTTTACTTAATTATACCATTTCTTTATTGCAATTTCAAATTTTTAATGAGATTATTAAAATATGATATACAACAATGATGAAAGAAAACCCCAAATTTGGCTTTGCGGAGCACATTTTATTAACGACATCTACACAGGGTTATTAAACCCGATTATGCCGTTTATCGCAGAACAGGCACGAATTTCCATGCCTGTAGCTACAATTATTTTAAGCTGTTCACATATCTTTTCATCACTTTTGCAGCCGTATTTCGGATTCTTCGCAGATAAAATGCGAAAACGCGCACTCATTTTTTGGGGATTACTCTTAACATCAACTTTTATATCACTTGTTCCTGCGGCTAAATCAATCCCCGTTATGATTGGCTGTATAATATTAGGCAGTACAGGTTCAAGTCTTTTCCACCCGCAATCTTTAGGGTTTATATCAAAATTCTCCACATCAGACAACGTTAAAAACATGGGAATCTTTATTGCAATGGGAACACTAGGATTTTCTATGGGACCTTTACTCTCATCTGCTACCGCTCAATACTTTGGGCTTGAAAAAATGCCGTTTCTTGCAGCTCTTGGCATAATCTGGGCACTATTGATGTTTAGTTGTGTTCCGAAATTCTCAAATAATCAAGCTCCAAAATCAACAATTCATCTAAAACAAGCTTTCATTGATATCCTTTCAAACAAAAAATTAAACATTTTAAACATAATTGCGATGTTGAAATCCCTCATCACAACATCATGTTCAATTCTTTTACCATTTTTATGGAAAGCTCAAGGGTATACAAAATTCCAAATCGGAACAGCTTTATTTTTCTTTCTGTTTTTAGGAGGTCTTGCCTCTCTTTTAAGCGCTAAATTCGAGAAAAAAATAGGGACACAAAATGTTTTCTACATTTCAATGATTGCAACATTCCCGATGATGATATTATTTGCGATTACATATAAAACTATCCCGCAACTTTCATTTGTAATATTTGCTCTAATGGGTTTTGTCACAATGTTTGCAACCCCGATTACAATGAGTATGGCACAAAAAGTTTTACCGCAATACAAAAGTATTATCGGCGGATTTATAAACGGTTTTTCTTGGGGCATTGTTGCTATCGCAATGTCAGTAATCGGCTACATAGCACAGGCGACAAGCATCTTACCTGTTTTAACAGTATTATCAATAATCCCTGCCGTATGCTCCGTACTTGTAAAATACCTTTTTGAACCTAAGAAATTATAGATAATTTCTTTGAGTCTTGTTTATTCTTAGAAAAAATAGAAATAAAAGAATTTTTCATAAAAGTGAAAAAGTTTACTTTATCTATAGAATAAAAATTGTTTTTGTCATAGTTTCCGAAACCTTCGGATAACTTGTTTCTGGTTTGTTGCGACTTATTAGCGGTATCTTGCAACACCATATTGTCCATCGCTTTAAAATACCCGATTTTTGAAATCAGCATTCTTTAACCCCAACTAATCTCTTACTTAAAAATACTATAACAAACCAAATGTTAAATCAAGAAAATAAACCTATTTTTTTGAAACAAATTCATTATTTTTTACATAAAATCTCCACGGATAGTCAGCAGCTTGCTTAATTCCGATTCGTGTAGTCGTAACAATTTCGGATTCATCAAAGTTTTTATAACTTTCTAACCACAAATCTGATTTTCTATCCGTTAAATTAACTTCATTAAAATCTTTTGTAATACCTAAAGCCCTGCATAATTTTCCAGGACCATTGGTATTTTCACTATTAATAGGTTCTAACGCTCTGATTAAAACCGCACCCGCCGTTTCTTCAGGCTCTGTTATAACATTAAAACAATAGTACATCCCGTAAATAAAATAAACATAAGCTATCCCCGGCTGCTTAAATAAAGTTATTGCTCTCGGAGTTTTCCCACGATAAGCGTGACAGGCAGGATCGTCCTGAGTATAAGCCTCTGTTTCTACAATAATCCCTTCAAATACCTTACCGTCAACCCTTCTGCAAAGCTTGCACCCCAATAAATCCTTTGCTACAACCAAAGTATCCCTGTTATAAAAATCTTGTTTTAAAATAGTCATATTAAAATTATACAATAAAACATCAGGAAATTTTTCTGCTTAATATTTCATTATCCAAAAGTTTGAACCTGAACATATTTGTCATTCTATCTCCATTGCACGGGTAAAAGTTAGCAGCTAACGCCGTATCAGCAAGACAATAACATCTGTTAACAAATGAAAAAGCTTTAAACCTGCAATTAGATATATTGGAGGAACATATTCATTATTAAAAAAATAAAAAACAATTTTTGTCAAAAAACAAT
>CANOTP010000002.1 GCA_947570135.1 uncultured Candidatus Melainabacteria bacterium | reverse complement strand
GAGTGACTTTACTTGTAAAATTATTCCGAAAGGAGCTTAAAAAGTTACCCCCCCCCGAAATTCTAACTATAGTCTGATTTTTCATACTTTTTTTCTCCTCTTCTTTTTATTTGATTATAGCATTTCTCCTACTTTTTTGCAATGATAGACTTGACAAATTGTAAGGCATGCCTTACAATTAATTCGTAGAAATTGGAAAGATTATAATGCAAATGACTAAAACTCTGACTTCAGGACTTGAGGATTATTTAGAAGAGATTTATATAGCACATCTTAACGATACACCATTAAAAGGTGCTGAACTTGCCCGTAAACTTAATATCTCAAGAGCTTCTGTGTCAGAAGCTTTAGCTCGCCTTGTAAAAAAAGAATTAATCAAATACAACAGCTATGAAGCAATTTCGCTGACACCGACAGGTATTGAAGAAGCCAAAAAAGTTTATGATAAACACTACATAATAAAAAACTTTTTTGAAACAGTTCTTGCAATTACACCAAACGAAGCAGGCGAAAATGCCTGTAAAATCGAACATATTATTTCTCAAAACATTCTTGATAAAATGACGATGTTTACAAAATTTTGTCAAAATAATAAAGAAATTACAGAAAAATTCAAAAAGGAAACCTTAAAATAATGATTAAAGTATCATCAATCGGAAAATTTTTAGACCAACCCCTATTGACAGCTAAAATAAACAGAAGTGTACCCGCAATTTTAACAACAGCAGGTTTACTTGTAACGGGAAACCAAGTAAAAAAAGCTCCTCAAGGCAAAAAAACAAAAGCAGGATTTAAGTCGGCAATAATACTCGGTTCAACAATAATTTCAGCTTTATCGGCGCCAAAAATTGCAGCAGCAATTACAAAACGCGTCAACTCAAAATCAGTAAAACAAATTCAAAAAGATAACACCGAAATTATTTCAAAATATATTTTAAATACTCCTGTTCATCCAAATATTGAAAAACTTTTAAACAAAGTAAAAACAAAGATTTTATCACTAAAAGAAATCGATATGTTGAACCGAAATGCCGATAAAACTATAGTAAACAAACTTATTCCACCTCCCGAAAATATCAAAGCAAAAGACATTTTTAAAGAAATCGGCTGGCTTTCAATATACGGTGCAGTACCTGTCGCAGGCGGGATTACGGGTGGGGTAATTGCAGACCGCTTAACCGAAAAAAACTGGAAAGAAAGAATTCCAAATAAGGTTAACGAAGGAATTTATCAGTACTTAGCAAACATTTTCTTATGCAACATCGGTGCAGGACTTGCCCTTGGCGCACTGGAAAAACTAAACATCAAATCAAAATCCGCAAGATGTCTTGGCATGATCGGCGGAATATTAACAACAGGTGTTATTGGCGGCAGTGTAATGGCAAATTATATCGGCAACAAAATAATTAACCCAATAGTATCAAAAAAATATAAAAATGATTACCGAACCCCGGAACTGCTTGATTTAACACTACATACAGACGATATAGCAACAGTTTCACTTTTATCAGGCTTGAAATGGATTGAACCTTCACTTCCACTATTATACTCCATATCAGGCTACCGTGCGGGAATAGGCTATCGAAACCACGATAAACATTCTCATCACGAAAAACAAGCTCATTTTTTACGAAACAAGTGTTAGGTATAACTAACACTACACCTTATTTTACATTTACAACCCGACTGTACACTAAGGGGTGAATAAAAATTTCACTCCTTTTTTATTGCTGCACAATGTATTTTGTATGAATGTTATTTACAACCCGCTTGATATCATCACCGAATTTTTCAAATTGAGCTTTACTGCAAATAACTCTGCCTGTTACGGTTTCCAGTTTTGGCGGAAATTTTGTTATTTCAGATGAATATAATTTATTTTTATTATTATTTAAAACAAGGTTGCCGTCTATAACTTCTACATTTGTCAACAAATCATCCTCATTTATTCCAAACATTGCGTAAGGAATAGCCAATCCTCTTTCGAAATCCATTAAATAAGAAGGACGATAGCCTTGAATTTCCAAACCTCCGCTTGGCAATACTCTTACACCGACACCAAGATGTTTTAACATCACAACATCATCTTTTTCTTTAATAGCCTTAGCAAAAGATTTTTTCGTTTGCGGATTAATTTCATTTAATTTTTCACTGATAAATAATGCCACTTCAGCCTTAGGTCCTTCACCAATTATTTTTGAATGACATTTTAATCCCGATTTTTGAATAAAGGATTTTATTTCGTCAACCAACGCCAGCGGTACAATATTATCATTAACAATACCCTGAATCTGGTCTATTTTTCCTTTTGACGATGCCATACCGACAAGCGGTTCCCAAAGGTTATGTTTATCTCTCGACAGATAAATATAAAAATCACCGTCGGTTAATGCATCTTCTGCTTTATCCACACTTGAGCGTGTACACCAGTTTTTACAACTCAGGATTTCCAAACGTTCGATATTCTTTAATTTATTATCTTTATCATGTCTGATTGAAGGAATTTTCACCCAAACTTCATCATTATTTGATAAACCCATATCCATTAAAAGGTTATCTCTTAACCTGTGTGTATACATATCCAAAAACGAAGGAGTTGCACAACGAACAGCTCTGTCTTTCGGTAAAATTTCTTCAAAACCTTCAATCGTTTCTAATAATGCTTTTTCATTGAAAGGTACGGGAATATGTCGGTTATTTTCTTTCAACTCACTTGTTACGGCATTCCAAATTACCAATTTTAAAGCATTATTGCTTTTTATTTTCTCAACAAAATGTTCATTATAACCGCCAAAAAGAGCATCTTCCTTATCAGGATTTTTCAAAAATTCCATCCACTCAGCCATTCGTGCCTCTCTGGCTTCATTAATCTTTTCAACGGAACCTTCACGAATATCCTGCGGAATATAACTTTTCCACTTAATTTTTTCATACTGTGTTTTAGGGTAAGGCAAAAATATTTTATCTTCTTCAAATAAACTGTCAATCGTTGCATTAATATTATTGGCAGAAAGCATACTTCCGTTTACTCCGAATTTCTTTGATTTAGATTCAAGAATTCCCGAAGCTAAGTATTCAAATACATTATTATATTGTGAGGCTGCTGATCGTCCCGTAAAGGTAAACGTATCCCCGACAGATTTCACATTTAAATACGAATGAGTTTGCAGGGTTCTGTTTGGCGCTATCTTATTCACCTGAGGTTTTACAGGGGTAAAACTGATATTAAAATACATACTTTTTTCCTTTATTTATCGGTATTAAAACACTTAAAAAAATTTTTTGACAAAAGATTAACAAATTTTAATATAAAATTAGCAAAAATAATTTTCACAAGGTTTATAACAAAAAAGGAGCCAAAATGAACAACGTAACTTTTACATCAACATACCGTATTCCAATCACACAAGCAGGCATAAATCCTGCAAAAAAAGAAAAATTAAGAGAACTTACAGAACCTTACCCGAATAAACTTGTCAGTAAAAACAACTCAGGTACCGTAAGATTATCAATTCCCGATAAAGAAGATGCAAAATTTATAAGACAACTAAAAGCAATCGGGTATAAAGTTTTCCAAATCTTTGAAGGAGAAGATATCAGACGGGGAAAATTAGACGACTATATTAAAGAAAAACTTGCATTAGGCGAATACACTCAAGTCGGCAAACAGAAAAAACGTCTTTCAACTTCAGCAAAACAAAAAAGACACGCTAAAATTGCCGAAAAAGAAAGAGCGGAAGAAGCAAGAATTATTGCAGAAGCAATCGAAGAAGTTAAAAAAGCAAGACAAGCAGGCAAAAAAGTAGAATACCCAGAATTTGACCCGTATGATACAAATTTTGATTTTGATGAATTTGAAATAAAATAAAAAAACGGGTTAAATAACCCGTTTTTTATTCGTGTAAAACAACTTTATCTGAAGACAATGTTGCGGGAACATTTATAACCCGTTGATTTGAACTTCCGACCCAATGAAGGTTATTGTCGTTTAGTTCTTTCACAAACCTTCCGTCAGCCAACACGTCAAAATACTGAACGCCGTCTTCATCCTTAACGTCTTCCCATAAAAAGCCCGTATAAGCCCAAACAGTCTTATCAGGGTGAAGTTCTTTGCATTTTTTTGCGAGCCTGAAAACTTCAGAACGATTAAACGGATGTAACGGATCTCCGCCACTGAAAGTTATACCTGAACAATGAGGTTTAGCTAAAGCTTCAAACAATTCTTCTTCTGCCGCCTCATCAAACGGCAATCCGCCTGCCAAATCCCAGGTAATAGGGTTCTGGCAGCCGTCACAGTGGTGTGTGCATCCTGACACCCACAACACGACCCTAAGCCCGTCACCGTTTAACATATCATCTTTAGTTATATTATGATAATTCATTTTTTACTCCAAAAATCAGATACTTCATCAGCATAAACTGCATCTGCACTTTACACTAATACCCTGACAAATCGTCAGAGGTAAAAGGATTTACCCCTACATGCTGATTCTGTCTTTAATTTCTTCCATTTTCGCTTCGTTAAGACGTGTATCGCCATTAACTCTTGAATATGAAAGATAACCGTTCATTCTGTCGATTTTTGTAAGGTTTTTACTTCCGCATTTCGGGCAAACATCCATTGATAATTCCTGATGTCCGCAATCGTCGCAGTATGCTAATGATAAGTTTACACCTTCATAAAAACCTTTATCCATTGCACGGTTCAATAATGTTTCAACTGCTTCTTTGTTATAAGAAATCGGGTATTTTACATACTGAATTTTACCGCCGTTGAATAAATCCCAGAATCTGTTTTCCAAATCTTGTTTTTCAATCGGTGAAATATCTTCTGCAACATGACAATGGAAACTGTTTGAAACATATCCTCTATCTGACACTTTGCTTTTAATTCCGAAAAGTTTTCTGAATTGTTTAACTTGTAAACCGCAAAGATTTTCGGCAGGAGTTCCGTAAATTGCATAAAGATTTCCGTCTTCTTCTTTGTATTGGTTTACTTTGTCGTTAATATATTTCATAACTTCTAAAGCAAACTCACCGTCTTCAACAAGTGATTTTCCGTTATAAAGTTCTTGTAATTCATTCAAAGCCGTAATACCGAAAGATGCTGTCGCTGATTTCAATAACGGTTTAATCTTATCGGAAGGTTTCAAATGTCCGCCGTAGAACCCGCCTTCGCAGTATGCAAGAGGGTTGACCGATGCTTTCATTTCACCTAAGTATTCGTAAGTTCTGATGTGAATTTTTCTGATAAGTTCCATATAGAAATCAAGAACTTCATAGAAATCTTTGCTTTCCTGTCTTGCTTTAGCAAGAATCATAGGTAAGTGAAGAGAAACCGCACCAATATTGAATCTTCCGACAAAAATCGGTTGATCGTTTTCATCAGCAGGTTTCATACCGCCTCTTTCAAACCAAGGTGAAAGAAATGCCCTGCAACCCATTGGTGAAATAACTTTTTTGTATTTTTTGTAAATACTTGCAACATACCCGTCACCTGTTAAAGATAACCAGTCAGGATACATTGTTTTTCTTGAGCATTCAACACCTGCTTCAAACAAGTCATGTAACACTCCGCCTTCACCGTGAAGTTCTTTATCGTATAAGAACACGATTTTAGGGAATAAAACAGGTTTTTTGTTTTCTTTTTTACCTTGACCTTTAGCGTGGATTCTAAGCATGGTCAAAGATGCCATTTTTTCAAATTCGCCTGTACCAAGACCCATTGTCATTGTGATAAACGGATAATCTCCGCGGGATGAGGCTACAGTGTTAAACTTGTATTCCCAACCTTGGAAACCTTGTTCGAAATCATTTTGAACATCATTTAAAGCTTCTTCTCTGGCTTTTTCAAAGGATAAGCCCATACAAATATATCTGTCATATTGTTTTTCGTAAGATTTTTCAGCGTAAGGAGCTAAAATTTTATCAACTTCAGGAACCGTAAATCCGCCGTATTGTTGGCTTGCTGCAGCCATAACAATATCACCGATAACGTCAAACGCAACATCAAGAGTCTTTGGTTCGTTATACCAAAGATTACCCATTTCAAAACCGCCTTTTAAAACTTCGCCTACATTAAATAAGCAGCAGTTCATAGTATCACGACGAGCTGACATATCGTGGATATAGATATAACCTTCTCTGATAGCTTGCAAATCATCAACGGTTAAGAAGAATTTTTTGTATAATTCTTTGTTTAACTGATTGAAAATCAATGAACGTTTTGTTGAAACTAATGCCGAATCAGAGTTTGAGTTTTCTTTATCCCCGATGTACATAATTTTTTGGCTTTCCTGGTAAACTTTATCAAGCATTGCAACAAAATCTGTTTTGTAATTTCTGTAATTTCTATAGCTTCTTGCAACAGAAGGATTGATGCTTTCTAAAGCACTTTCAACAATATTGTGAATTTCCCAGATAGATATATCGTTTTTTTGTAAATCATTAACGTTTTTGTTAACGAAATCACAAATCCTTTTCAACTCATCATCACTAAAAGTAATAAGCATACGAGTTGCTGATTTTTTAACGGCTTCAACAACTTTTTGAACGTTAAATTTTTCTTTTGTACCGTCTTTTTTGATGATACAAACACTGTCAAGTTTTGAAGCACTTTCAACTATTTGCTTAGTAAACATAGCATTTGACTCGTGTACTCTTTTTATAGCATCAGACACATGAGCAGATGTTATATCAACTACATTTTCTTGTCCATTTTTATTAACAGCGTTTTGCATAATATAATCTCCTCCGTCCATGTAAAAGGCATGTTCTCTTCCGATATTCTTAGCCTTTACAATGTTGACCTTATAAGGATTTTCACCTTTTCTTTCCCATAATCTTTATTAAACTATTCTATCACAAAATGCATTAAATATTAATAGGAATTATAAAAAATAAATCCTCGGACGGATAAATTTTGTAATCTTTTGAAACATTTCTACATCCTTTTACCGAAGACACAAGATTAACAAGAGTCATGCCAAGTACAAGATTTTAATGGAAATGTTAAATCATGATAAGAAGAATTAACATTTGTAAAATTTACACTTAATATATTAAATTATGTAATTAATTCAAAAAATTCTTTGCCTTTTTTACAAATCGGGCAAACATAGGTGTCAGGCTCTTTTGAGATATCTCCTTCATAAATATATCCGCAAATCTTACATTTATATGCAACATCCGTTTTGGCATGCTCTTCAATATAAGTCGGAGCAGATTTCGGACTTTTTCCTTTTTTAACGGCATGGTAATAAGCGTAAGTCATGGGAATTTGTTCATGCAAAATTTCGCCGTTTGTTATCTTACCTAAAAAGACCGTATGGGTTTCGGTTTCCATTTTGTCGACAAGATCGCAAATTATGTACCCGACGGAGTTTTCAATAACATCAATCCCGTCAACTTTAACGGTTTTAAATCCCGAAAACTTATCAACATCATGCCCTGTTTGAAACCCGAATACGGGAATTACGTTATCATCGCTTTCTACTCCCAATACTGAGATTGCAAAACGTTTGTATTTATTTATGCATTCGTTTGTGTAATTTTTATGATTGATGCTGACGGCAACAGTATCGTAAGAAATTTGCATCAAGCTGTTTGCAATACATCCCGTTGATTTTTCACCGTCAGGGGTGGAAATCACGTAAACCCCGTAAGATAAACTTTTTAAAATATTAATATTCATAAACGCATTCTAACACTTATTTTATAGTTGCACATTATACAGAAAGACGAGATTTTAATCTGCTTTATTAAACTTAATTTCATAACCGAGAATTTGGGCGATATAAAGAACCTCGTTATAGGAGATTGAACCTCTGCTCAAACGGTGAGAAAAACTTTGCAGCGAATAATTCCTGCCTGAAACCTTTTCCAACTCGACAACAAGGTCTTTCATTTTAACACCTTCCTGTGCGAGCAACGCCTTCACCTGTTCTCTTACAAACATTTTCATAGAATAATTATACTTTATGTAAAATTAGTTGACAAATTTATCAATTTAAGATATTTTATTGTCTATGTATGTCAACTTTTCGAATAACATATCAAATCTCGAGTTATAAAAGTTTACAAAGGAGAATAAAAATGGATGAAAAGATGAAAAAAATTCATAAACTTGCGAATACTCTTTACAGCACAACCCTGCTGCTTGATTGTTACTGCTCAAATAACGACGCGGAAGATATCTACAGAATCAAAGGAGCTACAGGTTTAATCTGTGACACTGCCGATTCATTATTATTTGAAATTGAAAAAGAATAAACAAAAAAAGGCGCGGCGGGATTTCCCGCCGCGCCTTCTAATATAAAAACTTAACTACTCAGAAATTCTTCCCGGAACTACTACTCCGCCTTTTAAATTCTTTTTATAAAATTCTACGTGCGGTTGTAATACACTGTCAAAAACTTCAGGAAGTGCTTTACCTGACATTACGCACTCAACGATTTCCTGGTAAACTGTTGCAAATGCTCTTAATTGAGTCATTGCGCCAGCTGCTGCGGCTGTCAGACCAAGAGTTGAGGTTTCAACTTCTTCTTTAAAGAATGCTCCTGTAATTTCGTAAGATTTTGTCAATGCTTCAATATAGCTTTGAGCGTTTTCGCGGCAAACACCGTTATCTACAGGAACAGTCAAAGCAAAAACTAACTTATTTGCAGGGTTAAAATGAGCTTCTGCTGAGTGGTGCATAGCATCAGGAACCTTTGCAACCTGTTTTAATGTATCTTTAACAGATTCATTCTGCATTTGAGCATGCCAGTAAACAGTATTTTCAAACATTGAACCCATATATTGATGAACTGAAGCACAAATTCCGTTCATTTTAGCATCAGCCCAGAATATACCTTCTTTTAAAGCATCATTTATTTCCAAATCATCTGATAATGATTGTTCGGAAACTTCTTGCGCAGCATTCAATAATGAAACCATATCTGATTTTGAAAGTCCTGCCCAAATTAACGTAAATAAAGCATGATCGTCAAATGCAGAAAATCTTCCGCCTACATCATCGTGGATAAACAAATCGCCTAACCAGCCTTGTTCATTTGATGTTCTACGTAATTCACTTTTTTCAGCGTTTCCGTCGGTTACTGCGATAAAGTGTTTTGATGCTGATTTTTCAGCTTCTTCTTTTGATTGACCTTTAGCCATATAAGAATCAATTAACATTTGTTGTATTCTTAAAAATCCGTCTTTAGTTTCAAAAGTTGAACCTGATTTTGAAGCTATCATATAGTTTGATGATGTTACATCACCTAATTTTGTGATAAATCTTTCCCAGCTTATTGAATCAACATCTGAATAAAAAGCAACGCTTTCGCCGCAAAGATTTAATCCGTTGATACCCAACATGTGTTCAACTGTGTGTTTTGAACCGCCGATACCCATAACGCTTAATCTTGATGCACCTGTTTGTGATTTAAAACTTTCAACCATTGAGTAAAGTTCGTCTACTCTTTTTAATTGTTCAGACGGCAAGTTAACCCAGTTTAAGAAATAACCCGGTTTGTTAGCTCGAGATGCAAATTCTTTTACAAACTCAGATGTTTTTGATGAATATTTTGAGAAATCAACACCTGAAAAACTTGTTTTTACTGATGAATTTTTTGTCAACATTATATTCTCCTTTTTTGTGTACGATTTTTTAACATTGTAATATAAAAAATTTAATAAGTGAATAAGTTATTTATATGCTATAATTCGGTTATGGAAAAGAAACAAAAAATCGCCGCGGTAGCCTTATCAGGCGGAGTCGATAGCTCGGTCACGGCACTTTTACTACAGCAAAAAGGTTATAAAGTCATCGGAGTTACGGGAAAAATGGTAAACACCGCAGCAGCCGATATCGTGTGCCAAAACGCTAAAAATGTTGCCGAAAAACTCGGAATCGAACACTACGTATTAGATGTTTGCGGGAAGTTTCAAAAATGTGTTATAGATAACTTTGAATCAACATACAAAAACGGCGGCACCCCGAATCCTTGTATCGTTTGCAACCAATTTATCAAGTGGGGCGAAATTTTTGATTACGCAATAAACAAACTCGGAGCTGATATTTTTGCCACTGGGCACTACGCTGATATAAGACTTGTTGACGGGGTTTATAAACTTTACCCAGCAAAAGACGAACACAAAGACCAACTATACTTTTTATACAGATTAGGGCAAAAACAACTGTCAAAAACAGTTTTTCCGCTCTACGAATACGACAAATCTCAGGTTCGTCAAATGGCTTATGACTTTGACCTGCCGCCAAAATCATCCAAAGAAAGTCAGGATATTTGTTTCATTCAAAAACCGACCACAACAAAATCCTACTTAAAAGAAAAATTCGGCGAGCAGAAAGGTGATTTTATAGAGATTCCAACAGGCAAAAAGCTCGGAACACACACGGGACACTATCAATACACAATCGGACAGCGTAAAGGTATAGGTATCGCAGCAGCTTATCCGCTATACGTAATTGATATTGATGCAGACAAAAACATCGTCTACTTAGGCAAACGCGAAGACGATTTTAAAACCCGTCTTGCAATCGAAGACTTGAATTTTTCATACCCGATTGCCCAAAAAGAATTTGATGCTATGGTAAAAATCCGCTACAACATGAGCGCAAAAAAAGCTCATATTGAAATAATTGATGATAAAGCTGAAATCACGTTTTACGACCCCGTAAACTCAATCACTACAGGTCAAGCAGGAGTTATTTACGATATTAACG
Organism: uncultured Candidatus Melainabacteria bacterium; assembly: GCA_947570135.1. Classification (GTDB taxonomy): domain Bacteria; phylum Cyanobacteriota; class Vampirovibrionia; order Gastranaerophilales; family Gastranaerophilaceae; genus Zag111. Next base: position 276,250 of record CANOTP010000002.1, on the reverse strand, counting down.
ACGGACACCTGATAATGGGCGGTAAGGTAATTTAGCTTATTCGGCGCCCCGCAAAAAATATTTTCACGGGCATTATAAAATATATGACAATGTTTACCCCAATAATAAAACCTCTATGCAATGGCGATTCCAGAATCGTAAATACTTTGCATACTCACAATGACATCCTGGGTGAACTTATTACAGACACTCGTATATACAACGACGGATATAACAGATTAATTTCCGAAATTCGTAACTTGCGCGGCAAAAGAGTAGCACATGAAATATTTTCTATTGATAAAGAACGAAGCTCTATGTACGGTTATTACCTTGAAGTAGAACCCGAATACAGAAGTTCTTATATGAAAGGATTCAGGTTTGGTGAAATAATGCGACTTTCAAGCCTGATCACAATGATTGAAAATAATATACAACAATTGGAAATTCTGTCAAAAAATACTGCGGTTTATTTTCATTCAAAATATAAATTTGTACCATGTATTACGGGATTTGATGACAGAAATAATATCTTAAAATCTATTATTCAAAACGGCGGAAGCTTTGTCGAAGATTTGATAAAACGAGCTGCGGAATTATTAGCAAAAATTAAACAAAATCCACCCGCAGCAGAACAACGGGAAATGGTACAGCAAACAAATATTCTCGCAAAAAATTACATTGCACGAGTACTTGAACAACAAGAACAAAAAACTCATCCGTTTATCGGCGCAATAGATATGAAGTTAACAGCAGAAAACATCATTGAAAACAAAGATTTTTTCAACGCACTGTTTAAAAGACACGGAATTAATTATTCCATTTAAATAAATCCGTGCGGAACCGTAATTTTTTGTGCTTCAACACGCTGCTTTATTGCCCCGATCGGTTCATAATAAGGTGACACGGTCATTACACGAGCCGCAACATCAGGGAAATAATAGATAAACCTTAATTCACTTGTTGTCAAAGGTTTTTGGGTATGAACGTTAGCATAACGCGCAAGTTCCAGGATGTTTCTTGCTTCGTGTTCGTCTTTAAACTCGATTTCCAAGTTATTATAAACGTTTCTGAACCCTTTAATTCCGCCGTATTCGCCTGTTGTAATCATTCTGCCGGTTTCAATAATCTCAGGTTCTCCGCGTCCAAGCTCTTCAAAATCGTAAAGTTCATAGTTTCTTCTGTCTTTTAAAGCTCCGTCAGCGTGAATTCCCGATTCATGCGCAAAAGCATTATCCCCGACCGCAGGCTGATTTATCGGAATATCAACCCCGAATGCGTAAGCCGTGTATTTTGCAAGCTCCCAGGCTTTATCAAGACGAATATTTTCATCAATTTTGTATTTATCTTTAAATCCCGCAGATTTTAAACAAGCCAGCAAGCACGATACCAAATCAGCGTTTCCTGCGCGCTCGCCCATTCCGTTTATCGCAGTATTAATATAAGCGTCAACTCCTGCGTCGATCGCTGCTCGCGCACCCATCACAGAACACGCAACAGCCATTCCCAAATCATTATGGAAGTGAAGTTCAATCGGCATTTGAGTTGCTTTTGCAATTTTATAAATTCTATCATAAGTTGTCTGAGGATCTTCAAAGCCTAAAGTATCACAGTATCTGAATCTGTAAGCACCTGATTTTTTAGCCTCTGTGGCATATTTTATCAAATAATCCAAATCACTGCGGGATGCGTCTTCTGCGTTAACCCCGATAATTTTTGCACCCTTGTCAACAGCACATTCTACAGCTTCTTTGGTCATTTTAATGATATCATCAGGGGTCTTTTTACCCATATATTTACCATTAATCATCTGTTCTGAAGTTGATTGTGACAGATTAACGTTTTCAAGATTCGGAACATTTTTAAATGATTCTTCAACATCAGAAGCGATTCCGCGCATCCAGCCTGATAGCTTGGTTGTAGAAATTACTCCGCGTTTTACAAGCTCCAGGTTGCCGTTCAAATAATTAAGTTCGTGCTTTGTTGTCGGGAACCCGAATTCTGACTGGGTTATCCCCATATCGTTAAGCATCAGGTTAATTATGGTTTTTTGAAGCTTAGCTAACCCCAATCGAGATGTTTGTACGCCGTCTCTGTTTGTTACATCTACAAAATAAATTCTGTTATCTGTCATATTTAATCCTCATTCTAATAAACTATATTATACACGAAAGTATGTTAATTAACTTGCTTTTTTATAAATAATTAATTATTATAAATAAAAGAAGAGCTTGATTTATATGAATATGAAAAACGATACAAAACTTTTAGATAAAAAAATTAAAAAAGAAATTAAAGGCGGAAACGTAAAATCTGCCATAGAGTTATGCCAGATAGGCCTACAAAAAGACCCGACAAACGCTGATTTACACTTGCGTTTAGGAGATTTATACATGGCTTGGCACTTAGACATTTATTCTTCTTGCCAATATGTTGATGAGGCAATCACCGAATACCAAATCGCGCTTGAATCATATATTGATTCTGCCGAAATCTATTATAAAATAGGGCTTGCACAGTTTTATAAAGGCGATATGGATAAAGCTGTTAATTATTTTGACAACGCGATTTCAAAAGATTCTAAGTTTGCAAAAGCATATTATATGCTTGCAGAAGCTTACACAAAAAAAGCCCGCTTTTTAGATGCTGAAATTAACGCAAAAAAAGCAATTCAATACGCGCCTTTTGCAAGCTCCTGCGCACATTATCTTTTACATAATATTTATAAAGTTTCATCATTCAGAATCTTCAAAAACAAGCTCAAATCAGCTTACGAATACGCAATGGCAGTGCTAACCCTGCCGTTTGACAAAGATGCATTGAAAAAAGTTAAAGAAGGTTTGACATATATTAAATTCCTTCCGATACTTATAAAAGGCTATACAATGGTTCAATCTAAAGGACTTGATCAGGCTTTGGATATCTACATCGACGCCGTTGAAAAAGCTCCCGGGTTTGTTCCGCTATATTGTCTATTAGGTGACATTTATTCAACACTGGGACAATTTGAAAACGCAATTACAGAATACAAAATGGCAATCTGGCTTGATAACTTAAATATTCCCGCATACCGCCATTTATGTAAAGCTTACGAAGATTTGGGCGATTACGATAACGCGGTTGAAGTTTACAAAAAACTTATCAAAATTATGCCGAACATGCCTGAATTTCACTCAAATTTAGCAAATATTTTGTACGTGAAAGGTGATGTTGACGGTGCTGTTTCACACTTCCAAACAGCAATAACACTAAATCCCAGCAAGGAATGGACAAGCGTTGTAAACCAAACTTTAGGATTTGTATTCCAGGAAGCTAAACAAGATTTAGACGCTGCAATCACATCATACCAAAGCGCTTACTTGTTAACCCCTGAGGATATTGATATTTACGTAAACTTAGGCAGTGCATTTTATGATAAAGAAGATTACGAAAACGCGCTTGCCGTATACAGAAACGCGCTTGACCTTGACCCTCAGAATGCTAAAATACACTGTAACTTAGGATTCCTGTACTGGGGTAAAGGCGACACCGATGAAGCAATTCGAGAATATGAACTTGCAATACAGTTTGATAAAAATTACGACATAGCATATAACAACCTTGGAGTAATTTATCTTGATGATTTGGGCAGGGTTCAAAAAGCACTTGAAATGTTCAAAAAATCAGTCGAATGTAACCCGAATTACGCACTTGCACATTTTAACCTTGCACGCTCAATTGCCATAACAGGTGATAAAATTGAAGCCGCAAAACTATATCAAATCGCGCAGGATGTAAATAAGATTACAAACGAAATCGACCCACAGGATATTATTGATAAAATTAACGCATTATTCGATTAATAAATCAAAATTTTAAGATTCTGAATCAAGTTCAGAATGACAAAATTTTGATACGTACATAAAAATTCAGGAGAGTTTATATGAACATTGCAGTAATCTCAAACGGCACATTCAACGAAGATTATTATAAAGAGTATTTTAACATGATGACACAGAACTAATTTGTGTATGTTCAACAGATGATGAGCTTCCTGCGGATGAAAAAATTGACATTATTGCAGTGGATTACTACAATCAAAATATTAACAGAGAAAGAATACTTTACTTTTCTGAACAACACCCCGAATGTCTTGTCATAATCTTGGCAGATATAGACATTAATACCGACAATTTTAAAAAAGAAGAAGCAATTTTAAGAAATTTCAAAGTTGAATACTCAAGCTGTTACAATATTAAAAACACTGATGCAGATTCTTTTTATGAATTTGCCAAAATAATGATTGAAACCAAAACCAATGATGAAAATGCGGAAGCACCATTTAGTACAAGCGTATGTTTATGGGTTTTAGCAATTGTCGCGCTTATAATTTTAGGTTTGGTTCACTACCTGCACTAAGTTTTATCATTCGGCTCGTATTCCAAAATACTTGATACACTGCAATTAAAGTATTGGCAAAGTTTGTCCAGTGTTTTAATACTTATATTAATATTTTTACCATTTCTGATATTTGACAAAGTAGATGCACTTATCCCTGTTGCGCATCTGACTTCTTCTGCGGTGGTTCGGTGTTCCCAAAATAAATCATCTAATTTAAACTTTATCATATTACTAATGATAAATTATATATTATTAATTTGACTAAATTTAGTATTAATACTAATTATTTTATTACTAGTAATAAATTCCATTAATAAAACTTTGAGAGGAAATAAAATGAAAAAAGCATTCACGTTGGCGGAAACTTTAATTACCCTTGGGATAATAGGAGTAGTCGCGGCAATGACAATTCCGACACTGATGAGTGCATATAGAGAAAAAGTTATTGCTAACCGATTAAAACGAGTTCATTCTGTTTTAAATCAAGCCTTTAAACTTGCTGCAGCAGAAAACGGTGATATTGAAGGCTGGGACATCGGACCTTTGGAAGATAATCCTCAATCTTCTCAAAAATTATATTTAATATTAAAACCTTTCATAAAATTAAGTGAAGATTGCGGACAAAAAGGCTGTTTCAGCAGTAATAAATATAAAGCTCTTGATGGGAAAGTCTTTTTTTCATGGCAGCCTTCAACACATGCTATGTATGCAAAATCCAGATTATCAGACGGTACATCTTTGGCGTTTTGGAGCAGCGGTAAATGCAATGAGAAAGGTAATTGCGGTGTTATTTTTGTCGATATTAACGGAAATGATTTTCCAAATCAGGCAGGTGTTGATTATTTCAGATTTGATATCACAACAAAAGGAATTATCCCCTCAACTTCCGCAACCGTAAACAACAAATACGGTAAAGAAATTTGTGAATACAAAAATAACAGTACTTTAAACGGTGCAAATTGTACCAAATGGGTTATTACAAAAGGCAACCTTGATTATTTAAGACGTGATGTATCATCTGAAATGTCAAAACTTTAGACTAATTCATCATCAAATTCGGTTACATCAATCGGCAGGCTGAATCCGAATGTTGAACCGCAATTTGGTTGGGATATTACAAACACCTGTCCGTGATGATGTTTTTCTATCGTTGTTTTTACAAGATGTAAACCGAGCCCCGTACCTTTTACACTGTGGGTTTTATTTTCCACACGATAAAATCTTTCAAAAACTTTCTTCTGAAACTCAGGTGCAATCCCGATTCCTTCATCTCTTACAGTTACTGTTACGCGGTTATTTTCAGGTTCTTTATAAAGTCTGACTTTAATTGTCGAATCTTGCGGAGCATATTTTATCGCGTTAGACAGATAATTGGTCAAAGCTCTTGCGATACTGTCATAATTGAACATCAAAAGCGGAATATTCTGTTCTTTTTCTACATCAATGCTTAAATTATGTTCTTTTAACAAAACCCCGACCTGCGATACACAAGAATCCACAAGCTGCGAAATATCGTTTTCATTTTTTTCGATTTTAGCATTGGAATCCAACCTTGAGAAATCCAAAATATCATTAACCATGCTGTTAAGTCTTATAATTTCAGTGTTCAAGGTTCCGATAAATTCTTTTTTAGTTTCAGCATCAAACTCTTCCCCATAATTGTACAAAGTATCAATATAACTTCTCAAAACAGTGACAGGAGTTCTCAATTCGTGAGAAACATTTGAAATAAACTGGGATTTCATTTGATCCATTTCGGTTTCACGGGTTACATCAATCAATACAATAATATAGCCTACATAATCACCGTTTCTGGTAAACATAGGAGAAATAATTGATTTTATAACTCTGTTATCAATAGTAATATTAAAAGTCAGAGGTTTTGAAGACTTTTCTTCTAAAGATAACTTTTTATACTCATCAATTTTTTCGTTAAAACAATATTCGCCTTCTGTGTCAACATACTCTTGAATATTGGTATCCAAAAGTTCATCACCCTCAAGCTCCAGTAACTCTTTTGCATGATTATTTACAAGAACAACCTCGTCATTGTTATCACAAACAACAACCCCGTTTGCTATACTTAACAAAACCGCTTCAAGTTTGTTTCTTTCAAGGGTTAATTGTTCGATATTTTGTTCTTCATACAAATTCAACCTTGAAGACATATTGTTAAACGCGTTAAAAAGTTCCCGAACCTCGTCACTTACGTCTTTTCCTTCGATTTTATAACCAAATTCTCCTGATGAAATCTTTTGAACCCCGTCATGAAGAATTCTCAATTCGCGAGTAATAAGATAAGTATTTATTAAAATTACAAACGCAAACACAAGCCAAACAATTACAAAGACAAATAAAATTGAAGCCCTTGTAGTTGATGAAACCTTACCGACTAAGGAACCTGACAACCCAACAGTAACAGAACCGAGATTAGTATTATCCGATAAATTAATCATAGGAGAAGTAACGGAAAGATTCGGTCGTTTGGAATTTTGACGCGACGGATTTTGAACTTGGTATATAAGTTTTCCCGAATCATCACGAAATTCAATAAAAACAATGTCCTGATGTGATTTTAAAATAGAATCCGAATGTGTTTTTAACAAATTATAAGTCTGTTGTTTGGAAGCATCTTTTGTAAGTTCAACACTTTCAATAGCCAAAATTTTAGACATAACCTGCCCAAAATTTTGGTAACTTTCGTTAAGATTTTTTTGAATATTAATCACAGCAAAAACAGCAATCGCCATAATTAATAACGTACTTAAAACCAGCCCGAAAATTATTAAACGGTTTTGTGTTGTAAAACTTACCTTCCTATCTTCACTCATAAATTGATTATAACACTATTTAAAAATTTTTCATAGGTGTAAATTTTACCACGGATAATCCGCAGGGATTTTCCAATTATTATGCATAATAATCGCGGTGCAGGTAGCTCCATTAGACCACTTTGTATCAGTTTTATTACAACCGCCGCCTGAAGAGTCTGTGTAACCTTCGTATAAGTTAGTCATTTTATTATATCCGTAAGTTTTTTCATCAACCGTTATACCATTATTTGTAAAGTGCAATGCAAAATAAAAAACATCTCGTCCAACCCTGTTAGGTCCTGATTGTCCGTTTAAATCTACACCCAGATAAAAATAATTAGTACCGTGATTCATCATATAAAAACACATGCCGTTATTAAGACAATGACATTCTTTACCAAAATCAAATAACACTTCTTTTCCCGCAGGAGTCTTGATATTCCATTTAGGGTTACGTTGTTGTACGTGCGTTACTCCTTTCATATATGGAGCAAAGTATGTTGCAAAGATTTTGTATTTATCGTGTTCATAAAGTGCATCCTGATACGTTTCAGGCGGGGTAAAAACTAATTCTTCATCATTATTTGCCATGCGTGCAGCATTAGTAAGTATAACATAGGCTTCTTTTAATTGAATTGCAGCAGCTTGTTTTTGGTGAGTGGTAATAAGTCCGGGAATTGTAATAGCCGCAACAACCCCGATAATCCCTAGGGTAATTAATACCTCCGCGAGTGTAAATGCTGAGGAGCTTAAAAAGTTACCCCCCCCGAATTTCTAGTCATAGCTTGATTTTTCATACTTTTTTCTCCTTTTCTTTTGTTTAATTATAACACTAAAGAAGCGGTCGGGCAAATTTTGCCCGACCGCTTCTTAAATATGTTTATGCAACTTATTCTTTTACATATTCTGCATCAATTACGTCATCATCATTGTTGTTTGAAGATGATTCAGAACTTGCTGATTCAGAATTTGCACTTTGAGCGGTTTCACCTTCTTTTTGAACAGCTTCGTAAGCTTTTTGTGAAATTCCGAACATTGTTTGCTGCAATTCTTCAGATAATTTTTTCAATTCATCTGTTGATTTGTTTTCATCAATTGCTTTTTGAAGTGCAGCTTTTTGTTCTTCTAATTTTGATTTATCGGCAGAATCGATTTTTCCTTCAAAATCTTTCATTACTCTGTCTGCTGAAGCAATTAGACTTGAAGCATTGTTTTTAATTTCAGCTTCTTCTTTTTTCTTTTTATCTTCAGCAGCGTTAGCTTCTGCTTCTTTAACCATTTTATCAATATCATCTTCACTCAAGTTAGAAGAGTTTGTAATAGTGATTTTTTGTTCTTTATTAGTAGCTTTATCTTTAGCTGAAACGTTTACAATACCGTTAGCATCGATATCGAATGTTACTTCGATTTGAGGAATACCGCGCATTGCAGGAGCAATACCTTCCAAACGGAACATACCTAAAGATTTATTATCTCTTGCCATAGGTCTTTCACCTTGAAGAACCTGAATATCTACTGCTGTTTGGTTATTTTCTGCAGTTGAGAATACCTGAGATTTTGAAACAGGAATTGTAGTGTTACGAGGAACTAACGGAGTCATAACACCGCCTAATGTTTCAATACCCAAAGTTAACGGAGTAACGTCAAGTAAAACGATATCTTTAACTTCACCTGCCAAAACACCTGCCTGAACCGCAGCACCAACAGCTACAACTTCATCAGGGTTAACTGATTGGTTAGGTTCTTTACCTGTATAATCTTTTACAAGTTTTTGAACGGCAGGAATACGTGATGAACCGCCGACAAGTACAACTTCGTTGATTTCTGATTTAGAAATTCCTGCGTCTTGAATAGCTTGTTCAACAGGTTTTTTACATCTTTCCAACAAATCGTATGAAAGTTCTTCAAACTTAGCTCTTGTTAGGTTCAAGTCTAAGTGTTTAGGGCCGTTAGCATCAGCAGTGATGAACGGTAAGTTGATATTTGTTTCAAAAACTGATGATAATTCACATTTAGCTTTTTCAGCAGCCTCTTTAACACGCTGCATAGCTTGTTTATCACCTGTTAAGTCAATACCTTCCTGTTTTTTAAATTCTTCACAAATCCAATCCATAACTTTTTGGTCAAAATCGTCACCACCCAAGTGAGTATCACCTGATGTTGAAAGAACTTCGTGAACACCGTCACCGATTTCAAGAACTGAAACGTCAAAAGTACCGCCACCTAAGTCAAATACCAAAACTTTTTCGGCTTTTTCTTTTTCAAGACCGTAAGCCAAAGCTGCCGCAGTAGGTTCGTTAACAATACGAAGAACATCCAAACCTGCGATTTTACCTGCGTCTTTTGTAGCTTGTCTTTGTGCATCATTAAAATAAGCTGGAACTGTAATAACAGCTGACGTTACTTTTTCTCCAAGATAAGCAGAAGCATCATCAGCTAATTTTCTTAAAATCATAGATGAAATTTCTTGCGGAGTATAATCTTTCCCGTCAATATTAACTTTATAATTATCGCCCATGTGTCTTTTAATAGATGCGATAGTTTTATCAGGGTTAACGATAGCCTGACGTTTTGCAAGCTGACCTACTAATCTTTCACCTGTTTTTGAAAAACCAACAATAGAAGGTGTTGTACGAGAACCTTCTGCGTTAGCGATAACTGTCGGCTTTCCGCCTTCCATAACTGCAACAACCGAGTTTGTTGTACCCAAGTCGATACCAATTGTCTTTGCCATAATTTTTTATCTCCTTTACTAACAATATTTTTTTATTATTTTATATTATTGTTATAACATCGTTTTTTTAAATTCCTTAAAAAATAAACAAAAAATTAACAATTGGCATTAAAATTAAATATTATAATTTTTCTATTTGTTTAATTACTCTGCAAGGATTACCGACAGCCACAACATCAGACGGAATATCTTTTGTCACTACAGAACCGGCACCGATTACTGATCTGTCACCAATACTAACTCCGGGCAGGACAACTACATTTCCTCCGAGCCATACACCATTGCCAATCGTAATAGGTTTTGCTGATTCTATTCCTTTAATACGCTCCTTGGCATTAATTGGATGAATCGCCGTATAAAAACCGCAATTTGGTCCGATAAATGTATCAGCACCGACTTTTATCTTTGCACAATCAAGAAAAACACTGTTATGGTTAACATAAACAAATCCGTTAAACTCAATATTATACCCGTAATCACAGAAAAAATTCGGCTCGATAACACTGTTCTCCCCTGCGTTACCCAATAACTCAGATAAAATCTTTTGTTTTTCATCTTTCTTATCGGGAGTGAGAGTATTGTATTTCATACATAAAGTCTTTGCTCGAAACCTGTCTTTTTCCAGTAACTCACAAAACGGCATGTAATTATCACCGTTAATCATCTTTTCTTTTTCGCTCATAAATGGTTTTCCTTATGCTGATAATATTAGCACAAAATTACTTAAAACCTTTTCTGTTTTAATAACTTAACCAAGCCTTTTATAAAAATTAAAATAAATTTTTGAGTATCAGAATCAAGACTTTGAATTTCATTTATAATAGAAGCTGATAACATATTTTTAGGTTGGATGTCAGGTTGAAAATCAAAGAAATCACGATATTCTAAATTCAACTTTTGAGAAAATATTTCAAGTGTAGTAAATGATACACCTTTATATCCGATTTCAATCTGACCTATTGAATTAAGCTGCATATTTACAAGCTCTGCAAACTCTTGTTGTGTTAAGCCGTAACTTTCTCTTATCAGTTTTAAATTTTTACCAAATAACTTCTTCAAAGTCATATTTATACATTAAACCGAATCGCTTAATCTATCTATTGTCTTTGAGTATATACCATTTTGACCGATAGTAAAACATTTTTGCCTATACGGAAATATTATTAAGAATTAAATATTTTAAAAAATTATAATGAAAATGAAAAAAAGAAAGGGAGGGTATATTAATGAAATTTGATGTGGGTTCTGAAATGTTTTATCTACAAAATTGTCAGATATTTTATTTATTATTATCAGGGTTAACTTATACGGAAATTGCCAATAAATACTATTCAAGAAATAAAAATAAGCTTTTATACACAGTGCGAAAACTTTTAAAAGAGCTTGAACTGAAAAATCGAAGACAACTTGTTTTTTTCGCATTTGCAAACGACCTGATAAAAATCGAGATTGACAGGTGAATATTATGCATATAAATCTCACTGATATTGAAAAAGATATTATGAATATGCTTATCTGCGGACATAATTCTCCTGCAATAATTGATTGGTACGAACTGGATATAAAAGATTTTAATAAAATTAAACGTAACATTTTTAAAAAACTCAAAATCTCCAGAACAATTCAAATTCTTTCTGCTGCTATCAGATACAACATTATATAACCTTGTGTTTTAGGCTAAAATACTGTATAATTTAAAAAAAAGGAAAATGGTATGTTAAAAAGATTTTTTACGGTAACAGTATTTATATTAGGATTTTTATTTATATTTGCAGCAGCCGCAATAGCAATGACACCTGCATCAGAACTCAGGGCAACTCCTCCGCACTGGCAAAAATCACCGATAAATGTTTATATACCGAAAGACCCTTACGCAGAATCACTAAAAAGAGCATTCTCAAAATGGCAATCATTAAGTTCAAACAAAATTAAATTTAATTATGTTGCAAAAGGACCTGCCGATATTGATGTTGTATTCACAGAAAAAGAAAGCGGCTCGGAAAGTCCAATAGCTTCATACAACATACAAACCAGTGGTAATAAAATTACAAAAGCCGAAATCCGTATTGCAACAAAAGGCAAAGATATAAAAAAATACTCTCGTAATTATATTTATACAACGATGCTTCACGAAGTCGGACATGCACTTGGAATGCCGCATAACGACCGTAAAAAATCAAGCATTATGTATTCACAAATCACCGAAACTCAACAAATCCTAAATATTGATACGGTTAAATTCTACCATGTAAACGGTTGGTCTTGGAAAGACAGAAGAATTAATCATTAATAATACATATTTCCAACCATAACTTTTTCTAAATTTTCAATATCCGATTTGAGTATTTTTCACAGCAGTGCAGCTAACCTGTACATTATGCGGTCAGTATTGGCATAATGTCCTGAATACCCGATTGCATGACCTACCTCGTGAATCATAACATCTAACATCGCTTCACGGCTAAGAGTACAGCCAAATGAGTATTCTTTAGAAAAATATATATGCGCATAAGATATTTTATTAAACAAAAGAAATATGTATTTAAGCTTTCTCGGACAATGAAACATAAACTTAAAAACAGAACAGTTATCGCTAAAATCTTCTTCATTAACTCTACTTACCAACCATAAAGTTTTGCCAGAAAGTTCAAATCATTTTGAGTAACATCCTGGTTACGGCTGACTGCGGCAGGAAACATAATACTTTGCCTATCTGAAGAATGTGCATGGGTACCCAGAAACCCTATTGCATGACCGATTTCATGAACCATTACCCGAAAAATTCTGTCTTTTAGCATCAATTTACCTGTACTGCCGGGAGCATGATCTGCAATTTCAATTGTCGCTGTATTAAGTACGACTTTTCTTGAAGGCAGTACAGCAAATGTTGCATGTGTAACCCCAATTGCCTGTTCTAAATTTTTCATATCTTTTGAGGCATCTTTAACAAATTTTACTTTAATTTGAGCATCATCAGGTGAAGTTACATACTTAAAAACAATCTTTCCGTTTGTAAGCTGAGTCCATTTTGCAAAAGCCTGTTTCATCATCATTTTTTTATCATTTGGTTCAATATAAGTTCTTATTGATTTCGGATTCTCCCAACCTGCATCAGCAAATACAGCATTAAACCCCGTTAAAAATATCAACATTAATACAAGTAAAACTTTTTTCATTACAAACTCCTTACCAGCCGTAAATCTCAGCTAAGGTTTTCAAATCGGATTTTAGAATCTCCTGCGCATCATCTTCGTACGGATACATAATACTTAAAGGGTCGTTAGAATGCCCGTTTATACCCATTGCATGCCCGATTTCGTGAAGCATTACCGTATAAACCGAATCGTTACCCAAAGCACGCCCTGTCGAAGTTTTTTCCGCAATAAAAATATTTGCGCTCAATAGCTTTCCACTGCCTGAAAAATTAAACCTTGTTAACCCGATTTCTCTATCAGCATTCGGAATTTTATCAACAAAAATTACCTTAATTTTAGCTACATTAGGAGACGGAACATACTTAAATGCAAGCTTCCCGCTCGTTACTCGTGACCACTCGGCAAAAGCATGTTTCATCATAACCGTTCGTTTGTGATTTGGCGGAATATAAACCCTCAGTTGTTTTGGGTACATCCACCATTTATTAGACTCATTATTAGCGGCATTTGTGTTTATTTGAAAAACAAATACCACCAAAATTGAAAATAAAAATACCAAAAACTTTTTCATAATATCTCTCGTTTTCTACACACTTTAGCTATCGGTACATTTACACCAAAACTTGAACCTCTATAGTTCAAAATTATAAAAACTTTACATTATATACTTGAACCACCTGAAAAACCGAGCTATAATCAAGACAATGGGAAATGAAATAATTACAGCAGAAGAGAAAAAACCGACACGTAAAAAATACGTGTTAAAAAAACGCGACAGTGTAAAAAGTGATTATAAAGTTAACTATGAAACAGACTTAAACCCCGCACAACTTGATGCCGTAACCTCTAAACAAGGACCGATACTTGTCATTGCAGGTGCCGGTTCAGGTAAAACCAAAACCCTTACATACCGCGTTGCAAGGCTTATTGAAGACGGTGTTAAACCTGAAAACATTCTTCTTCTGACATTTACCAAAAAAGCTGCGGCGGAAATGCTTTCGCGAGCAACTCTTGTACTTGACGACAGGTGCGAGAAAGTTGCAGGCGGAACTTTCCACTCTTTTGCAAACGTAATTTTAAGAAAATACTCAAAACTTTTAAAACTTAAAAATAATTTCACAATCCTTGATAAATCAGACTGTGAAGACATTATAAACCACATAACAGGGCAGCTTTACCCGAAAAAAGAAAAACGTTTCCCGAAAAAACACACAATTCACGAGATTTATTCAAAAAGCGTAAATAAAGAAACTCCGACAAAACAAATTATAGAAGAAGAGTTCCCGCAATTTGCACACTGCGAAGATAAAATTATAGAAATCCACAAGGCTTACGTTGCATATAAGCGTGAAAATTCGGTGCTTGATTATGATGACTTGCTTTTGTATATAAAACTGCTGCTTGAAAACAATGAGCAGTTAAGAATAAAGCTTTCAAACCAATACCAATATATAATGGTTGACGAATATCAAGACACCAATACGCTTCAAGCAGATGTAATTAAACTTCTTGCCTCAGAACATAATAATATTATGGCAGTCGGGGATGATGCACAGAGTATTTATTCATTTCGCGGCGCGAACTACAGAAACATCCTTGATTTCCCGAAAATGTTTGAAGGGACAAAAATAATTAAGCTTGAACAAAACTACAGAAGCACTCAAAATATCTTAAAACTCACAAACACAATTATTTCAAAAGCAAAAGAAAAATACGCAAAAACGCTGTTTTCAAATATAGAATCAACCATTGTGCCTGCGCTGATTTGCGCTAAAGACACCCAAATGGAAGCGGATTTCATTTGCCAAAGAATTTTAGAACTTCTTGATGAAGATATTAGTCTTTCCGACATTTGCGTTCTTGCAAGAAACGCAAGAATGTCATACTCTTTGGAAATTGAACTGTCAAAACGCGCAATTCCTTACCAAAAATTCGGCGGACCAAAGTTTATGGAAACTGCGCATATAAAAGATATTATCGCGCACTTACGGGTAATAATTAATCCTGACGATATAATAAGTTTAACAAGAATTCTGCTTTTGTTAAAAGGTGTCGGGGCATCAACGGTTAACAATGTAATCCCGATAATTAAAGGACAATTAAACCCTGATATAAAACTTTTACCATCAAACAAATCAACAAGCATTGTTCCGATGTTAAAAATATTAGATAAATTAAGAAACCTTATCGCCACAAAAACTCCGTCAAACATTGTTGAAGAAGTACTTGCCTATTATCGTCCGATATTAAAAGACAAATACGACGATTTTGCAAAACGCGAAAAAGATTTAGACCATTTCCAATACCTTGCAGGGCAATACTCTAACCTTGAAGACTTTATAAGCGATATGGCACTTGAGCCGCCTGATGCGAGTGTTGAAGGAATGTATAAAAGAAATTCCGATGATGAAGCACTTACAATATCGACAATTCACTCAGCAAAAGGCTTAGAATGGGACAGCGTGTTTATAATCGGTGCGGTTGACGGAAGATTCCCGAGCGCTTATTCGTTTAACTCAGAAGAAGAAATGGACGAAGAATTACGCCTAATGTATGTAGCTGCAACACGCGCAAAAAACAATCTTTATATAACATACCCAGTTGATATGTACGATTACGCAATGAATATGGTATTATCAAAACCGTCCAGGTTTTTAAACGGAATCCCCGATGATATTTTAGAAGTCTGGGACATCACCGAGGAGGGGTAAAATCACCGCCTCACGCAAAAAGACAAAGGAGAAAAAATGTTAGTAAAAATATACACAGACGGAGCTTGCAGCGGAAACCCAGGCAAAGGCGGTTACGGAACAATTCTTGTAGCGCAGGACGATAACGGAACTGTTCATAAAAAAGAAATAACAGAAGGATTTAAGGTTACGACAAACAATCGAATGGAGCTTCTGGCGGCAATTATCGGACTTGAAGCACTAAAAAAACCGTGTGAAGTCGAACTTACATCTGACTCAAAATATCTTGTCGATGCATTCAACCAAAACTGGATAGACGGTTGGATTAAGCGGGGCTGGAAGGGTTCAAACAAACAGCCTGTCAAAAACCAAGATCTTTGGCAAAGGCTTTTAAAAGCAAAAGAACCGCATAAAGTGAAATTTATCTGGGTAAAAGGTCATGCGGGGCACGAATTTAACGAACGCTGCGACCAAATGGCAGTAGCGTCATACAACGGCGAAAACCTGCTTGATGATACAGGATTTACAAATTAAAAATTAAAATTAAAAAAGGGCGGTTATTCCACCCTTTAAATTTATCCTAAGAATTTATCAAGTCTTTCACAAGCTTCAATTGTATTTTCACGGCTTCCGAAAGATGTTAACCTGAAATATCCTTCTCCATTGTTACCGAATCCTGAACCGGGGGTTCCGACAATCTGAACATTTTCCAATAAATAATCGAAAAATTCCCAAGATGTCATATTATTCGGGCATCTTAACCAAATGTAAGGTGAATGTTTTCCGCCGATGTGCCAAATATTGTGTTTTTTAAGTGTTTCAGAAATAATTTTGGCATTTTCTTTGTAGTAGCTTAAGTTTTCCTGAATTTCCTTTTGTCCGATTGGTGTAAATACAGCCTCAGCACCTCTTTGAATAATATATGGAACACCGTTAAACTTGGTTGTCTGACGTCTTAACCACATTTTGTTAAGCTTAACTCCGTCAAACTCAAGAGTTTTCGGTACAACCGTGTAACCGCATCTTGTACCCGTGAAACCTGCAGTTTTAGATAGTGAACAAAATTCAATCGCACAGGTTTTAGCACCCTCAATCTCAAAAATACTTCTTGGCAGATTTTCATCTGTGATAAAGCATTCATACGCTGAGTCAAATAAGATTACGGCGTGATTAACATTAGCGTAATCTACCCAGGCTTTTAACTGTTCTTTATTATAAACCGCACCTGTCGGGTTGTTTGGGGAGCACAAATAGATAATATCAGCCTTCACATCGCTTGGAGGAAGCGGTAGAAAATCGTTATCGGCATTAGCGTTAACATAAACAACCTTTCTTCCTGCCATAACGTTTGTATCAACGTAAACAGGATAAACAGGATCAGGAACAAGCACTGTATTATTAACATCAAACAAATCTAAAATGTTACCTAAATCAGATTTTGCACCGTCAGAGATAAAGATTTCGTCTAAATCCAACTCAATATTATGACTTTTATAATAATCCTGTAATTTTGTTTTCAAAAAGTCATAACCCTGCTCAGGACCGTAACCTCTGAAAGTTTCTTTTATACCCATTTCATCAGCAGCAGACTTAATTGCATCAACTACAGCCTTACATAAAGGAAGTGTAACATCTCCTATACCCAAACGAATAATCTTTTTATTAGGATTTGCAGCTGCAAACTCGTTAACTTTTTTTGCCACAGTAGAAAATAAGTAACTTTCACTGACATTTTGATAATTTTTATTGATATTCATAAATAATACTCCCTGCTTTTTAATATTTACAGGGAGCATTATAACATAAACCTCTAGCTTTTTCTATTAGATAAAGACTGTAAAATTTCTACATCTTTAGCAGAAATCTTAAATTTTTCATCAGAGCCTAATTGAGCAAACAGTCGGTTAAGACAATTTAATTGTTCTTTTGACAAATCCATTTTAGCAGCGTTATTTAACCTTCTTAACAGACCACTCGCATTCAATGGAGTCTTAGGATTATTAGCGTTATAAGCATTTAAGTATGCCATAACTCTTTCCGTAGAAAGATAAGTTATTCCTGTATTAAATTGCAGTTTTATATTATCTCGAGATGCCAGCAATCTGTTCAAAGATTCTCTTAACGCATCCGCTTCCTGAGAATTAACACCATTGCCGATATCATTTAACGCATTTGCCATATAAGTTCCGGCAACTTTATTTTCATTCATCGGAGTTGCAGTAAACCCTGTAGCCATTCGCTCAAATTCATCTCTTGGTATCGGCTCAATTTTATCAGGGTACCAAGGGTTTGAAACATAAACGGTACTATCAGTTATCTTAACAACAGTTAAAGCATGCCCGTTTCCTGCTTTTGTTGAACCGTCAGGACCGTCTTTTGCAACCCTTACCCCAAAAGTCAGTGCAAAATCTTCTTCATGCCCTTGATACTTATCAAGCATACGCTGTAAGTCAGAATCTCGGGATGTAACATGAGTAACCTCAGAAACACCCTTTGACAATGTATAATCAGCACTTATCATACCGAATTTTTCACGGCGTTCCATTTCTTCTCGGGTAATAAAACCGTATTCTCCGCCTTTATAAGGTTTTACACGGTTATATTTATTTTTGGTACACGTATAAACCTCAGATTTTTGACCCGTCAAAATAAATATTGCATCATATTGTTGACCATAGCCTAAGTAATCCCTGTTATCTAAATGATTGGTTGCAGCTTCGGCTGTAAAAGATTCTTCTCCTCTATCTCCGAGTTTTTGTTTTGTCAGAACCATTTCGGCTCTATAGTTTTCCATAGCTATTTCAAGTGCAATAACTTCTAAATCTCCTTTAGAATATGATTTTCCCGCATTTGCAACAGCTTTTTGCAAAGCATCCTGTGTTATATGATAAACACCTGTTATCTCACATCCCCTGCCTTTGCCATCTTTCAAATATTGGTTACGAATGGCAACAGCACCTGGTAAAGTTACAGTAATTGAACCGTCACCGTTTTGTTTAATATTTTTCTTAAAAATAGCCTGCCCGTCTTCCGTATTTCTTATTGAGTTTATTGATGCCAATAAATAACAATCACCGCGCTTTCCCTGACGTGAAGATCCGACTTCTCCGTCAAGATGACCGCTGCCGTATAAGTTACCACCCACATTAACAGGTTTAACATGGGTAGAAATACTGTCAGGTCCTACAATTCTTGTATAACCTTCGCGAGGACCCATTGAATAATTATATTCCGTTTTATTATCCCGTTTTCTTTTTCTGCCAATCGGTAAAGGCAATTTCCATTTACCAATATTAACAGGTTTTTTCCGTTTCGTATTAACTGTTCTGAAGGCTTGATTTAAACTGTCCAAATTTGATATCTCATTACTCATCTCATACCTCACTGCTTTTAGATATATAATATATAAAAATTATATCTGTTAGTATTTGCTTAAATTGAACCTCCTGTTTACAAATGTTAATATTAAATAAATTTAACATTTTGACAAAAAATATTTTTTTTTTGCCTTAATTCTGCTATAGTCATGGAAAATGACTATGAATGTAGTAATATAATTCAAAAAAAGGAATAAAATGGTAGAATATATCCTGCAAAAGACTAAGAAAGAAACTACATTACAAACAAAAAAAATGTATGTTTCAATGCCGTTTAACAGAGTTCAGGCAACAGAAGAGAGATTGAAAAAGATATTTGAAGATGAATTAAAATCAGAAGGCTCTATTTTAGTAAGTTACAAACCTTCGGTTATCTCAAAATTAGCAAAATATTTATCAGGTCACATTACCCGTCCCGCATCGATCGGAATTGCAGGCGAAACAGCAAGCGGTAAATCAACAATTACACTTGATATAATCGAAACAATTAAATCTTTTGCAACCGAATTTGAAATAGAAGATGCAATAACTCGTGTTAATACGGATGATTATTATTATGACCGTTCAGAAATGGTTAAAGCTGCAGGAAGTTTTGCCGAATTTGCCAAAAATTACGATTTAGATGTACCTCAAGCTTTGGAATTGGAACTTATGAGCGTTCATATTAAAGAATTATTGAACGGTAAATCTGTATTTCTTCCAAAATATGACATGTCAGGTACTGCAAAAAGATTTGATAATCATACATTAGCTCATCCTTCCAAAATTATTATTTCGGAAGGATTATTTACGCTTACAGACAAAATAAAAGACGCTTTTGACTTTAAAATTTACGTTGATGTTGATTCAAAAGTTCAAAAAGACAGATTCTTTGTTCGTGCAGCAGAAAGAGATTTAGGCGAATCTGCAAAAGGTATTTATAAAAACGCATCAAATAAAGCAGAAATTTATATCAGACCTTGCAAAAAAGATGCTGATATAATTTTATCGGGCGAAGCAGTCAGAGCAAGATATAAAGCTTTCTTGAACAAACTTATTTCAATTGTTCAACAAGAAAACTTCCAAAACAGAGTTATTTTATAATCAGCGGGTTAATATATGAAAAAATTATTGCTTTTATTTGCTGCATTTAATATATTTGCGCTTTGCGTATATGCAAATAACATCCAATACGGATATAATTCACGCGGACAGTACGTACCGACTTCGTATGACGGTCAACGTATAGATTACGGTTACAACTCAAAAGGCGAGTATGTTCCAACCTCTGTCGGCGGTAAAAGAATTGACTACGAATACAATTCAAAGGGTGATTATGTACCGTCCTCAATCGGAGGCGAAAGAATAGACTACAGTTATAACTCAAAAGGTCAGTACACCCCCTCGTCTATTGGCGGAAAACGAATCGACTACGGTTATAATTCTAAAGGGGAATACGTACCGACAGCTATCGACGGTAACAGAATAGATTACGGATACAACTCAAAAGGACAATATGTTCCCGTAAATTATAAGAATTATTAACACTACACTAGACAAATCAACACTTTTATGCTACAATGTTAGCAGAAAAAGGAGTGTGTATGGTTACTAATTGTATGTCAAAACAGGCTTTAATTCAGAAGAATTATAATGAGATTTATAACCACGAACTTGCACACCAAAGAGCAGGCGGAGCTTTTGCAGGCGCAATTTCTATTGAAAGAAACTCAGAAGGTATACCTGTTTCAGGTCACGTTCCTATTCAAATGCCGACTCTTGATAGAAAAAATCCGCAAAGAACAATTGATCATGCCAACACAGTTATAAAAGCAGCAATGGCACCTTTTGATCCGTCGTCACAAGATTACAAAGTAGCTCGCGAAGCCGAACAAATCAAATTTAAAGCCCAAGCCGTTAAAAAAGAAAATCAGGGTAAAAAATTAGATATTCAAATTTAGATTGTAACGGTTAGTTAACAATATTTGATTCATATACGCAATTTTGGCATAAAAAAATTCTTTATATAAACAAGGTAAGTTTAGGTAAAGGTTAGGAGCTTTTTATGTCAATTAATGGCGTAAATTACGGGTATGGTTGCAATACAATGAATACTTCGCAGTATTCCGATATATTCAAAAAACATTACGGTAATTTTCAACCTTCCAATAAGGAGCCTGATAAAGATTACTCTCCTGCAATTGCTACAGGTTTTTTAACAGGTTTGGCTGCCGGAGCTGTTTATTTATTATCAAAAGGTAAATTTAAATTAGGCAGCATATTAAAAGACACAAAGCCTGCAACTCCTGAAGTTAAATTACTGACAGCAGGAGAAAGAAGCTCCCAAATTACTACACCGGAACTTAAACTTTTAACTGCGGGCGAAAGGAAACCTCAACTTCTGTTGCCGCCTCACGAAACAAAATTATTACCATCTTGGCAGGGAAATAATGCTACGGCTGCAACCGACTTAGGATTAAGCCCAAAACTGTTAAAAGCTAAGGGTAAAAATTGGGGCTACAGTTTATCGCCTGTAAAACAAAGGATTCAAAACACCTCCGTAAGCGGTGCCGCAAAACCGATTAACAACGCTCGCGAAGCAGAAATTCTTGGAGGTATTGATTTAAGACACGTAAACGAAGATACAAGAAGACTTGTTATTAATGCTTCAAGAGGTACCGTCACCCCAAGGATGCAAGCCGAATACAACAGACAAATTGCATTCCGACCATTAACTCAAGAACAAAAAATTGCAAAAGCTAATTTAGACAGAGCAAACCTAGCTCAACGAGCAGAATTAAATTCTATAATGAATAACAGCAGAGGTGCCGAAAATCTTATATCACTTATGGCATAATCCAAATATCACCTCCAATAATTATTACGAAATATTGAAATACGTGAAATGTTAAATTTTTAGTATATAATATTAGTAAAAAACATAGGAGGTATAATGGAAAATATAGTATCATCAAGTTACGGAAGTGACCAAAGATCAAATATAAACCCGACCAAAATTAAAGTAGTAGGTGTCGGCGGCGGCGGCGGAAACGCTGTTAACAGAATGATTAAAGCAAAACTTGCAGGTGTTGAATTCTGGCTTATGAACACAGATTTGCAGGTATTGACTTTCAGTAACGTTCAAAATAAATTACAGCTTGGTGTTGCAACAACAAAAGGCTTAGGCTCAGGCGGCGACCCGACAACAGGCGAAAAAGCTGCTTTAGAAGTTAAAGACGAAATCACAAAAGCCTTAGATGGTTCTGATATGGTATTTATAACAGCAGGTATGGGCGGCGGAACAGGAACAGGTGCGGCTCCGATTGTTGCTCAAATCGCTAAAGATTTAGGAATACTTACTATTGCGTTTGTGACAAAACCTTTCTGCTGGGAAGGTAAAAAGAGAATGGCACAGGCTGAGGCAGGTATTGAAAAACTTAAAAAATATGTTGATGCTATTTTAGTTGTACCTAACGATAAATTATTACAGGTTGTCGAACGTCAAATCGGCTTAAGAGAAGCATTCTGCGTAACTGATGAAGTTTTATACCGCGGCATTCAAGGTATTTCAGACATAATCACAATCCCGGGTATGATTAACATTGACTTTGCTGATGTTAAGAAAGTCGTTAAAGATTCAGGTACCGCACTAATGGGTATCGGTCGTGCCCAAGGTGAAGGAAGAGCAATTAAAGCTGCTGAAATGGCAATTAATTCACAACTTCTTGAATCTTCAATCGACGGTGCTTCAGGTATCATCGTTAACATTACGGGAAGCTCTAATATGACATTATACGAAATAACAGATGCTACAAATATTATCAATAATGTTGTAAAAGATGATGCTGACGTTATTATCGGTACATCAATCAATGAAGCATTCCAAAACGAAATCCAAATCACGGTTATCGCAACAGGTTTTGCTGAAAAACCTAACCAAAGTTCAATCAATACTCCGCAACTGTCTGCTGCCGAGTACTTCCAAGGGAAAGGAACATCAACAACAACTTCAAACAGTTTTGATTTCCCAAAAGTTCCTTCTATGAACTTAGATGTACCTGATTTTTTAAAAAGATAACACATTAAAAAAGGGCGCAGGCTTTGCCTGCGCCCTTTTTAGAGGAGAATATAATGCAAAAAGAACCACAAATAATAGAATATAAAACTAAAGGAACATGCAGTCAATTAATCCAAGTCGCAATTTTAGACAACAAAATCGTTGACGCACAATTCCATGGAGGCTGCAACGGAAACTTAAAAGGTATCAGAAGTCTTATTATAGGAATGAATATTGACGAGGTTATTGAAAGACTTGAAGGCATAACTTGCGGTCCAAGACCTACAAGCTGTCCTGATCAGTTAGCAAAATGCTTAGTTGAATATAAACAAAAATTACTTACCCAAACATAAAATGCGCAATTCTTTCTTACTCAAATTTTTATATTAATTATAAAAATTTGTACGAGAATTATGAATATTTATACTAAAATTACATCTTTATTCATGCGCAGCAAGCCTCAAAATATTGTTACAGAAGCAACTTCTGCCGTAAATAAAGCTACTGAAAATGTAGCTGATACAATACAGGAAACAAAAGAACTTTTACCAAAAGCACAATACTGTTATAAATACTGGGCAAGTGCGTTAGATGAACAAATGATTCGCCAGAGTAATCGTACATCAGTAGATTTGCATGGACAACTTCATGGAATAAACCATCATTTTATATTAAAAAAGGCGACACAATCTCAATGCGAGAATATGCTTACGCAACCTCGGACAAGAGTTATGCAAATGTTTATCTTCCCAATGGTAAAGGCATAACATACGAGATAGAAATCCCTGCCGGTGCAAGAGTTTCAAGAACCGGCGACATTGGAAAAACTGATGAAATAGTATTTCCAAGAAGTTCGCGATTCGAATGCCTTAATACACAAAGGATTCAAGACAAGGATTCTGATTACTTGCTTATAAAGCTTCGATACATCCTGCCGGAGGAATCTTGGCGACAACCCGGACATCCGACTTTAGATTAAGTCTTTATGATGAAATTGTTTTACACCCTTAGCGTAATCATCAACGATTTGACCGTTTCCGACAAGTTTATATTTATAAATAGTTAAACCTTCAAGCCCGACAGGTCCTCTTGCGTGGGTCTTATTTGTTGAAATCCCGACTTCCGCCCCAAACCCATAACGGAAACCGTCTGCAAAACGTGTTGAAACGTTAAAATAAACACCCGCGGAATCAACATTGTTCATAAATTTTTCGGCATTAGAACCGTCTGTTGTAATTATTGAATCGGTATGACCCGAACCGTAAGTATTTATGTGATTGATTGCCTCCTCTACAGAATCAACAAACTTATAAGATAAAATTTTGTCACTGTATTCAATATCCCAAGATTCAGGATTTGATACAAGTTTAATTTCCGATAACTGTAATGATGTCAAAAGTTCGTCCGATTTTTTGAAATTTTTGTGAATCAAAAGTGTTTCAACAGCATTACAAGCGCTCGGATACTGGGTTTTAGCATCTGTTACAACACGGGATGCGATATCAATATCAGCACTTTCATCAACAAAAATATGACAAATACCGTTAGCATGTCCTAATACAGGAATTTTTGTATTTTCTTTGATAAATTTAACCAAATTATTGCCCCCGCGAGGGATAATCAGGTTAATATATTCATCACACGTCAGCATTTGCGCAACATCATCTCGTGAAAACACCTGCTGGACAACATCATTCGGGAACCCTTCGACTTGTGCCAAAGCTCCGTTGATAACCTCTAAAATCTTTTTATTGGTATTTTTAGACTCCTTACCACCTTTTAAAATAACCGCGTTAGATGATTTTATGGCAAGCGATGCAATTTGTGAGATAACATCAGGTCTTGCCTCAAAAATTATCCCAAGAACTCCAATAGGGCAAGATACCTTTGTCAAAACCAAACCTTCATCAAGCTCGCGTTTAAATAAAACCTTGCCGACAGGATCTTCAAGGTTAGCAATATCGCGAACCCCTTGAATCATATCGCGCATTTTATTTTCATCAAGCTTAAGACGATTGAAAGTTGATTTTGTTATCTCGCCGTTTTCTACAAGCATTTCAGCCTCTGCCAAATCCTGTTTATTAGCTTCAAAAATTTCATGCTTATTAACTTCAAAAGCATCAGCAATTTTATTAAGTGCACGATTTTTCACTTCTGTATCAAGTTCTGCTATTTTTAATGATGCTAATTTGGCTTTTTTTGCTAAATCACTAAACGGCATAGTTTTCTCCCTATAAAATTGTAATATTATCACGTGTAATAATTGCATCGTAGTTTTTGAACCCGAGAATTTCTATAATATTATCTGAATGTCTTCCGATAAGTTTCTGGCAGGAATCAGAGTCATAATTAACTATTCCGCGGGCAAATTCGTGTTTATTTTCATCCAAAATAGAGATTACATCACCTTTTTTGAACGAATTTTTCACCCCGACAACACCAATCGGAAGCAAGCTTTTTTCCTGCTCAATCAAAGCGTGCTTAGCTCCGTCATTAACGATAATTTTTCCGACAATGTTTGTCGCATAACCAATCCAACGCTTCTTATCGGACAAATTCTCTTTTTGAGGAAGAAACATTGTGCCTTCTTCTTCTCCGTCAAAAATCTGCTTTATTATAAACGGCTTTTTACCGTTTGCGATTAGAACTTTCCCACCAAAACGAGTCACAAGCCTTGCAGCTTTGAGTTTTGTTTCCATTCCGCCTCTTCCTCCATCAGATACGCCTGATGCAAGAGAAAGAATTTCATCGTTAACCTCATCAACCGATTTTATAAGCTTAGCATCTGGGTTGGTTTTAGGGTTCGAATCGTACAAACCATTGATATCAGAAAGAATAATAAGCAAATCTGCGTCCAATTCGCTTGCCACAAGCGCTGATAATTTGTCGTTATCAGAAAAACATACCTGCATATCTTCTTGGATAAATCTTGGCAAAATATCTAAAGTCGTAACCGTGTCATTTTGGTTAATCACAGGAATTGCACCGAGTTCAAGCAATTTATTCAAGGTTGTTCTAAGACTCAAATAGCGTTCACGAACAGAAAAATCATCTTCCGTTAACAGGATTTGCGCAGCAGTAAGTCCGTAAGTATCAAATCCGTTTTCATAAATAGACATCAACTTGCCCTGTCCGATAGCCGCACAAGCCTGTTTTAAAGCAGTACCTTCGGTACTTTCAAGCCCCAAACGTTTTTTACCCAAACCAACCGCACCTGAGGTGACGACAATAACTTCTTTACCTGATATAACAAGGTTTGCAATATCTTCAATAAATGTATAAACCCTCGGCAGCGACACATAACCTTCATCGTTACGTAAAACATTTGTACCGAGCTTAATAACAATACGTTTTGCTTTTATAAAATCATCTCTTTCCATAACCCGATTTTACCACGAAGGGGAAATATATGCCAGATATTTAGTTTATTTTTATTTATCAGCTGCCAACAACTCTACAATCATTTTATCAATTTCGTTAAAATCCTTATGCAAATTGTTCATTAAATAATAACAATATTTTTGACAAGTATTCATATTCAATAGGTTTTAAATGATAATCATCATCTATGCATTCTACTAAAATTTTGTTTAAACTTTCTGCCTACCTTATATTACTGCCTAAATCATATATTTTTCCGATAAGTTTTTCGTCCATAATTTTCCTGCTTTATTTTGTAATAATATCTAATGTACAAAATTACAAAACAATCATCAACCGCGAATTGGCACACCGTTATAAATAAAATTAACTCCTCTACTTGCCATATAAAAATTAATATATTAAAATTATATAGTAAAAAGTGAGGATAGTATGGCAAAACATAACATAAAAGTTTGCATGGGAAGTTCTTGTTTCGCGCGCGGGAACTTGGAAAACTTGAACTTTCTTGAAAATTATATAAAAGAAAACAATTTAGACGCTGAAATCGAACTTGTCGGAGGATTGTGTCAGGACAAATGTTCTACGGGCCCGAATATCTACATCGATGATGTTTTGCACAGCGAAATGAACGAAGAAAAGTTAAAAGAAATCTTACAAACAGCTTTAGTATAAAAATTCAGGGGTTAAAAAATGAATAATCAACATCCGGTCTACACACTAATTAACGAATGTCACGACTGTTACAGATGCGTCAGGGAATGTCCCGTTAAGGCAATCAAAATCGAAAACAACCACGCTTCGGTAATTCCCGAAAAATGTATCTCGTGCGGAACCTGTGTAAAAGCTTGCCCGACAAACGCAAAATGTGTAAGAAGCGATTTGGAAAAAGTCAAAAACCTTTTGATAAGCGGCAAGGATGTTTATGTATCATTAGCCCCGTCTTGGCGCTCTGTTTTTGAAAACTCGGCTCAAAAAATGATAGCAATCCTTAAGCAACTCGGGTTCAAAGATGTATCGGAAACCGCAATCGGTGCTCAGGAAGTTTCAATAAAAAGCGCCCAACTGCTTAATGAAACAGAATCAGGATTGTGGATTTCAAGCGCCTGCCCTGTAATTGTAGAATACGTAAGGCTTTATAAACCCGAATTTGCAAAAAATATTACACCAATAGGTTCTCCTGCAAAAACACACGCAAGAATGCTGAAAAACCTTTACGGTAATGATATTGCGGTCGTATTTATTGGACCTTGTATCGGCAAAAAAAATGAAGCTGATGAAAACGATGATTTAATCGATGTTTCAATAACTTTTGAAGAGTTAAAAATCTGGATTACCGACAAAATAGGTGATATTTCACAAATCAAAAAAGAAAGCTACTACGAATTTGTTCCATACAGCGCACACGAAGGAACTTTATACCCGATTAACGGTGGAATGAACCAAACAATCAAAAAAGTCGGCGTAAAACCAAATGTTCAGCTAATGGAAGTTTGTGGAATTTCGGCATTTGAAAAGGCTTTGGAAAACCTTGATGCGGATAAACTTTCGGCACCGATATTTGTTGAAGCTTTAGCCTGCGAATCAGGATGTATCACAGGACCTTGCATTGCTTCAAACAATGCAAGCATAAGCTCGATTTCAGATATTATGCAAAAAGTTAAGGTAAGAGATGAAATCCCGATCGAGCCGCAATTGGTAGTTAATTGTGATTATTCACCGAAAAAAGTTGAGACATCAAAATACTCGCTTGAAGAAATTACCCAAACACTTAAAAAAATCGGCAAACACACGGAAGAAGATGAGCTTAACTGCGGCGGATGCGGTTATAACTCATGCCGCGAACTTGCCGCAGCATTGTTAGACGGTGTCGCCGAGCCTTCCATGTGCGTATCTTATATGAGAAAAATTGCGATGAGAAAGGCTGCTGCTATGCTTCGCTGTATGCCTGCGGCTATCGTTATGGTAGATAATAATATGAACATCTTAGAAGCAAACGACAGCTTTATGAAAATGTTTACAGGCGATATGTATGAAATCTTTAAATCCCGTCCTGACGGGATGACAGGGGCTGCAATCGATAGAGTAGTTGAGTTTTCAGACATTTTCAGAACAATTCTGAAAACAGGAAAAGACCTTCATAAAGAACACTACAACGTTAACGACCGATTGTTTGATATTAACGCCTTCACAATCGAACCAAACGAAATCGTCGGCGCAATAATCACAGATGTTACCCAAACCGAAACCACAAGAGAAAAGATTTCTGAAAAAGCTAAAGAAGTTATCTCAAAAAATATTTCAATCGTACAGGAAATCGCTTGCCTGCTTGGCGAACACATGGTTGAAACAGAAACATTGCTTAACTCAATTGCTAACGATTACGACGATAAATCAGATGAGGACAAAAAATAATGTTCATCGATATTGATTGTAATCAGGTTAAAAAATATAACCAAAACGCTTTTGGCGATTACTTCATCTCCAAAAGATACCCTGATGAGGCAAAACTTATTGCGGTACTGTCTGACGGCCTAGGAAGCGGAATTAAAGCAAATATCCTGTCTTGTATGACAGCAACAATGCTTTTAAAATTTGTCGAAAAACAAGAAATTCCAATAAGGCAAGCCGCCGAAATCGTTATGAACTCGCTTCCGGTATGTAAGGTTAGAAAAATCAGCTATTCAACGTTTTCAATAATTGATGTGAACGATGAGGGCGACGCTAAAATTATTGAAGAAGGAAACCCTGAGTTTCTTTGGATTAGAAACGGCGAAATAATGACTCCGCCTTATGAAACAATTCCGTCTAAAACCTTTAAAAACAGATGTCTTAAAAGTTACAAAATAAAACTTGAACTGGGCGACAGATTAATCTTCTGTTCAGACGGCGTAACCCAGTGCGGACTGGGTAACGGAAGACTTAAACTCGGACTTCGCCGCGAGGGATTAATTCATCTTGTACTTGCAAAACTTAATGAAGAACCCGAAATTTCAAGTTCTGAATTATCAGCCTACATTATTCGCCAGGCTAAAAATATAGAAACCGAACGACTTCCAAAAGACGATATTTCAGCCTGTGTATTGTATTTTAGAGAACCGAGAACATCACTTATCTTTACGGGTCCTCCGTTTAACCAGAAAAAAGATAATGAATATGCTAAAATATTTCAGGATTTTAAAGGCAAAAAAGCAATCTGTGGCGGCACAACAGCTAACCTTATTTCAAGAGAATTAAATCTTCCGATTACAATGGACAAAGAAATCAGTATCGGAAAACTTCCGAGCTGTTCATATATGGAAGGCGTTGACCTCGTAACAGAAGGGATTTTAACGCTTACAGAAACTCTTGAATGTCTTGAAGAAGGAAATTTAGATATTGACAATGCTGCGGGAAAGCTGATAAAATTCTTATTAGACAGCGACTGCATAAACTTTATGGTCGGTGCAAAATTAAATCAGGCACACTACAATCCTGCGCTGCCTGTTGAAATCGAAATCAGAAAAAATATTATCAAAAAAATGGCTGCAGTATTGCAAGATAAATATTTTAAAAAAGTTAGTGTACAATATATATAAAAGGAAGGTAGAAATGGAAAAAATCAGTGTAAAAGTATGTCTTGGAACAACTTGTTTTGTTATGGGTTCTGCAAACCTTCAGGAATTAATCGACATCGTTCCTGCAAAATACGGGGATAAAGTTGATGTGTCAGGCGTTCCTTGCCTCGGATTATGCGCAACAGACTGGGAATTTTCCAAAGCTCCTTACGTAAAAGTTGATAATGAAGTTATTAAAGAAGCTAACGTTGAAAAAGTTCTTGCAGCTATTGATGAAAAGTTGGCAAAAAGACAGTAGAAAAGGATTAAGAATATGAGCATGAATACCCCTAAGCAAACTTCTCACTTAAAACGTGAAATTTTAGTAAGACTTATTAAAGCATATTTAGGCGAAAATTTTGAAGAAGATACAAGAAAAATTCCTTATGATATGCGCCCGAAAGGCAGCGAAGTACCTTTCAGATGCTGTATCCATAAAGAACGTGCAATTTTAAGGGACAGAGTAATCGCAGGTTTGGGTTTATCTATTGAAGAAGCTGAAGATGACCAATTGTTATCAGAACTTGCAAAAAAATCTTTAGAAAGAACTGAACCCGAAGAAAACCCTCTGACAGTTTTACATACCGCATGTCAAGGCTGTGTTCCGTCAAGAATTTATGTTACAGACCTTTGCCAAGGCTGTGTTGCCAGACCTTGCGAATCAGCTTGTAAATTCGGTGCAATTAAAGTTGAAAACGGAAAATCCGTTATTGACCCCTCTAAATGTAAAAACTGCGGTATGTGCGCTCAAGTTTGCCCTTATCAGGCAATCGCAAAAATTATCGTACCTTGCGAAAACGCTTGTCCTGTCGGAGCTATCGCTAAAGACGAAAATGGTTTGGCTCAAATTGATTTTGAAAAATGCATCTCTTGCGGTAAATGTGTTCATGCCTGCCCGTTTGGCGCAGTTCACAAAAAAAGCCAAATTATTGATATTCTAAAAGCAATAAAAGAAGGTAAAAAAGTTATCGCAATGCCTGCTCCTGCTATTATGGGTCAATTACCTTGCACTCCAAAACAACTTAAAACCGCAATATTAAAACTCGGTTTTTCTGATGTTATTGAAGTTGCAGAAGGTGCGGATATTACAACAAGAAACGAAGCGGCAGAATTTGTCGAACGTATGGAAAAAGGCGACAAATTTATGACAACATCTTGCTGTGCGGGATATAACGAACTTGTTGAAAAACATATTCCCGAATTAAAACCTTTCCGCTCAGAAACCAAAACTCCGGCTTACTATACGGCAGAAATGGTTAAAAAAGAAACACCTGACGCGGTAACGGTATTTTTCAGCCCTTGTGTTGCAAAACGCCGCGAGGCAATGCAAAATCCGAATATCGATTATGTTCTAAGTTTTGAAGAACTCGGTGCCTGGTTTATTGCACTGAATGTTCAAGTTGCAGAATGCGATGAAACAGAATTCAGAAAAGAATCATCGGCTCAGGCAAGAAACTTTGCCGTAACAGCAGGTGTTGCAAATGCCGTTAATCACTTACTTGATGATGATAAAAAGGCAACTCCGTACATCGTTGACGGAATTAACAAACAATCAATAAGAGATTTGAAAAAGTTCGCTAAAAACGGAGTCTGTGAACTCGGAAATTTAATTGAAGTTATGGCATGCCCTGGCGGATGTTTAGGCGGTACAAATACAATCAATTCGTACAAACCTGCTGTTAAACAGCTTACAAACTACGTCAACGAAAGCCCTGACTTAGAAAAATAAAAATAGAAAGAAAAAAGAAAGAAAAAAAGGAACCTGATTAAGGTTCCTTTTTTTTAGACGTTAGACTTTTTGTTTAAAAATGACATTTTTATCAGGTTTTAATGTCGGAAGCGGGGCGCTTTGAGAACCATTAGTACCGTTTTTCGGTTTAACTTCATACGACTTGATTGAACGTTTTCCTGTTAACCTTTGCATAAAGTTATAATATTTTTTCTTAAATCCTGTTGAATTATTCTGTCTTGTTTCAATATCAATAAGCTCATCTCTTGTATGAGCCTTAATCGGAGTACCGACAGACGATCTTGTTAACATTTCACCTAACGTTGTATCAACAAGAGTAACCACGCTCATTCCCATAAGTGATGAATTGTACTGATTTCTGAACGTTGAATTGAATAAATCAATTAACAATGTCTGATAGAACAACCTTGAACCTTCTTGAACAAATCTTTCTTTAAATTTGGTATTGGCACCTTCTTTATCGTTGCCGTTTGACTTTAACATAACCATATTATAATTATCAGTCATCAAGAACCAAATTGTAGCAATTGATGCTGCTGTTTTTGCAAGGTTTGATAATTCCGCGTTTGAAACACTTGACAGTGAATCCTGATTGAATCCTTTGAGCAAATTAACCTGAACAAAATCTTCAAATTGTTTTTTGCTAAGTTTACCTTTTGCAAATTTTTCGGCTTGTCTTGTAATCCTGTCAAAACTGTTTGCGATAGCATCAATATCTTTAGTTGATTTTGGAGCCTTCTTATTTAAGATACCAAGTAATTTTTCATCAATCATCCAATACGGAAGAGTAACCGTGTTCCAAATAAATTTAAACGGTGCAATCACAAAGTTTACAAACGGTTTTACCGAAATTCTCTGTTTTGTAAACGGAATCCTGAAATCCTTATCCCTTTTACCTAAATTTATAACCATTTTACCGTCTTGTTCAACAGCCTGAACAGCAGACGAATATTTTTCCGCAAGTCTTTCAAAACCGTTGTCGTGTAATGTTTTTACAAGTTCGTCAAATTTTGCGGGCTCAACAAGGAACGGCTTTTCTGTAAGTTTTTCATACAATTGTTTAAACGGTCTGTATAAAACCTTATCCTCAAATACTTTAACCGCAAATTTTGTATCTAAATCACCTTCTGACATTGTTTGAACCTTCTTCGGTTCAACCGCTCTGAATCCGTCTTTCAGTTTTGAGAAAGCTTTTTCAACATCAAGCTCGGCATACTTTTTAGCGTTATTTAGTTTCATATTTTCAAAATATCTTAACGCAGCTTTTTGAACAGAAGGAAGATGTTTTACAGCCTTTATACCGTAACCTGTTCCAAGAACAATCGCAGAACCCTTCATCAATGTATCAAATGATAAAAGCGGTTTTTGCTGTTCTTTTGGAGTTTGTTGTTTTTGAGCACCTGTTGAGGCTATAGGCTCTTTGGTCGGCTTAATCTTAGCTTCCGGAGCATTCATCATTTCGTTTTCTTTACGAGCTTCTTCTGGAGTCAATTTCTTAATATGTTTTCCGTTAGATAAACGAGAGAACATTTCCGTTACTAATACCGTCAACCCCGTAACTAGAACAATACCAGCTTTAGATTTGTTGATAAAGTTCTGGAATGCACCCATTGTTATAAGCGTCAAATATCCGCTTGTTAAAATTCTGCTTGTTTCCTGCTTAAACCTTGTTTTCCTTTCTTTTTCAGCCGCCTTGGAATCATCATCCATCATTCTTGAAAGGTTATAAGCATCGTTAGCTAAGAAAATTGCAGGCGGAAGACCTGATACTAATCTGTTTAACGATCTTTCATGTTTTGTATCGTAATTACCTGATTTCGGGTCAAACTGTTTTAACTGTGCCTGAAAAACTTTTGAACCCATTTGACCTTCTAAATCCTGAGCAATCTGTGCTTTTATATTATCAGGGATTTCAGAAACTTTTATGTTATTTTTCTTTGCATAACTGTTTAGAGCATCTTGCATTTTAATCTCTCTAAACCTGATCATGCCCATTAAAGAGTTAACTTTAGAATCAATCTTTGAACGCTGTCTGATATTTTTGAAAAACGGTTTATCAAGAGTTTTTGATGCCCAATTCTTAAACCCGGGAACTTTCGCCATTAACTCTAACATGCCGTTTAGCATATCACCGGGCAGTACCTTGAACGGATAAATTATACCGTCCCAAGCTAAATGAAGTATGGATTTTTTACTAATAGTGATATTATCACCATCTACAGAAATAAGATTTCTTGTTCCTGCCGAACGTTTTTGGGTAATATCTTCAAAAAGTTCTCTTCCCATTTTACCGATATATTTATCGGAAAATTCTAAGAATGCTTTTTTACTGTAAACTCTAGGAGCCTCATATAATAAAGAAAGACCTTTAAAACTTAAATCTGAATGATTTGTTTTTAAAGGTCTCTTAATATCTTGATTATTAAAATTTGAAACTTGTTTTGGAGAGGAGAGTAATGCCTGAGAATTTGGGGACATGTATTCCTCTTTGCATCGTCTTTTCTCTATTCGAAATTTTGTCACACTGTTTGTTATCATTTCACACATCCGTTTTTATGTATTCTCTTCCATATAAAATCAAAAGGCAAGATTTTTTTGCTAAAATTTTACGTAAGTTTACAATCAAAACAAAAACAGTGAAATAGCGCTATTTTTCGATTAATACGTGGTTACCGTTGATTGTCACCCACTTTCCGTCTTTTGGAGTTGTTGAGTTTTCGTGGGTTTTTGTTCCTTTAGGTAAGTCACTTTTATTCGGAATCCCGATTGTATTCATTTGTTCCATAATTTCTTTTTCATGCTTTGTATACTCTGATGTTGACATTTTATCTATATCTTCACGTGTATACACTTTATCATATCCTTTATAGTCAATTTTTGGTGAATCTGTTTTTATTTGACCGTTTCGCAACTGCTCCATTATTATCGGCTCATTCTTGCTAAACTCTTCTACTGTCATTTTTTCTATATCCGAAGGAGTGAATGGAGTAGTATTTTTCGTAGATTGACCTTGCTCTGACTCCCAAGGATTTACCATTGGTATTTTATCCCAAGGATTTGCTTTTGGTGATTCTTGATATGGATTTATCATCAGATTATTTAGATCAGGTAAATTTAAACTCGGGATGTCATATTTTTCTGCATACAGTTTAAATAACTTTGTTTCTTTGTCAGAATATTTAAAATTTGACATTTCTTTTGACAAATCCAAATCTTGTATTTTGGGATTATCTACTACATTGACATTTGTTGAAAATTTTCCATTATCAATATTGGTTCTTAAATTATTCACTCTATTATTCCACCCTTGATAAAACTTTTTTTGAGAAGGGTCTTTTGCAACAATTTTATCATAACTTTTTTGTCGAATATCCAAAAATTCATTCAAGTCTCCATTACTTTGTTTATAATATTGTTTCGCGACATAAGGACCATGCAAAACAGCAGTATCAAATAAAGCTACTGCCATATTTGGATCTGATATATTATCAGCACCTGAGATTTTCCAATAATCCTCATAATAAAGAATTATGGCTTCTTCCTTGGTAATATCTTTAACATTCTTAACGGGTAAACCTTTATTTTTTCTATACGAATTATATGTTGATTGAGTAACCCCCATATTCGTTGGTCCTCCTATATCGTCTTTGTCATTTACATACCCACCCTCAGATGGAAATAAAAACTGCAACGCTTTTTCAAAATTTTCTTTAGACATTTAAAATCTCCTTATTAAAACTGTAACACTTAATAAGGTAAAATATGCCTAGTATTCTGTAAGTTCAGATAAATATTTTTTCAAAGTTAAAGCTCTGGACTTTACCAAATCATACATATCACTTATTGCAAAAGTTGTATGTATATCACCTTCTTTTTGATAAATTGTCTTATATAAAAAATCTTTTTCTTTATTATAATAATTTTCCCAAGATTGTTGTGAAACGTTAAATATTTCAACTTCGTCATCATTCAACAAACCAATTATTTGTGCCGAATATTTAGTAATTTCTTTATTCCAAGCATCAATACCTTCATAAGTACATCGATTCATTCCTGAGGTCATAAAATTTTTTGAAGTACATTCATTTAAAACCTTATCTATTAAATATTCTGACTTAGTTTCTGCGGTGACTGCAGACACAGAACAAAATATTAATACAAAAAATATACTTAAAACTTTTTTCATATACATATTTTACCTTTATTTTAAATTTAAATCAATCTTTTACATAATTTTTCCTTTCTGTTTTCAGTATTGAACACCTTTAATTATAAAGGTTTTTCAAACACTTTAACAGTCCGCAGTTTTATTTAAGTATTTCTACGGACTTGACAGAAAGGAAAAGCTTTATTACAGAGCTTTTTTAAGCTCGGAAATATCTAAATTCCCGCCGTTGCGTCCCATTCCGTTTTTAGACACATCAACAGAAAACGCCCCAAGGTTTATTGCTTTTAATGTATTACTTAGTGCAGTTCCTATGTTATTATGCGCATGAAAACTTATTTTTTTATATCCTAAAATCTTTAACTTATTATAATACTGTTCAACATCATTCGATTGCAGCTTGCCGTAACTGTCCGCGAAATACAAACTCTCAAGTATATCTTTATTTTCCCAGGCAAAAAGTTTTAAATACCCGTCAGCATCAACATTTGAAATATCCATTAGTTGTACAAAAACCTTATACCCGCGCGATTTTAACCTTTCTGCAATTTCTAACGTTTCACCGATTCTGTCAGGACGTGTCGCAACCCTTACAAAATCAACAAAATCCGCATCCGCACCCGCAAAATCATCAAGGCTAAAACGCTTTGCATCAGTCATAACCCCTAATTGTAAATCACCTTTTTGGTTATAAAACTTTTCCAAAAACTCAGAACTGCATTTGTAAAAGCGACCTTTACCTTCATTATCAATATGGTTACGATAGCCGAGTTCAAGATAGGTTACACAAAAATTTTGGGCAGCCTCAAACAAATTCATAACAAAATCATTATCAAATTCCCAATTTGTCACATGCCCGCCGTCGCGTATTGTACAATCTAAAATCTTTACCATAAATTGATTTTATCATAATAATTAAAATCAGATAACCGAGTCGGATAATTTATTTTAATTTATTCATGTTTAACATGGTTTTAGACTAAAGAGGAGTTTTTAAATTATGACAAGCAATCTATTCCAATCAGAAGTTATTAATATGAAAAATTTAAATAATTTGTTTATAGAAATGACCGCAAAAAACTGCAATCAACACTGTAAACACTGTTATATCGATTTTCAAAAATACAAGAAAAATTCAGACTTTATCAATATTGATATTATCAAACAAGCACTGAACGATACCATGGGCGAAGATATTCAATGTATTTACCTAACAGGTGCCGAACCCATGACTCACCCTGATTTTAATTCAATTTTACGACTTTGCCTGAAACGGACAAATGTTTGTATCTGTACAAACGGTTCATTTATTAACGAAAAAAAAGCAAGATTTTTGAAAAAAGTTGAAGAAGAATCAACAAACGAAATTATTTTTAAATTAAGTATCGACCATTATGACGAAGTAAAAAACGATGATATAAGATACCGCGGTGCATACAGGCACGGATTATTCGCGCTTAAACACCTTGTTAAATACAACTTCAACCCAATAATCACGGTAACAAACTACTATAATCTTTCAAAAGAAGAGTTAACAGGCGGATTTATGGCTGTTTTTGAAAGAAACAATCTTGATTTGGACTCATCAAACCTTCAAATCATCTCCTGGCACGATTCTTCAGTTGAATTCGACGGTGAAAATATAAAAAACTGTGACAAACTTGACTGTAAATCAGGAAGAATTCTTACAGCAACAGGGATTTATACCTGTCCGTTTTTGGCAAACGATTACCGAGGACGCTGCGGAAGCTCATTTGTCGATTACAACAAAAAAAGCACACTTGAAACAAGCTTTTGCGAAACCTGTATAAAATCAGGCAAACAAATGTTCTCTATTGATTTTTCTCAATTTGAGGGGTAAATTTATTCAAATTCTTCGGCTAAAATGTCAGATTACCGCAAACTCGGCAACGTTACTCTGATACAAATACATTTACCCCCGTTCGCGAACAGAAATTCTTATCGGGGTTCCGAAAAATCCGAATGCTTCGCGAAGTTTATTTTCTAAATAACGTTTGTAACTGTCTTTTAGAAGCTCTTCGTTATTAACAAACAGAATAAATGTCGGAGGCTGTGTTTTAGCCTGAGTTACATAGTAAATCTTTAATCTTTTACCCTTAAAGCTTGTCGGCGGATTAAGTGCGTAAGCTTCATTTATAACTTTATTCAAAAGCCCTGTAGAAACGCGTTTTGTACATTGAGCGTATACTTCCGTACTCTTATCAAAAATTTGGCTCAAACGCTGTTTTGTAACCGCACTGATAAAAATTTTCGGAGCAAAGCTCAAAAACGGAATATCAACGGCAAGTTCTTTTTCAAACTTGTTAATAGTATTTGCCTGTTTTTCTTCAACCAAATCCCACTTGTTAATTGCAACAATTAACCCTTTACCTGCTTCTGTAATAATTGAAGAAATCTTTTTGTCCTGATCGGAAATTCCTTCTTTAGCATCAATTACCAAAAGCGCAACATCACATTCTCTAATTGAACGAATCGCACGGTCAACCGCAAATTTTTCCACCCCGTAATCAACTTTTGATTTTTTACGGATTCCTGCGGTATCGACTATAATAAATTCTTTATCTTTATATGTAACATAACTGTCAATACTGTCCCTTGTTGTTCCCGATACATCAGAAACAATGACTCGGTCAGCATTTAGCAAAGCATTAACAATAGAAGATTTTCCCGCATTCGGACGTCCGACAATCGCAATTTTTATACGTTTGTCTTCTTCCTCTTCGTCTAAGATTTCAAAATCTTCCGTTACAAGCTCCAACAAATCCCCAACCCCGCCTGAACCGTGCAAAGCCGAGATTCCCACAGGTTCGCCTAACGCAAGTGAATAAAAATCACTTGTCATCATAAGCAAATCAGGGTTGTCACATTTATTTACTGCAACAAACACAGGTTTACCCGACTGTCGCAAAATGTTTGCAATATCATAATCAACAGGGTTAACACCTTCTTTCCCGTCGACAAGAAAAATAATTCTTTCGGCTTCTTCACAAGCTAACTTTGCCTGGTCAAAAATCGAAACCATAATATCATCTTCATCCCCAGGGATTATACCGCCTGTATCAATAACAGTGAAAGCTTTATTCTGCCACTCAACATCAAAATAAATTCTGTCACGCGTAACCCCGGGTAAATCATCAACAATTGAGTGTCTTGCACCTACAAGACGATTTACAAAAGTTGATTTACCTACATTTGGTCTTCCTACTATTGCTACAATCGGTTTTCTTTTCATAAGTTCATCTTACCATGGACACTGGTTTTTGCAAAACATGAAACTTTCAGATTCATGTAAACAAATGTAACAAACCCAAAAGCATGTGAAATCACGCATTTTGGCATGTTTTTATATATTTAAGAGTATAAAAAGAGAGCAAAACTATGTCGATCAGTTTAAACAAACTGAATAAACCCGGTATGAACACGTCTTTCGGTACAAGCAAGACGGGTAAGACAGGTGTGACCGCACAAGCCACTAAAAATATGGCAAACTTTAGCAGTGCGGGCTCTTCTTCTATCTTTAAACTTAACTCAAAACATTCATCTAATTGGGTTCCAGGGGTACAGGTAAACCCTAACCAAAGAAAACACAACTACCAAGGTGTACGTCAAAGCCTGAATTCTCGAGGATTTACACCGAGTGTCGGTCTTGGAGGACTTGGAGAAATACAAGGAACTCAATCATTCCAGGCAACCAACAAAATGGGTGCATATCAAAAAGGTCAAATGATAGGACAACTTGTCAACGGAACCTTTGGTATGCTTAACAAAATGGGTGTCTTCGACGGTATTAAAGGTACTGCAAATAAGAATGCAAGCGACAAATTAGGTGATGCTATAAATGGAAATAGTCTGTCTATTGCCTCAACAGTAACCTCATCATCTGCCGCTAGTGCAATTTCTTCAATGCAAAGCTGCAACGATTCAGCATCATTAAGAAATGCAATAACTTCAGCAGAAGGACAACTAAGCAGCTTGAATTCTCAAACAGGTACCCTTGAAGCTGCCGCACAAAAAGCCGAACAAAATAAAACACAACTGGAAGCAGATGTTAAAGATGCCGAAAAAGGTGTTAAAGATGCAGGACAAGATTTGAAAAATGCTGATAATGCTGTTGATATTAAAACCAAAAACAGAGACAGTAAACAACAAGCCTTAACAAATGCTAATGCCGAATACGGAAAAGCAGTTGAACAACATACAGCCGCAAAAGACGGAGTAAATCAAGCACAGCAAAACTTAAGCAGTGCCGAATCAACTCTTGCAAGTACACCTGAAACTATTCCTGACGGAAACGGCGGAACAAAACCAAATCCTGCATATCAACAGGCAAAACAAGCTGTTGAAACAGCAAAAGCTAAACTTCAAGAAGCAGAACAAAAATTACAAGCCGCAGAAACAGCTAAAAATGAAGCAAAAGCTAAAGTTGATGATTCCAAAGGCGAACTTCAAAAAGCTGAAGATGATTTGAACAAAGCTCAAGAAGAACTGGATAAAGCAAAAGAAAAACAAACAAAAGCTAAAGAAGCTAAGCAAGAAGCTGATAAAAAACTTGAAGAAGCAAAACAAAAACTTGAATCAGCCGAAGGTGATATTGAAAAATTAAAAGAACATAAACAAGATGTTAAAGAACTGGGCGAAGCAATTACTAAGCAAAAAGAACGACTCACCAAACTTGAGAAAGAAGAAACCGAAAAATATAATGATTTATCTGAAGATATAAACAACGATGTAGCTAAAAACGAAAAACGAGAAGGACAAATTGATACTTCTGACGGTATGAATCTAAAAGAAAAATGGCTTTCTCACAAAATGGACAGAACAAACAGCAAAAATGAAAAACGCTTAGGTGAAAAAGCAGAATTACATGATAACGTCGTCCTTACCAAGCTGAGTAAACAAACACAAACAAAAGGGGCTGACGGAAACAGCTACAGTAAAGTTGATTTTGAAGGTCAAACATATTATTCACAAAACGGTCAGTTAATCTCTGCAGATGAACTACCTGATGATATAAAAACTCAATTTGGTGCACAATAAGAATCTTAACTAAACCTTTACAAAGACTTTACATTTAGAGGTTAATGTATTACAATAAAAGAGCAATCAGTATTGCACAGAAAAAAGAACGGTTACCCCGTTCTTTTTTTCACTAATCAGGGAAAGGGTTACACAAATGAAACAAGATATTAATAGATTAGAAGTGTTAAACGCGATTACTCCATTAATCGAAAACACTGCCATGCGATTTAACTTAATCCCCATTGAAATAGATTTTTCAAAAGAAAATCACCGCTGGTTTTTGAGAATCTTCTTATACTCAAAAGACCACAACGTTACTCTTGATGATTGCGAAAAAGTTACAAGAAGCCTGGAAGACTTCTTAGATGAACTTATTCCTGTTAAGTATTACCTTGAGGTATCTTCCCCGGGGTTAGAACGTAAATTTAAGTCAGAAAAAGAATTTATCATCTTCAAAGGCAGAAGAATCAGTATTAAACTAAAAGAACCGCTTTTAGGCGAAACCGAAAAAATCTTCAAAGGTGAAATCATTGATTATGATTACAACGAAGGATTAACGTTCTTCAGATTTGATGACGGGTCCGAAATCCAAATCCCGAAATCTAATATTCAATCAGCAAAATTATATATAGATTAATAACATAAGAAAGGACAAAAAATGATTAAAATCGGAGCAGGAAACTTAAACGAAGTTTTCGAAGAACTGGAAAGAGAAAAAGGCATTTCTAAAGAAGTTGTTGTATCTTCTTTATGTGATGCTATGGTAGCGGCTTATAAAAAACACTTAAGAATAAAAGAAATCGAAAATGTTGAAGCATTTTTGGACGAACAATCAGGCGAAATCGGTATCTTCAAAGGTAAAACCGTTGTTGAATCGGTTGAAGACGAAGATAACGAAATTTCTTTAGCAGAAGCAAAAGAAATTGATGAAGATGTTGAACTGGGTGACGAAGTTAAATTAGAAGTAACTCCTGAACAATTCGGCAGAATCGCTGCTCAAGCAGCAAACCAGGTTCTTACCCAAAGAATCCGTGAGGCTGAAAGAAATCTTGTTCTAAACGAATTCCTTGACAAAAAAGGAACACTTATCACAGGTATTATCCAAAAAGTTGACGACAGACGCAACGTTATTGTTAATATTGGCAAAACCGACGCGATTATGCCAAGAAAAGAACAAATTCCGGGTGAATATTATAAACCAGGTAACAGAATCAGAGTATTTGTTCTAAACGTTAAAGAAACAACAAGACTTCCGCAAGTAATTGTTTCTCACGGCCACGCTGAAATCGTAAGAGAACTTTTTGAACTTGAAGTTCCAGAAATTGAAGATAACATCGTTGAAATCAAATCAATTTCACGTGAAGCTGGCTACAGAACAAAAATTGCTGTATGGTCAAACGACCCTGAAGTAGATTCTGTAGGAGCTTGTATCGGACCTCGTGGAAGCAGAATCCAGACAATCGTTTCAGAACTTAAAAACGAAAAAATCGATATCGTAAGATACTCCGAAGACCCTGTTGAATACATTGTTAACGCATTATCACCTGCAAGGGTTGTATCAGTTGATATTATGGCAGATGATGAATTTGCACACGAAGCAATGGTTGTTGTTCCTGATGATCAGTTAAGCCTTGCTATCGGACGTGAAGGTCAAAACGTAAGACTTGCTCACAAACTAACAGGCTGGAAAATTGATATTAAATCAGTTTCACAAATGGAACAAGCTGAAACTCAAAACGTTAACAACTACGAATACGAAGAAGAAATTGAATCTTCCGTTGAAGATGTTGTTGATGAAGACGAATTACAAGCAGAAATTGAAGAAGAAATGAATCAACAGGCAGTTGACGAAAGTGATATTGAAGAAGAAACCGAGGTTTCTGAAGAATCAGAAGAAGGCTAGAAACAAAAAAAAGGGCGGGGCAAATGCCCCGCCCTTTTTTATTTAACATTTTTCACAACCCATACTTGTATCAGTTAAACTACAATATTTTTCTAAATTAGCAAAATGAGTTGTTCCGTGACTACCCATTGTTCTTAACTCTCCGTCAATAAATTCAAAAGTAAATAAGTCATACCCCCACCTGTTAGGTTTAGTTTTGTAGCCATTTAAATAAACTGAAACATATAATCTGCCACCATAATTTTCCATCAAAATGTTCGTTCCATCCATCAAAACAAATTGTCCGTTATCAAAATAGTCAGTATAGGCATTATTTTTGTTATTTAAAGTCTTATAAGGCGCAGATAAAATTATACCAAACCTTCTTTTAAAGCTTTCACAGCAGCCTGGGTTCTATCGTCAACCACAAGTTTTTGTATAATGTTACAAACATGAGCCTTTGCGGTATGTGAAGATATTGTTAAAGCTTCCGCGATTTCGTTGTTGGATTTACCGTCAACAACAAGCTTTAGAACCTCGTATTCTCTTTGTGTCAGATTTGCATGCTGTTCACGAAACATTGCCCTAGACATCTGGCGCTGAGGAACTATTCCGCAATTTTTATCACGCAGAATCGGCACCGCAAGCGGATCAATCCACATGGCACCTTCTTTTATCGTCTGTATAATCATTCTTAAGATATCTGTATTAATATCTTTCATAA
Source organism: uncultured Candidatus Melainabacteria bacterium (assembly GCA_947570135.1). GTDB lineage: Bacteria > Cyanobacteriota > Vampirovibrionia > Gastranaerophilales > Gastranaerophilaceae > Zag111. Next base: position 232,548 of record CANOTP010000002.1, on the reverse strand, counting down.
CATAGGCGCAAGCACCTGACTGCAATGAATCTAATACCTCTTGTTCCGAAATATGCGAAGTTAAGATAATAATTTTCGCATTGGTATTAAGTTCAAGAATCTTTTTTGTCGCCTCAATTCCTGAAATATCAGGTAATCCGATATCCATAAGAATTACATCAGGATGGGTTGTCTTGAATTTTTCTATCGCATCTTTACCGCTTTGGGCTTCTGAAGCAACCTCTAAACCTTCAAGTTCATCAAATAACGATTTTAATCCGACACGCATAAGTTTATGATCTTCCACAAGCAGAAGTTTTATTGAAGAATTTAACATATTTTTACTCCTTACGGGTTATTTTTTCTTAATTATATGGTCGACATATTTTCGCCATAACTGATTTTCGGTTATTTAAGCGGAGTATTATTTTACGCGGTTGCTTTTGGTTTAAAATTTGAGTAAGAATTTTATTTATTATTTTAATTCTAATGTGCAGCCGATAATTTTAGCTATTATTTTCATTTCTCTATAAGTAATTGTTTCATTACGAAGCTTATTTGACAAATTCGCAAGGGTGTAGGGTTTGTTTAACTCTTGTTCTAATTTGCTTGCAACAAATTTTAGCGTAAGCCCTTTTGAATATATGGAGGATAAGATGAATAAAGGTTTCACATTGGCTGAAGTTTTAATCACCCTCGGTATAATCGGAGTTGTAGCGGCTATAACCATTCCAACACTGATTGCAAACACAAACAGCTAAAAGTATAGAAATAAGTTCAAAAAAACTATTTCCATACTATCACAAGCAGCAAGAATGTCAGATGCTCAGTACGGTTTTGATTATTCGGGAATTAACGCAAAATGCAGCGTAAACGGCGGGACTGAACACCCCGAAAACATTATGTCTGTTTGTTCAATACTTAACGGTACACTTAAGGGAGCAACATACTTTCACAGTGCAAGTGATATAAAATTAAACCGCGGTGGAAAGTTAGAAAATTACAAAATAACTTCTGATTTTACAACAACAACCATTCAATCATTAAGGTATTTATCCCAAGTTCACGCATACGTTCTTAATGACGGCACAATTATTGCGTTTTCACCTGATATGGGAGGTTTTGGTTTAATACTTATCTTTTGCCTTATGTGAAGGTTTCAAAAGTTTGTTACGGCACTAAAGGCTGTTGGAGCCAAAATGCTAAAAACTCTATCGGACATGTTTATGTATCAAATGAAAGATGCGGAAGCGGTGATGTGTCGTTTGTTTTGATAAACGGAACTTCTGTTTGTATGGATGATTTTAGAGATTTTCGATTTGGAGTAAAATATAACGGTTCAACAATGATAGGTTTTCTAATGGATGTAAACGGTGATAGGAAACCTAACAAATTCGGGCATGATATTTTTGCGGTTGTATTTCATGAAGACAAAATTCTTCCCGGTGGTTATGATGCAACAAAAGCTCAAATTGATGCTAATTGCAGCTCAAAATGCCCGAGCAATCTATTTTGCGGAACTTATTGCATGCAAAAAGTTGTTCAGCAGGGTTATAAACTGCCTGTCATTGTTGATAAAAAATAATTTTTCCCATATTCGGAGTATGAGAATTTTCTACATATCAAGTGCGATATCAAGAGTCGGAGCTTTGGCAACTATTGCGCTTGAAGAGATTATGTCAACTCCGCATTCTGCGATTTGACGTACTGTTTCAAGGTTAACGTTTCCGCTTGCTTCAACGATTGCTTTACCGTTTATAAGTTCAACCGCTTCTTTCATTTGGTCTATGCTCATATTATCAAGCATTATGATATCTACGCCAAGCGGGAGTGCTTCTTTAATTTGCCCGATTGTATCGCATTCAAGTTCGATTTTATGTGCGTGAGAAAGGTTTTCTTTGACCTTGTTTACTGCGTTTGTAACAGAACCTGCAACTTGAATGTGGTTATCTTTAATCATCGCGCAATCTGAAAGGTTAAACCTGTGCAGAGCGCCTCCTCCGACTTTAACGGAATATTTTTCAAATGCTCTAAAGTTTGGTGTTGTTTTTCTTGTATCAACGATTTTTGCTTTTAATTCTCCGATTGCTTTTTGATATTTGTTTGTTTCTGTTGCAATTCCGCTCATTCTTTGGACGTAATTCAGTGCAACTCTTTCTCCTAACAATAAATATTTTCCGGGACCTTTAATTTTTGCTAAAACATCACCTTTTTTTATCTCGTCACCGTCTTTAAACAAAAGTTCAACATTAACTTTATCTGATAAAACCTTAAAAACTGTTTTAAATACTTCAAGTCCGCAGATAATTCCTTCAACTCGTGAAACCAAACGTGCTTCAAAAATCTCGGTTTCTCCAAGGATACTTTCCGTGGTCACATCACCAAAACCTATATCTTCCATTAATGCTGATTTAACGTGGTCTTCTACATAAAAACTACTTAACAAAACTGTATTCTCCTTTATTTTTTGATATCAAACTGTGTTCGCACTTTTCGTTTGTGTTCGGGTAATCCAAACGATAATGTGCTCCGCGTGATTCTTTGCGTCTTAGTGCCGAATTTACGATTAATTTTGAAACAGTTAGCATGTTTCTTAATTCATATTCTTCTTTTGAGTTGCAAAAATCTGCGTGGTCAAATTCTTTTGTTATTTTATTCAAGCCTTCAATTGCTGTGTTAAGTGATTGTTCGGTTCTATAAATTCCCGCCCCTGACCACATTAAGTTTTGCAGGTCGGTTTTTAGTGATTTAACATTAACGGAAGTTTGAGTTGTCGGGTTTTCGTAATACTTAATTTGCGGGAAATCTTTTTTTTCGGTGTTTATATTTGGCAGATTTTCACTCACCGAGTACGCACAAACCACGCATTCTAAAAGCGAATTGCTTGCAAGCCGGTTTGCTCCATGCAATCCCGTTGAAGACACTTCACCGATTGCGTAAAGGTTTTTAACTGAGGTTTCACCTTTCAGATTAGTTTTAACACCGCCCATAAAGTAATGCGCCGCAGGCGCGACAGGTATAAAATCTTTTGTGATATCGATTCCGTGCTCTGAACATTTTTTTGCAATATTCGGGAATCGTGTTAAAAGTTTTTCTTTCCCGAGTCCTGTTGCGTTAAGGTAAACGTGAGAGGTATCGTTTTTCTTCATTTGTGAAAAGTTTGCGCGGGCAACGATATCACGAGGTGCAAGTTCTCGTTTTTCGTGGTATTCGCCCATAAATTCATACCCTGATTCGTCACAAAGTTTAGCGCCTTCTCCTCTAACCGCTTCGCTTATTAAAAACCTGTTTTCTTCATCATCAAATGCCAGTGCCGTAGGGTGAAACTGTACAAATTCCAAGTCCTGCAAATCCGCGCCAGCTCTGTAACATAACGAAACCCCGTCGCCTGTAGCGCCTGACGGGTTGGTTGTATATTTGTAAAGCTGTCCGATACCGCCTGATGCAACAATTACCGTATTTGAATAAATTGTTTCGTAAGAATCCTCTTTAAGTATTATAACCCCGCCGCAGGTATTATCTTCGACAAGTAAATCTACTGCTGTTGTGTTTTCAAATACAGTTATATTTTTATTTTCTCTGACAGCCTTGCACAGCGCAAGTTCCATTTCCCGCCCTGTAGCATCTCCGTCAGCGTGAAGTATTCTGCGAACCGAGTGTGCTGCTTCTTTTGTTAACTTGAAATTTCCGTCTTCATCCCTGTCAAATTCTACCCCGAATTTCAGTAAATCTTTTACAACATTATCTGAGTTTTCGCTGATAAATTTAACCGTACTAAGTTCGCTTAAGCCTGCGCCTGCTTTGATTGTATCGCTTACGTGAGATTCAACAGAATCCGCTTTATTATTTTTTAATACCGCAACCATTCCGCCTTGTGCGTAACGTGAGTTACTTTCACCCAGTTCGGATTTTGTGATAAGTAAAACCTTATTGTTTTTCTCTGAAATTTTTAATGCCGCATATAACCCTGCAATTCCGCCGCCGATTATTACTGTTGAATAGTTGGAGTATTTCATATATTTATCCCTTGTGTTCAACATATTTTATAACAAAAAGTTTTTTTTTGCCAGTTTTATTTTGTAGTTCTTAACACATAACGAGCAGCAGCGGTTGCGAGTTCTACAACTCCGTCATGGAATCTTATCGGATAAATATCTGTCATATTTTTTGCGTTATTTTTTACTACACAATTGTTTTTAGCTAAAGAGTTTACTCCTGAAGTGCAGCTAACTTCTTTATTCGGTAAATCAGCTCCGTTTACGTCAATAAAACCCGCGCAAGATGCCATATTTGTACCGCGGTAACTGTCTTTTAATACCTCTCCCGGATTTAGTGTACAACCACTCTTTTAACTACTGCATATTATTTTCATAAGGCAACGCGCTCATTGCACCTTCGTCATTAGCTCTAAGCATCATTTGTTGCAAAATGGAATAATTTTCTTTTAAAAGCGCAGCCTCTCTTTGGTATCTTAATTTTGTCATCAAATTCGGGATAGTCATTGCCGCAACAACCCCGATAATTCCGAGGGTAATTAATACCTCAGCTAATGTAAAACCTAAGGAGCAGTAAAGGTTACCCCCCAGAATTTCTAGTCATAGTTTGCTTTTTCATACTTTTATCTCCTTTTATTTTAATACAGGTAACGGTCGTTTTACGGATAACACCATTTCATTTGGAATATAAAAATCCTTTATTCCGTAATTTGCGTTGACAAAAACAAATTCCAAAACTTCACCGCTTTTTATTTCAAGCAAATCAAACGGAATCTTCAAGTCAAGTGTTTCATCATAAGCTGTTTCAATATTCTTTGGCGATTCCAAAATCCACATATCCCCAGGGATTGCCTTTGTAATCCGCAACAATTGAAGTTTGTCGTTTCTGATTGCTATCTGGATTTCATTGTGGAATTTCTCCATAGAAATAGGTGCAATGTCTTTTGTCTTATTGATTAACCTTACAGGAGCAAGCGCCTGTTTATGACTTGCTTTCCTCAAATAAATATACATTTGGTATGTGCGTTTGGTTAAATCAGGATTTTCTTTAATATATTTATTCATATTGAATTTTAAATAAAAGTTTTCATCATCATTACCAAACCTGATTTTATCAAACAGCTTAGATTCTCTTAATACGGGCCCATCTGTTGTTTCAATAAATCCTGCGTTATTCCACTCATCATCTTCTTCTGTTACAATTTTACCGTCAATAGCAGGTGTTATAAGTGATTTCGGGTATTTTGACGGTTTTGCGGTTGAAACAGTCGAAATCGGTTCATCCAAATACATTGGAGTATCCAAATCAAGATATCTGTAAATATTTTTCAAGTGCGTTCTGAATAAGAAGTCAAAAATATTATCACGACCCGAATCATTAGGTTCACCATACCACCAAAACCAATCACTGCCTTCACATATAAACAACTCTCTTAACGCAAGTCCAATATTCGGATTTAGAGGTTCTCGCTTAACAAACTTTGAAAAATCTTGTCTTACACGCTTCAAATAAGACCACGCCAAATCCTTAACCGGTTCATCAATCCATAGTTTAAAGTTTCGATTTATCCATGAACCTGAAGCGATTTTAGGTAAATCCTTGTGTTCTTTTGCCCTGCCCATATAATCGCTGATTAAGACTGTTTCTAAAGTTTCGTCTTCTGTGATAAGCGTATAAAGAGTTTTTAAGAAAGACGCGCCATCTTCAAGATAGTTTTCCCAACAGTTTTCACCGTCTAAGGCAATAGTCAGCAAATGTTCTTTATCGGGAGATGATAAAATCTTACTTTGCATAACCTTGATTCTATCGTACAAATCGTTAGCCGTAGAAATAGGATTATGGTTTTGATATTCAAACCCGATAAGATTCGGAATAGTTGAATCTCTGAAAATCATCTTCATATCAGATGTTTGAGTTTTATATTTGTAAGTTTTTAACAAGTGATAAGGCTCGTTTAAGTAACCCTTAAAATCATGTTCAAACTCAAATCCGATAGAACTTGCTAAAATACCTTCATCGGAAACAGCCCATTCAACACCTAAACTGCTGAGCATTTCAAGAGTTTTAGCGCTCACACACTGCTCTGACGGCCAAACCCCGCGAGGACGCTTACCAAAAAGTTCTTCCATTCTGTCTAAAGCCATAAGAGTTTGAACTTTTGCATCAAGCTCTGTCTTTAAATTAAATAACTCATCATCAGGCGTTGCATTTTTCCTGATAGTCTTATAATCAAGCAATATTGGTAAAATCGGATGATAATAAGGACTTGTTGTCAACTCGATTTTATTTTTTTCTGACAATTTTCTTAAGGTTGGTACAATCTTTTTGATAATTTCACGTTGGGTTTCAATAATAGTAATTCTATCTTCAAGTGTATAATTTTTACCTTTTTTAACAAGTTTTTTCAACACAGCATTAGAAGTTTTAAACGACGGGTCAATCCATGTAAGATTGAATAATGCCATCAAATCCGAGTATTCTTGATTCGTAAATATATCAATATCAGAAGTTCCATGAACCTGAACAATTTGATAAAGCCTGTGATATTCTTCATTTGGCAGAATCATTGTTTGATAATTCGTATCAAAGAAATTATTTAAGATAAAGATTTTATCTTCTTTTGTAAGCTTATCTTCAGGTGTAATCGTAAGCCTTGAATGGATATCATGGGCATCGTGATTAGCATACTCTAAAATACAATCAAGTAAAACAGGAGCAAAATTAAAGTTAAGTTTCAACTTATCAAATTTTTTCGCCCAAAGTGCCATATCAAGATAATCTTTAACGGCATGAAGTCTAACCCAAGGCATTAAATAATCACCATTGGCACTCAACTGATAAATAGGCTGGTGCATGTGCCAATAAAACGCTATGGATAACTTTTTCGATTGACTCATCATAAATCCGGCTTAACCCTTTTGATTACATTATACCATTAAATTTCGGTTATGCAATCTATTGCCTTTATTTTGTCGCAAGTTTTATCCTGTTACCCAAATATCTTTTAACATCCTTATTAAAACCTTCCAATTGAGCTCCAAAATTAAGCCCTTCTTGTTTACACTCGATTCTCAGAAGCGCAACACCTTTATTATAAAGATTTTGAGCCGTATTAATATTTGTTTGCGGAATTTTACCGTTATACATTTTTACAGCCACAGAAATATCAAATAACCTGCGTTTTGCAAGTCCGCTCATCTCCTTGCCTTTGTAATTTTTGATATATGTAAATTTATTAATCGCAGCTTCATATTTGCCTGCCTTTAGACAATATAAAAGTCCTTCGGTATTTTCAATAATCGCCGTGCCCTTATTAAATACCATATCAAGTAAAGCTTCTTTCATACTTTGAGGAAGTTTATCGTAATTTTTTTGACCTAAAAGCGAAACCAGATTATCTTCCATTTTTAACAAGTCTTTAGCACAAAGCTCACACACCTGCGGGTCAGAAAGTTTCTGCGGCTCACCCGCTTTTACCATGTGACCGATACCGATTGTCAAAACCCCGCCCTTATCTCGATAAGGGGTATTATGGAATTTATTATCACCGATATTACCGTCTTCAACCCGTTTTAATCGCTTTATAAAATCAAGACTTAAACCCATTGATAACGCTATATCATTGAGATTTTTTACATTTTTAATCTTTTTTGTCGGCGGAATTTTCAAAACCTGCCCTGTTTTAAGTTTTGATGCTGTTTGTTTTGTTAACCCGTTTAATGCCATTAATGCTCGTTCTTCTACACCAAACCTTTTGGCAATCTTTGAAATATTATCACCGTTTTTAAGCTTATAATCAGGATTTTTTGTTACCGTAATATATTTTGAACGGGCACTGTTTGAAGCAATTTGAGAATCTGAAATATCTCTTGAATAAGAGATTTCATTTGCTTTTGGTTTAGTTTTTTGAGAAGGCTTAAATACCGAAGATTTTGGTGAAACCTGTGATACTCCGCCTTGAATCGTATTTGGCGCAGTTATATATGAAAAATAATTCTTTACTCTTGCTAAAAAATCCATAGTTATTTAATTCCGTAATATTCGTTTAAACCTGCAATGAGCTTATTTACAAAACGGGCCTGAAATCCGCTTGAATCAAGATTCTTGCATTTTGAACCGTTAACATACTCAACTTCAACCAAAACTGACGGGATTTGACTTGTTTTTTTAATAACATGCAAATTAGGACGTTCTGAACCTTTTGCACTAATCCAGTCATCATGGTTTAAATTAGACAAAAGCTTGTCTTTAAACTTCACATCCTCAGAACTTTTCGGACCAAAACAAACCCCCGTGCCGGATTTACCAGGTTCTGAATCCGCATGAAGCGAAATAAATGAAATATCTTTATTTGAATATTTTGTACCCATTTTACCGCTATTTAAAGATGTTATTAAGTTCGTTATCAAATTATCAGAACTCATTGTATGAACATGTGAATTTGCAATAACAACAGCATAACCTTGTGTTCTTAAAGCGTCAGCCGTTTTTTCGGCATAACTTTTCATTTTTTCATACTCAAGAAGCGGTGCGTACTTACCGCTACCTTTTTTAATGAAGCTATAAGCTCCTACATCAAAATATCCGTTTTTAGAGCTGTAACCACCATGACCCGGATTCAGGATAACAACTTTACCGTTAGGTTTTCCTGTCGGCTTCAATAAACCCGAATTATAAGAAGTTATTGATGAACCTTTTATGATAGGTGCGGGAATTCTGTCCATTGGAGCCAAATCTAAAAGTTTAGGGTCATATTTTATACCGTTATCTTTACAGTATACTTTAAATTTGTTTTCAGCCTCTTTTCTTGCAGCAGCTAACGCTCCTTTATGAAGTTCCGCTGCTGTAAAATTCTTACCGTTTGGAAGGTGAACTTTTGTTTTATCTTTTGTAATTTTTGCCGAAGAAGATCCTGAAGTTTGTGAAGATTGGGCAGTAGACGGCGTTTTTATCATTTCATCAATGATTTTATCCATTTCTGTTGTATCAACCATACCCCAGGAATCAAATTCTTTATCTAACATCTCTTTAAATTTTGTTCGAGTTTCGGCAGGTGTGCCGTTTGCTTGAGCTAAAGCATCATAAATATGCATTACCGCATCTTTTCTTTTATCTTCTGACGCCGTAATTTCATGAGTAATCTCATAAATTAAGGTATTATCACTAACTTTACCGTATTCCTGCAAAACTTCCCGAACATTTTTAGAGTTGATTTGCTTTAACATATCTTGAAAAGATTGTTTACTAACACTATTCCACTGTAATTTATCAAGTTGTTTTTCCAATCTGCTTACAATTTCTTTCGGCGTAAACGGAGAACCCCATTTAGCTTGATTTTGCTGAGCTGGAGATTGAGGTGCAGGAGGAGTTGTCGGCTTAGGAGGTTTGGATGCTGAAGTCGGTTTTGAAGTTTTTTTCGGTTCTACGGCTCTGGTCGGACTTGTTGGTGCAATGGTTTGAGATTTTTTGTTTTTAACATAAAAAACCTCACCTTTTGAAGGTTGATAAGTTTTTGAAACTCCGTTAAGCTTGCAAAACTCATCAAAAGTCATTCTATATTCTTTTGCAAGTGCCATAAGCCCTTTACCTTGAGGAATTTCTATAGAAGGCAGAGTGATTTTTTGACCGATTTTAATATTAGTACTCGTTAAACCCGTCCATTGTATAAATTCATCTTTACTCATTTTGAATTTTTGAGCTAATGATGAAACACTGTCACCTTTTTTAACAGTGATTTGTGTCGGTCGTTTTTGCTGAACGTTTTTATTATTTGTACTTGAACCAACTTTACTAATTTTTTGGGTCATAGTTTTGCTCCATCTTTCTACACGTAATTAACATGTCGGCAAAAGGAGGAAAAATCTTTAATTTTAAGTAACAAAATATTATATTTCTTAATATTAGGTATTAAAAATTCTATCACCAGCATCACCCATGCCAGGTACAATGTAACCTTTTTCATTAAGATGACTGTCAACTGCGGCTGTTATAATTTCAATATCAGGATAGTGTTTTTGAATATTTTCAATCCCTTCAGGTGCCGCGATAATACAAATACATTTGATATTTTCAACAGGAATACCTTTTTGGGTGTATAAATCAATTGCAGCTAACAGCGAATTACCTGTTGCAAGCATCGGGTCTGTTATATAAATATAGAAATTTTCGGGATTTTCCGCATTCATAGGAACCTTATTGTAATACCAAACAGGTTTTAGAGTTTTTTCATCCCTGTACATCCCGATATGACGAATTGTTGCCTGCGGCAGAATATCTATTGCTTCATCAGTGAAAATCAAACCCGCCCTTAATATAGGTGAGATAATAAGATTAATATCTGGATTAACAGTCTTTGCCATAAAGGAAGTTAAAGGGGTTGTAACTTCACGCTCAACAAGCGGTAAATTCTTTGATGCCTCATACAACAAACATCTTGTAATTTTTCTTGTCGCAATCCTAACCCCCTGACTATCGGTGTTTTTATCGCGCATTGTACAAAGATTTAATAAAACCACAGGATTATTTATTACTCTGACTTTTTCCATATTCATATATTATTCACTCCTAAAATTTTTCATAAACTTACTTTTAGCATCAATTACGGTATCTAATCTCTTATTTACATCATCCAAACCTTTATGCGCTTCAACAGGCATAACAACATTCTTAGGAACATTGCCTTCTGATGTAAACTCAAACTGAGCAGACGCATGAGTTAAAGTAGTAATTATTGAATCAAGTTCTTTAAATATATTATCAAACAAGCCCATAACCTTACTTAATCTTGTCGGGTCTTTTGAGGCAATAATTTTATCAGTCGGAGTTTCATCATTTGGCGGATAAATCTCCAAAGATTTTGACCCGCCAAGCCCTGAGGCTTCAACCGTTGCAATAGAACCAACAGGAAGAATTAAATCTTTTTGAGTGATAACAAATTTTATATAGACTTCCGATGAAATTACCTGAATCTTTTTAACATGTCCGATTTGAACCCCCAAGAATCTGACAGGAGAACCGACGATTAAACCGTCAACATCTTCCATAAAGATTTGGTAGTTTTTAAACTGTTTTTGAGCCTTGTAATGATGAAAACGCAACCCCAAAACAACAGCAGCGACAATAATAAGCCAAATTACAAATTCTGTCCAAGCATAAAGTCTTATATTACTGTTACCACCACTCTTCATAGTTATCATTATACACAAAAGTTTGTTTTATTTGAATTTATGTATTTTTGTAATAGATTTTTATTATGTTCAACGTTATAAAATCAATAATTTACGAACTTTTATCATACTTTGTTCCCGAGAAAATGAGTTATGAAATTACGGGAGAATGCAAAAAATGCGGCAAATGCTGTAACTATATGTACAGCATGGATACATACACAGAAAAAGAGTTTAAAATTATGCAGTTTCTGTATCCGAAATATAAAAGATTTTATATAAAAGGGAAAGATGAGCAAGGCAACCTTATTTTTGCCTGCAAACTGGTAACAGAAGACGGATTATGTTCTGATTACAAACACCGCCTTAGAATGTGCAAAAACTACCCCGCAAAAAGAATTTCTTACCCCGGTAAACTTCATAAAGGCTGCGGTTTTACTGTTAATATCAAAAAGTTTGATGATTATCTTCAATAATTCATCTTTCCTTCTTCAATCAAACGAGCTCCACAATCATCTGCACCATAAGGAGTTTCATAACAATATGCTCCCCCGCCATTTTGTTTTTGTTGTTTACAAGCCTTGGAAATTCCCCACATATTATTACAATAAACTTCAATATCAGAACTAATATAAAAATAAAACATGTCTCTGCCAAAAACATTTGGTCCTGAATCAGGTCCGTTTACATCCACTGTGCTACCATTTGCATATCCTGCATCTTGGGTTAACAATAACAACATTCCGTCTATTGTTAAAAATCCTGTGGTATCTGATTCGGGAGCAGCGTAACTGTTATCACAAAAACTTGCGCCCTCTGAGTCTTCATCTGATGATTTCTTATCACTCCAAGTAATCGGGATTTTATCATACCCTGCACAAAGGTTTTTATAATTATCTAATGTAACATATTGTACCCCTTTAAAGTATTTTCCAAAATTTCTTATTTCTTCTTCATTGCGAAAATAACAACTGCCGTCGTGCACATCACAGTCATAATCATTAGCATACATTCTCAAAGCATTTTCAATAACACTTCTTGCCTTCATAAATTGTGTATAGTAAGACTTTTTTCGATAACTGCTCATCAGACTCGGGATAGTAATCGCAGCCACAACCCCGATAATCCCGAGGGTGATTAAAACCTCAGCCAATGTAAAACCTTTACTCATACAGCCTCCTTCATTAAATTTATAATATATTTTACTCGTTTTATATAATAGATTATTAATCTTATTTAATAAAAAATTATTTGCAAGTAATATAAAATAAATTTTAATGAATAACAATGACACAAAAAGAATACTCGCAGATAACGTTAGAATGTTGAGAACCAAAAAGAGGTTTTCACAAGAGGCTGTTGCTGAACTTGCGGGAATCGGGCAAAACCAGATTAGCGAAATAGAAAACGAACACGCAAACCCGAACCTTGAAACAATTATCAGGATTGCTGACGCGTTTGAGGTTAAGGTTTGTGATTTATTTGTTTGATAACCAATCAGAAAAGATTTTAAGTGCTTTTTTTAATTTTTCAAAGTTGTTCGCATAACCGATTCTTAAATACCCGTCGACTTCAAGAGTTTCCCCGGGTAAAATCATAACACCTGTTTCTTCTTGCAATTTCGCGCATAAATCAGTTGATGATATCGGAAGATTATATTTTACAAACGCTGTTGTTCCGCCATTTGGGGTTACAAGGCTGACATTCGGGTCAGAATTTGCCCAAGATGTAATAATTTCTTTTCCTGTCTTAATTTTTTCAAGGTTTCTTTTAATAATTTTGTCTTTGTTTTCAATCGCAATTGATGCAAAAAAATCATCCAAAATCCCGACACTGATTGTATTATATTCTCTTTGGTGATTGATTTCATCAATAATTTCGCGTCCCGCAGCAATCCAGCCCAAACGAAGCCCCGCAAGCGAAAATACTTTTGACATACTGCCTGTCGAAATCCCTTTTTCATAAATATCTACAACCGATACAGAAAAAGGATTACCTTCGTGATTCAACCCGCGATAGACTTCATCACAAAGAATATAAGCGCCCGAAAGTCTTGCAATCTCAACGATTTCCCTCATCATCTCATCAGGAATTACAGCTCCTGTCGGGTTATTGGGATTGTTTATACAGATAAGTTTCGTGTCATTCCCGACAACTTTTCTTAAATTTTCCAAATCAGGAAGCCAATTGTCTTCTTCTTTCAAGAAAAACATCTTAACATCTGCTCCGAAAGATTTTGGGATAGAATAGTGCTGCTGATAAGTCGGAACAACAGAAACAACCTTATCTCCCCTCTCAACCAAACTCATAATAACAAGTTGATTTGCCCCGATTGCACCGTGAGTTATTGTAATGTTTTCAGGCTTTTGAGCTTCATACATCGTACAAATAGCACATTTTAGCCTGTCGCTGCCATGGATTGCGCCGTAATTAAGTTTCTTTGAAAAAAGTTCTGATAAATATTCTTCACGGCACCCGGTAATTTCAAGCAATTCATCTATAGACAAAGACTCCACACAAGTATCCGCAAGGTCATAAACCGCGTCTTTTTCGTACTTGTTAAACCATTCTTCAACTTTAAACTTATCTATCTTCATATACTTATTAAAGCGGAAACACAGATAATTTCAAACCGCCTTTAAATAAATATTTAAGCTTTGCAATAAATGAAAATGATTCAAGCGCTTTTGTAATAGTTTTATTATCAACCCCGAGCGCGTTTAATTTTTCTACATCACAGTCAAGCCACTCAATTAAATACGTTACGGTTTTGAGGTTATAAAAACAACAGTATTTTTTATGTGCAAATAATAAATAATCATAAACATCATCAAATGTATAATTCAAGTTTTTATTAGTCAAAACCGAACGAATAATATCAACGGTAGTAGAACTGCCGTCTGATTCAAAAAGTCTTACACTGTCACCAAGCATAAAGTCTAAACTCGGAAGATTTGTAACCCCGAGCGCTTTCATCGCCTCACGCGGAACTCTCATTTTCGTATCACGGCTACTAAAAACATCCCAAACCTGTTTAGATTTCTTGTCTAAATACTCTTTTGCGGATGCAAACTCTTTAGTCGAGCCGTATTGTGCTTTGAGGAATCTTATTTCTTCAGGGGAATTTTTATCAATAGCTAAAGCAAGCTTTACTGCAATATCCATAGCTTTTCTATCAGGCAAATCACAATCCATAATCAAAACACCGAAAGGATTTGTTCTAAATGTTCCGATACTTGAAACCAAATTTTGCCCGCCATCAAAAGCCGAACTTAAAACAGTATTATTTTCAGATAAAATACCACAATCGTAATTTGCAGCAGATAACTTTTGCATTATTTGTCCCCTATATAATAATAAAAAATTTTTGCAAAAAAAAATTGCCACAATTTTAGAAATTTTAAAAATTATTAATCAATAAATTTACAAACTCCAACAGCCTCGGATTTTCTTGTTCCGAACATAAGGTTATCATAAGTAATTTCAGATGTTGAACGATACTGCATTGAATTTCTGTCAATAACCGTATGCGACATAATAATCACATCATCAGTCATTGATTGAAGATTAAACTCCACCCCGTTGACACCGTAGTATAAAACTCTATCAATCGGCTCTTTTTGAAGATAAAGTTTTTGATATTCATCATCAAGCTTAAAAACCCTGAACTGATTACTTTTTGATACAACAGAATTATCCTGATTATAAACGGTTTCCTCAAAATCACATCTTAAAGTCTTCATTTTATTAAACTCGGGCACAAACGCATCCGCAAACACAGATGTTGGGATTAAAAATATCAGCAATATCCATAACAAATCTCTCATAAAACCATTATAGCAATAAGTAAACGAAAGTAAATAAATTTGGCAAACTAAGTACTTTTGTGCTATACTATAACTATATTTCAGTAGATTAGGGAGTATGACATGTCAGAAGATAAAGCTTTAGAAGCATTAAGCGCAGTAGAAAATAACGTTGCAGAAGCAATCGAAACTCATACATCAGCAGAATACAGTGCTGATAATATCAGGGTTTTAGAGGGCTTGGAAGCGGTACGAATAAGACCCGGTATGTATATCGGTTCAACTTCCCAACGCGGATTACACCACTGTATATACGAAATCGTTGATAACTCAATTGATGAATCATTAGCAGGATTTTGTACGGATATTCACGTAACAATCCACAAAGATAACAGTATTACAGTAGAAGACAACGGCCGCGGAATACCTGTTGATATCAAACCTGACAGTGGAAAATCAGCACTTGAAATCGTTCACACGGTACTTCACGCAGGCGGTAAGTTTGGTGACGGCGGATACAAGGTATCAGGCGGTCTTCACGGCGTTGGCGCATCAGTTGTAAACGCATTATCGGAAAAATATGTTGTAGAAGTTTCACGTCAAGGTTTTGTATGGCGCCAGGAATACATGAGAGGCGAACCTATGGCTCCTGTTGAAAAAGGCGAAGCAACAGATAAAACAGGTACAAAAACAACCTGGTGGCCTGATCCTGAAATCTTTACGGAAACCACTGAAATTGATTGCGACGTTATCGCAAACCGTTTAAGAGAAATGGCGTTCTTAAACAAAGGATTAAAAATTATCTTCTCACGCCATGATTCAGAGGAAGTTGAAACTTTCCACTATGAAGGCGGTATCGGAAGTTATGTTGAATTTCTGAATAAAAACAAAACAGTACTTCATGAAAAACCGATTTATATTGACAAAGTTGTAGGAAATCTTCAAGTAGAAGTTGCGATGCAATACACAGAATCTTACACAGAAAGCGTTCTGTCTTTTGCAAACAACATCAACACTCACTCAGGCGGAACTCACTTAACAGGTTTCAGAAACTCAATCACACGTGTTCTTAATGATTACGCACGTAAAAATAATATATTGAAAGATTCTGAGCAAAACCTTTCAGGTGAAGATGTTCGTGAAGGCTTAACCGCAATCGTTTCGGTTAAAATTCCGAACCCAGAATTTGAAGGTCAGACAAAAGAAAAACTCGGTTCTCAGGAAGCAATGGGGGCGGTTCAAGATGCGGTAAGAGATAAACTGCAAGAATGGCTTGAATTTAACCCGAAAATTGCCAAAATGATTATTGAAAAAACGCTTCAAGCACAGCGCGCAAGAGAAGCTGCAAGAAAAGCTAGAGAATTAACAAGACGTAAAACCGTTCTTGAAAATTCAACACTGCCGGGTAAACTTGCAGACTGCTCTAACCGTGAACCTGAAAAATGCGAAATCTTCCTTGTCGAGGGTGATTCTGCGGGCGGTTCTGCTAAACAAGGCAGAAACAGAATGTTTCAGGCAATCTTACCGTTAAGAGGTAAAATCCTTAACGTTGAAAAAGCAAGACTTGACAGAATTTACGGCAACAACGAAATCCAATCAATGGTTCAGGCGTTCGGTATAAAAATCAGCCGAAACGAAGAAGAAGTTGAAATTGATAAACTTCGTTACCACAAAATCATCATCATGACAGATGCTGATGTTGACGGTGCTCACATCAGAACGTTGATGTTAACATTCTTCTTCCGTTACGCAAGACCGTTAATCGAAAAAGGATTTGTTTACATCGCGCAGCCGCCGTTATTTAAAGTTACTCAGGGCAAAACATCAGAATATCTGTTCAATGAACACGTATTGGATAAAATGCTTAAAGAACGCGGTATCAAAAACTTAAGCTTATCTGATAAAGCTAAGAAAAATGTTAAAACAGGTGATGACTTGTTAAGTTTAATCAAAAACATGTCAGAATTTTACCGTTCATACAACAACCCGATTCTAAATATGTTCCCTGCGGTATTTTTAAGAGGTTTGGTACGTTCTGATATTAAACTTGAAGACTTTGACAATCAATCAAGAATGAACGAAATCTGTGATTATCTGAACCATTACCTGATTGACCACGCAAAAAATTACAACATTGCAGAGGCTGAAAACTATAAGGTTGAAGTTAAATATAACCCTGAAAACGCTAAGTATTCATTCATTTTACACTTGAACGAAGAAGAACATGTTGTCCTTAACCAAAATATTATCAAAAGTTCAGAGTATAAGAAATTGAAAAATTCTTACCCATTGATTCGTGACTTCTTAATTGAAGAATCTGACGGCTTACTGTTAGAAACCGATACGGAAAAATACGAAATTGATTCGTTTGAAAAATTACAAAAACTGATTGACGATAGAGGTCAAAAAGGCTTGCAAATCCAGCGATTCAAAGGTTTAGGCGAAATGATGCCACAACAACTTTGGGAAACAACAATGGACCCTTCAACAAGAACATTGTTAAAGGTAAATATAGAAGATGCAATGCTTTGCGACCAATTATTTGACGTACTTATGGGTGACAAAGTTGAACCGCGAAGAGATTTTATCGAAACCAACGCGGTTTACGCAACAAATATTGATACATAATAATGTTTTGATATTAAACAACAAAGCGGGTCGGGATTTTCAATCCCGACCCGCTTTAAAAATTAACCTTTTATTTATTCTTCGTCTTCGTCGTCTTCTTTTTTAATTTGTTTTACAACCATTTGAGCCATTTCTTTTGCGATAATCTTTTGAGTATCAGCAGGACAATTTTGAAGCATGTTCATTGCGGTACGAAGAGTTGTATCAATATCGTACCAGCGTCCGCGTTTGTTATCATCAAGCCCTGAACCGACAGCCGAAATAATATCATCAACCGCTTCAAATTTTTCATCTTCAATATTGTGTTCAATAATAATTTTAATCAGATTAAGCGCAACACGAATTTGTGTTTGGTCATCTGTTTCTTCTAATGTTTTAACAGCTTCTGATAAGACAGGGTCTTTATCATACCAGCGTCTGTATTGATTTGAATACTCTTCTTTCATCTTTTTCTCTCCTTTTTATTATAAATTATTCTTCAATATTTTCGTTTATAGTCCCTGCCTCAGGTTTAGAGTCCGGGTTTATTTTACCCCTACCCCTGCTTGAATGTAACCCCTTTTGTACCTTTCGGATACTCCCATTTCAGTGATTGTTTTTCGCAGGCAACACGACAGGCTCCGCATTCAAGACAGTTTTCGTAATTTATTATAAGTTCCTGTTTTTCTTCATTCCACTCATAAACCCCCGCAGGACAAATATATGTACAACATCTGCTTACACAAAGCTTACAGTCTTCTTTTACTGGAACAAGATGTGATTCTGTGTCAGGTGAGTATTTCAAGGTATATAAATTTTTATCTATGTTCATACTAAAATACTCCATACAAGTTTTATTATAGCAAACACATCTTTGAACAACTCGATTATACCACGGTCGGTAAAGATACTTTTGATAAATTTCCAATAATTTTCGCGTTTCGGAACCCCGTCAGCTGATGTAAACATTTCAAAAAACGCATTAACTTTTCTCAAATAATAGTCTAAGAAAGCTTTTTTGCGAACATGCATCACATCAAACAGGTCTTTATATGTTTTCATATCTTTCATCACGAAAGATTGATTAAGTTTTTTCTCATAACGTGAAAGTGATTTTTTTGAAAAATCTTTATCATCAAGTGCTTCAATTGCGGTTTCTCCTGCAAGTTTTCCGCTGATTAGCGCAAGGTTAGTACCTTCCCAGTGGAGGTTATTAACAAGCATCGCGGCATCTCCGACAACCATAACCCCGTCAGAAACAAGTTTCGGAATCTTTTTATAACCGCCTTCGGGAATCATGTGAGCAGAATATTCTTTTAATGTTCCGCCTTCAATCAGCGGAGCGATTTTCGGATGATTCTTAAGCTGTTCCAAGAGTTCAAACGGTCTGTAGTTTGCTTTAACAAGCTCATTAAGAGTCACTCCCAAACCGATTGTCACAGAATCCGTATTGGTATACATAAACCCTAACCCGAGCATCCCGAGCATCGGACCGCCGAAGATTTCAACAATCGCGCCTTCATCATCTTTTATGTTGAATCGTTGATTAATTATATCTTTATCAAGTTTTATGACTTCTTTAACGGAAAGTGCGACATCTTTTGTTTCAATGTCTTTTCTTAAGCCGATTTGACGCGCAAGAAGAGAATTAACTCCGTCAGCCAGAACCACGATATCAGCAAAATACTCTTCAAGTTCTGTTCGAACCCCGATAACTTTACCGTTTTCAACGATAAGCTCACGCACAACGGTTTCTTCTACCAGATAAGCACCTGCTTTTTTAGCTTCATCAGCCATCCATCGGTCAAATTTTGCACGAATAATCGAATAACTTCCGTTACCGTCTTTTTTATATGAAATTGTCGTCGCATCTTTTTCGCCTAAGATTGCGTAATTATGTTCGACCGTACGTCTTTCTAAAGGAGCTTCGGTTTCAAAATTCGGGAAAAGTTCTTTCACTGAATGCGTGTAAATTGCGCCGCCAAAAACATTTTTACTGCCTGCAAAAAGTCCGCGCTCGATTATTACAACCTCTTTGCCCGCTCTTGCTAAAGTTATCCCGCACGCAATCCCCGCAGGTCCTGCGCCAACAACTATTACATCTGTTTTTTTCTCTTCTCGGTTTATCATAAAACTCCTCTTAACCTTGATTATACAATAAAACCCGTACCGTGTAAATGCCCGTAAAGAGTAAGATTCAAAACTCCTTATTTTGTACTATTGAACTTTAATAAAATGTGTAGTTTAATAAAAATATATCAGGTAGTTAGGAATAGTTATTATGTTGGAAATTACAAAAACTCAGGACGACGGCTCCTTACAAAAACTTAATCTGAATGAAGCTGTGTCAGGTTCCTGGTTTAACCTGATTAACCCGAGTCGCGAAGAAATTCAGCAGGTTTCTTTGGTACTGGGTTTAGATGAAAGTTTTCTTAACAACTCTCTGGACGCGGACGAGTTATCTCGTATGGATTTTGAGGACGGAAACCTCTTAATCATCACAAACGTGCCCGTTATGGATGAAGAAGGCAACTTTGATACATTGCCTTTAGGTTTAATTTTTACGCCTGAAAGTATTATCACCGTTTGCTCTCACGAAAACAAGATTATTAATTCGTTTAACGCAGACACATCAAAATTCTTTGATACCCGCCACAAGGCAAACTTTATGTTAAACATATTGTTCCGTGCCGCAAAGTTTTACCTGCGTTACTTAAATATTATTAATAAACAAACAGAAAGTATTGAAGATTCACTGAAAAAAACCACCCACAACAAGGCTTTATTTCAGTTAATGGAAATCCAGAAATCCTTAGTATACTTTACAACGGCGTTAAAAGATAACCAACTTGTATTGCAAAAACTTTTGAGAATGGTTAATGCTCAATCGCTGCAGCAGATTTTGAAGTTCACCGAGGACGATATCGATATGCTGGAAGACGTTATCATTGAAAACAAACAGGCTGCTGAGATGGTTGAAATGCACAGAACGATTCTTGAAAGCATGATGGATTGTATGGCATCAATCATCAACAACAACCTTAACCTTGTGATGAAATTCTTAGCGGCGATTACAATCATCATGTCAATCCCGACAATGATTGGTAGTTTCTGGGGAATGAACGTGCCGATGCCGTTTGGAGATAACCATTTTGGGTTCCCGATTGTAATCTCGATTTCTGTTGTAGCAACCTGTATTGCAGCATTTTTCTTTAACCGAAAAGGCATGATGTAGGGGTAAATATCTTAAGGATGAACGTTTTATGTTTGAAGCGGGGTTAGCACTCTTAATAAGGATTTTGTCAAACCCTCTTGCCAATATGCTGCAAAAGATTCAAGCCCAAAAACACAGCGCGATTTTAATCAACGCATATTCGTATTTCTTCCTGAGCTTAGCCTGTATCGCACCTGCTATAATGAACAATTGGAGCGGATACGGGGCAAATTATTGGCTTTACGTGCTTTTGGCAGGAATTTTATGTACGCTCGGCTCAGTTTGTCTTATCAAAGCACTCCAAATCGGCGAAATGTCTGTACTTGGACCTGTTAATTCGTACAAATGCATTGTCGGACTTGTAATCGGGTTCCTGCTATTAGGTGAAATCCCTTCTGTTTACGGGCTTTTAGGGGTAATACTGATAATTTTCGGGAGTTGGTTTATTTTTGATACCGTGCAGGAAGGCTTTAGTTTCAAGCTATTATTGAGAAAGGACATAATTTTAAGATTTTGCGCATTATTTTTCACAGGATGCGAAGCTGTCGTTTTAAAAAAGATTATTTTAATATCCTCTGTCGGAGAATCCTTTATCCTGTGGTGCTTTACAGGATTTCTGTTTTCAATATTAATGCTGATAATCTTCCGCACCAAACCCGAACGAATTTTCGGAAAAGATTTGCTCGATTGCGCGGGAATTGCGGTGTGCTTAGGCTTGATGCAACTGTCAACAAACTTTGTTTTCGCGCGCCTGAACGTCGGACTGTCACTGGCACTGTTTCAACTGTCAAGCGTGATTGCGGTAATCTTTGGCTACAAGTTTTTTAAAGAAGAACATTTCCTCAAAAAACTCCTCGGCTCAATAATAATGATACTCGGCTCCTGCCTGATTTTACTGATGAAATAACCCCGCGCGCCAAGGCTACAAACTAAAATTTATATTTTTCTTCAAAATTAAAAAAATCTTCAGGCTGCACTTCAAAAAATTCTATTAGTTTTATTAAAATTTTTGTACTGATGTTTCTTTCATGCCGTTCAATATGCCCAATATATTTTGGTCCCCTGTCAACGATTTCAGAAAGACGTTCTTGAGTTAAGCCACGCTTTTCCCGAAAATAGCGGACTCTTTCTCCAAGATTTTGATAAAAATATTTTTTGAAACTTGACATATTATAATTATATACTTATATAGCACCACTGCTATATAAGCATCATTAAGGAGGTTAAAAAATGGAAGATTTAATTGCAGATACAAGGTTAAGAGTAGAAGAAATCCAAAGTAATATGCTCATATTACAAGAATCAATACGATATGATTGTAGTGATTTGAAAAGAAAAGATGTTGATAACTGTCTTACAATTATGATGAGTAAAACAGAAGAAATAGTTAACATTTTAGCAGATTATGAACAAAATTTTATTGCTGATCTCCCGCAGCAACAAGAGCCTCAAGAGGAACATCAAGAAGCTTAGAAAGCTGAATTAGTTTTTTAAGACTGATGCATCTTTCAAAACGTTCAACGTGCCCGATAAATTTTGAATTCGCATCAAGCAGTTCTGAAAGTTTTTCTTGCGAAAAACCCTTTGCTAATCGAAACCTTTTGATATTTGAACCTATATTTTTATAGATACTGCTTTCGTAATCCATAGCCTTATACTATGTTATATTCTCAATAAGCACCACTAGCGTATAAGCACCATTAGGATACCAAACAGAATATTTGCGCGATGGGGCGGGGTAAAAAGAACAAGGCAGGTGAGCGGGCAAAGTTTGTGTGTTTGGGGTATAATTAAACTCAAAAGAAGGGGAATCATGCAAAAAAAAGGTTTATTTATCACATTTGAAGGCGCAGACGGATGCGGAAAAACCACTCAGTTAAAATTATTAAAAACTTACCTTGAATCAAAAGGATATGAAGTTCTCACAACCCGCGAACCCGGAGCAAAAGGCTTAGGCGAAACTTTTCGCGAGATTCTTCTAAACTACGACGGAGAGGTTTCTAACCGCTGTGAATCATTTTTATTCCTTGCAGACCGCGCCCAAAACATTGATATAATCGTAAAACCTGCGGTTTCACAAGGTAAAATCGTACTTTGCGACAGGCACACAGACTCTTCAGTTGCCTACCAGAGTTACGGCAGAGGGCTTGACATTGAAGAAATCAAAGCTCTAAATAACCTTGCAACAGGCGGTAAAAAACCTGACTTAACACTCGTTTTTGATGTTGATATAGCAACTTCAATGTCACGGGTCGGCTCAGAAAAAGACCGTATGGAAAGCGCGGGACAAGAATTTTTTAACCGCGTCAGAAACGGATATTTAGAACTTGCCAAGCAAGAACCTGACAGAATTAAAGTAATCGACTCCACAAAATCAATTGAAGAGGTTCAAAAATCTGTTATTGAAAATATCTCAAAATTTATTTAAAATCCGCCATAAACACTTGATTAGAGTATGTTGGTTCGTAATTTTTCACATCCCAAGGAGTTATGCCTGATGATAGAAAATCTTCATCAGCACCTTTTGTGTCCCCGACTTTGAGTTTTGCAAACCCGCGCTCTGCGTACAATGTCCTTAATTGTTCACCATATTTTTCCTTATCTGATGCCGCAAACGAAATCAGCGGATTATAACTATCTATCGCGAGTTGATATTCCTGCATCAAGTACAAAATATACGCCCTGTCGCACCCTACATAGAACTGATTTTCGGTATCTTTCTCATCAAGCGAAGTCAACAAATCACTATAATCCTGCAAAATTCCTTCCGTTATGTTATGCTCAACTCTGAATATTGACTTAATCCACAATAACTGTGACATCTGCAATACAGAAGCATCTTTTTTCGTTGCATATTCGTTAAATAAATCCAAAGCTTCGTTAGAAGTAGATAAAACACGTTTTAAGTAAAGCAAGTTGGCAAGTCTTATTAAATCTTCTTTATAAAACTTTTTGCCTGTAAAATCTAAAACGGTCTGATAATCTTCAAGCGCGCCTTCGTAATCTTTCTGCCTGAACTTTGCATAAGCACGCATATCATAAATTTTTTCATTTTTCGGATAAAGCGCGAAATAAAGTTTTGAAAGACTAACTGCCTGAGAGAACTTTTTAGCCTTGGTAATATCACGTTTTATTGCCGTTTTTATAAGAAACGACGGGGTAAAACACAACATCAACACAATCAAAAGCGCAACCGCTTTTGAAAAATATATGCTCATAAATTCATCGGACTTTTCTTTTGAAATACTCGGTCTGAAATCTATCACCTCGTATTTGCCAAATGCCTTAACAAGCTGTCTGCTAAACAAACAAGAAAACGCAATTCGGCAGCCGCTGACAATCGCAAGCCACCAAAACTCAAACCACAAAACACTCCAAATCGAAAACCTTGTATGAATAAATATCAAATACAAAACAATCGGAGTCAAAAAATAAACGCGTTTTAAAATTTTATCAAGCTCAAAACGGTATTCCAACATTTTTCCCGCATTTGCCTTTGGAATAGTTGTCCTATACATACAACCCGTGTTTTTAAACAAGCAGTAATTCCTGAATACGGAATTACCCGATTTATCAACATAATATAACAACGGATTAGATAAAACTCTTACAATTTTCAAAAACTCTTTTAACATACCTATTAAACCAAACTTGACCCTGAAGCTAACTCTCTTTCAAAATTATAAACATCAGTCGAGATACTGAGATTATCCTTAATATCAATAACGTCCATACCGCGGAATTTATAAATTACATTAACTTTTTCAGGATTATTTGCATATTCTTTTGCCAAAATAGCTCCCAAAATTGCCTCCAAATGCGACATAGGCATCATATTAACAGGAATATCCTCAAACCCCCATTCATACTTCATTGCCTGCTGCAAAAACTTACAATCCGCAGGTGAACGGTCTTTATAACAAGAATTTAAGTGCAAACTCTGTCTTGTCATATAAATATCAAAACGGGTTACAGTAATCCCGCGTGAAACCAATTCTTTTAAATACTCCGTTCCGCGGTTCGAATGCCTTTGTGTCCAATTATCACGGTTTGGCATATTTTTATTGGTCGCAACAGGCTGGTAAGGCTTTGATAAAACCCTCCACTTCCCGTCAAGCATAGTCCTGTCTGACGGTACCGATACGCAAATTTTTGAATTTTTTAATGACGAAAAATTTTCAAAAAAGAAAATTACATCACTCATCTTATAAAGTTTATCGATAAGAATAATCTTGTTATTTTCATCAATTACGGCAACCCCCGAGTCCATACTTGAACCTGATGCCAATGATAAACCTATATAATAATTCATTAAAATTCTTCTCCTAATTCATTAATTTAGTTGTAATTAATGGACCTTCTTCAGTTGCAATAACCGTGTGTTCAAAGTGTGCCGAAGGTTTTCCGTCTTTTGTGCTGACTGTCCAATCATCATCTCCTACTACAACATCATCACCGCCCAAATTTAACATAGGCTCAATCGCAATAGCAGTATTTGCACGAATTAATGTGTTATCGCCGACACTATAGTTAAATAAAAACGGATCTTCATGCATTTGATGACCTACACCATGCCCGCCGTATTGACGAACAATTCCGTAACCTTCACGAACTGCAACAGCTTCAATCGCTTTTGAAATATCATCTAAAACGTTACCCGGACGCATTTGTTCAATCCCAGCGAACAAAGCTTCTTCAGTTACCTTCATCAACTTCGCAACATCAGGTGCGACTTTACCGACGCAGTATGACCAAGCGCTGTCACCAACCATTCCGCCGTAAGTTGCCCCGACATCAATCGCAATTATATCTCCTTCTTTTAATATAACATTTTCAGAAGGAATCCCGTGTACAACCTGCTCGTTAATTGATGTACAAATACATGCAGGAAACCCGTTATACCCTAAAAATGTCGGTATTGCACGATTTTCCTTAATAATATTCATTGCAATATTATCTAATTCTTTTGTAGAAATACCAGGTTCTACAACCTCTTTCATTTTTTGGTGAACAAGAGCAACAATGTGTCCTGCATGACGCATTCTCTTGATTTCTTCCCGTGATTTTTTATTTATCATAATAATTCCCTACCCTTGCTTGTATTTTAGCACAAAATCCGCTACGAAATCAACACTGCTGCTGCAAAATCCACCGCATTATTTTTTAAAATTCCACGTCGCCAATAAGCTAAACTGTGACCCGCCACTTGAAATCAAAATATGCTTGATGTAAAATACTTTCGGTAGTTGGAAGACTTGAAAATGAATATTACAGAGAGAAATAACGAAATTATAAATATAGAAAGGAGCAGTACCGTGAAGAAAGAACTTATTTTCCTCGGACCTCCTGCATGCGGTAAAGGCACACAAACAGCTAAATTAGCAGAATTTTTAGGATTGCCTCATATTGATACGGGTTCACTTTTAAGAGCAGAAATAGCAAAAGAATCTCCTAACGGAATTATTGCAAAATCGTTTATTGACAAAGGTAACCTTGTTCCCGTTGAACTTGTAGGTTCAATCATCAAAGACAGATTATCGGAAGATGACTGCCGTGAAGGTTACATCTTAGACGGATACCCGAGAAGCATTGCCCAAGCTGACATGCTTGAAACAATTAATTCTGAAATCAATGGTGAAACTAAAGCAGATTTTAGAGCAATTTACTTTGACTTAAACCACGATGTACTGATTTCAAGAATCGTTAACCGTCGCTCTTGCCCTGTTTGCGGTGAAATTTATAACCTTAAATATAAACCGTCAAAAGTTGAAGGAATTTGTGACAAATGCGGCGGAAAACTTATCCAACGTAAAGACGACAACGAAGAAATAGCAGAAGCAAGATTTGAAACATACTTCCGTGAAACCGCTCCGTTGATTGAATATTATACAAAAAAAGGTAATTTAAAAACACTTAACGCTGACGGTTCAATCGGCGAAGTCTGGGAAAGACTTTTAGAAGTTATTAAATAAAATGAAAGTAAAAGTCAGGCTTAAGAAATTTAAAAAATTTAGTTGATATCGGTTAACATATTTGATATAGCCAAAAATATTGCTATAATAAAAATATGACAGAAATTGACAAATCCGCCATAAACGAGTTAAAGCAAAGAGTTAAACAAAAGCTTGACGAAACAGAACTGTATACCTTTAAAGGTACTGTATCAAAGCTTTTGGGGTTGACTGTTGAGGTTAAATTACCGGGGTTAAAAATCGGTGATTTATGTTTTATCGAAAACTTTCAGGGCGAACAAAAACCTGCTGAAGTTGCAGCATTCAAAGGCGAAGTTGCTCAGTTATCACTGTTACTTGACGGAAGTGGAATCGGTCAGGGAAGTTTGGTTACTACAACAAGACGCCCGATTACGATTCCTATCGGGGATTTTTTATTGGGAAGACTTATTGACCCTTTGGGAAACCCCATTGACGGAAAACCGCTTGATACAACAGGCGCGACTTGGCGTGCTATTGACGGACCGCCGCCGGGACCTTTTGAGCGTCCGATTATCACGGAACAATTCTCAACAGGAGTTCGTGCAATTGACGGTTGTATGACAATGGGCTGCGGACAGCGTTTAGGGCTGTTTGCGGGTTCAGGGGTTGGTAAAAGTACACTTCTGGGTATGATTGCAAGAAACTCTGATGCCGATGTTAACGTTGTTGCACTAATCGGAGAACGTGGTCGTGAGGTTAAGGAGTTTGTTGAAGATGCACTGGGCGAACTTGGTATGGCAAAATCCGTTCTTGTATGTTCAACAGGCGACCAGCCGCCATTGATTCGACAAAAAGCTCTTTTAACAGCAACCGCTGTTTGTGAATATTTTAGAGATCAGGGTAAAAAAGTTTTCTTAATGACAGACACCGTAACCCGTTGTGCTATGGCAGGTCGTGAAGTCGGTCTTTCATTAGGTGAACCACCTACAATGAAAGGTTATCCGCCTTCAATTTTCTCATGGCTTCAAAAAGTACTCGAGCGAGCAGGAAACAGTCCGAAAGGTTCAATTACTGCACTTTACACGGTACTTATGGAAGGTGATGATATTTCAGACCCAATTGTTGATATTGTACGTGGGATTGTTGACGGGCACATTTTCTTATCCAGAAAAGTTGCCGAATCAAACCACTACCCTGCAATTGACGTTTTAGGATCCATTTCGCGTTTGATGAGTGCAATTGCCTCACCTGAGCATAAGCAGGCAGCAGGTAAGTTAAGAACAATTATGTCCATGTATCGCGAGAACAAAGACTTAATCGACGTTGGTATGTATCAACCGGGTTCTAACCCTAAACTTGATACGGCAATTGAGATGATGCCGAAAGTTAATGCTTTTCTACAGCAAAGAACCTCCGACAGCGTAACTATGGAAGGTACAATCGGACAACTTGTTGAAATGATGGAAGGCGTTGATATTTAGTTTATCTTAGCTAAAAGTTTTTTGGCAGGGAAATATTCGGGTAAGAGTTCTAAACATGCATCAAGAGCTTTTTTACATCCGACTTTATCTTTTTCATTGTAATAACGAACGTATGCCAACAGATAATGCAGTTCGGGGTCTTGATAAAACTCGCTTTTTGCCCTGTCTAAAAAATACATCGACGCAGGCATAATATTGTTTGCCCAAAACACTCGTGCAAAAAACTTATAGCATTCAGGGTTGTAATAGGCAAGAAAATCCGCATATCTGATAATTTTTTCGATATAATCACTTTTACAGTAAGTTATCAAAATATTTATGTCGATTTCAAGGAAATTTCTTACCTCGAAATATGTAGGATAGGCATGAATATCTCCGCGAATTAACTGAATTAAAAGCAATCCCCAATTGGCTCTTATATCTTCATCTTTTGCTTTTAGAAAAAGTTCTTGCGCCCTGTCAAGTTTATCTAAAACAATATAACAATACGCAGCCTCCGTATAATAACCCTTTTCTTCAAAAAACGACTTACAGCCCTTTAATTTTCCGCGCAGAAAGTCGTTTTTTACTTTTTCATATTTAGTTAAAGACATTAAACCTTTCCTATAAGTTTAAATCACCCATAACAGACTTCATCATCATTGTTTGAATAACTTCAGGAGATAAATTTTTACTGCCTGATTCTGTCATATACGGAAGAAAATCTGCCATAGAGTCTTTTGTATCCGAATTTCCGCCCAATAACATGTGAAGTTCTTCGTATTCCTGTTTACTTCTAATGTATTCAGGGTCTTTTGATAATGCTTCCAGTTCATTTTGAGAAATTTCATAAGCTAATTTAATTGTTTCGGAATTTGATTTTTGATTATCAAATTTTTTAATATCTTTCAAATCTCTCAATTCTTTTTCTTTTTCATCAACTTTTGAATCTTTGTTATTGATTGTACTTTGAATTTTCTTCAATTGAAGTTGTTTATATTCCTTATTCAATTCAGGTGATAAACCGTTACCGTATGGTGCGTTAATAAAGTCATCAAGCTTTTCATCTTGTTTACCAAACGGTAATGTAATTTTACCTTTTTTATCTTTTGAATCAGGATCATTCGAATTATTGTTATCATTATTATCATCTTGAACTTCAGATGATAATTCTTGTTTTAAAGTTGCAAAATTTCTTCTTACCAATGTTTCAGGGTCAATCGGTGTAAGATTTGATGAAGGAATATTTGCATACGGATAAACCAATTCAGGTTCATTTACATTAGGATAACATTTTTCTTCATCATTACCCATAATACAATTACGTCCGTTTGTTGCATATTTTACAATCATCGGGTTATCATTCAGTGCAATAACTTTTTCATAAGCCTTAACGGCATTATCCATATCGCTTACTTTAGTATAACACATTGCAAGATAGTAAAAACCTAAAGTATCCTGCGGATGTTTTCTTACATAAGAAATACATTCTTGCAGACATCCTGCAAAATCACTTCTTCTGTATTTTTCAACAATACTGGCAAAAGAAGGATTGGGATAGAAAGAAGGACCTTCCAACCAACCCGGGTCACTACTTGGATCAGCATAAACATTTCTTGAAGATTCACGAAGAGTTTGATTTCTTGTTTTCGGAACATCTACAGACGCACCAGCACCCGAAAAATCAGGCAGACTGTCAGGTGAACTCATACTTGATGACTTTGAACTTCGCGGCACTAATACATCATTCATAACCTGTTCTCTTTCATCCGTTGACTGCGGATTAACATCGTCATAAAGATTATAATTCTTCAACGGGTTGGTAAAAGCAAACGCCATTGGTGACATTGTACTTACTACCATCATTGCCGCCATTACTAAGCCAAATCTTCTTTTCATTATTCTATCCTCTTTGTGGTTTCCTTATAAAAAATATCTTCTTTCTCAACGCTATTATATGATATTATGGTTTTCACGTCATAATACAAACGGACGATATTCTTATAATTTTTTTGCAAACTTACAACCACAATAATTTTGTCGGTATAAATTTAAGGATTTAGAAATATTATTTGTCTTTAAAAACCCGTCATTTTTTCTGAAATTTTGTGAAAAGTATTCAAGTCCGTAACCTTCTGCGATTTTTTCTCCGATTGAAGTTAATTTCTCATAGTTTTTGTGCGGACTTATGACCATAGATGTTGTAAATTCGTTTATCCCGAGTTTTTTTGCAAGTTTTGCCGCTGATTCAAGCCTTAAGTAAAAACACTTATCACATCTTAAGCCTTTCTCGGGTTCATTTTCAAACCCTTTTACATAATCGTAATAAATTTCCGGCTCATAATCCCCGACTATCAATTCACAACCAAAATGTTTACATAAAGTTTTTTGCGCTTCTAAGCGTTTTTTATACTCATCATACGGATAAATATTAGGGTTATAAAAATAAACAATAACCGAATATCCCATATCTTTTAATAAAGATATGGGATAACCTGAACATATTGCGCAACATGCATGCAGCAAAATGTTTTTTTTAGAATAATCCTTTTGGTTTTGCTCCATGTTTTATTACCCATTTTTTCAAATCATGATAACCCTGGATACCCATTTCAAAATCATCACCCAATTTCATTGAAGGTGTACCGATTTGTTTATTGGCAACAGCATAATCAATATCTTTTGAAATTATATCCATAACAGCCTTTGAGTGAGCGTCTTTTTTAAGTTTATCCATATCAAGCCCGAAATCTGAATCTTCAAGAAGTTCAATCACTTCATCTTCGGTTGCGGGTTTTTTCTCAAAGAATAATGAGTTTACTTCCCAGAATTTGCCCTGCATGTGAGCTGCTTCCGCATATTTAGCCATTGTACATGAGCCATGGTGAAATTCTTGTTGAAGATACTTATTACATTCGGTATCCAACGGCATAGAATGGTGTTCAATACGAAGATTAGTAAACTCTGTTACAAGCTTGTGCAGCATAACGTTACCTGTCGAACACATCGGACACATGTAATCTGAATAAATCTCCAATACAACAGCGTCTTTTGCATCAGACCCTAAAACATTACCCTTAACGGCATATTTATTTTGAGTGGTTTTAATGAATTCACCGTATTCTTTTGCAAATTTTAAGGCAGGAGAAAATTTTGCACTTGTATAAGTCCAATATAAAAATCCAACAGCACAAGTCATCACTATAATAAACGCTATTCTGTACGGTAACGGTTTTAACGCGTCAACAAAGTCTTTCCAACTTTGTTTAACAGCACCGATAAATCCGCCTTCAATACCCCAAACAGCAGTAATACCGATAAGCAAATCCAATACATAAGTAACCGCACACATTATACATAATTTTTTAATTTCAAACAAACTTACACATAACAACCCCATGGAAATAATAAATGAAATCAAGCCAAGTGATGCTATATAATGGAATTTATTTTTAAATACTTCTAAGAACCTTAATAATTTAAAGTTTTTCAACTTATCAGCAGCCAAAAGCATTAATATAAACGAGTACAAAAACAATCCCCAGCACGCAAGAGGAACACCCAAGAACTGAGATTCCGTTGTTCTTGCAACCCCGTCGCAATCAACAAATTCGTTAACCGAACAAAAACTGCCCAAATATAATTGGTCGAAATTTGCGGCATAATAAATATATGCTAAATCAATCGTAACACCTAAAGCCACAGCTAATAAAATTAATATAATAACGGTTTTCCAATAATTTAATCTGCTATTTTCCATAATTTCTCCCTTTTTATCCAATCTGATATTATAATACCTACTTAGAAAGAATTAATCAACCGACTTAATATTTAGCCCGACGGAAAATAATCATGAAGTTTCATGAAGCTAAATATCGCAGGTTTCTTGACGGTTTCATGAACCAAATGATATAATAATACAATACTTTATGGTTATGTGTACTATGCAAACTATCTCATTTCATTTCTGCGCAAAAAGATGAAACCTGACACTAAAGAAAGCGAGGTTTTATGTAAAAAGATTTCACTCGAAATATAACTAGCAAAACTTAAAAATTAAATAGAACAATAACCACCGTAAATATTTTTTACGGCATAAAACTTTTGAAGTTTTTAAAAACTATAATTTACTAATCATCCAGCAATATAATAGTAAATATAAAAATGAACAAATAAAACCTAACCAAAACAAAATATTATATGTGTATTTTAAATATTTATTTTTTATTTGAATATCAAGAAAATACTCTTTATTGAAGAATTTACGAGTTAATATATTTTCTATTGGCAACAGAATAAGTAGGCTTGGAATTATATATATGTATGTTGTTATGCATATAACTAATAAGGTAAAGACATATCCTTCTACAAGATATTCAGGATATACAAGTTCAGCCAAAAACATATACGACAACATAACAAGCAAACCAAAATTTCCTAATAAAGATAAAATATTCGCACATATATATTTTGTTAATTTCATACATAGATACTATAACAAAAAAATTTGAAAGGAAAGAAAAATGGTTCAAAAATTTAATTACAATAAAGATAAAAATGAATTTACAAAAGAAATGTTAAGCGATACTTTAAAATATCAAAGGAAATACGGATTTGATATAGGTCAAAATAATGTTGCTTGGAACAATGAGGCCGACGCTTTTCGACATACTTATATGCAAAGTATCCTTTCCAAAAGATACGGAATTTTACCAACTAAAATTGTAAGCTCAGGACTGAATTGATTGGTACTTTGAAAAAACAAGATCCAAGAGAAGCTAATATGGACATGTGGAATAATCAGCAAGGACAGCAAATATATAATGAAATTCGCAAAGAATACCCTCATTTTAAATCAATGCCTGAAAATCAACAAAAAGATATTATCGCTCAAAAAGTTGTTCAAAAAATGAAAGCAGGTCAATTAATTACTGATATTGATGACACAAGACGATTTGAAAATAAAGTAAAGAACAATCCTCCATATACACCAATGAGAAGTATTGGAGGAGTGTTTAAAAACGGAAGTTCTACAGGATTTGCCTCATCCGTTGATTCATCAGAACATATTTTTACTCCTGATGAAATTGATAAAATGAGCGCAGAAGAATTTGACAAAAATGAATCTGCTATTATGCAACAACTAAAAGACGGTTTAATAAAAAATGAACAATCAGAAACGGATTTTTTAGGTTATTCAAATCCATTAACAGGCAGTAAACAAATATTTTCCCGCGAGGATATTGAATCAATGACTAATGATGAATATACCAAAAACGAATCTGCCATTAATGCACAACTAAATTCTATCGGAATTCCGACAAATGATGAATTAGAAATAAAAACAATATTTAACGGCGGAACTGTATACGTAAATTCATACACAAGAAGTAACGGTACAAAAGTTCGCGGATATTATCGGGCAAAATAAATGCTTTTTAAAGGAGAT
Source organism: uncultured Candidatus Melainabacteria bacterium (assembly GCA_947570135.1). GTDB lineage: Bacteria > Cyanobacteriota > Vampirovibrionia > Gastranaerophilales > Gastranaerophilaceae > Zag111. The sequence goes on along the minus strand of CANOTP010000002.1, from coordinate 198,938 downwards.
GATATTAATCATCTCCTTTTATTACAGCAAATTTAATTTTTTAAAAGAAATATAAAAAGGGTTAATCACCCTTTTTACACCAGTACATAAATCCTGTCATCATAAATCTGGCATTTTGAAAGCTGTTCAGGAGTCAGAGGAACCACGGAGGCTTCAATTTTCGGGTTATAGACAACAATTTCGTTTGTGTAACCCTTTTCGCCTTTTTCCCGAGGTCTTACAAGTTCGGTTTGAATATCTGTTACCGTTTTTTGAATATCTTCTTTTTTAATTTTACGTCCGTTTTGCAGCTTAATATCAGAAATTTCGTCAAGGGTTTCTAAATTACAAATCTGCGTAAACATTTGTGAATACTCTTCATCAGACAAATTCAAGGCTTCTTTTATCTTGTTTGGAATTTCTTGTCGGTCATTAATATTTGACAGGAAACCCTTTTCGGGTTTTTGAAGATACATTGCGTTTTTAGCGTATACCCTGCCGCGATGACCGCCTGTACAACCTGTATCTTTCCCACCAAGAACAATGCTTGCATTATTTCCGCTTACAATATAAGAACCCGAGCTGTTATAACCCGTTGAAAACCTCTGACGGCAATCAAGCAGGCTTGTACTCAAGCAAACTTCTTTACTGTCATCACACAATGTCTCAAAATCTTTCGGATCATCGCTAGATGAATGACATAAGAAATTTAAATCCTTAACCATTGTCCCTTTTGGGTATCCGTATTTTTCAACAGACATTTCGGGATCGCGCAGGTCAAGATATCTTGTACCTGACGGAGTTTTGTCATAGTATTTGTCTTCTTTTGGTAATTGGTTTACAAAAAGCGGAATCCCTGTTGAATTAATTTTATCAATATTTTGTTTTATTTGCGCAATTTTTTCAGGGTTAGGATTATATTCAAACCCCGCAGAATTACTGTCGGCTTTTTCAAAAATTTCAGCCATTGTAAAATCATTCGGACGCCTGAAATCAAAGGCGATATCCTCGGTTAAACTGCCGTCAACCAACCAGTGACTGTGGTTTATTAAATTAAATACTCGTTCTTTTTCATCAAAAGATAACGGCGTCTTTTTCAAAATTTCTTTTGTTAAAATTGCACTTTTTCTTGCATGCCCGTCATCAATTTCGCCTTGAACTTTGCCAAAATCATGGAATAAAGTTGCGGTTGTCAGGATTTTCTGTTCGCTTTGCGGTAATTTTTTAAACCGTTCATCATTCAGAATCCGTTTTAAATCATCCATTGTATGATAATCTATGCTGTCACCTCGGTGCTGTAATTTTCCGATAATTGAGATAAACTCGGGGAATACCTGAATAATATTATTCAATTCCGTTTCTAAAGCTTTATCACTTGAATTAAGTTTAACACGATTTTCAAGCATAAATTTATTGATATATTCTTGTCCCTGCGCAATTACGGATTTTAAGTTATCGTCAATTTCTCCTTGTGTATCAGGATTAGGAAAGTTTATAATATCATTTGCGGAATTTATTTTGAATCCGAAGTATTCATAAACCTTTTTCTTATCTTCATTTGATAGTTTTTCAGTCAATTTATTAAAATCATTGATAAATTCTTTTCTTGAGTATTCTAACAGAAAACCTTTTTCATATTTAGATAAATCTGTTTTATTTAAAGCATCGGTAAGATTTTCAATACCTTTTTGGGATAAAACTTTTTCTATTTTTTCGTTATCAACGGGAATTGCATGACAAGGAATATTTCTTCTGCGCTCATCAAGATTTTTAACCAATTCATCTTCCGTATCAACATTTCTCAAATCGTTAATATATTCGAACTTAGTTAATGGTGAATGTTTAGAAAGATTTTTGGCTTCTTCAACAGTCAAAGACTGAGGTGTCGGAAAACTGAATTCTACACTTTGCATTAAATATTTTTGCATACTGGCAGAAAGATTATCAAAGTTCTCATAAGATTTTAATACATCTACAAAAGCACTTAATTTTATTCTGTCATCACTATATTCGCGCTTAGGTCTGTTACGGCTTATTCGGAAAATCTCGTCAATATCTTCTGCTTGAAGTTTGTCATACTTCAAAACATCATAAACCTGTCCAAGTCCCATAAATTGCAAATACTCCGTTGAACCTTTTTTTACTCCTTCAGTTTGCATATTTTTTAACAAAGCATTATATTTTTTTACAACCTGCTCGTAATCATGTTTTGCAAGTTCATTGATAATTTCTTTATACTTGAAAGCATCCGAATAAAAATCAATTGTACCGTTATCGACAAACAATTTTGCTAACTTTGCGGCATTAATTTTCTGCTTGGTTTCAGGGCTGTTAATAGTTTCATTAACCTGAGTCGCAACCTCTTTAACTTTGTTTGCGATTTTTCCGAAAATTCCAAACCCTGAAGGTTTATTTTGAGGTCCGAAAGACGATATAAAAACATCTGGTTCTTGGCCAAAACTGACCGAAGGTATCGTAACAGGAAAAGTACCTGTCTGTGGATAATCATTATTAGAATAAACTTTACCTATATCATTTAAAGCATTTATTTCCATTAGTTACTACCGAAAAAATCTTTACTTATATATAAAGTAATTTTTTTGTTAAAAATTGCCTTTTAGCTGTTTTAATGCTAAGATTAAATGCATTGATGAGGGATTAGATGAAAAGAAATTTCTTAGGACAATATTTAAACAAAATTTCAAACTTTCCGACTTGGGCAAAGGAAATTATATATAATCAATTATCTCAAGATATTAAAGACGAAAATCCGTCATACGTTTTTGCAACATACAAACCTGTTTTAACCTACAAAGGCAGATGCGAATCGGATTTTAAAAAATCGGGATTTGACACAAACATCTATAATATTTTAGAATCCTGCGACAAGGATTGCAGCATTTCTGAAATTGCACTTAACACATACCTTTCGCTTGAAGAAATCGCTCAATACTTTTTATTTTGTATGGATGAGGGGTTTTTAGAAATCCCCGATGATTCACAAATCCTTAACCTTGCAGGATTTTTAACGGGAAAACTCAGAACGGGCGAATATTTTGTCAACAACGGCACAATTTCCGAAGACCAACTTGAAGATGTAATCTCAAAACAAGAAGATAAAAATTCTAACAAAAAATTCGGGCAATATCTGATTGATTCAGGATTCATTTCGCAAAAACAGCTTGATATGATTTTAAATATTAAAAAAGAAGCACAAAAAAGGTTTATCTTAGACCACAACGAAATCCCGAATGTCAGTACCGCAGTATCAAACGAGTACGAAAAGCAAATAGAAAACTTAAAATCAGAAAACCAACAGCTTAAAACAAAGTTAGAACAATTATTAACCATAGTGAGAAAGAATAATGATTAAAAACACGGAACCTGCCAAACTTGTAACCTACAACCGCGACGGCCTGATTGAGCGCGAACACTTCGGATACGTTGTACGATGCAACAAAATCAAAACCGTTGAAAAAATCGGTGATGATAAAAATTATCCGTTCTATATCCGCTCATGCGCAAAACCGCTTCAAGCCTCACTTATGATTGATTACGAACTCGATAAAAAATTTAACCTTACAGATGAAGAAATCGCGGTATGTTCAGCGTCTCACGCAGGTGAAAGGGTTCACACCGATATTGTTAAAGGAATACTTGATAAGTTTAAAATCCCCGAATCTAAACTAAGATGCGGAAACCACAAACCGATTTCACGAAGTGCTCAGGATGAATTATTAATTAACGGTGAAAAAGCAAGAGCGATTCACAATAATTGTTCAGGCAAACATGCAATGATGCTTGGTTTGTGTAAGCTTAACGACTGGGATATGGATAACTATGATAATATTAATCATCCGCTTCAAAGAGCAATTTTAAATAAAATCTATGAACTTTGCGAAATTAAAACCCAATACCCGATAACAAAAGACGGATGCGGAGTTCCTGTTCCTTCAATGCCGTTAGAAAACCTTGCAAAAGGGTATTTAAACTTATTCTGCAATCCGAAATACGAACGAATTAAAAATGCGTTTTTAAATAATTCCTACATCATTGGCGGGGAAAACAGAACAGATACAAAAATTATCGAAAACACAAAAGGATTAATTGCAAAAGTCGGAGCAGGGGGACTTTGTGTTGTCGTTAACATTGAACTTGAAGAAGCTTTTGTTGTAAAAATCTGCGATACCGACATAACAGCAAGAGAGTTTGTAACGGTTGATTTAATCAATAATCTCCATTGGGGACATATTGATTTATCACATGATATTTTAACAATAAATGGTGAGAAAATCGGTGAAGTTGTAACGCTGTTGTAACATAATTTGACGCATTTTTTAAGATTTGACATGTTTTTGCTATACTATTAGTAAGTATGGTTGGATTTACCCTATTATAAGGGATAGAACCTTTTTTTAGTCGAAAGGAAAACTTAAAAAATGAAGAAATTTATGACTTTTTTGATGACACTGTTACTTAGCATACAGTCTGCTAACGCAATGAATGTTGATGATTTTATCAACCAAAATATTGCACCGTTTACGGACAAAATTGCTAAAATTATTTTCTTCCCTGTACCTGTCGCGGGAAATAATGTTCCATTAATTATTTTCTGGGTGCTTTTTGCAGGAATTTTCTTTACTTTGTATTTAAAGGGGATATCCGTTTGGGGATTCAAACATGCAATAGATACAGTAACTAAACCTGCTGAAAAAGGTGAAGGCGATTGCGGTGAAGTTTCTTCATTCCAAGCTCTTGCAACTGCTCTTTCAGGTACTATCGGTATCGGAAGTATTGCAGGTGTTGCGATTTCTATTTCAATCGGCGGACCGGGTGCTGCGTTTTGGATATTCTTCGGCGCACTTTTAGGTATGTCAATAAAATTTGTTGAAGCAACTTTGGCTGTAAAATACAGAAGATTTAATTCTGACGGATCTGTTTCAGGCGGACCAATGCACTATATCGCTCACGGTTTAACAAGAAAAAATATGCGCTGGTTAGGTCAACCGTTATCTGTAATCTTTGCTATCCTTTGTATCGGCGGAGGTATTACAGGCGGAAATATGATTCAAATTAACCAAACAGCACACCAAATTATATTTATTACAGGCGGCGAACACAGTATTTTCCACGGATTCACATGGGTTATCGGTGTAATCGCAGCAGTTTTAATCGGTTTGGTTGTAATGGGCGGTATTAAAAGTATTGCTAAAGTTACAACAGTACTTACTCCGACAATGTGTGCTTTATATATTATCTCAGGTTTTATCGTAATCTTAGCAAATATTAAAGGTATTCCGCACGCAATTCACTTAATAATTAAAGAAGCATTCTGTCCGACAGCAGTTGCAGGCGGGGTGTTCGGAACAATTATTATCGGTTTAAGACGCTCTGTTCAATCTAATGAAGCAGGAACAGGTGCTGCCGCTATTGTTTACGCTACAGCACAAACCAAAGAACCTGTTTCTCAAGGATTTGTAGCATTACTTGAAACTTTCTTAACAGGTGTTCTTTGCTTATTCACATCTTTTGCAATTATATTCTCAGGAGTTTTAAATACAACTCAAATCGGTAAAATTTCAGGTATTGAACTTGCATCAAACGCATTCCAATCAGTAATTCCGTTTTTCCCTGTTATTCTTTCAATAATCGCGGTATTATTTGCGATGTCAACACTAATCAGTTGGGCATATTACGGACAAAAAGCTTGGACATTCCTATTAGGTGAAGGTAAAAAACGTGTTTTAACATTTAACTTAATCTACTGCTTATTTATCGTAATCGGTTCAGCTATGAATGTTCAGTCAATTATTGATATTACGGATGCAATGATGATTGCAATGTGCGTTCCAAACATTATTGTATTATACATTTTGGCACCTGAAGTTAAAAAAGACTTAAAAACTTACTGCCAAAAGTATAAAATTGCAAAATTAATTAACCGTAAATGGATTGCCGAAGCAGAAACTGTAGAAGCTAAATAAGAAAGGAACAGGTAATGTCTGATTTAATTATAGTAACGGTTTCAGGTGTGGATAACGTTGGAATTGTCGCAAGAGTAACGGCAACAATGGAAAAATACACCGTAAATATTGAAGATATTAAACAAACATTGATGCAGGGACATTTTGTAATGTTTATGCTTTGCGACATTTCAAAATCGGATTATTCATTCAAAGAAATCAAAGAAGCATTGACAAAGTGCGGAAAAGATTTGGGAATGGAAATCTGGGTTCAGAAAAAAGAAATTGTCGATAATATGCACAAGATATAAAGATAATTGAACAACCCTCGCAATAAATTGCGAGGGTTGTTTTTTATAAAAAATAAAGCAGTCCGTAAGCCGTGTTCTGTTTTAGATAATCATCTGTCTGGGGATAGGATTACTCCTAAGCTCTAGCGATTTTTTCCGAAGTGGGCGAACAACCTTTATAACCTTCGACTCAATCTTGCATCCGACCGGGGTTTACCTGGCTGGAGCCTTCCGACTCCACCGGTGAAGCTCTTAACTCACCGTTGCACCATCGCCTGTGACATTCCATCGCCAATTTTGGAGATGGTTAGGGTTGGGGGTTTCCACCCTTTATCCTTTTGTCCATCGGCAGTCTTCATTTCTGTGGCACTATCCGCCGCCTCACGACGCCCGGAGTTTCTCCGGCGGCCTGTTCTGGGATGCACGGACTTTCCTCACTTAAATTACTTTAAGCGCGATTATCCGACTGCTTTATTTATTATTGTGTTATATCCTTGGTAATAGTTACAGCATCCTGTGCCCAAGGATCTTTAATTTCTATACGACCATCCGTATATATATTAATCGAGAACTGGTCATAATTAGAACTTCCACTACATTTCTTCACACTACCCCAGGTAGTATCACTACAATTTGGTGAAGACTGACCGTTCACATCCACATGCAGTATATGATATCCGCTCTTTCCGCCACCGAAATTGGAACCACTGGTCCAAAACCACAACATACCGTCTGAAGTCGCTACAGCATTTTCATAGCCACTCGCTGCAGGCGCAGAAATACCAAGCTTATCAAAGAAAAGTGTATTGAATTTTGTAACTGCACTACCTTCTGTACTGATTGTACCTACATTTTCTTTACCACCCCATTTTGCGCAGTTTGGAGTACCGTAACCGTCATCAAAACCGATTCTTTCACCTGATGAATAAGAGGTTTTATCAGGATAACATCCTTCATCATTGATAAGTTCACTGACAACTGTTTGAATTGTATAGTAAGCTCTTTTTGCCATAATTACATTCTGATTTGGAAGAATATTAAAAATTACAGGCAACAATATCGCACAAAGCACTGCAATAACACCTAATGCGACCAACAATTCAGTAAGCGTAAACGCTTTATTACATCTTTTCATCTCTTAAAATCCTCAATTCAAGTATATTTTAATTATATCATATCAGCTTGTATTTTTCAACACAATGTGTTATACTGGGTTATTAAATAAGAAGGTGAATGTAACAAATTGTTAATCTAATAGCAAAATAATACATTCAGACGAGTTAATAACATATCACACATTTTATAATGTGTAGGACACGAAAGACGGATATTTGGGATTTTATTATCCCTAAATAGAAGTAAAGGGTTAAAATTATGGTCGATAACAGGTCAGCCGGCTATTTCGGTATTGGCGGAGCTTTTAATTTCAAAAGCGGTGACATATCAGGAACAGCTGCAAAACTATCAGATGATAAAATGGGACAAGGTGGCGAATACTTTGCCCAACAAGCTGCTGAAGAAGAGGCTCCTGTTCAAAATAATCAGTATATGGATCAAAGCGCGGTTTTACGCGCAACTCTTAACTCTCTTGCAATGATGAATGTTGCTAATGTTCTTAACGCTAAAAAGCGTAAACCCGTTTTGGATGAAGAAGACAAAATTACTGAGGATTTAAAAGAAATTCTCAGAATGAAAAAACTTCAAAATAAACATCATAACCCTTTTGAAGAAGAAGAAAAAGAGGAGTTATAAACCCCTCTTACCCTCCAAAGTAATTTGTTAATCCGTCGTGTAATTTTTCATTTTTACAAAGCTTTTTAAGTTTTGATATTGCTCTGTTTTCAATTTGACGGATGCGTTCTCTTGATACTCCGTATTGAGAGCCGATTTCATCTAAAGTTTTCTTCATTCCGTTATTGTCTAAGCCGTAGCGAAGAATCAAAACATCACGTTCTTTCTGGCTCAGTTGATTTAAGATTTGTCTGATATCTTCCAACAAACTGTCATGGGTAACTTTACCGTCAGGTGTAATTGTAGAATTATCGACAATGAAATCAGCAATTTTAGAGGAATCCTCATCGGATGATGCCGGGGTATCCATGCTGACTGTTGATTGAGCTGACTTAATTATTGCAGTCAATTTTGAAACAGGCAGCCCCATACGATATGCAATTTCCTGTTTTGTCGGCGGATGTCCGAGTTCTGTTGTCAAGTCAATTGTAGCTCGTCTTATCTTACCGATTGAATCAATCATGTGAATAGGTAATCTGATAATTCTTGCTTTATCGGCAATTGCACGAGTTATTGATTGTTGAATCCACCATGTCGCATAAGTTGAGAATTTGTAACCCTTTTTATAATCAAATCTACCTGCAGCTTTAATTAAACCGACATTACCTTCCTGAATTAAATCCAAAAATGATAAACCGCGCCCGATGTATTTTTTTGCAATACTTACAACAAGACGAAGGTTTGCATTAACTAAAACATCTTTTGAAAATTCATCATGTTCTTCTTGGATTTTTTTAGCCAAATCCAGTTCTTCTTCTGTTGATAATAAAGGAATTTTGCCGATTTGTCTTAAGTAAATCTTAACACTGTCATCAGAATTTATTGAAACAAGGCTTTCCTGTATTTTAGGATCTTCAACAGATTTTAAGACATCCTCGCCGTCTTCGTCTTCATCATTTTTTTCAAGTTCCTGAAGTTTTTTAAAATCTACATTTTCATCAGAAATATCATCAGTTAATATACCAAATTGTTCAAATTCTTTTTTCACAATATGCTCCAATCTTATCTAATATGATATAACTAAGCAAAAATTTTGAGGTCATCTTCTTGTATTATTTATTCTTCTTCAATTTTTGACGAAGGGTTTCAAAAATAATCGCACTCAAAGCATTTGAAACATTCAATGAATTAAAACTGTTTTGCATAGGGATTTTTACAATAAAATCTGACGCTTTTAAAAGTGATTTTGAAACCCCTGCATGCTCAGCCCCCATAATTATTGCAAAGTTCATATCATCATATTTAACATCATAATAATTATCTTTTGCTGATGCGTCGGTTGCAATTATCCACCAGTTGTTATCCTTTAGTTTTTGGACAGCATTAACAGGACTATTTACTTTTATGATAGGAATGTGATTTATCGCGCCCGCGCTGACTTTTTCAACAGTTGAATTAATTTGAACGTTACGGCGAGATGGTATAATAATCCCGTCAACACCTGCGCATACACAGGTTCTTATTATCGCACCAAGGTTATGTGAATCCTCGATTCCGTCTAAGATAACAAGTGATGAATTTGTATGCTCACGGCTTTCTAAAAATTCATCCAAATCAGTATAAGTTATCGGAGAAATTAAAGCGATTACTCCTTGGTGATTAAATTCCGCATAAGGCTGAAATTTTTCTTTTGCAACAAATTGAAAAACAATCCCTTTTTCTTGAGCAAGTTCTTTTATCTTGTTAATTTTAGCGTCATTGTGAATATTTTTAGATATAAGGATTTTGTTAATTTCACGATTTCCTGCTATCAAAGCTTCAGTTATAGAATTTTTCCCGAAAATTACATCCATATTTTCCATATTATTTTGAAACCTCTAACATTTTATCAATACATTTTACTGCCTTTTGGGCAATCTCTTCATCTACAAAGATTTCATTATTTTCATTTTCCAAAACATGTAAAATATCTTCTAAAGATGTCATTTTCATATTCGGACAAACAATGTTATTTTTAACAGGTATAAACTCTTTTTCGGGATAATCACGCTTAAGTCTGTCAACAACACCTTGCTCTGTTGCAATAATAAAAGACTTGTTATCGGAATTTTTAGCGTAATTCATAATACCTGTTGTACTTCCGACATAATCTGCAATCTCAGAAACAGACATATGGCACTCAGGATGTGCTAAAACCAATGCCCCAGGATATTCCTGTCTTGCTTTTTTAATATCATCAGGTCTTATCTGTAGATGTGTCGGACAAAATCCGGGGTAAGTTATAACTTCCACATCGCCCAATTGTTTTTCAACCCATTTTCCCAGATACGTATCAGGTAAAAATAAAATCTTATCAACACCCATGCTTTTGACAACATTCACTGCATTTGAACTTGTACAGCACATATCGCATTCTGATTTAACCTCAGCAGTTGAATTTACATAACATACTACAGGAATATTCGGATTTTTTGTCTTAAAGTCAATTAATTGTTTATAATCAATCATATCAGCCATCCTGCATCCCGCATCAATTTGCGGCAGTAAAACTTTTTTATTCGGAGATAAAATCTTAGCAGTCTGAGCCATAAAATATACACCTGCAAATACGATAATATCAGCATCCGTTTTTGCTGCAACCTGACTTAAATACAATGAATCTCCGACATAATCGGCAACCAAATCAATTTCTACAGGCTGATAACAATGGGCTAGTATAACAGCTTTCTTTTCTTTTTTTAATTTATTTATATTTTCAACTATTTTATTCAAAACTCTAAATCCTCCATTGGGTGTAAATTTATGTTAAGATTTTTCTATTTACAAAATATATTGTATAATAAAAATAAGATAATAGTAAGAAGAGTAAAAAGGTAGATATGTTAAATAATTTATTTGGTGGAAGTGGGGCAGAAGTCTATATTACAGTATCACCTTCCTGCGGCTTGGAATTAATGGAAGTTGATAAATCAGGTAACATTAAGTCTTACGCACATACAGCCTTGACTTATAATGAAGCCCAAAGAGAAATTGCCGATTATAATGAGTTTAAAACAGCTTTAGAAACATTGTTCCAAATGAGGAATATTAACCCTGCAAAAGCACATATTCATTTAAGTATTCCAACAGTTTGGTTTGGATTAAAAGAAGGTATTCCTCTACTTGTAGATGATACTGCAATTGATAACATTGTGTTAGGTGAACTTGAACAAACATATATATTTAAAAGAAAAGACCCGATGCCTGTTTGGTTTGAGGCAACAGCATCTACAAATACCGATTCAAGAAGCGTATTTTACAGTGCAGTTCAAAAAGAATCGATTGAACAAATTAAGGAAATTATAACAGCTTTAGGAGCAACTTTAGTAAGTGTTGAATGCTCTTTATTTGCTGATTTAAAAGCTCTTGCTTATACAAATATTGCCGCAGAACAAATGCAGGAAGGTCACTCTTGGAGTTTGATGATAATAAATAACAGCGGATTCCAATTATTAGGTATGCTTGGCAAAAAAATCCTTGAGTACTATGAAGAACCACTGCCTATTAAATCTTACGAAGGCGAAGAAATCTATTCTGCTATTGAAAACGCAGCTCAAATCGCTTTGATGAGTACACCTTCAAGCTCTTTGATGATTATATCTGAAACCGACCTGGTTTCTGCAGAAATTATGGCAAGCAGATTACAATTCAGCGGTGAAACTCTTTTCATTGAAGATAACCAATTCAGAAAAGAACCGCTTACCGAAATGAGCTTAAACATTCTACAAGAAGATCAGATTAAAGTATCATTACACTCAATCGGTTGTATTGCCCCGGACGGTTTAATCCCTATCTGTGTAAACTTTATCGCAGAAGGCGGTAAAAGCAAAGCTGTTGTCGAAGAAGTCGTAATCCCTATTGATCTTGGCGGAGGTAAAGTATTTGAGCTTACTCCGACTAAAGCTTTAATAATTATTGGTGTTATAGGCGCAATATTTGGCGGTACAGTATTTGGAGCATTTAAATATACAGAAAACCAATGCACAAAAGCTCAAAACCAAATCACAGAACTTGATAATCAAATCACTCAACTGGATTCAGAGATTAAAGCATTTGAATCCAAAAACGGTGACTCAGGATTTGATGCTTTAGCTGAAATTGAACGAGTATTACAAAATAACACTACAAAAATTAAAGTATTTGCAGCATTAGGAGAATCTATTCCAAAAGATCTTTATTTAACATACTTTATGACAGGTAATGACGGTATGATTAATATTAAAGGCTGTGCGGATACAGTTGAAGATGTTTATGTGTTCTTTAAAAATTTAAAAGAATCACTTCTTGAATCAAAACTGAGAATAAGTAAACTTGACTTGAAATCAGGAACTTTAGATACCATTATCAGCAGCACTGCTTCAACCGTTGATAATGCTCCATACATTTTTGAAATAACTAACATGGATGATAATCAATTAAAATCATTTATGGATAAATTATCAGGAAAAGCTTCCGATAACAAAAACAATAAAGATAACAAGGATAATAATAATAGCCAACCTGCTCAAACAAACAATAATAATGAAGTAACAGAACCGACTAACTAATCGTTTTTAAAGGATAAATCATGGATACAGAAAAACTAAAACAATTTTATTTATCAATTCTTCTATTAGTAGCAGTAATAGGCGGATGTATTTTCGGGATTCAAAAAATTGTTGAAAATAACAATAATTTAAACAGCCTTCAAGCAGAAATAGAATCCAAAAATGCTACTGTGCAACAAAAACAAGCTACCTTAGAAGAATATAAGAAAAAAGAAGCGGAAGAAAAAGCGAAAGAAAAAGAAAGCGAAATTTCCAATAAACCGTTCTATAAACCGATTGAATCGGGAATGGATACCGAAGCGGTTATTGCAGGCGAATTTGCTGAAGTTTTGCAATTGGTTCGTGCAAATAAAATCAAAGTTCGCTCAATCAAGTACGACTATGACCCTAAAGACGATAACTTTGTACAAGGTGCAGGTGAAAAATATAACGTTGCAAGGTTGAATATGGAAATGATAAGTAACTATTCTGATTACGATAATTTCTTAAAAGAAATGTACAAACACGAACACTTCCTTGATATTCAATCCGTTGAAATCGTTCCGTATAAGAAAAACAAAAAAATACTTTTAATAAACTTTAAAGTCAAATTATACGCAAAAAAATAAAAAGGTCATACAGGTCAGGTGAAAAGCCTGACCTGAATATTTAATAATGGAGTTAGGAGTTATATGATTACAAAAGAAGTTAATGATTGGATTAAAAAAGTTGAATGCGGAAACTATTCATCTTGGGACATTATGGAAGAATTTGCTCAATTTGCAAAATATCTGACAAAAGAAGAAATTCAACAAATAAAAAAACGTCTGGACTCTTCAATTAAACATTAAAATATGTTATAATAAAGATATAGTCTGAGAGGTTTCTTGAATGTCTTATTATGATAATTTGTTGGAAAAAATTCCCAAGATAAAAAAGATTCTTGATAATGATACAAATTACACAATCTATCATTATACAAAACCAGAAAAGCTTTTAAATATCTTATCTTGCGGAGCCATAAGATTTTCTAACGCACTTTATCTGAATGACAAAGAAGAAATCGCATATTCATACAGGCTTATCGTTCATCTTATAAACGAAACAGACGGATTAAACCCTGATTTGTTTGACAAGATTAAAAACCACTTCACCAATAAATACAAGCATATCGTTGACGGGGATAACGATTTTGAAAATAAGCTTGAATACTTCACAACATCTTTTTCTACAGACCCCGATAATCTGACACTTTGGAATAATTACGCCAAAGGTAAAAACTACACAGGTTATAATATCGGTTTTGATAAAAAAACATTAATTAAAGAAATGACCGATAACGATTATTTACCTATTTACGGAAGCGTAATTTACGATAAACAAAAACAGGTAAAAATTATCCATGCAATTTTCAAAAAATGGAATATGCTTTTTGAACGAGCCTTAAATTGTAAAAAATCAAACGAGGTTAAGCTATTTAATATTTTGCTTGAGTTGATTGATGTATTAAGTATTGTCAGTATTTTCTTCAAAAACCCTCAATTTAAAAACGAACACGAGTACAGAATAGTTATCGTAAACGTATTTGGAGCAGACGGCTCTAAAGCAACGGGAATTGTTGAAAAAAATGGACTTTTTGTTCCGTATCTTGAATACAAATTCTCAAAAGACGCTGTATCTTCAATAAATATCGGACCGACATTTGATGAAAACATTTTCTACACAAGCACAAACAGGATGTTAAGAAACTTTGGATATCAGGATAAAGAAGTTTTCCGCTCAAAAATTCCTTTGAGGTATTAGCTGACTTAACCATGCAAGACTCCTTCCCTTTTGGTATAATACCAAAAATGAAAGGAGATTTTATGATAGTAGAATTAGATGAAACAAATTTTGATAACGAAACAAAAAACGGTTTAAAACTTGTTGAATTTTATACAACCTGGTGTTCATACTGTACAAAACAGCGTATCGAACTTGAAGAATTAAAAGACTCTGATATGTGGATTGGAATCGTTGATTGCGAAGAAAGCCCAAAAATTGCACAAAAATACAGAATAAAAGGATTCCCAACATTTGTGCTTTTAAAAGACGGTGAAAAAATTGCTGAATTTGCAGGGTTCCACCAAAAAGCACAATTATTAAATAAACTTATGAAATACATAGCTTAAATTCTGTGTAAGTCATTATCAATTAAATAAACTTCACCGCTATCGTGGTCAAAATGACATTTAGCAATATATAAACTACCCTCTGTAACTGCAGAATTAATTATTGATGAATTTTTCGTCAAATAATCCTCAACCCAGAGGGTATGTTTTCTTGCAAATTTGTTATTGCAATCTAACTGTCCCGCATGGTCAATCACAGGGTAAACGCATTTTAATATTGATTGAAAATTCTCGGTCATTTCAGGGTAATGCTCATTAGCGTACGTCATAACCCCGCAATCATCATGACCTAACAAAACCAACAATGGTACATGTAATTTCTTTACGGCATACTCAATACTTTCCAAAACATTAGGACCAACAGCAATCCCCGCAACCCTGACAACAAAAAGCTCACCTATTCCGCAATCAAAAATTATCTCAGGAACAACACGCGAATCTGAACAGCTTAAAACACAAGCATAAGGTTCTTGATACAGTGCAAGTTTTTGCAGTGTTGAAAGGCACATATTTTTAGCAGTAGGTGTACCATTCATAAAGTTTTTATTACCGCACAACAATTTTTCAAGTTCTTGTCTTGCTTTTGGCGAAATGTTTTCAGGTAATTTCATAATATCCTCCAAATATTTAAATATATTATATCATATTTAAATTTGTCAGGCATTTTAATGTAAATAATTCATATTACCTTGAACAATAACGTAATAAGCACAACCCCAGCCTGTACTTTTACCTTTTATACAATGTTGTCTTGCATCATGTGATGAAAATGGCGAACCATTTGGTACAACATTGCCGTTTGAATATGAAAACATAAACAAATCTTTACCAAAAGTATTTGGAAGCTGTTTGCCGTTTATATATATCCAAAAATAGATTAAAGCATCATTTTCTTGAGCTGCTCTCCACCATATTGAACTTCCGTTTAATAGTGCAATTTTATAATAATTACTAGCAGTTGCATAATCAATATTATACTTTTCTCCGTTTAACATTAAATACGTACCTTGAACACATCTTCTATTTGTATCATTAAGCCCGCAATCCAATGAGATTTTCATAAACGGTCTTAAATTATTAGCAATAAGCGATGCTGATTCACCTGAATATTGAACAAGTCCCCAACCTTCAACTTCACCGTATTCTTCTTGGGATAACCTGAAAGCTTGAGCAAGTATTGACTGAGTTTCTTTTAACGTTGAGATAACACGTCTTTCAAAATTCTTTTGTATTAAGTTAGGGATTGTTACTGCAGCAACAACACCTATAATTCCAAGCGTAATCAATACCTCTGCAAGAGTAAAACCCTTCAAGGTGCGAGTAAAAATCTTTTCGGTCATTCAAGCCTCCATGTTCACAATGTTAATACTAACATTGTTAATTAATATACTTAATATTGATACTAAAGTCAAGGTATTAACATAGAGGTATCAACATAATGAATATTAATGAAAAAATATCGGCAAGAATTAAAGAGTTAAGAACACAAAAGCACCTGACAGCAGAAAAACTTGCCTGGTATTCGGATTTATCGAAAAGCTGTATTACATATGCCGAAAAAGCTCAACGAGATATAAGATTATCTACCGTTGAGGCTATCTGCAAAGGTTTTGGGATTTCAATTGCAGAATTCTTTTCAACATTTACAGAATTAGAAAAATAAACTATTTTTGCTCTGTTTTTTTAGCTCTTTTTTCATTAAAGTCGTTAAAAGACATTTTTTGAGATTGCAAACTGCTTTGAATAGGTTTAACAAACTTCTTAATTATAACTTTTTCAACGAACTTATCAACCGCGCTTGCTGTCAAAATAATAGCGGTAAACGCACCGGCTGACTTCCAGGCTTTAAGTTTGAAAATCTTTTTATCAAGAACTTTTTCTGCAATTTCAGCATTTTGACAAGTATCAAGAACTTCAAGAAACTGACGTTTAGCATAATCCTTAATCCTTGTTTCATTAGAGTTTGCAACAGCACCATGGTGACAGTTAGCAAGAAGTTTATCATAAACTTTTACAAAAATATTCTTACGGGAGTAATCTTTTTTCTTTAATTTATAGAATTTTGCAAAGTTTTCGGTAAATTTATCTAATACCTCATTTTTATCTTTACCGGCCTCTAACACCTCATGTAATGCCGAGTGACCTTTTATAAAACGAAGGGTTTGTTCTTTCGCGTTGGTTGAAAGCTTTTCTCCTCTGTGCTTATCAATGGTTGAGAATAAACTCATACCCATGTGCCCGAAAATTGCAGGAAACATAATACTTGCACAAGCCTGAAAAATAGCTTGGTTAAACGCTCTTGCGGCATTCGGTTTATACTTATCGCCTTTATTTTTGTACTTATCATAAATATCAGCACCAAAATACATCAGGGCAGGAACCCAGAATAGTCTTGCCGTTGCAGGAGCAAGCTCGTTTATTGCAATACCGATATCATTAGTATAGCCAAGACCTCTTAACGGCCAATTGGTTAACGGGTCTTTGTATTTCTTTTTTTCATTGTTTTTAGCGGTCAAACTTGGTGAGGCATCAAAATTAATTGTGCCGTCAAAAGCTTTGAAATTCGGGGCATAATTTACTGAGGTAACCTTCATCTATTCTCCTGTTCTACAACTTGGCAACTAATCAATAATCACTTAAGCCGATTATATATTAAACATTGTCGTTTTTCAATCGTTTCAAGATATCCTCGCAATGTATTGTTACATATATAACAGTATATCTTATTGTTTTTTCGATTTATCTGCAAGTTCGCTGTCTACACGCAAGAAAACAGGGTGTATTTCTTCTTTTGAAATAAGTTTTCCTGCTTTGATATTACCTAATGCGATATCATCAAGTTTTGTTGTGATGTCGTAAGACAATTGACTTGCCATATCAGCAGCGATATTTGGACAATACGGGTAGATTAATGATGAAATTACACACATCATTTCTAACACCGTTGCAAGAACTTGTCCGCATTCTGTCATTTTTTCTTCTTTAGCAAGTGTCCACGGTGCATTGTCCGTTACAAATTTGTTTGCAGCATCAACAAGTGAAATGATTTCTTGTGCAGCTTCTTGTATTTCAAAGTGATTAAAATGATTTTCAACAATTTTCACAGTTCCAAGAGCTGTTTTTAAAAGACTTTCGGCTTCTTTTGAACGATTAACCAAAAATTCTTCCCTGATTTCACCGTCAAAATATTTAACAAGCATTGAAAGACTTCTGTTAAGTAAGTTACCCATACTGTTTGCAAGATGAGCATTAACTTTTTCTTTGAAATCCTGGTCTGAATAATTTCCGTCACGTCCGCAAGGAGCAGATGTTGCCATATAATATCTGAAAGCATCAGGATGAGCTAGTTCAAAACTTTCCAATACGGAAGTCGGTGAAACTACGTTGCCTAAAGATTTAGACATTTTTGTTTCATCAATAGTAATCCAACCGTGAGCAAAGATGTGTTTTGGCAACGGTAATTCTAATGCCATTAAAATTCCAATCCAATAAATACTGTGGAATTTCAAAATATCTTTACCAATAACATGAACATCAACAGGCCATAATGTCTTAAACTGTTCAGACGGATTTTCCGTATCATAACCAATTGCTGTTATATAGTTTGAAAGGGCATCAATCCAAACGTAAATTGATTGTTCGGGATCATCCAATACATCAATCCCCCAGCCTACGTTTGCTTTGTTACGTGAAACCGAAATATCCTGAATATCTTCTAACTGGTTCAGAACCTCATTTGCTCTGAAAGAAGGAATAATAAATTCAGGATTTTCTTTGATGTGCTTAATTATCGCTTCTTTGTATTTTGATAATTTGAAGAAATAATTTTCCTCTTTAACTACTTCAGGTTTTTTCAAGTGATCAGGACAAAGTCCGTCTTCTGTTAAATCTTTAGGATTTAGGAAGCACTCACAGCCTGAACAGTATAAACCTTCATACTCGTGTTTATAAATGTCGCCTTTTTCAACAAGTTTTTTAAATATTCTTTGAACGACTTTTTCGTGATCTTCGTCAGTTGTTCTGATAAATCTGTTATATTTAACATCAAGAGCAGACCAAGCATCTTTAAACTTTTGAGCATTTTCATCACAAAGTTCTTTCGGTGTTTTACCTTGAGCTGCAGATGTTTTTTGGATTTTAATCCCGTGTTCATCCGTTCCTGTCAGGAAAAACATATTATCGGTTCTTTGAGCGTAGTGTCTTGCAATAATATCTGTCAAAATCTTTTCATAAGCGTGTCCGATATGCGGAGCACCGTTCACATAATCTATAGCTGTTGTTAAATAATATTTATCCATTTATATTTCCCTCTTTTAAGTATTTTATGCTATAATAATAACATAAACACGGGAGTTTAAATAATGAAGAAGAAAATCTTAACAGCAACAACATTGATTATCGGTACGGCTGTATACGCGGTCACATTAGGTATTGAACCGCCTGTTCAATATATAAACAATTTAAAAACCTGCACAAAAAGCACATTCAAACAAAGTGGCGCTGCCGTTGAGGAATACACAATCAAAGGTAAACTTCCAAACGGACGCTGTGAAGTTTATATAAGTAGCTATACAAATTTCGCAGACCCTAAAGTTTATGAGGGTTTTCAAATCATGACAAAATCATTTACCCAAATGGCAAACGATATGGAAAAGGATAAATCAAAACAAATAACAAATGCTGATATTCCAACACAAGAACAAATGATTGAGCAAGGTAAAAAAGAAAAAGATGAAATGGTATGCAAATTCAGTGAAAGTGAACGAAAAGCTCTATATGAAGCATACCAAAAACACGATAGCAAAAATCCGCCGGCAAAAGTTGAAAACGGAAATGTAAGTTTTTCTTTTGACACAAGCAAAATGAGTTCTTATGATAACTTGATGTTAACCTTCAGTCACACAGTATGTAAAAATCCTAATGAACCAAACCCAAAAGCTAAAAAATATGTTTGTGAATATGCTGATACAAGTTGTTATGTAACCAAATACCAAAATGGAGCAAGCTCTTTCAAATGCACAAATAACAAAGATATAGATTTTAAACAAATGAATATCATAGAAAAACATGTTGACCAAGGAATGTGTGAACAAATTTTTTAACAAAACACGCAATTTTTCCAGAGAAAAATACTTTATATATTTGTAGGTAAAATATGTAAAGGAGTTTTCCATGGTAGATTGGGTTACGGCAATGGATATGTGTGCAGCAGCAGGAATCGTTAATTATGACGCTCCCGCAGCAATACTTGGTCAAAACCCGAGATACATAGGTCGCCCGGGGTTTGATACCCTGCCGACATTAAACGGTCCGCTGCCAAAAGAATTTGATACCTACAACGGCAACATAGCAAGACCGAAAAGTTGGAAACGTAAAACTTTTAACACTCTGTTGGGAATTGGTGCGGCACTTGGAACAGTGGCACTTATCCAAAAAGGTAAGCTAAATGTAACAGCTATAAAAAACTTTGCAGGAAGTGTATTTAATATTATCAAAAAACCGTTTGTTTGGATTGCAAACCACTTACGTCCGACAACACCTTAAATACCATAGCAGGACTATTTACTTCATCATAAAAAAATAATATAATCATTTGTGATGAAAATTTTAGAGGTAAAAGACCTTAATTTGGGATTCCATTGTGAAAACGCGTTTCGCCAGGCATTGTTTGACGTGTCGTTTTCGCTTGAAAAAGGGCAAATGCTATCACTTGTCGGAGAATCAGGCTGCGGGAAGACAATGAGCGCGATGAGCATCCTGCGCCTAATTCCGAAAACCGCACAAATTACAAGCGGCGAAATATATTTTAACGGCGAAAACCTTCTTGATAAACCCCTAAAAGATATGAGAAACATTCGTGGCGGAAAAATTGCGCTTATTCCGCAAGACCCGATGACATCTCTTAATCCTTTATACACGGTCGGCGACCAATTATTAGAGATTATAAAAATTCATCAGGGACTGCAAGGTAAACAAGCCGAAGAAAAGGCAATCGAAGCATTTAACGCGGTTCAAATTCCTGCTGCAAAATCAAGACTAAAAAATTACCCGCACGAATTTTCAGGCGGAATGAAGCAGCGCGCAATTATAGCAATGGCACTTGCCTGCAAGGCTGAAGTTCTAATCGCGGATGAACCGACTACAGCCTTAGACGTGACAATCCAGGCTCAAATAATGAACCTGCTGCGCGAAATTAAAAACAACGGAACATCAATTCTTTTGATAACTCACGACCTTGCACTTGTTCGTGAAAATTCCGATGAAATTGCAGTAATGTACGCGGGAAGAATCGTTGAACATGCTTCAAATGAAGAATTTTTCAAGAACCCGAACCACCCGTATTCACAAGCACTTTTAAAATCAATACCTTCAAACCGCGATGAAACCTTAGAAACAATCCAAGGTCAACCTCCGACATTATCTCAAAAAATTGACGGATGCAAGTTTAACCCCCGTTGCAAACACTGTATGGGAGTTTGCAAACAGCTCGTTCCACCGCTCAAAAATATAACCGAAAACCACCAAAGCGCGTGCTTTTTAAACAACTAACCTATAAATTTTTTATTACCGCAAAAATCATTCTCAATTCTTTACTTTTTAAAGAATCTAATGACTTTTTAATCTAGTTTTTTAGAAATTCATCCGATTTATAAGTTTCGTTATAAAATAATTCCTGAGGTGTGACATTAAGTGCTGATGCGATTTTCTCCAAATTTTCAGCAGTCGGAAAACTTTCCCCGTTCTCAATTCTTACAATTTGGCGCGGATTCATTTCAACCATCTCGGAAAACTTCTCCTGAGAAATCTTTTCTCTCTTTCTAAGTTCTTTAATCTTTAACCCTAACGCCGTTTTTATACCCATACATTCACCTCTTCTAAAGAGTATAATGTTTTATTATATTTTTTAAGGCAAAAATTTGTCTTATTAATTTGACATAATGCAAAATTATGCCATAATATAAGCAAAAATTTGTCATTTTTTAAGAAAAAAGAGCAAAATTTTGACACATAAAGTAGGTTTCACATTAGCTGAGGTATTAATCACCCTTGGCATAATAGGTATAGTTGCAGCGATTACTATTCCAAATTTAATCATGACTCAAAAAGCCCACCGTCTGCGTTCACAGTTTTTGAAATCTTATTCTGTAATCCAACAGGCTTTTCGTCAAATGGAAGATGACGGGGTACTTTTAGATATGAAATCTACCAGAACCAACTATAAAACAATTATGGGATATTTTAACGGAGCAACTTATTGTGGAACAAACGGCAGTAAGTGTTTTAATAAGTCAATAATTGATTTATATAAAACTTTTTCAGGTGCAGATTCATCTCTTACTTGGCAAGGTTCCAGAATTCTTGATGACGGTCAAATATTATTGCCTGATGGCAGTTTAATATTTTTGGAAGATGTTACCAATAAAACTTGGATTTCCATTTATTTAAACGGATACAATAATCCGCCAAACAAATTCGGATATGACCTGTTTACATTCCAGTATGAAGAAGGCATTCTGACAACTATGGGAAGCCGAAATACAGTATTTACAGATATAGAAAAATACTGCAACATAAAGTCCAACGACACACTTAACGGAATAGCCTGCGCGCATAAAGCCAAAACCGAAACAGATTATTTCAAATGGGTTGTAAAAAACGTTAAATAACAGCTTTAACGGCAAGCAGGATTAAAATCACTCCGCCTGTGATTTCAAGGTATTTTGAAGGCATATTTTTAACAAAATTTCCGCTCCAAAAACCGATAACAGACATTACAAAAGACGCAATCCCAATTATGATACAGGCAATTAAAAGATTCGTACCCGTAAGCCTTAATGTTGCACCTGAAACAAGCGCGTCAATACTTGTTGCAACCCCAAGTCCGATAAGACACTTTAATCCGATACACTGAATGCTCTCTTCTTTTGGATTAAAGGCTTCTGCGATAAATTTTGCACCGAGGATAAAAAATATCCCAAAAACTATCCATTTACTAAACGGAACTAAAAAATCATACAACGAATTTGTTCCAACATACCCGATTACAGGCATCAAACCTTGAAACAAACCCATAACTATTGCAAGTTTGATTGAATTTTTCATTCGATTACAGTTAAATATCAATCCTTGCGAAAAAGACACCACAAGACAATCTATACCTAAAGCTATTCCAAGTAAAACTATATCAATTAAATTCAACTTCTACCTCAAACAACCTTTCCCAGGGGTAAGAATATTTTACATTAACCTCTGTATTTAGTTTTTGTGCAACTCGTTGTTCAAAACTTTTCATGCCTGTTGTTAGCACTGTTGTGTCAGGAGTTTTCAAAGCTTGTCGAACATTTGCCTGATACGCCCAATCATCTAAAAACCTTGTTACTTGCAAACGAATAAACGCATCTTTATTATATTTTTTAGCCAAAAATTTGGCTTTAGCTCCGCATATCAAGCTGCCAAGAGTGTTTGCAGAAGTATTCCAAGCAGAGTATCCGTAAAAATTATCATCAAACTTATTTTTGAAAAGTTCTTCAACAAAATTATTATCCGCACCGTTTGCAAACCGAACATCCGCTATCATATACGGCATATCGGGAACCTCAAAACTTGCGTTAAACGGCTCGGTATTAACCCCCATGACAATTTCGCCCTGACGCTCACAGAAATTATTCACATACAAAAGCATATCAGCCGATTCTTTAGCTACAACCCTGCAACCCGCAAGTTCAATCTGCCCCCGAACAGAGTCTTCTATTGAAATATCTTCGTAATTTGAGATTAAATGTTTACATTCAGGCTCTAAAAATATAGGGCAAATCTTTATCTCATCTTCTACTGCACGAGAAAGCAGACTTAGCGGAATCTCATCCGCGCCTGTTTTTGTAAACCCACCCAAAAGCTCAAGAGTTTTTGCTTCTTCCACATTAAACCCAAACTGCGCACAATCATCTTTTGAGAAAATTAATGTTTCAAACAAACCCTCTTTTTGCCATACCAAATAAAGTTTGTTTATCTCAAAATTACGTTTTCTGGTTTTAAGATAATCATCAAGAATTTCTTGCGGGATATCACCTGAATCACTCCCGCCTTCATAAGAATATTTAAAGATTTTTTCTCCCCAATCAGCCCAATATTCTTTTTCTTCGATATTATAATTGTTATTCGAGATTCGCATAATACTTGAAAAAGCATAAATCTTACATTTTTTCTCTATTAAAATCTCTTTTAACTTTTCTACACGAGCTTTAATCTGTTCAAAGGTTTCAGGACATCTTCGCGACGGAATCAATCCCCCATAAGCTATCGTATCAAGCGATAAAACCATAGCATCCAGTTCAGGCAGTCCTCGCATCCAATCAAACAAACCTTCTATATCGGCATTTTTTGTTAATCCGCCAAGCAATCCGCGCTCAGGGATAAAAAACTCAATCCCGTCATCTGTTTGCGCAATCAACTTTGGCAAAGTATAACACACAGGTCTGTTATCTATCGGTAAAAATGCTACTCTCATAATTACCATTGTATGCTAAAATAGATTTAAGGCAAAGGAATTTACATTATGCAACCTGACAAGAATCCACAAAAAATTATGAATCTGTTTAACGAGATTTCAACATACTACGATTTGATGAATAATCTTATCTCGCTTGGCACACATTATATAATTAAATACCTTGTAATAAAAGAACTTGAAATAAAACCGCGAACCATTGTTCTTGACCTTTGCTGCGGAACGGGAGATTTCACCAAAATAATGTCAAAACTTTACCCCCGTTCAAAAATTATTGGGCTTGATTTTTCACCTGAGATGCTAAAAATTTCAAAATTAAAAAACAAAAACGGAGTCTTTATGCAAGGTGATTGCACAAATCTTCCGTTCAAGAATGGAGAAATTGACTGTATAACAATGGGTTTTGGCTTGAGAAACATTCAAGACAGGCAAAAAGCAATAAAAGAAATTTACAGAGTGCTCACTGACAGCGGGAAATTCTTACAGTTGGACTTTGGATATCACAACAAGGTTTCAAAAATTTTTAACTTCATCGTACCGATTTTTGCAAAAATTTGCAGGACAAATCCCGAGCATTACAGTTATCTTTTAATTTCTAAAGAAACTTTCCCCGAACCTGATGAACTTATCAAAGAATTTGAAAGTCACGGGTTCAAATTGGTTAAAAAATGTAATTATCTGTTTGGCGCAATATCAGCTCAGATCATGCAAAAATAACTTACACAACTCTATGAGACCTGCCGCCTTGCATATAATCTGACAGCGCTTCAAATGTTTTTTCTAAAATATAATCAACAGCTTCTTGAGTATCGTATGCCATGTGCGGAGTTATAAGAACATTTGGCAAAGTTGCCATTTCCTTTACCGCGCTGGATGTTTCTATACAATAAAGTGAAGACTTATCTTGCCCGGCTTTACTATCCTGATGACAAGCTACAACATCTAATGCAGCACCTTTTAATTTGCCTGATTTAAGTGTTTTTAATAACGCCTCGTTATCAACCAACTCACCTCTGGCTACATTTATAAAATAAGAACCCTCCTTCATCATATCAAATTTGTCATAAGAAAACATGTGATAATTTTCTTTTAAAAACGGTATATGCAAAGTTACAATATCAGAATTTTTTACCAATGTTTCAAGGCTTACATACTCAATACCACAAGTATTTTCAAGCTCTTTATTTTGTCTTACATCATACGCCAAAATCCTCATCCCGAATCCATGTGCAATCTTACAAACCCCAGCACCGATCATTCCCGTTCCTAAAATACCTAATGTCATTTTATTCAATGTCTTACCCGTTAAATCCGCCGTACTGATTATCTGATTTTTTTGAGTGGTAACAGCGGTAAATAAATTTCTCACAAGCATTAACATCATTGCAAATGTAAACTCCGCAACCGATATGCTCCCGTAAGATTCAACATTTATAAGCGCAATGTTTTTGCATAGACAAGCATTTAAATCAATATGATCATAACCCGTCGAACGTGTAGATATAACTCTTAAGTTCTTAAATCTGTTTATAATATTATCATTAATACTTGAATTAATAAAAATACTTATAACTAAAGTTTGGTCAAAATCCTCTTCTGACAGTAAGTTTAAAGTTTCTTCCGTTAAACTTTCCCTAAAAAACTTTATATCAAAATTTTCAAACTTATTGTTTTCAAAAAATTTTTCTTCTGATTCTCTGTAATCAAAAAATAACATTTTGCAAGACATTTTTCTCTCCTTTTTGATAAATTATTTTTTGCACCAAAATAAAAAACCATTCCCTTAAAGTATTAGGTTTTAAATTAAAAAAATTAACCGTTTATCTAATGTTTAACAACGAAAAAACAATTATCTTAAATAGTGAAAGGAGTTACTATGAAACACGATTTGATAGTCAGAGAACCTGAACTGTATTTTGACAGTATCCACCAGGAACTCGATAATTTTTTACGTGATACGTTTTTCATGCATTCATTCGGTCATCCGCTTAATATAATAAAAAATTCAATCCTGCGCCCTGCCGTTGAAGTTATACAATGTAAAGACAATTACAAAGTAAAAGTCCAGCTTCCGGGGGTAAAAAAAGACAATATCGAAGTTGAAATAGACAACGATTTTATGACAATAAGCGCAGAAACCCACGAAGAAAAAGAAGAAAAGAAAGAAGAAGAACATAACAAGCGCTATCACACTTCTGAATTTCGTTACGGCAAATACCAAAGAACAATCTCTTTTGACCAGCCAATAAAATCTGACGAAGCCGAAGCTGAATATAAAAACGGAGTGTTAACCATAACAATTCCAAAACAAAAAATCGAAACAAAAGAACCTAAAAAATTAACAATCAAAGATAAAGAATAAAAGTTGTATCCAAGACCGACTTCTCCCCTGAGATTTTGGGGCATGCAAGTGTCGCGGTGAGGGGTACACATAAGTCCGGCAAATATCGGTACAGCATGAACCGATTACTCTTTTGAGTTTATAAAAGAGTCATTACCGGCGATAAAACGGAGCAGATTATATGAAAAATCTGTTCCGTTTTAAAATATTTTACAAAAATTAACACTGATAAAAACAGAGCAAAACCATGATTTGACATGCTTTTGCATTATATTATGCACTCAAAAGCATGATATATCATGGTTTTAGGATATTTGACACATAAAAAAGCCGAATATAGCGCAGCTAGAGGGGTTCGTTACAAAACTTCATAACAACATGTTCTGCCCTTGAAAAAAAAATCTTATTTTCTATAATTAAAATATGAAGTCGGAACGCAAAGCTACAACGGCTTTAGGGGAGATGTTCGATATCTTTCGGATATCGATTTTGGATAGATAGTAAATTGGAGATTATATAAATTGTTTAGAAGTAGGGATATGGGAAGAGCTGTTGCCGTCAGAAGATGGACTACGACAGCATTGGAATGTTATAAACGCGGATGCAATTGCGAAGGTTGTTTTTATAGAGATTTCTTTAGCGGTTCATCTCAAAAATGCCAAATGAAAGCATCAGTTTTAGAACTAGTAAGAGTTATCGGAACTCCTGACGTTGAATTACCTCAGTTTTTAGCTGACGAATAATTACCCCTTAGGGCTTTAAAAATTATTCAAAGTGTGTTATACTTACAAAGCAGAGTATAGAAATTGGAGGTTATAAATGCACATTCACGTAAACGGAAGAAACATCGAAATTACAGAAGCTATCAAAGCCTACGTTAAAGAAAAAATCGGCAAAGTAACAACTCGTTATGACCAAATTCAAGGTATTGATGTTGTTTTATCGGTAATTAAAAACCCTGCAGCTGAAGGCAAACATATTGCAGAAGTTACCTGTAAAACAAACACAGGCAGTATCAGATGTGAAGAAGCTGCTGAATCAATGTACGCAAGTATTGATTTGTTAGCTGACAAATTAGCAAGACAAATTACAAAATTAAAAGATAAGAATATTGCTTCAGACAAAGCTTCAATTCGCACAGACTTACAAGAAGAAGTTGCAGATGAAGAAGTTGTTGAAGTAAAAGCTATCGAAGACTAGTTTTAAATTTATAAATCGATAATTATTAAACCACTACAAATATATAGTGGTTTTTATTTTTTGCAATCTCATATATAAATAAAGCGGAACCTTTCAGTTCCGCTCAAGTGTATTATAAATAAACAACCATTAGCTAATTAAAAAGTACCTGCAGGTTTTTTCTGAGGAGTAGCCCCCGGGATTGACTGCCAGTTTGCTGCCATAATTTTCTTGAATGATTTCAAAGCTGTATCTTCAAGTTCACCTAATTCTTCAGCTTCCATAATCAATTCACGAAGCGGCATCAAAGCTCTTTGATCGCGTAAAACGCCTAAAGCAGCAGCAGCACCTGCACGAACCAATTCGTTTTCAGAACGGTTTTTCATAACATCAATCAACGCAGGAACGGCTTTTGTATCATTAAGTTTACCTAATGAAGTTACTGCATAGATTCTAACGTTAACCCATTCATCGTAAAGCATATTAATAATCTTATCAACAGCTTTTTTGTTACCGATTTCACCCAAAGCACGAGTTGCATCACATCTTACGTTAACTTTTTCATGATCTAAAGACTCAATCAAAGCATCAGTTGCAACATCACCAATTTCGATTAAAGCATCGGTTGCAGTGATACAAACTTGAGGGTTTTCATCGTTTAAAGATTCAACAAGCGGTTCAACAACGATAGCACCGCCCAAACGACCTAACGCACGAGCTGCACGAACTCTAACGTCAACGTTGCGGTCTTCACGTAAAGATTCAATCAAATGAATTGTAGCAGATGAATCGCCTAATTCACCCAAAGCTCTTGCTGCATACAATCTTACTGAACCGTTTTTATCGTGTTTTAAAACATCAATTAAAGGCTCAACGGCTTTAGAGTCGCCCATTTCACCTAAAATACGAGCTGCATTGTATCTGACTTTTTCAGAATTGCTTGTTCTTAAGTCAGTTAATAGCTCGTCAAATGTTTTCTTAACTTGTTTTTTCTTACTGTTCACACTAATTGTCATTATTTTCCTCCGACACTACACAATAATTTTTTATCACATCTACTTCTATATAAAGTATTTCTTTCAAAAATTATTGCTTGTTTATCTTCTATATATTAATTTTTGTTTACAATTCATATATTATTTTTGGATTCCTACTACTTGATAAGTTCAGAAAATTTATTAAGGGTAACACTGACACTTATTTATCTTGTACTACTATTATAACACCTTTTTCAGATTTATTCAGCAATTATATAAAGAATTTTAAAAATAATTATAATTGTTTTTTTAATATTAGTTCTAATTTACAAATATCAACATGGAGTTTGTAACATTTCTTAATTATTTACTACTTACATTTGATAGTAATAATAAACTCCGTACCAACGCCAACTTCGCTCAGGACCTTGATTTTTCCGTTATGCTTATCTATTATCTTTTGACTTATCGCAAGCCCTAAACCTGTCCCGACACCTACTCCTTTTGTTGTATAACCGACGGTAAAAATTTTATTTAAATTTTCTTTTGATATTCCTTTACCGTTGTCTTTGAATTTAACAATCAAATTATCATCTTGAAACGCTGTAGTTATAATTATCTTGCCGCTTCCTTCGATTGCCTGGCAGGCGTTAACCAAAATGTTTGTAAAAACCTGATTAAGCATATTCGGATAACATTTTACAAGCGGCAAATCCCCGTAATTTCTCTCGATTTCAATCCTGTTTTTGGTTTCATGCCTGATTAAATCAAGCGTTAAATTAAGCTCTTTGTTGATATCGGCTTCCTGCAACTCTGATTCATCAAGACGAACAAATTTCTTTAACGACACAACGATATTACTTATTCGCTGAATTGCCTCAGAATCCAGTGAATTAATTTGTGTAAACATCTCGCGCAGGTCTTCTTGCTCAATTTTTGAGATAAGTTTTGAAATTATCGAATTATTTGACTTAATTGAGGCAACAGGGGTGTTTATTTCATGTGCAACTCCTGCCACAAGCTGACCTAAAGATGCCATTTTTTCGGAATTTATAAGTTGAAGCTGGGTTTCTTTAAGTTCATCCAACGCAGCTTTTAATTCTTTAACGTTTTTAGCGTTTTTTTGATAAAGCTCGGCTCTGATAATTGCGTTCCCTAACTGAGAAGATACAGCTTCAAGAATTTCTATTTCTTCGTTAAGTTCGCGCTTCTGGTAACTCAAAAGTACAAGCACCCCGACCATTTTTTGCAAATGAAATACTGGGACAATAACACGTAAAACCGATTGTTTAAACGCTTCTGCATTCACGTATTCCATAAGCGAATAACTGATTGAAATTCTGTTATTCTTAAGCTGTTTCATAGTGTAAGTGTCAAACTGAATTTGGGTATTTTTTGCTAAACTGCGCTCACCGTAAACTTCTCTTACGCAAAACCCTGACTCAACAGAAGATGCGTAATAAGAACGAAAACACCCGAACATTATCGCTAATTCTTTTAATGCAGAGTTTAAAATAACAGAAATATCCATTGATTCTCTTATTATATTTGAAACCTTGTTGATTAATGCAATCCTGATAGCCTGTGATTGAGCTTTTTGACGAATTTTTTGAAGTTCGTCGTTTTCTTCTTCCAGTTTTGAAAGTTTATTTTTATAAATTTCGCGCTCTTTTTGGTTATCTTTTAATAAAACATCAGAACTTACGTCAACAAAAAACATTATCGTATAATCACCGCGCTTGACCGCAGTAAAATCATAAAAAACAGTTTTATTGTTAGCAGAAGAATACGAAACCCTTGCAAAGAAGTTTTCTTTTGACACAACGGCCTGAAAAATCGGCGAAAATAAATCAACATTTTCACTATCCATAGGACACATATCAAAGTTCATCTGATGCGCGAACTTTCTCAAATCCTCAAAATGTTTAAAAACATGGCAAAAAGTGTTGTTTTTAAACACAACCTGCTCATACCCCTTTACAACAATTACAGGATCCCTATACTGATTAAAGAAATCAAACTTCTTCATAATAAAATTATATGATAATTCAAGATTTAAAGCAATTAAAACTCTTTAAAAAACTCGTTCAAATCCAAATCCAATACCTTTGCAATCTTCAAAAACTGAAACACCGTCGGGCACTTCAACCCGCGCTCACATATTTATGTTTAATAACTATAGTTATTATAAAAGGAGAAATTTGATGTTTTCTAAATTAAAGTTAAGAGATAAAACACAAGACAACAAACCATATTATAGTCACCCTGAACTTGATTCAGGGTCTATCAATGCCGATAAAAGCCCCTTACGGGATGAATCAACATTAACAGATTCCGTGTCGTGGCACGGAATGACAAAAAAACCCGCATTTACCCTGGCGGAGGTATTAATCACCCTCGGGATTATCGGCGTGGTTGATGCAATGACAATCCCGACTCTTAATGCAAACACACGTTCTTCGCAAATATCGTTCAAAATTTAAAAAACAATTTCAACCCTTTCTCAAACCGCGAGAATGTCACAAGCTCAATACGGATATGATTATGCGGAAATTGAATTACATAAAAATGCAACGCAAACGACGGGACAGAACACCCTGAAACAATGCAATCCGTTTGTGCAATTCTAAACGGTACACTAACAGGTTCAACATTTATGGCAAATTGTTACGGATTCATTGACGTAAACAGTTTAAATCTGCCAAATAAATTTTTACAAAACCCTTTTAATATGATAAAATTTAAACAACAAAAGGGGGAATTTATGACAAGAGCAATAATAATGGTAATTGATTCAATGGGAATAGGCGCCATGCCTGATTGCAGGGAGTTTGGAGATATCCCTGAATGCAATACGCTAAAACATGTTTGCGAATTTAATAAAGGATTAAATGTTCCAAACCTTGAAAAAATGGGACTGGGAAACATCCAAAACTTTGAAGGAATAAAAGAAATCGAAACTCCAACTGCAACTTACGCAACACTTGTTGAAAAATCAAAAGGAAAAGATACAACAACAGGTCACTGGGAAATCGCGGGAATAACATTAGACAGAGCATTTTCAACATTTCCTGACGGGTTTCCGATAGAACTTGTTGAAAAATTTATCCAAGAAACAAATTGCGGCGGAATACTTGCAAACCGTCCCGCAAGCGGAACAGCAATTATTGAAGAACTAAACGATGAACATCATGCAACAAAGTTTCCGATTGTTTACACATCAGCCGACAGCGTCTTCCAAATCGCGGTTGATACGGATTTAATTCCGTTGGAAACGCTTTACAAGTGGTGCGAAACAGCAAGAAAAATTCTTACGGAAGATGATTATTATGTATCACGTGTAATCGCACGTCCTTACAAAATAATAGACGGCAAACCGACAAGAATCTCTAAAGACCGACGTGATTATTCAATCGAACCGATTGCTCCGACTGTTTTAAACGAGATTAAAGATAATGGCGGAAAAGTAATAGGTATCGGAAAAATCGAAGATATTTTCTCAAAATCAGGAATAACTCACGCTATCCACACTGGTTCAAACAAAGAAGGGCTTGAGTTAACTCTAAAAGCCGTTCGCCGCGAGCTTGAACTTGAAAACTTAGCCTACGAAAAAGGAAAAACCTACAATGAAAAGGAAATAATTTTCACAAACCTTGTAGATACAGACATGCTTTACGGTCACAGAAACGACCCGCAAGGTTACGGCAGGGCAATTGAAGAAATCGACACCTACATAGAACCAATAATTAATTCAATGGAAGAAAATGACATGCTTATCATCACAGCAGACCACGGATGCGACCCGACAGTAGACGGAACAGATCATACCCGTGAAAAAGTCCCAATGCTTGTCTTTTCCAAATCTCTTCCGCCAAAAGGAAACCTTGGAGAACTTACGGGATTTGATACGATTGCAGGATTTATCAGAGATTGGGTTTGAAAATTTTAAACTTTTAGTATATAATTTTTGTGTGAAACAAATTCACACGTAATGTAAAATAAGGAGAACGTAAAAATGACAGTTAAAGTTAATGACAGTTGTATTGGATGCGGCGCTTGCGAATCAATTTGCGATGCTGTATTCTCTATCGAAGACAAAGCAGTAGTTAACGAATCAGCAGTTGCTGATAACATTGATGCAGTTAAAGAAGCTGCTGATGCTTGTCCTGTAAGCGCAATTGAAGTTGAATAATTAAAACGAAAACTTTAAAAAAGGCGGCGGTTGAAATTTTCAACCGCCGCCTTTAAACTTATTTTTATTACTAGAAAGAACAATTCATAACAAGTTCTCTGTTATTATCACGAGCTTCCGAGATTGCAGACTCTGCAGACAATTGTTCAACCCCGTTATCTCCCATAACCCCGTAAACATAACAGCTTGGTTTTGTACCCGCTTCAATTTGGTCAATTCTTGCACTCAATGAATCTATACGCATATTAAGATTGTGTACTTCAACATTTACATTTTGCACATCCTCTGAATTTGCAGAAGAATTAGCAACATCAGCTTTGATGTCTTCTTTAAATTTTTCGGCTTGAGCTTGATTTTTCACCTCAACTTTTCCCTGAGAAGCATCTTTAGTATTTGTGTAAATAGCAGCAACTACAAACAGAAACATAAATACAACTATTACTGTTAAAACCTTAAACTTATTCAAACCTTCCATAAGAACTCCCCTCTTTTCAGTTAATCTGAAACCATCTTAGCATAAAATCATTTATCTAACAAATTAAAATTTTGACCCAAATCTTTTTCAAGTGTTTTAAAAATCTCTGAAAGCGGAATCTCAAGCTCCTCAGAAATTCTCCAAAGCATGGATAACTTAGGATCAATCAATCCGTTTTCTATCCGTGACAAATTTCCCGCGTCCAAATCATATTCATAACAAAACTACAACCGTGACTTTTTCTTATCTTTACCGACCCGAAACCTGTTTATTACACGCCCAAACTCTTTATTTAATGTAAAGTTTTATGACTTTTATATTGCATATATACATAATCGCACGGTAGAACATTAACAGTTACAATAAGAAAATCACCGAAACAAGACTGGAAAAATTCTATTCAATGTTTAATCAGGCAATACGGCTATCCACTGTCGAAAACGGTAAACCCGAAGGCTGGAATGAATATTGGATTACAGGTAACACCGTTATTGGTGGAGACTATTCTAATAATATAGAAACATGTTTTGGTAAATATTTAGAGCCTTACATGAAAATTATGCATAAGAAAAAATTAAAAGATAAAATATTATATGTACTGCCGGACGGAAGTGCTTTTGCCTTTAGTAAATCCTTTATTCGTGACGTATTCTTTTATCCGAAAGATGCCGAAAAATGCATGGCACGTACCAATCGTAAGGGAATTTGTGAATTTTCTTTTATATTTTATCCGATGGGTCCTGAACCAAAATGGAAATACCATTATGGCAAAGGACTGGAAGTATACTTACATTACTGGGACGGGAGCAAACAGGGATTATACTCAAAAGGTTTATACAATTGCAAAACATCAGGCGAATATTGCACGGCTATAATCAAAAATAACGGGTGGAAAATTCCTAACGATTATCCACGTAAAATTCAGTATTGATAATGTTGCATTTTAGCTCTATTTGTAATAAACTGTCGGTGTATGGAAACATTCACTTTCAAAAGGAGGAAGTTATAAATGGAAACTTATGGTATTGAAAAATTTGGTATTATCGGACCAAAAGCAGTTTACCGTAACTTGGGCCCTGCTCAATTAACAGAAGCTGCATTACGTCTTGGCGAAGGCAAATTAAGCAACAAAGGTGCTTTGGTTGTTACTACAGGCAAATACACAGGCCGTTCTCCTAAAGACAAATTCATCGTTGACACAGACGGTATTCACAACGAAATCGCATGGGGTAAAGTTAACAGACCGATAAGCAGAGAAGCTTTCAACTCAATTAAAGGAAAAATCGCTGCTTACTTACAAAACAGAGAAATCTTCATTTTCGACGGTTTCGCTGGTGCTGACAAAACTTACACTCAAAAATTCAGAGTAATTAACGAAATGGCAAGCCAAAACTTGTTCATTCACCAATTGTTAATCAGACCGACAGCAGAAGAATTAGCAAGCTACGGTGAACCTGATTACACAATTCTTTGTGCTCCAGGATTCAAATGTGATCCTGAAGTTGACGGCGTAAATTCAGAAGCTTGTATCGCTATTGACTACGAAGCTCACGAAATTATCATCTGCGGTTCTCAATACTCAGGTGAAATCAAAAAATCAGTATTCGCTACAATGAACTACGTTATGACTAAGAAAAACGTACTTCCAATGCACTGTTCAGCTAATATGGATCCTGAAACAGGTGAAACAGCAGTATTCTTCGGTCTTTCAGGAACAGGTAAAACAACTTTATCAGCTGACCCTTCAAGAAAATTAATTGGTGACGATGAACACGGTTGGTCACCTGACGGTGTATTCAACTTCGAAGGCGGATGCTATGCTAAATGCATTAACCTTTCAGAAGAAAACGAACCTGATATCTACAATGCTATCAAATTCGGTTCATTGGTTGAAAACGTTGTTATGGATCCTGAAACAAGAGAATTTGACTTCAATGACGGTTCATTAACTGAAAATACTCGTGTAGGTTACCCTATCGATTACATTAACAATGCTCAAATTCCTTCAAAAGGCGGAATCCCTAAAGTTGTTGTATTCTTAACAGCTGACGCGTTCGGCGTATTGCCTCCAATCTCAAGATTAGACAAAAACGCTGCTATGTACCACTTTGTAACAGGTTTCACTTCTAAACTTGCAGGTACAGAACGCGGAGTTACAGAACCACAACCTACATTCTCAACATTATTTGGCGAACCGTTCATGCCAATGGACGCTTCAGTTTATGCTGAAATGTTAGGTGAAAAACTTGACCAATACGGAACAAAAGTTTACTTAGTAAACACAGGTTGGGCAGGCGGAAGCGCTTCTATGGGTGCTAAACGTATGAAATTGGCTTACACAAGAGCTATGGTAACTGCAGCATTAAACGGTTCATTTGATTCTGTTGAATTCAAACACCACGATGTATTCAATGTAGATTATCCTACATCTTGCCCTAACGTTCCTGCTGAAATGCTTGACGCTCGCGGTATGTGGGAAGATAAAGCAGCTTACGACGAACAAGCTAACAAACTTGCTCAAATGTTTGCTGATAACTTTGCTTCTAAATATCCGAACATGCCGTCTGAAATCGTTAACGCAGGTCCTAGAGCTAAGGCTTCTGTATAAGTTAATTTATTCAGATAATTATAAAAAGGCGCTTTGTGAAAATTTTCACAAAGCGCCTTTAATTCCTTTAAACAGATGATTAAAAAGTTGTTTCCCTATTTTACAATAATAAAGTTATGAAAAAGATTTTAATAATACTTAGTATACTTGCTTGTGTAAACATAGTAATAATGACAGTCAGTAAGGCATTTGCGGCTACCATTAACATGCCGTCTGCACCGAGTTACGGAATAAGCAGCGCAACAAACGATAACCCGTCCGCAAGTTATAAGCAAAATACACAACTGGAGTATACTGCCGAAGATAAAAAAGAATTTTATGACGAATTCTCATCAGAATTTTTCAATTCTTTAAGCGAAGAATTAATTTCCGAAAAATTTCAAAAAAGCGGAGTTTTAATATATACAAGCCAGCTAAAAGGAAGATTTAACCGCACAGAACTTGAAAATGCCACTTGGGGATGTGTTTCAAAATATTCTGTTGAACAATTAATACAAAACACAGAAGGAATTACGCATGAATGCTTTGGCGGCTGGATAACAAAATTTATAGGTGACAATGCTGATTTAGCTCAAAAATATTTGAAAAAATAAGCATAAAAAAAAGGAACCTTAATCGGTTCCTTTTTTAATTTAGATATTTGCCAACTTTTTATAAAAATCGTTAGCTTGTTCAAACTTATAAGCAAAGTTAAATAATCTTGCTTCTTGAAGTTGTGGAGCAAGAATTTGTAAACCTATCGGCATGCCTGTATTATCAAAACCTGCAGGAACGCTTATACCAGGCAAACCTGCTAAGTTACAACTGATAGTTGCAATATCAGTTAAATACATTGCAAGCGGGTCAGATGATTTTGCACCGAGTTCGAACGCAGTGTTCGGACAAGTCGGTGAAATAAGTACATCAACTTGTTTAAATGCTTCTTTAAATTCTTCTGTAACTAATGCTCTCATCTGTTGAGCTTTTTTATAATAAGCGTCATAATAACCTGATGACAGTGCGTAAGTTCCAAGCATTATACGACGTTTTACTTCAGGGCCGAAACCTTCTGCTCTTGTTTTTGTATACATTTCAAGAAGATTTTGTGCATCTTTCGTTCTGTAACCGTATTTTACACCGTCAAATCTTGCAAGGTTTGATGAACATTCGGCAGTTGCCAAAATATAGTAAATTCCGATTGAATATTTCAGTTTTTTCAACGAAATTTCAACAATTTCGCAACCGAGTTTTTTATAAGTATCAATTGCATTTTGAAGTGCTTGCTGAACTTCAGGCATCAAGCCTTCTTCCATAAGTTCTTTAATAACGCCGACTTTTTTACCTTTCAAATCACCGTTAAGACTGTCAGCGTAATGTTCTACAGGCAAGTTTAAAGATGTTGAATCCTTAGGGTCATGACCTGAGATTACTTCTAACAAATTAGCAGCATCTTCAACAGTTCTTGCAAACGGACCGATTTGGTCTAAAGAAGACGCGAATGCGATTAAACCGTAACGAGAAACTCTTCCGTATGTCGGTTTCATGCCGACAATACCGCAAAAACTTGCAGGAAGACGAATTGAACCGCCTGTATCTGAACCTAATGCAAGAGTTGCTTCACATGATGATACACTTGCAGCAGAACCGCCTGAAGATCCCCCGGGAACTTTATTCAAATCCCAAGGATTATGAACTTTATTGAATGCTGAGTTTTCATTAGATGAACCCATTGCAAATTCGTCAAGGTTAGCTTTACCTACAATCGGAACTAAGTTACCCAAAAGCTTTTCCGTTACTGTTGCATTAAACGGTGAAACGAAGTTTTCTAAAATTTTAGAAGACGCCGTTGTTCTTGAACCTACAAGGTTCATATTATCTTTTAAAGCCAAAGGTATACCTGCTAACAGCGGTAATTCTTCGCCTTTTGCAATCTTTTCATCTACTTTTTTAGCGGTTTCTAACGCCGTATCTTTTGTTAACGAATTAAATGCTCCGATTTTTTCTTCAATCGAATCAATTCTTTCAAATGCAGCATTTGTTAATTCAACTGCTGAAATCTCTTTATTTTTCAGCGCTTTAGATTGCTCAGCCGCTGATTTTCTTAACAGTTCGTTCATAATTTCTCCTTAAAAAGCCAATTCTCAAGGAAAATTGTATGACAAACATACTATACAAGCAAGGTGTTTAAGAATATGCAAGGTCAAAAAACAAATAGTTTTGAATATTTGAATGCATATATTTTTCTTCGGCTTTTTTAGCTGCTTCTCTTGCTTTTACTTCCAGATAGTTAGTTAAATAAGCCTGATTTTTACTCAAATCTTCACCGGGTTTTATTATCGGATAATTAAACCTTGCCTCAGCATACTTTGTAGCTTCAGAGATTTCATCAAGCTTTAAATCACCTAATTGCCTGTAAGCTTCTGTTTCATAAGAACTTCTACCTCTGCCGAGTCGTCCTATTTGAGAATATTGATATGCATGTTCAACCTCATGAGCCACCGCATTAACTATATGCAGCGGTGATTTTTCGTTCAATATCGGACTATAAGAAATTTTTCTTTCCACAACAGAAAATTCTCCTTCCGAATTTTTTGCAACAGCTAACGAACGAGGTATTACTAGTAAATTAAGCCTGAATATATGTTTTGTTTTTAAAAACCATTCTGTCAGGGCTTTCAACCCCTCATCAGTATCAAGTCCCAAAAGTCTGAATAAAAGAAATTTATCATGTTTTGAAATATCAAAACTTCCATTAAAACCTGATTTTTGGAAATCAGTAAGAACTTTTTGTCCCTTACGCTCTACAACGACAGCTCGTGCAACTCTTTTAGAATGTGACTTCGATTCTTTAATATGAGGAAAATGTGTAAAAATTATTTCTAATACAGGATTGTTTTCTTTATCTTTAAGATAATTTATTCGTTTAGTCAATAATTGTACAGGATACTCAACTCCGTTAACGACTTTTTTCCTTATTTTTTGAACTTCGGAAGATATTTTATACCCAACATCTGCAAAATAGTTTATTATACGTACACCTTGCTTTGGATATTCATAAGTATGTTTTCTCTTAATAATATTATTTGTTTTGAAAACATGTTCAATAATTTGTCCTGTTTTATTAAAAAATGCATTAACTTCTTTTGAAAAAGTACTATCCGATTTTTTCCCGACATTCACATAACTAAATGCAACCGCATCCTTCGGCACCTCACAATCGTTCATACAAAAATCTCTGATTGGGTGGATTCCTGTTCTTACACGTAATATATAAGACTTTGCATTATGTATTTTAGGTATCGCGGACACTGAATACTCCTAAAATTTCATTGACTTATAATATAATACTTCAACAAGAAATTTTTTGTTATACTTAATAACAAGATGATATATTTTCTGTTTTATTATAACTAAGGTTAGAAAAATTTAATGGATAAAAAAACAATCAGAAACAATTCAATAAGTATAGGAACAGGTATTGGAACATATTACCTGACAAAACACTTAGGATTTAGAACCGTAAAAACAGTACTATCTCCACTGCGTCCAAAAATACCCGAAAACAGAGTTGAACCGTTAAGACAATCTATAAATGAACTTATTAAAAACGAACAACTTGATAAGATAAATATCAGATTTGTTGATACTTCAAATCCTCAATACATAGAAGCATGTAATAAAAATAATAATAAAAAATTATTTTCTATTAAAAGGAAAATAGTTTCAACCAAAAATCCGATAAAAAAACTAAAACTTTTATATGTTTACAGTAAACAAAAAAGAAATACAAAAATTGAAAATGAACTACTGGAAGGCACTAACGGTTGTTATATCAATTTTTTAAAAAAAATCATAGTTAATATGAAAAAAATTCCTCATGCATTTTTCCATGAAGCAGGTCATGCTATTGACTACACAAACCCTTTCCTTGAAAAGCTTTTCAAATATAACAAAAATAAAAAATTATTAAGATTTCCTATTTTTGCGACTTTGCTAACTGCACTTGTTACCCCTGCAAATAAAGAAAATAAAACCATAACCGATAAAATTAATTCTTTTGTAAAAAAACATTGCGGAATACTTGCTACACTAGGATTTTTACCAATGATGGTCTGTGAGACTTCTGCAAACCTCAAAGGACAATTTCTTGCTAAAAAATACGCTCACGCGGATTTAAAATTACTGACAAAATCTCACATGCATTCACTTGTAAGTTATTGGGCATTACCTTTAATTGCAGGAATATCTGTTTGGACGGCAAATAAAGTCAAAGATAAAATTGCACAAAACCTTAAACATTCCGACCCAAAGACTTTGAAATCTTAGAATGAATAATATTTGCCTGATTCAAGTATTCTGTCAGTTTTTCGTAATTTTCAACCTTTTCACCGTACGGAACATTCATATCTACAAGCTCATCGACACTTCTGCTAATTTGAGACAATTGTTCCAAAGAATCGCTCAGGGTTACAACCGAATTAATTTTCTTTGATAATCTTGCTAAAATCTGTCTTGAAATAAACGCTTGGATTCTATATATAATAGGCATTCTTTTCTTAAATGTTTCATGATAACCTTGTTTATTTTTCTCGCCCAAAACACGTCCACCATACATTTGCTGCTTTCTTAAAGTATCCAGTTCCTGCAAAAGTCTTTGGCGCTTAGCCTTTAAGCCTAATGCTTCATTTTGGGTTCCGTAGTTATCCGCCACCTTAATTCTTGCATCCAAATCCTTAACCTGAGATTCTTTATCTTTAATCCTGTATTCTATACTGACTTCTTCGGTTTCTTGCGGATTACCTTCAAAATTTGTTTGGTTTAATATCGCACAATCATAACCGTTAAGACGTCTTGAATGCGAGTGAGGGTTAGTAACAGGCGCAGTTTTTTCCTGAGGTTTTGGAGCTTCAAAACCCGTACCAAAAGGATTATTCACATCAGTAAATCCAAACTTCTGTGAAAAAATATTTCCTGTAACTTCACTATTTTGCCTTCTACCATCCATACTTATATTTTAAAACAAGAAAACAAATTTTTTGACCATTAAAAGTATGATTTTACAAAATTTTAACTGATTGTATAGACTTTTTTGTAATAAAGCCAAACGCCCCAAACAGTTAACACAATATTCGGAACCCAGGCTGCCAGTGCTACAATCAACATATTTGTAGAATGTTCGCCAAATGATATAGACAGTGCTCTTATTACGTAATATGCAAAAATTAACAAAATACTGAACAAAAATCCTCTGTTATATCTCACTCTTGGCGGCGTTATAGCAAGCGGAACCCCAACAAGTACAAATACAATTGTTGTTAAAGGTAATGCAATCTTGTCAAAAAGTTCAATCACATAGGTTTGAGGATTTTCTAAACTTTTGCCGTTTTTAGCCAGGTATTTGAACAGTTTCACAAAATTCATTTCTTTTGCGATATTTTTATTTAACTCTTTTGATAAATCTAAACCGAATTTTACATCCATTGTTTCAAATAAAGATGTATTTAATTCGTTCCCTACAGTATACACAGCACCCCTTTTGAAATGCCACCCGTCAGGAGAAGTTTTACCTTCTCTTGCCTGCAATATCTGAATTGTATCAGGTTTTGAATTATCTAAAACAGTTATATTATAAAGAGTTTTCTTTTCACAAGAACCAACATAAAATAATCTTTTTAAAACATTATTATCATTTAATTCTTTAAAAATAAAGTTTTGTTTCCCGTTAGGAATATTTTTTTGCCCTAACGCCCATAATGCCAAGTCTTTTGACTGTTTTGTCATAACAGGAACCACGCTTTCGTTAATAAAAAAGCTTGATAGTGCCATAACAATGGCAAATACAAAAATAGGTTTTGCAATTCGATTTAACCCGATACCGCAAGCTCGCATAACCGTGATTTCAGATGATAAACTCAATTTGTTCAACGTCATAACGGTTGATAATAAGACACCCATAGGAATAGTTAAAACTATAACAGACGGGATATTAAGTAAAATCATAATAAATGCAATTTTAAACGGTATCCCGAATTTTGCAATCTGTTTAATCAATGTCATAAAAACATCTGATGCGAAAATAATTGTTGAAAATACAAACACACCCATTAAAAACATGGCAATAACCTGCCCAAGGATGTATTTGTCAAGAATTTTCATATTATTATATTTATAATTAAGGGTA
The DNA here is from genome assembly GCA_947570135.1 of uncultured Candidatus Melainabacteria bacterium. GTDB lineage: Bacteria > Cyanobacteriota > Vampirovibrionia > Gastranaerophilales > Gastranaerophilaceae > Zag111. The sequence goes on along the minus strand of CANOTP010000002.1, from coordinate 156,799 downwards.
TTATATAAGTTACAAAAAAACTCCGTAAGCGCATAACACTTGCCGCCCTTGGTAAAGTTCTCTTTCACACACTTGAAACATTGTTTAAACATAACCCAATTTTAATCTAAAAAAAGTTTTTGCGCAAATCTTAAATTTTAGGACTTTCTTTTATCTTCAACAAACTCTATATGGTAACCTATTTCTGAAAGGATAAGTGCTAATTCTTCATATCTTATAGTTTTTCGTGAAAATTTTGTAGATATATTATTACTGGTAAACTTTGCATTATTTGTACACTTTGATATGCTTTCACAAACATCCTTCAAAGTTTTTCCTCTTTTTGATATCAAATATTTTATTTCACATCTTAAGTCCATTGTTATAATTATAAATTTTCTTAATTATAATCCTACATTAAGTCTATCATGTTGTTAATTCTGATTAACTTATCTAAATCACAATTACATAACTTATTATTAATTAGTTCTCTTACTTTGTCCAGATTTGCTTGTGGTTCAGGCAACAACAATTCAACAGGTTGAATCTTAAATACTTCACAGATTTTATCTATGGTTTCGGCAGTTGGCAAATACCTGTTATGTTCAATGTTTCTATAACCTTGAACACTCATGCTTATCTTTTCTGCAAACTGTTCTTGTGTAAGCTTCTGTTCTGTACGTAAACGTTTAATACCATTAGTTATTAATTCTTTGTAACTCATAACTATGATTGTCACTTATTCTCAAATAAATTAAAACTAATTATATAGACATATTTATACTATACTTAATTATTATACAAGGTATAAGGAAGCACAAAAAGGTTATGACAAACAAAACATGTTTTTTTATAGGGAGCAGATACGCCTCTGGTAGTATTAAACCTCAGCTCACAGAAGCTGTTGAAAAACAAATCACTGAATACGGCGTCATTATTTTTACCGTCGGACATTACGGGAATTTTGACAGAATTGTAATAGGTGTAATAAAAGAGGCAAAAAATCGTCACCCGAATATAAAATTATATTTACTTGAACCGTACGCTCTGGATAAAAAAGCAGAAACTCCACAGGATTTTGACGGCACTTCTTACCCCGAAGGCTTAGAGTTTGTGCCAAAACGATACGCTATTGCTCAAGCAAACCGTTATATGATACAAAATAGCGATTATTTAATTTCCTATTGCCCCGGTGTCGGGAACTCGCGAAAAGTTACCGAATACGCCCAAAAAATTGAGAAAAAAGGGTTAATTAAAGTAACTTTAATTTGATTCTTTCAGGATTAAAATTGTCTGCTCAATTTCTGTCTTCAAATACCCCAACTGCTCTGTGATATTATTCGGATTATAAATATATCCCGAACTTCCGTAAGCCAAGTAAGGATTATAACGCTCAGCCTCGCTTCGCAAAAGCGCAATCGAGCGAGCATGCATACTTAGTTCCATTAAACGTTTATAAGACACAAACTGACTTTCTGGTTTAGTTGAATATTTATCACGAAAATAATCAGCACTTTTGTTAAAATAATAAACTTTTGCATTGAATATCTGAACATTACTTTCATCTTCAATCAGGTCATAAATCCCTTCCAAAAGCGGAATAAACTCGTTCAAATCATTAACGTATTGAGAAGTTTTTTCGCTTTTTAAAATAATATTTACAAAAGCAGGGTTATCGCGCGGAACGGGCTTAATCTCGCTTGCTGAGTTAAAATCCTTTGAAATATTAACCTCAGGCGATGTTTTTTTCTCAGGCACGGGTTCAAAACTCCTGGTTAAATCAGGCAAAGTTCCGACATAACCCTTCCCGTCAAAACTGTCGGGACGGTCTTTTGCAAATACACAAGAACCCGCCGCAAGCAGTAATATGAAAATCAGCGCTAATTTTCTCATACTCTAATTATAATAATTATTTTTAAAAAGACATCCTATAAATTATTGACAATCAGGGTTCCCGAACGGGCGCATTTGAGGATTTTTCTTATAATAGTCCTTTTTGTGTGAAGCCTTTTTAACATCATCATGCGCAAGTTTTTTTATCATTGAATACTTGGCTCGTTGCTGCATAGTCAAACATTTCCTAAATGATTTTGTACTTTTTTCAAAAGATTTTTCAAGACTGTTTTTTAACCTTTGAACAACCCTTTTCTGTCTTAAAATATCGCATTCATTTGCTTTTGCCGTTTGCATTGCTTTTAGCTTATAACACTCTTTTAAAAGCTTGTTATACTCATTCTCATAACATGGAACACTTTCCTTCATCATCTGTTCATATATTTCAATCTGCTCGTCTGACAGATTTAACGCATTATAAACAATAGCGCGCTCAGCCTGAATCCAATCAATATACTCCCTATAACTTTTAATCTCCTCAGGACAGCTATACCTGTTACATTTTATTATACCCTCTTGCATAGCGCCTGAGGCAAAAGATAAATTACTACTTACACAAAAAATAATGAGCGTAAAAAATATTTTTCTCACCATAAAAAAGCTCCTTTTAATATATATTGCTACCAACATAAAAATTTTTAAATAGGTCATATTCCTGCGGGGCACCCCCGATTGGGGGTGCCCCGCAGAGTATTTTGTTGTTGTGTATTTTTTGTAGTAAAATCACAATATGGAAGATATTAATTTAAGAAATTATGCCTACTTAGGTGATGCTGTTTGGGAATTACACATAAGACAAAAAACAATCCACCTGACAAACAATGCAAAAAAATTACACCTAATGACAACAGAAATGGTAAAAACGCAATTCCAAAGCGAACTTCTACACTTTCTTGAAGATAAACTTACAGAAGAAGAAAAAGACCTAACTCGCCGCGCCCGTAATCTTCCGATACCTGTCGGCAGACGCAATATCCAAAACGAATACCGTCAGGCAACAGCATTCGAAACACTTATAGGTTGGTGGTATACCCACGATAAACTCCGTCTGGAAAATATACTTGAAATATTAGAAGAAAAACTTTCATAAAAAGACCTCTTAAATAAGAGGTCTTTTTCTCAACGTTTATTTAATTATTGCCAACTTATTTACCGTACTTTTCATCTTTTTTAGCTTCAACATACTTATTTTTTAATTTTTCATCATTCACTGCTTCAACTTTAACATTTCTCAAATGGTCATCAGTTGAATAAATACCGATTAAGTTGTGTAAAAGAATTGATTTATCATCCAAATAACCTTTTCCGACAGTTCCTGTTAATTCAAATTCGTTAACACCTGTTTGTTTTGCAACTTTCAAACTGTCACCGACTGTTACACAAAAATCTCTTGTTAAAGGTGTGCAAGATGTAAAATCAGCGCCTTTTCTGTCATTATTGCTTCTCCAGCTTTCTACAAAAAAGCCTTTTGGTGAGTGTAAAACTCTTCCGTCTTTTGTTGTAACGGTATAACTTTCATCAGGGATTCTTATTACTGATTTTCCGTAATATTTATGCTGTCCTTTGTAATCTTTTATTTCCGTATCATAAACCAGAACTTTTTTATCTCTTGCAGATTGAATATAATTCATATCGCCGATTTCGCGGACATTTTCTTCCCATTCACGTGTAATATCATAGTGAATAATGTTTCTGTCAGATTTCGGGTCATTCATATCACCGTCAACAAATCCCCAGTTTCCAAAGTTTTTGAAAATAGAATCTAAAGGAATTGGTCTGACAAATTCATTTTCCCATTTTTTAATAGTATCAGTGTGTTCCCAACGATCAATTATCGTATCCCCATGCTGAATCGAATCACCAGGGGTAACCCAGGTTTCAGCATTTGCAGATACAGGCTCATCACAACCTGTCATCATACCGCCTGCTAACGGGAATAAACACAAACCGATAACAGCACCTTTTGTTTTGCTGAGTGAAGACTTATTACCATCATTTCCCACAAAATTTACAACAGCTTTTTTAGCCGAAAGATTTCTTTTAGGGGTATTACAATTATAACTGTTAATTGAACAAATTCTCATTTTTGTCTCCTTTTATGTACAATCACTTACATTAAACCCGAACAAAAATAAACTTGCTACCAAATAACAATAACATTAAAAAAGATTACGATTCAGCTAACTTTTCGCGAACAAGTGTTTCAACTTCAGCTAAGATTTCAGGATTTTGTTCTAAAAATTCCTTAGCTTTTTCACGACCTTGTCCTAATTTTTCTTCGTTATAGCTAAACCAAGCCCCTGCTTTTTTAACAATATCAAGGTTAACGGCTACATCTAAAATATTACCGATTTTAGAAATACCTTTACCGAAAATAATATCAAACTCGGCAGTTCTAAACGGTGGAGCAACTTTATTTTTCAAAACTCTTACTCTAACGTGGTTACCGACATCTCCGTCATCACCTTTTAAGCCTTCGGTACGTCTGATTTCCATACGAACTGACGCGTAATATTTCAAAGCATTACCGCCAGTTGTTGTTTCAGGATTACCATACATAACACCGATTTTCATTCTTAATTGGTTGATAAAAATAACCGTAGTATTGGTTTTACCAATAATACCCGTTAGTTTTCTGAGTGCTTTTGACATCAAACGAGCCTGCAATCCCATTTGCTGATCTTCCATAGAACCTTCGATTTCAGCTTTCGGAACAAGAGCCGCAACAGAGTCAACAACAACGATATCAACAGCACCAGAGCGAACAAGTTCTTCTGTAATATCAAGTGCTTGTTCTCCTGTATCAGGTTGAGAGATAAGTAAATCGTCAACTTGAACACCTAATGCTCTTGCATATTCAGGATCTAAAGCGTGCTCAGCATCAACAAACGCCGCAATTCCGCCTTTTTTCTGGCATTCTGCAACAATATGTTGAGCTAATGTTGTTTTACCTGATGATTCAGGTCCGTAAATTTCAATAATACGACCACGTGGAATACCACCGATACCTAATGCAACGTCTAAAGATAAAGCACCTGTCGGGATAGCATCAACATTGACGGTAGTTTTATCGCCAAGTTTCATAATTGAACCTTTACCAAAATCTTTTTCAATTTTTTCAATAGCTAGTTTTAGCGCTTTACTTCTTTCTTCGCTAACATTTACTGTCGGTGCTTCTTTTGCCGCCATTATTATTTCCTCTTATTATTCCCAAACGTAAACTTCTTTTTTCTTATAAAAACCTAAACCTACTGACTTGTAGCTGCTAAGCTCATTCTTAAGCTGATAAACTTCTTTGTTCAAGTCAACAATTTTTTGTTTCAAAGTTTCATTATCAGTCTTGCAACGAATAAGTTCAACAACAACATCATCCATACCTTCAAGTTTTTCATCAATAACAGATGCAATCTTGTTGCTTAATCTTGTTTCTAAGTCCTGCAATGAAGTTAAAATACTTCTAACAGCAGCAGAATTACCTTGAATACTGCCGCCACCTACATTTGCAGGTACACCAACCGCAGTTGACACGGCATCTTTAACTTTAGCCTGAATTTTTCTTAAGTTTTTAACTTCATCATAAGAAAAATAAGTGTGACCTTTAGCATTTTTTCTAGGTCTGATTGCTGCTTTTCTGCATAAATCAACTATTTCTTTATTATCTGCTTTTAAAATAGTGCGCACCTCTTGAGGTGTTAAAGTTCTCTCGTTCAATCTGTCTTTTATCATCTACCTATCCCTTAAAAAACATTCCCAATATCATTCTATTACATTCTAAAAAAATAAACAAACGATTTTTGGAAAACATGAAGAAATATTAAGAGTAACGAGGCAAGATAACTTATCCTGCCTCGTCTATAAAATTATATTGGTTTTAAATTCTACTGCCTATTATTAATTGCAGTGAAATTTACAGCTTTTTCTCTTGCGTTATTTTTAATTTTATCAACAAGTGCTCCTATAGCTAAACCTATACCGCCAATTACAGTAGCACCCGCAACAAGCGAACATTTTGGAAGGTTTTTAAACAGTTTATTAAAACCTCTATAAAATATTTCTGGATTTACATTTGGACCTGCCTTATCAATTAATCTGTCGGCAAGCTTATTTACAAAAATATCATTTTGTAGCATCTCTTGCATAAATTTGTATCCTGCAACTCCACCTGCTACGGCTCCTGCTGTAAATCCTACTTTTTTACCAGATGATGTTTTTTGATACGGAATTCCATATTGCGTACAATCTACATTTGTCATAAATTTTCCTTTCTTTTTTACTTTCTGCGACCCACATATTTATAAAAACTTTCGGAAAATTTTTTTGCTATTCACCCATCCCATCATATCATATCATATCATATAGGGCATTATATTTGAGTTTTAGCCATCTTGAAATTCGCATTTACATTTCGTTACAAACAAAAAGAACACCTAACAAGGTGTCCTTTTTTAATCCTTTTAATTTATAAGCTGCAATTATACAGCTTTTTGAACTTTTCCTGCTTTTAAACAAGAAGTACATACTTTAATTCTTTTTGTTGTACCATTAACAACAGCTTTTACTGTTTGAAGGTTTGGTTCTTGAGTATGAACGATTTGTTTATGAGAGAAAGTTAATTTAGCTGCTTTAATTGGAGCTTTTCCACAGATTTCACAATGTTTTGCCATAATTTATTTTCCTTTTCTAGCTAGTTTTCTTACTTCAGTACTACCATAATAACCCAAAAATACATTTTTGCAAGGGACATGTTAAAATGTAGTAATATTTATCCCTTTATGCTATACTAAGTTTTATGGAAAATAAAATTAAAATCGGACTTATCGGACTGGGAACAGTCGGCAGCGGTGTATTCAAGACGCTTAAAAACTTTGATAATGTAGAAGTTGTAAAAATTGCGGTTCGTAACAAGAATAAAAAACGTAATATTGAAGGTTTGGATGAAAGTATCATTACAGACAATCCTTATGAAGTGGTTAATGACCCCGAGATTCAGATTGTCGCAGAACTGGTTGGCGGTATTGAGCCTGCTTTTGACCTTATCAAAACCGCTATAAAAAACGGTAAACATATAGTTACCGCAAACAAAGAATTATTGGCAAAACATGGGGAAGAATTATTTAACTTTGCAGAAGCAAATAATAAAGTTGTACTTTATGAAGCAGCCATCGCAGGCGGAATCCCTTTAATAATGCCGATTAAAACAATTCTTGCAGGAAACAAAATTAACAAAATTAAAGCAATTCTCAACGGCACAACAAATTATATTCTAACCAAAATGGATGTTCAAAACGCATCTTATGCTGATGTTTTAAAAGAATCACAAGAACTTGGTTACGCCGAAGCTGACCCAACAGGAGATGTTGAAGGATTTGATGCAGCGTACAAAATTACGACTCTTGCAACAATTGCTTTTGGTAAAAGAATTAAAATTGATAATGTTTACCGAGAAGGTATCACAAAAATCAGCCCTGATGATATGAAAGCCGCAAATGAGCTTGGTTACAAGATTAAACTTATCGCTTCAGCTGAATTAAACCAAGATGGCAGAGCAGATGTCAGAGTTCATCCGATGCTTGTTCCGCAGTCAAAAACACTTGCTCATATTGACTATGTGACAAATGCAGTAAGCTTATCAGGTCACCCGGTAGGTGATGTAACTCTTTCAGGTCCCGGTGCCGGAGAATTCCCAACAGCAAGTTCTGTTGTTGGTGATATATTAGCCATAGTTTCTGAAATCGGTAAAACTGACTACCTACTTCCTATGATGAGATGTCATCATAGCGAAAATGCTCAGATGATGGATATTTCAGAAACCGAAAATAAATATTATATTTCAATTACAGCTCAAAACAGCAAAGGTGTAATCGGTCGTATCGGTAAAGCCTGCGAAGATAACAATATAAGCTTGGCAAGTATCGTTCAGAAAGAAGTTCCATCAGGTAACGCCGCAAAAATCACCGTTATCACAGAAATTGCAAAAGAAAATGATATGCAAAAGGTAATTGACATCTTTAACAATGACCCTGCAATAACTAAAATAAACAGTCTTATAAGAGTTCAATTATAAAAGACAGGGCAAATTCCCTGTCTTTTTAATTATTAATAAATTACAAATCCCTTTTCAAGATTTGACATTTTTCTATTCTCAACTTCCCAAGGCATAGAATTCTCATTTAATGAAGGTTGTATAATTGCATCTCCTGCCCAATGTCCATCTTGAAGAAATTCCTTAATTTCTTGATCCGAAAATCCATCGCCATCTGAATCAATAAAAGTTGTTCTAACTTGTCTTGGATTTTCACCCTTTGCATCTGTTTGAACAGAATATTTAGTCACAGACCTAATAACTTCTTTTCCTTTATCATCTACAACAAAATTTACTTCACGTAAAATTTGACCATTATTAGCATTTTGCACAACTTTGGTTATTGAACCATCTTTATTTTCTCTAAATGATTCCTTTGTCGCTTCTGCTAATCGTATTTCATTAAGAATTTTTTGAGATCGAGGGGATAAAGTAGAGTCAGTCTTATTAACAGAAGACGCACTGTTTGTCCCATTCAAACCAAAATCAAAACTTACCATAATCAAATCTCCTTTTATATCAATATTCTCGAGCACACATTGCTCATTATACATGTAAAGTATTTTCTGATAAAAAAATTGCTCCATCCACTGCGTCATGTCATATCGTATAGTGTATTATATCTATATTTGAGACTATTTGAAGTTTCTATTTACATTCCGTTACATTTATAGTATTATATACGATATGTATGAAAATGAGGATATTTTATGTACTATCAAGGATTAATAAATAAATACAGAGAGTTTTTACCCGTAAACGATTCAACACCTGTTGTAACCCTAAATGAAGGGAATACTCCACTAATCAAAGCTGATAATTTAGCAAAAAAAATCAGATTAGATGCAGAAATTTACTTAAAATTTGAAGGATGTAACCCGACAGGAAGTTTCAAAGACCGCGGAATGACTATGGCTGTTACAAAAGCTAAAGAATCCGGCTCAGGTGCTATAATTTGCGCATCAACAGGAAACACTTCAGCTTCTGCTGCTGCGTATGGCGCTAAAGCAGGGTTAAAAACATACGTCCTGATTCCTGACGGATACATCGCACTAGGCAAGCTATCCCAAGCAATGATGTACGGAGCTGAAATTATCGCGATTCAGGGAAACTTTGACCGCGCGCTTGAAATGGTTCGCGAAATCTCTGAAAAATATCCAATAACTTTAGTTAACTCGGTTAATCCTTATCGTATTGAAGGTCAAAAAACAGGAGCCTTTGAAATCTGTGAAGCACTAGGTTCAGCTCCAGATTACCATTTCATACCTGTAGGAAACGCAGGCAATATCACAGCTTATTGGAAAGGCTACAAAGAGTGGTATTCTTTAGGCAAAATTCCTGCACTGTCAAAAATGATGGGGTTTGAAGCAGAAGGATCAGCCGCAATCGTTCGCGGTGAAAGAATTATGAACCCTGAAACACTTGCAACGGCTATCCGTATCGGTAATCCTGCAAGCTGGAAACAAGCAGAAGCAGCCCGTGACGAAAGCAAGGGTATGATTAACTGCGTTACGGATGAAGAAATTGTAACTGCATATAAGCTTATCGCATCATGTGAAGGGGTTCTGGCGGAACCCGCATCAGCCGCATCTGTTGCAGGGCTTATCAAGGTTAAAGACCAAGTCAAAGAAGGTTCTAAAATCGTTTGTATCCTGACAGGAAACGGCTTAAAAGACCCTGATAACGCTATAAAATACTCAAATGCAGATGTTAAGAAAACATCCGCAGAATTAAATGATATCCTAAAAGTTATGAATATTTAATAAATTAAAAATAAAGAGGACGGGGGCTGAATTACAGCCCCCGTTTTAATATAAAAAGATTACGGCTAAAATTTTTGCTATTCACCCATCCCATCATATAGGGCATTATATCTGGGGTTGAGCCATTTTGAAATCCATATTTACATTTCGTTACAAATTATTTAACATCCTCATTTATGATATAATCAACCTATGATAGATTTAACACCTTTTGCAAATGCTATAAATACATTAGATGAAATCATTATCCGATATGACAAAGAACATTACGATAATGCTATACGTGATGCTGTCATTCAAAGATTTGAATATACATATTCACTTGCAATTAAAATGTTGGTACGATTTTTACAAAGTCAGGCAACAGATTTACCTGACTCATTAACATTTAACGAAACAATAAGAAAAGCTAACCAACTGGGACTTTTACTATCTAACCTTGAAAAATGGACGGATTACAGACAAAAAAGAAACATGACTTCTCATACTTATGAAGAATCAATCGCAAACACAGTTGTTAGTGTGGTTAAAGATTTCCAAAAAGATGTACATTTTTTATTGCAAGCATTGAAAGAACATTTATGATTGATTTAGATGAAAAATATATTGATTTTATCAAAGAAATTATCGAAAATTACCTGCAAAATTGCAAAATTTATCTATTTGGCTCAAGAGTAAAAAATACAGCAAAAAAATATTCAGATATTGATATTGCTTTAGATTGCCAAAATTTAAATGATAATATTCTTTTAAAAATTAAAAACGATTTTGAAAATTCTACACTTCCTTATGAGGTAGATGTGGTTGATTTGAACACAATTTCTACGACTTTCAAAACACACATAATAAATGATTTAACAGAAATATAAAAATTGGGCGGGATTTGAAAAATCCCGCCTTACTTTTAAGTATTTTGCCATATTATTGGTGTAACTTTTCTGTTATGATTTCATAATGTTATAAAGTACAAAAGCAAGACCCCCGAAAATTTCGAGGGTCTTCTTCTTTTTATGGAATTAAGAAAATTACTCTTCGTCAAGATTAAAATCAGGAGCTCCGAACATTCCTTCGATTTCTTCCAAAATCGCAGAAGGCTTACGAGCTTGATTTCTTTGAGCTACAGCGCGTTTTCTTTCTTCTCTGTCGCGTTCTTCATCAGCATTTATCAGGTGGTGGAATCCTGTACCTGCAGGGATAAGACGACCGATAATAACGTTTTCTTTCAAACCTCTTAATAAGTCTTTCTTACCGTCTACGGCTGCTTCTGTTAGGATTCTTGTTGTTTCCTGGAATGATGCAGCTGAAATGAATGATTCGGTATTCAATGAAGCTTTTGTAATACCTAATAACATGTATTCACAAGTTGCAGGAGCTTTTCCTGCTTCTTCAGCCAATTTGTTTTCTTTTTCGAATGTTTGCATTTCAATCAATTCACCAGGTAACAAGTTTGTATCACCTGCGTCAATAACCTTAACTTTCTTAGTCATTTGACGAACGATAATTTCGATGTGTTTATCAGCGATTTCAACACCTTGTGAACGATATACACGTTGTACTTCGTCTACTAAGTATTGTTGAGCAGCCTCAGGACCGCATAATCTCATAACATCATGAGGGTTCATAGGACCTGATGTTAACGCTTGACCTTTTGTAATTTTTTGTCCGTTTGAAACGATTACATTAGAGTCAATAGCATACTTAATCTCAACTGATGAACCGTCTTCATCTACTAAGAACAATCTTGGTAAACCATCGTCATCAATTTCGATTTTTGCAGTACCGTCGTATTCTGCTAAGATTGCACAATCTTTTGGTTTTCTGCCTTCTAAAAGCTCTTCAACTTTTGGTAGACCTTGAACGATATCGCCTGTTTTTTCTCTTTCGAATACCAATGTTGCCAACAAGTCGCCTCTAAGTACCAAAGCACCTGAGTCGATTTGAAGCATTGTACCAGGGCTAATCAAGTACGGACGACCGTTTCTGATTGAAATTTCGCCTTTGTTGATTGCTGTTACAACACCTGAAACAGGAGATGTTTCACCGCTTTCTGCCAATACTTTATCAGATTTTACAAAGTCACCTTTTTTAACAACTGCTTTTCCTTTAACAGAAACTGTTGTTTCAGAACTTTGAGAAATTAAAAGAAGTCTTCTTGCGTCTTCTTCTTCAGTCTTGATAGAAGCTACAGCATCATGCATTGCAAGAACCTGAGTTTTTGCAACAGGTGTTTTCGGTTCAATTGTTTCACCGTCTTTTACAAGCAATTCTGTTTGAAGAGATGATGCTTTTGATGAACCTTCCATTTCACGACGAACGATTAAGTTTTCAAGTACAACGATTCTCAATGAACCTTGAGCATCAAGTTCTACCATACCTTTTAAGTGTGACAGATATCCTTGCATTTGAAGAACTAAAGATGTTCTTGTGATTGTAGCACCGTCAACGTTTCTTACTCTTGCTCCATCTTTGTATTGTAATTGAGTTACAGGGATAATATCAATTAACTCATCAGTTGTATTGAATTGAATTGATACGTCTTTCTGATTAACTTCCAATACCTGAACAGGTCTGACTAAGATTTGAACAGGCTGATTAGCGATAGAATCATCATCTAAAGATAATGTTGTATCTAATTCTTCATCCAAATCATCCAACGGTAATTCATCTACCGAAGAATCCATAATCGTAACGATTGAAGTTTCTTTAGCTTTGATACCGTCAGCAATTACAGTACCTTTTTTAACAACTTCACCTTCGTCAACTTTCAATTCTGAAATGCTTGACAATGTGTGAACTTCACCAGGTCTTACGGTAATTTCGTGGATTACGTCGTTGTATTCCTTAAATTCAACAACACCGTCGATGTGGCAGTAAACATCTTTAACGATTTCAGTACCTGCTGTAACCGTTGTTCCGTTTTCAACCATTTTAAGTGTTGAATCTTTATTGATTTGGTGAATTTCTTCAGGAATGAATACAACCTTACCTGGTTTAGTGATAATCTGATTTTCGTCAACTTCAACGTCAACGTATCTGATTTCACCTGATGAAGAAACTGAGCATTCATCATCAATAAGTTCAGCGATAATCATACCGTTTTCTACTGTAGTATCAACAGGAGCTTTAACGATATATTTTTCGCCTGTATTATCAACTGTCCAAAGTTGTTCTTTTTTAGTTTGTTCAAAAGAAGCATTTTCAGGTTGTAAAGACGCGATAACAATTGTTAATTCTTTACCGTGAACAATCTTTTTAATCTTTTTGCCGTCAAATTTAGCTTCTTCAATTTCTAAATCACTTCCGACTCTTACTTCGCCGCCGTGTTCTGAAATTGTTAAAGTTTCAGCTAATTTTTCACCTGCTATGATTTTTTGACCGTCTTTAACAAGAACTTTAGAACCGCCAGGTAATGTGTAAACATCACCGCCTAATACCCAGATTACACCCTGTTTATTAGTTGTTCTTGAAACATTACCTTGTCTGTCTTTTTTCTCGTCAGCTTTGAAATCTTCAAATACGATTTCACCTGAGATATCTGTTGTAATATCTTTTGTCGCTTTTTCTGTCAAACGTGAGCTGTCACCTTGAGATGAAGGTGCGTGTTCAGCCATTTTAAAGCCTTTAGCAACTTCCATTCCATCAGTGATAAATAATGTAGCACCCGCAGGAATGTGATATTTAGTTGTTCTTTTTTCGCCCTTAACTTCGATATCAGCTTCATACATTGAAACTTGAACAATATCCCCGTGACGGGTTCTTAATTCTCTTGCTTTAATTTTTGAAACAACAGTACCTGCTTCACGTGCTAAGATTTCTTTCTTAGCTTCTTTAACGCCAACCGCACCACCTGTGTGGAAGGTTCTCATTGTAAGCTGTGTACCAGGTTCCCCGATTGATTGAGCAGCGATAATACCGATTGCTTCACCGATATCAACAAGTTTCTGAGTTGTCATTGCCCAACCGTAACATTTTTGGCATACACCGTATTCCAAACCGCAAGTTAAGCCTGAACGGACTCTTAATTCGTGTAAATCAAGATTTGAAATTTTCTTGATATCATCACGATCCATTGTTGTACCGTTAGCAACAAGAACATTACCTTCTGCATCGCAAATATCTTGAGCAACAGTTCTTCCCAATAATCTGTCGATTAACGGAACGATAACCACATCGCCATCCATAATAGATTTAAGATCGATGTATTTAGTTGTATGACAATCATCAGCTCTGATAATAACGTCTTGAGCAACGTCAACCAAACGTCTTGTTAAGTATCCTGAGTCAGCTGTTTTCAACGCTGTATCTACAAGACCTTTACGAGCACCGTATGATGAAATGATGTATTCTGTTACTGACAAACCTTCTTTAAAGTTTGATTTAATCGGTAAGTCGATGATTTGACCTTGTGCGTCTGCCATCAAACCTCTCATACCAACCAACTGTGAAACCTGTGATAAATTACCACGGGCACCTGAGAATGCCATCATATATACAGGGTTTAATTTATCAAAGTTTTCAACAACCTGTTCGGTCAATTTTGCTGTTGTTTCTGACCAGGTATCGATAACTTTTGTATATCTTTCTACCTCTGTAATTTCACCTTTAAGGTATCTGTTTGTTGATTTTTCAATTTCTTTTTCGGCTGATTTTAATAATTCTTTTTTAGACTCTGGAACAGATAAGTCAGCAATAGAAATTGTTGTACCTGAAACAGTAGCGTATTTATACCCTAAGTTTTTAAGGGCATTCGCTAAAGCTGCCGCTTTAGCTCCGCCGTATTCCAAATACATCTGACCTAGCAATTTCTTCAAAGAACCTTTGTCCATTTGTTTATTAATGAAATCAGGCGATTTTTTTGTATTTGTATATGTTCTTTCCATTCTAATTTTCCTTCAATTAGTTATTTTTACACTGAATTTACACTTACACAAGTGCTTTTCTTACTTCTTCGTTGAAGATGATTCTACCGACTGTAGTTTCTAATCTTTCACCTTTTTCATCCCTTACGATAATCTTATCGTGAAGCTTGATTACACCGACTTCAAGAGCAGAGATTGCATCCTGGAAGTTGTAGAAGTAACCTTTAACTTCTTGGTTAGGATCTTTAACAGTTGTAAGGTAATACATACCCAAAACCATATCCTGAGAAGGTGTTACAATCGGTTTACCGTTAGCAGGAGCCAACAGGTTGTTGGTTGCTAACATTAACATTCTTGCTTCTGCCTGAGCTTCGATTGATAAAGGTACGTGAACAGCCATTTGGTCACCATCAAAGTCAGCGTTGAACGCTGTACAAGCTAATGGGTGAAGTTGGATTGCACGACCTTCTACCAATTTTGGTTCGAATGCCTGAATACCAAGTCTGTGAAGGGTTGGAGCACGGTTCAACATAACAGGGTGTCCGTCGATTACCTCTTCCAAGATATCCCAAACGATGTGTTCAGATCTTTCGATTTTCTTCTTAGCAGATTTGATGTTTTGAACATATCCGCGTTCAATAAGTTTATTAACAACAAACGGTTTGAATAGTTCAATAGCCATTTCTTTCGGTAAACCGCATTGGTTCAATTGTAATGAAGGACCAACTACGATTACTGAACGGCCTGAGTAGTCAACACGTTTACCTAACAAGTTTTGACGGAAACGACCTTGTTTACCTTCAATAATGTTAGATAGTGATTTTAATGCTCTGTTGTTTGGTCCGACAACTGTTCTTCCGCGTCTTCCGTTATCAATCAAAGCATCTACCGCTTCTTGTAACATTCTTTTTTCGTTTCTTACGATGATTTCAGGAGCACCCATTTCCAAAAGTCTTTGTAAACGGTTGTTTCTGTTGATTACACGTCTGTACAAATCATTTAAGTCTGATGTTGCAAAACGTCCGCCGTCTAATTGAACCATTGGTCTTAAATCAGGCGGTGTTACAGGTAACACATCCATAATCATCCAAGTTGGATTTGTATCTGATGAGATTAAAGAATCCAATAATCTTAATCTCTTAATTAATTTAGATTTTTTCTGAACGGAAGTTACGTTTCCTGCAAGTTCTGTTCTGATTTCTTCTGCTAATGTTTTAATATCAACTTCTGACAGAAGTTCTTTAATAGCTTCAGCACCAATACCAACTTTTAAAGTTGATTCTTCGTTTTCAGCCATATAATCTTCGTATTCTTCTTCTGTTAATAATTGAAGTTTTTTGAAATCACTGTCACCGCCGTCTATTACAACATAGCTGTTGAAATAGATAACTTGTTCAAGATCTTTCAAAGTCATATCTAAAAGTAAGCCTAAATATGAAGGGATACCTTTCAGGAACCAGATATGAGAAACAGGTGCTGCAAGTTTAATGTGTCCCATTCTGTGACGACGAACTTTAGAGTCTGTAACTTCAACTCCGCAGCGTTCACAGATAATACCTTTATGTCTTACTCTTTTGTACTTACCGCAATAGCATTCCCAGTCCTTTGTAGGTCCGAAAATTCTTTCGCAGAATAAACCGTCGCGTTCAGGTTTTAAAGTACGATAGTTAATTGTTTCCGGTTTTGTAACTTCGCCGTGAGACCATTGAAGTATTCTTTCCGGAGAGGCAATACTTATTCGTATATAATCAAAATAATCAATACTTGTTGACATTTAAAATGTTCTCCTTTTCAATTTGGTGAATGTGGCGAAAGAATGAATCTTCCGCCATTCACGCATTACTTATTATAGATCTCCGAAAGTGGTCGGTGTTTCAAAGAAGTTGATATTCAACAACTCTGAATCGACATCTGACAGAGTACGTTTTGGAGCAGCTTTTCTCAAGTCGTCCATATCTGTCATAAGGTCTACTTCCTGACCGTCTTTCTTCGCTACTGTTATATCTAAACCGATACTTTGTAATTCTCTTACAAGTACCTTGAATGATTCAGGAATACCAGGTCTTGGGATATTGTCGCCCTTAACGATTGCTTCATAAGCTCTGTTACGTCCGTTAACATCATCGGATTTGATTGTTAACATTTCTTGAAGAGTATAAGCAGCACCGTAAGCTTCCAATGCCCAAACTTCCATTTCACCGAATCTTTGTCCGCCGAATTGTGCCTTACCACCCAACGGTTGTTGAGTTACTAATGAGTAAGGACCTGTTGAACGAGCGTGGATTTTGTCGTCAACCAAGTGGACAAGTTTCAAGAAGTAAGTTAAACCTACAGCTACAGGTCTGTCAAACGGTTCACCTGTTCTGCCGTCAATAAGCATAACTTTACCATCTTCACCTACCCAATCGTAGCCTGATTCTTTAATACCTCTGATTAACTCGGCTTTTGTTGCGATTTCTGATTGGTTTTCACCGTACATTTCGTCAAACGAAGGTGCTTCGTAGTGATCACCCGTCAAGTATGCAGCCAAGCCAAGCAATAATTCGTAAGTTTGACCAACGTTCATACGAGAAGGTACACCAAGTGGGTTCAACACGATATCTACAGGAGTACCATCAGGCAAGAACGGCATATCTTCTTTCGGAAGGATTCTTGATACGATACCTTTGTTACCGTGACGTCCTGAAAGTTTATCACCAACAGAAACCTTACGTTTTTGAGCGATGTAAACTCTGATTACTGTATTTGCTCCAGGTGGTAATTCATCACCTTTTTCTCTGTCAAATACCTTAACGTCGAGTACTCTACCGCCTTCACCGTGAGGAACTCTTAATGAATTATCTTTAACATCTCTTGCTTTTTCTGCAAAGATTGCTCTTAATAATTTTTCTTCAGGCGGGTGTTCAGATTCACCTTTCGGTGTAACTTTACCTACCAGAATATCGTCAGCGTAAACACGAGCACCGATACGAACAATACCGCGTTCATCTAAGTGTCTTAGCGCATCTTCAGATACGTTAGGAATTTCACGGGTAATTTCTTCAGGTCCCAATTTAGTTTGACGAGCTTCAATTTCTAATTTTTCAATGTGTAATGATGTAAATACATCATCGTGAACGCATCTTTCAGAAAGCAAGATAGCATCCTCGAAGTTATAACCTTCCCAAGGCATATAAGCAACCAAAATGTTTTTACCTAATGAAAGTTCACCGCCGCAAGTTGAAGCACCGTCAGCGATTACATCGCCCGCTTTAACTTTATCGCCCTCATGAACGATAGGTTTTTGGTTAATACAAGTGTCTTGGTTAGATCTTACATATTTCATCAATGTATAAATATGCGGTTTACCTTGAATATCTCTGATAACAATTTCTTCACCGACAACTCTTTCAACGGTACCGTCTACATCTGAAACGATAACCATACCTGAGTCTTTAGCTACACGAGATTCAAGACCCGTACCTACTCTCGGTCTTTGAGTGATTAGAAGAGGTACTGCTTGACGTTGCATGTTTGAACCCATCAATGCACGGTTAGCATCATCGTGTTCAATGAACGGAATCATTGATGTCGCAACAGAGATAATCTGAATTGGACATACACCGACATAGTCGACTTTTGATGCTTCTGTCATGATGAATTCAGAACGATATCTTGCAGGAACCATATTTTCTACAAAAGTTCTTTCTTTAGTTAATTTAACGTCAGCAGGAGCACAACGATAATTTTCGTCAGCGTCTGCAGTCATATAAACAACTTCATCGGTTACAACGCCGTCTTTAACAACGAAGAACGGAGATTCAACAAAACCGTAGTCGTTAACTTTAGCGTGAGTAGCCAATGAACCTATCAAACCTGCGTTAGGTCCTTCAGGAGTTTCAATCGGACAAATACGTCCGTAGTGAGAAGGGTGGATGTCACGAACAGCGAATCCTGCTCTTTCTCTTTGCAAACCACCGGGTCCTAAAGCTGAAATACGACGTTTGTGAGTCAATTCAGCAAGAGGGTTTGTTTGGTCCATGAACTGTGATAACTGTGAAGAACCGAAGAATTCTTTTAATGAAGCAACTAAAGGTTTAGTGTTCAATAAGTTCAACGGAGTTAATGTTTCAGAATCTTGTAAAGTCATTCTTTCTTTAACGATTCTTTCGATTCTTGAAAGACCGACTCTGAATTGGTTTTGTAATAATTCACCGACTGAACGGATTCTTCTGTTTCCTAAGTGGTCGATATCATCCAATTGACCTTCATCATAAGTTAAGTTGATAAGGTATTCAATTGTTGAAACGATATCTTCAACAGTTAATGTTCTTTGGTTGTTCGGTATATTTAAGTTTAATTTTTTGTTTAATTTATAACGACCTACACGACCGATATCATATTTCTTTTCATCAAAGAATCTTGATTCAAGGATTTGACGCCCGCCTTGAGGTGAAGCAGGATCACCAGGTCTTAATTTTTTGTACAATTCTACCAAAGCTTCATCTGTTGTTTCAGTAGGGTCTTTTTCTAAAGTTTTCTTCAAAAATTCAAAGTGAGTGAATTTTGATTCCATCTCAGAAACAGTGATACCCATAGCTTTTAATAAAGTTGTAGCTAAGATTTTTCTGTTTTTGTCGATTTTAACGTGGATAATATCGTTAGAATCTGTTTCTATTTTCAACCAAGCACCGCGGTTAGGAATCATTGTTGCGTTATATAAACGTTTTCCTGTAGGTGACGGGTCGCACTTGAAGTAAACACCCGGAGAACGAACGATTTGTGATACGATAACACGTTCCGCACCGTTTACAATGAAAGTACCTTTATCCGTCATTGTAGGGATATCACCGATGTAAACTTCCTGTTCTTTGATTTCACCGCTGTCACGGTTAACTAATCTGATCATAACGCGTAATTGTTTTGCATAAGTTGCGTCATGGATTCTTGCTTCTTCTACTGTATACTTTGCGTTATCGAAAGTATAATTTGGTAAGAAGTGTAATTCTAATCTGCCTGTATAGTCTTTAATAGGAGAGAATGAAAGTAATTCTTCTTTCAAGCCTTCTTTTAAGAACCATTCAAACGATTTTTTTTGCACTTCAATAAGGTCCGGTAAATCGTCCAAACGAGTATGAGGAATACCCATTGGCGTTACTCTTTTTGCATATTTTGTCTCAGACATTAATTCACCTCATTTAATAATGGTGTACTACTATAAACTTTTTTCTAACTTAAGGCTGTAAACCCTCTGCCTAATAATCGGCAAATACTGCAATTTTCATGGGTATGCAAAGTTGGTGAAACGCACGTATAATCAAACTTCCAATGATTTTTGTTAAACAGGCACAGTTTACCCTACTTTACATTTGCATGTTATCTTATCATAGTACTTCAATTTTCATAGTCAAGCAAATATGGCATGTTTTTTGAGAAATTTTATCATTTTTCTTAACAAAAATTTACAGTAGTAAATATAGCTGGCAGAAAGTTTGAATTTGAACGGGTTTGAGTGTCAAGCCCCTTAACTTCGGCAAAATAAACATTGCATAAATAAAGGGTTTTGGCGATTTAGCCAAAACCCTTGTATAATCAAATATTCAAACTAAGATACCATTTCAAAATTTACACCCTTACCGCCATTTTTATAATATTCTCTAACTTTTTCCTGAGGAGTTAAATTATCATAATATTTTTGAGCTTGTTCATTATTTCTATCAACCAAATATTTAACAATTGGTCCATCTAAAGCATTTGGCTCATTATTATATGGATTAATAAGATGCTGAAGCCCAGCCCAAAGGATTTACGAACGGGTTTTGTAAAATTAAAAGTTTATTCATAGTTTCTGTTTGCTGTTTACGTGAAGACGTTGCAGCTTTATAGCCAATTAATCCTACAACTCCGGCACCACCTGCGACTAATAGAGGATTTTTCTTTACAAACTTTACCGCACTTTTAACAAAACCGCTTCCAATAGTACTTCCCAAAATTTTTCCAATACTCATAATGTTTTCCTTTCTTTTCCCTTACATAGATAGAAAAAATTTTAGAAAAAATAATTGCTCTACACCTATTCCATCATATCATATAGGGCATTATACCTGCATTTGAGACTATTTAAAATTCACATTTACATTTCGTTACAATCTTTTTTGATATAATTATTTTATGTTCTATTATAAAAAAATAAATTATCAGATTCCGAATCAAGTTCAGAATGACAGAACAATTCTAAAATCAGATTTGATAAAAGGCGCGGAGGCGTTTTTTACAACTCGAGATATTTGCATTTGCGATAAGGGTAACACCCCATCCACAATCCTGCCTTGGATTACTGGCTGCTCGACCGCCTCAACGCAGCTCTCGCCAAAACGAGTATCGCTTTGCTCATTCTTGCCTAAATCCGCTCCTCATCCAGAGAAGGAAGATATACTAAACAACAAAAAAATCCTTGCAGATTATTTAAAAATTAGCGAAAAAAATCTGATTTCGCCGACTCAAACCCACAGCGCAAATATTGATATAGCAATAGAATCGCGCACAGAATACCCTGAAACGGATGCGTTAATTTTGACGAAAAAAAATATAGGAATTTTCTTAAATTTTGCTGACTGCACCCCTGTAATTTTGTATGATAAAAAACTAAATATCGGAGCAGTCGCACATGCAGGTTGGCGCGGAACCGCACAAAAAATTGCCCCAAAAACCGTACAAAAAATGGGAGTTGAATTTGGTTCAAAACCTAAAGATATAGTTGCCGTAATCGGTCCTGCCATAGGTTTTTGTTGTTATAATGTTGGGGAAGAAGTTTACAATAAATTAGCCGAAACTGTAGAAAATTTTGACGGGCTTTCTGAAATTCGAGAAGGGGAAATTTTTGTTGATTTAAAAAACATAAACAAGCGCCAACTGGAAGAAGTCGGAATTAAAGAGATTGATGTTTGTCCGTATTGCACGGTTTGTGATAACGACAAATTCTTTTCATACAGAAATGAAAATGCTACAACAAGCCGTCACAGCGCAGTATTAAAATTAGGATAAAATTATGCAAAAAATAGAAATCGGCAAAACCTACAAACATTACAAAGGAAATATTTATAAAATAATTGCAATCGGTAAAAATTCCGAAACCCTTGAAGAAATGATTGTTTACCAATCCGTAAAAGACGGGCAAGTATGGATAAGACCTGCTGTGATGTGGAACGAAACAGTTAATGACGATAAAACTCTAAGATTTACCCTTATTGATTAAACAAAAGCAGGATGAAATAATTTATTAATAATAAAAAATAGGTTTATGAACACTTGGTATAAAAGTCTTATCAAACCGCCCCTAACTCCGCCAAACAATTACTTTCCGATTGCGTGGGGAATTTTATATACCCTTATGGCAATCGCATTTTTTATTGTCTTATCAAAAACTGATTCAGATGATAAATTAAAAGCAATCGGTTTATTTTTATTTCAATTGATTTTAAATTTTATGTGGTACTATGTATTTTTTAAAATGAAATCACCGCTACTTGGCATGATTGATGTTGTATTTTTATTTTTAATACTTGTAATCACAATGTATTACTTTTTCAAAGTTTCAAAAGCCGCAGGATACTTGATGATTCCGTATTTACTGCAGGTTATTTTCGCGATTTATCTTAATCTTGGTATATTAATTTTAAATTGATTTATTAAGATAAGTAAAATTTTTACTACAAATTTAACACTTTTTTCTTTGAGAGTCGTTAAATAAATACATAGGTTAGAAGGTAAAGGATTTGTGTATATGAAAAAATTACTTGCGGTATTTTTTGTATTTATTTTAACTAATTGTGCAGCTAACGCTTCAACTTCCGTGTATTATAACAGAGCAGGGGCAGTGGTTTCAGTGGCACCCGGGGTAAGCAGACCGATGAGCCAAAATGTTTACGAACACCGCATACGCATACACCAAAGAAGATACGTACGTGCACACAGAAGACCCGCAAGACCTTGCCACAACAACTTCGTTGGCCCTGCAATGACAAGAGCCGAAAGAATGCAGCGTTACGGATATTCTCCGATTGTTGTTCAGAAAAAACCTGCACCCGTTGAGGTTTCAAGATTCAGCAAAAATTACACCATTCCTACCCAAAAATCTTATACACGAAACGGAATTACGTATTATAATTAAAATATGAAAAAGATTCTTTGTTACGGTGATTCAAATACTTACGGCTTTATCCCGCAAACCTGCGGCAGATATGATAAAAATTCCCGTTGGAGCGGAATTTTAAGCGAGCTTTTGGACGAAGATTTTGAAATTATTGAAGAAGGAATGAACAACCGCACAGGATTTTTTAAAAACCCCGAAGGGCTTAAACAAAGCGGAGGAGAGTATTTATCAATTTATCTGCAAAACCGTAAAGATATTGATATTTGTATGTTAGCTCTCGGAACTAACGATGCTCAGTTTTTCTATAGACTCAACGAACAAAACTGCAAAAAGGGAATCGAAAACCTTATAAATTCAGTTAAAAAAGCTAACCCGAATACAAAAATAATTATCATTCCGCCTGTTAAAATCACTCAAAATATTTTAAACAGTATGTTTTCCATGATGTTTAATCAAAAATCTATTGAAACTATTCAACAAGTTTTTAACGTATTTGAACAAACTGCAAAAGAAAATAACTGTTTGTATTTTGATTTTAACGAATTTGTCGAACCGTCAACAACAGACGGGCTTCACTACAGCAGGGAATCACATAAAATAATTGCCGAAAACATTGCACAATTTATACGTTCTTTGTCCTGAAACCCTCAAATACGGGACTGAATTTTACAGGTAAACTTTGAGGCGCGTTTTGGGTTTTTGACTGATGATTGTATCTGTATTTTGTCCAGGCACGGGAAACCGCACTTAATGTAAATCCCATTGCAAGCAAGCTAAACGCGTACGGAACACCAGTTATTACGGCTTTTTGTTTAATAAGTTTTGCAAGTTCAACATCTTTTGCGCTTTTATTAATTTTTGCAAGGCGCTCAGCTATTGCAGGCAGCTCTTTTCTTGTCGGAATATCTGCGATTGCACCTTCCGCGTTGCGCTTAATTAATTCAGGAAACTTACCTTTATTTGCAAGAATCTTTTTAAATCCGCTATCTAAAATTGATGAGCCGAAAATCGTATACAACACAACAAGCGGAACTCTTGTCCAGGTTTCATAAAAATCAAGTTTTCCTCTGTCTTTTGACGCAGAAGAATAACCGAACAACCCTGTAATACAAGTTGCAGCAAGCTGACCTTTACTTAGTGAGAGTTTTCCGTTATTATCGACAAAATCCAGTTTCAAATATTCTTTTAAGAATTTGTTTGCTTTTTTAGATTTTATATTGAAAACTTTTGAAATAGCTTCCCCCGGTTCAAGCAGTGCATGAGAAAGTTTCACTGCAATCGGTGATTTATGTCCGAATCTTGCAAGAGCAAGACCGCCTGCGATTGCTGTCGGGATTAAAAGTCCTGTTTTTAGCAGCACTTTTTTGGAATGAGATTCAACGCGTTTCTGCTGGGCTGAATCTTCTTTTTTATCGTGGTTTAGGTTTGCAACATTATCAAAATTACTTACCTTAAAAACCTTTAAGGTGAAAAGGTTTTTGGCAAACCCGATAGAATATTCTAAAGCAGGAACGGCAAGACATCCCAGAAGAATTCCACCTTTTGCTGTTATAAGTCTGTTTTGAAGTGTTTTATCAAGGTTGGATTTTTTGATATCGCGAACACTTTTTGAAACATTTTTTGTTATCTCGTTTTTCAAAAGTTTAGGCTGGACGGCTTTAAAAAGCTTGTTTTTATACAAATGTTCGCCAAAAAACGGTGCTGCAAAGTAAAATAATCCTGATTCCAAAAGTTCCAAAAACGAAAACTCGCAAAAATCAACCAAACTTCTTGACAGGACGGCTTTTGGAAACCAGTTTGTCATCGTCCCTTGTATAAATCTTGTTGATGAAAGATTTTCCTGTGATTTTATAAACGCATCTAAAAATTTTACAGAACTCGCACCTTGAAAACTTGGATTTTGAGGGGTTTTTACATTAATTTTTGAGGTAATTGAGGTATTATTATTTATTTTTGAAATCATTTTTTCTTTTCCTTTTTGTACTAATCTGTTACACTAAAAAAGACCGCCTGCTTGGCGGTCTTTGAAATTTGTTGTTTATTGATTAGCACATTCGCATCACACAACAATGACCGCCCGACTTGCTGCCTTGCATCATCATCATTTGCATTATCATTGTTTGTGGTTTGAACATTTATTTTATTCCTTTTTCCAAGCTCATGTTAATATAACAGATAATAATTGTCAATTGTACAACAATTATTTGCTTAAAAGATTTTAATACATTATATACTTCTTATAGATTCCCAAGCGTAAGCGGTTTTAACGCTGTCGCTCAATGTTTTCTCTGGTGTCCAGCCTAACTCATTTTTTGCCTTGGTGTTATCGGCAATCAAAGTTGCAGGATCACCCTCACGCCTTGGCATTATATCAACAGGAATTTCTTTTCCCGTTACATCTTCACAAGCCTTAAACACTTCTTTAACACTGTTACCTTCGGTTGTTCCAAGATTAAAGTAATTTGTTTCTCCGCCTTTTTCAAGGTAATCAAGTGCAAAAATATGCGCCTTTGCCAAATCTTCAACATTAATATAATCTCTCACACATGTGCCGTCTTTTGTATCGTAATCAGTACCAAACATTTGGAACTTTTTACTACCACCGAATGTTGATTTTAAAATATTCGGAATCAAATGGGTTTCGGGTTCATGCCACTCACCGACTCTTGTTTTACTATCGGCTCCTGCGACATTAAAATACCTCAACCTTACAGATTTTAATCCGTAAGCCCTGTCGTAATCATCTAAAATGTTTTCTATCATCAATTTTGTTCTGCCGTAAGTATTTATAGGGTTTTGCGGATGTTTTTCATCTATGGGAACATAAACAGGCTCCCCGTATGTTGCAGCAGTAGATGAAAATACAATACGTTTTACATCGTTTTCAAGCATCGCACGTAATAAATTCAAAGTCCCGTATACATTATTAAAATAATATTTCTGAGGGTCTTTAACGGATTCCCCGACTTGAGAATACGCTGCAAAATGGATTACCGCATCAATTTTATACTTTTTGAAAACTGAATTTATATCGTCAAAATTTTGTAAGTCACCCTGAATAAAATCAACAACCTTGCCTTTTGAATCAATATTTTTCAAAGTTCCAACGGTTTCAATATGCCCTAATTCCAAATTATCAAAAATTACAACATCATAACCTTTTTCAATTAAAGCAAGAACATTATGACTTCCGATATATCCCGCACCGCCTGTTACAAGTATCATCTTTTTATCTCCTTAAATAATTCTAAAGCTCTTAATATCGCTTTATCCATATCGTAATATTTATAATCACCCAATCTGCCCAAGAAATAAACGTTTTCCAAATTTAACGCCTCATGCCTGTAGCGTTGGTAAAGATTTGTGTTATCTTCATGCGGAATCGGGTAGTATCTTTCGTTT
Source organism: uncultured Candidatus Melainabacteria bacterium (assembly GCA_947570135.1). GTDB lineage: Bacteria > Cyanobacteriota > Vampirovibrionia > Gastranaerophilales > Gastranaerophilaceae > Zag111. The sequence continues at coordinate 130,690 of CANOTP010000002.1, read as the reverse complement.
TTGCCTAACTCAAAGCTTTCTGAATACTCTTTTGCGATAACAGTTTTATCCGATTTATCATCCAAATAATATTTGTACTCATGAATCCTTGTAAAATCATAGTTACACGGATAATTTACCACAGCATTTGATTGGTAATACTCTTTATTATGTGTTTCAAGTTTAAATTTTACACTGCGATAAGGCAGTTGACCAAACTTGTACTCAAAAAACTCATCAATTGAACCCGTATAAAAAATACGTTTAAAAGTTTTGTCTTTTACGTCACGATATGCCGTTTTGAGTTTAACCTTAATATTCTTATGCTCAAGCATCCTTTCTACAACTTTTGTATAACCGTCCAAAGGAATTCCTTGGTATTGGTCCTGAAAATAACGATTATCTTTACTTAAATACACGGGAACCCTTGCAGTTACCGCGCCATCAACATCCTCGGGCTTGACGCCCCACTGTTTTGTCGTATAGTGCAAGAAAATCTTTTCATAAACATAATTTGCCAGAAACTTTAGATCATCATCGTCCTGTTTTTGAAACTCCAAGATAGGAACCTTCGTATTTATCTCAAAAACATCCAATAACTTTTTCTCTAACCTTTGAGCAAATGTATACGGGAAAACATCATATAAAGTGTTAAAGTTAAACGGAATGTGCGTTTCAATCCCGTCAATTACACCGATAACTTTGTGCATATAAGTATTAAAATCGGTAAATTGTTTCATAAATTGCCAAACATCATCGGAATTTGTATGAAAAATATGCGACCCGTATTTGTGGATCATTATACCGTTTTCATCAACATAATCATAACAATTCCCTGCAATATGGTCTTTTTTATCGATAACAAGAACTTCTTCACCTGAATTTGCAAGTAAATTGGCAATTACAGCACCCGAAAATCCCGCACCGACTACTAAATTAATATTATTAAACTCCATATTGCTCCCTCCAATGTGGTCTGCGTATACCAAACTTTGTCAGAACAGTATAAACTTTTGTTCTTAACTGAAATATATTATAACGTTTCCTGTTTGTTTCACAATAGACAACAGGGACCTCTTTTATCTTAAATCCTTTTTGTTTTTTATATTCAACATAAACAGTTAATAATCTTTCGGATAAAAACCCGTAAACACGCTGTTGAAAAGAATCTCTTTGCTCTACATCAGATTGGATTTCTGATTCCAGCGTTTCTAAAATATCAAACAGCCAAGAAGCGTATTCATTCAAAAAATCTTTCGACGTGACAAACATATTATATAAATACATTTCACGATTATTTTTCAAAACATCAATTGCCGTATCATAAATCTCGGGAGTTTTATCATTAATAATTTCTAAAACCTTGTCTAAATCAGAAATTATATGTCTTTTTTTATAATAGTTATAAACCGTGTCACTTTGCTGAATAACTCTTTTCATCGGCAAAATAATATCATAACCTTCAAAAAGAGATTCTAAAGACGATTTATCCAAATACATTTCTTTTGCTATATCGGGTGTAAACTTGTTAAACCACCTTTTCTTCCCGCACCCGAAATCCATAATTCTTCTGTAATGCATCAACCCGACAATATCAGCATCGGAATTTTTCCACATGTGATAAAGTGCAGTCAATTCACAGTAATTTTTATTTTTCTTAGAAATATTTACACCCGTATTATCTTTTGCTATCCCTAAATCAATATTACTTAATTCAGCTCCAACCTGTACAGGTTTTAATATCTCGTTTTCGATTAAATCTGATTTTTTATGGTAACAAACAGAAATTTCTGCTTTTTTATTAAACACTTTTTCAAAAGAAGAATGATTTGGAAACTTCCGTTCTAAAAATTTTTTCATATCCAACCTGTCTTTATCCGTTGTTTTTAACGAATCATTCAGACAAAATAAATACGGATTTTGTTTTTCAATATATTTTAATTTTGAGCTTTTCAAAATCGCAGACATCGAATCTAAATGTGTTTTATTATAAAAAGCCTTAACCCTAGCCAAAAAATCATCAGTGATTTTATAACTTGAAATTGAGTTTGCAACAGAATAATAACCGAAAATCGAACGCTGAACACATTCTTTTTCCCTGAACTTTTGCAATTTTGTTTGTTCAAAACTTTCTCGAAACTCGTTATAACATTTTTCAATATCTGAGATTCTATACGCATCAATATTATGATGAGGATAACGTGCATAGGATTTTCCGAATTTGTTTAAAACCATATTATAAGCTTTATTAAGCATATAACCGTATAATCCGCGATAAGTTTTATTTAGAATACGGCGTTTACCGAACCTGAATACGGGTGCTCCGTTTTCGTCAAAGAAAAACTCTTTATCAACATAATTTCCGAAAAACATATCATCATTAGCAAATAAAAAATGCTCGGATAACCCCGGAATCTTATGAACGGAGGTTTCTATTGCAGATGAATTAAATGTCGGTAAAGCTTCAGGCGACAAAATTTGCGTATGATCAACAACATGAACCTTTGGATTGTTTATATTAAGCCATTTCGGTATTTGATTATCCGTTATAATATAAACCCTGCGAATCCAAGGCGCGTATTTTTCCAATGACCTTAAAGAATATTTCAACTCATCGTTTTCAATAAATCGACATTCACCGATAGAATCCTTATCCAAAGGTTTTCCGTATTTTGCAAGTTCTTTATTCTTCTTTTCCCGCCAAACATTATCGGATGAATCACACCATAAATAAACTATATCGACAGGAAAATCCAACATAAAACATCCTCTTTTATCTTACCAAACCTTAATTATTAATTTAACACAAAGACAACTCAGGTTAAATTATTTATGAATCAAATTTTTATTCATACATCCGATTTGATAATATTCAAATCCGCGCTCGGTCAAACGCTCCGAGTCATATTGGTTTCTACCGTCAAATATAACGGGATTTTTTAAAAGTTTTTTAATTCTTTCAAAATCAGGTCTTCTGAATTCATTCCACTCGGTTAATAAAAGCATGCAATCAGCACCTTCCAATGCTTCATAAGAAGATTTTGTATAAGTTATCCTGTTACCAAAATAAAACCTTGCCGCTTCAACCGCTTTCGGGTCATACGCTTTAACCTTTGCTCCCATATCAAGTAATTTATTTATAACGGTAATTGCAGGAGCTTCGCGCATATCATCAGTCTTAGGTTTAAACGCCAAACCCCAAACACCTGTTGTCATGCCTGACAAATCCGTGCCGAACCTGTTTATAATTTTTTGAATAAATAAATCTCTTTGATTTTTATTTGCTCTGTCTGCAGCTGAAATTATACTCATTTCGCAATTATTTTCGGCACCTGTTTTTATTAATGCCTTAACGTCTTTCGGGAAACAGCTTCCGCCATAACCAAGCCCCGGAAACAAAAATTTGTTACCTATTCTTGAATCAGTCGAAATTCCAACCCTAACCATTTCTGCATCAGCACCGACTTTCTCACAAAGATTTGCAACCTCGTTCATAAACGAAATTTTTGTTGCCAAAAACGAATTAGCTGCATATTTTGTCATCTCGGCAGATTTTACATCCATGACAATTACACGATTACCCGTTCTGAAAAACGGTGAATAAATGTCCTGCATAATCTTTGTTGCCCTGTCTGAATTTGAACCGATAATAACCCTGTCAGGCGACAAAAAATCATCAACAGCATTCCCTTGTTTCAAAAATTCGGGGTTTGATACAACATCAAACGGGTGAACCGTATTTGATTTAATCAGTTCTGTAACTTTTTCGGCAGTTCCGACAGGAACGGTTGATTTATCGACTATTACCTTATAACCGTTCATATACTTTGCAATATCACGCGCTACATTTAAAACATACTGCAAATCACAAGAACCGTCTTCACCCTGCGGGGTACCAACAGCTATAAAACAGACTTCCGATTTTTCAACAGCAGATTTTAAATCCGTTGAAAAATACAGTCTGCCCTCGCTCACATTTGCCCTAATAAGTTCTTCCAAACCGGGTTCATAAATAGGCACAAAACCCTTTTTAAGAGTTTCAATTTTTTGCAAATTATTATCAATACAGATAACTTCGTTTCCCATATCAGCAAGACAAGTTCCTGCTACCAAACCTACATATCCCGTTCCTACTACTGTTATTCGCATAATATAACCTCTCTTTGTTTATTAAAATTTTTACCTGATTCTGAAACCGTTTGATTATATTGTAATGTCGATTGATTTATCGAATACAAAATTAAACTTTGTAATACGTTGTTTGTAAGCATTATTTTATTAAGTTTTTGATCAATTTTTAGTATTCTTAATTCTTGTTCTTTCTTTTTATTTCTGAACTTTAATTTCAAACCTAAAAACGTAATAACTTTTCTGCATTTTGAACCGTCTGTTTTATTTTTTATTGAAAAAACATATTCAATAGGTTTTTTATAAGAATTAAACAGCCTGATTGTCCTGATTTTTTCATCAAAAGAGTTCCGCAATATATAATTCTCGGTTATTTTCTTATAAAAAATCTCGGCAATACTTTGAGGACCGTAATTTTGAATAATAACCTTTCTTGCTTGTTCAAAATCAAATTCAGGTAAGGTTATTTCATGGTTTTTAATTTTTTCAAGCAAGGGTTTAAATTCATCCAAATCCGTTATTATATATTCCTTCGGATAATTAATCTCTTGCGCAAGTTTTACGTATTCGGGCATATCAGATACTATACACGGGATTCCTAAATAAACGGCTTTAAGAAATCTGCAATGAGTTTTACACAGATTATGCTCGGTCTTATTTTGAGGAATTACGATATAATCAAACCTTAATAAATCCTCATCGATTGTCTCGGAATCATAAAAAATATCACCGTATTCACTTATGACACGAACATCTTGCCTGATACCGATTTTTTGGAGTACTTTGCTGTTTCTTGCCCAACCATACCAGCCAAATGACACTTCTTTGTCAGGATTTTCTTTTTGAGATTTGATTCTAATATTTATATCTTCAACATCTAAAGTATTCGGAATTACTATAATATTTTTGTTATATTTTAATAATTTTTTTCTTAAATGCTCGGTACTAACGATAACTAAATCCACGTATTTAATCATTTTCTTATACTGAGGAAATAAATCATCAATATCAAAACAGGTATAAATCCCTTTTTTCCTGCATTCATACAAAAGCTCATAATCAACTGTTTTTTGAAAAATAACGATATCGGTATCATCAGCTATAACCGCATCTTCATTAGGGATAACCTCAACACTTTCAAAATAATTCTCTAACATCGGAACCAGATTAAAAACTCTTATCCTTGCGGAACCGACATTTTTATTAAACATTGTTATAAATTTGATTTTCAATTTTCATATCCTCACAAGTTTTCCAATCGACAAATTTTTGAACCCCTTCCATAAAGCTTATTTTCGGGTTGTAACCAAGTAAATTTTTTGCTTTTGAGATATCACTGACCGTTTTATTAACATCTCCTGCCTGCATCGGTAATCTGTTAATTTTAGCTTTTTTATTCAACACTTGTTCAATAGTTTCAATCATTTCGTTTAATGTAACAGGGTTCCCTCCACCAAGATTGATAATTTCATACTGCGTTTTGTTGTAATTTATTGATTTAATAATTCCGTCAACTATATCATCAATATACGTATAATCACGCATTGTTGTTCCGTCCCCATAAACAGGTATTGCTTCATCGTTATTTATAAGTTCGATAAATTTTCGAATAGCAAGGTCAGGACGCTGCTTTGGACCGTAAACTGTGAAAAATCTCAAGCATACGGCATTTATGCCATATAGTTTTGAATATGTATATATAAATTGTTCACAAGCGGATTTTGTAGCTGCATAAGGTGAAATCGGTTCGGTTACTTTTAAATTTTCACTAAATTTTTCTGCGCTGCAATTACCGTAAACCGAACTTGAAGACGCAAATACAAGTTTTTTTACACCAAAGTTTTTCATATTTTCTAAAATATTTACGCTGCCTTCAATATTAGATCGCACATATTCCAACGGATCTTCTAATGAAGGTCTTACACCTGCTCTTGCTGCAATATGAACAACTGTTGATATTTTATTTTCCGAAAATATTTGTCTCATTAATTCTCTATTGCAAATATCTCCGCGGTATAACTTATATTGCAGGTTATTAAGATTTGATTTAACATTATTTTCTTTTATTTCAGAGTCATAATAATCGTTAAAATTATCTACAACTGCTACTTTTTTACCCATAGATAATAGTTTATCTGCAAGAGTTGAGCCGATGAACCCCGCTCCGCCCGTAATCAATATTGTCATTTTTTAACTCCTTTAAAATTATGCTATTAACGTTTTCAATATAGTTTTCGAACCTGAAATATTTTAAATAAAGCTCATAAGAACCTTCTGACATTGGCTTAATTAAATCTCTGTTTTTTACAAAAAATTCCATAACCTTTGCCAATTCGTTTGTATCATAAGCCTTCACAACTATTCCGTCTTTGTAATTTGTAATATAATTAGATTGACCAACCATATTTGTAACAATACACGGTTTTTTCATCATCATTGCTTCCATAACAACCTGAGGGTTAGGATCATCTACCGACGGACAAATACAAATATCACACTCTTCTATTGCTTTATATTTCGCTTCATCAACCAGTAATCCTTTAACGGTTAAATTACCCCTGACTTCAGGTGCATTAAAATACCCGACACCTTTAGAATCCCCGATTAAAACTATTTCAATCTTATTTTTTATCTCTTTTGGTAAACACCCGAGCGCATATATTGTTAGAGCCTGAGCTTTTCTATAACAGAAATTCCCGACGATGAAAAATTTTAATTTCTTCCTTTTCGGCTCTTTAAATATAACCTTCCGGTCTTCAACTCCGTAATATAAAACTTTTACATTCGGATTATATTTTTCTAAAATAGCCTTTGTCAGTTCACTTACCGCAAACAAATTCTTTGTTTTACGTATTGCATCAAAAAATACATCTTGATTTTTTAGTTCGTTTTTTATAATCTCGGCTTCTGATATTCGCCACAAATATTTTTGCGGATTATTTAACTGATGAATAATATTGTAACTTAAAGCACAGTTAACAAATACAAAATCAAATGAATTTAAAATCTTTGATATATTTTTTTCATTAAATTTCTTACTGTAAAAACATGGGATATCCGCATTTTGACATAACTCGCGATATTCCAAATGCTGGGCACCCACACCTATACCCATTAAAATAACATTATACCCCTGTTGTTTATAATATTTTGCGGTATTATAAACGGCTAAAGGCGCTCCCGTCATTGAAAAATCATGGGTAACAAACAATATTGAATTATTATTTTTAACATTAATCTTAGAATAGTAATCCATAAACTTCCCAAAATCATCTGCTTCTTTTTTTCGCTTAATTTTAAATTTTATACCCAAAATATTTATTATTTTATGTCTTCTGTCAGAAGAATAAGCTATAGAAAATATATTTTTCATCTTCATAATATTAATCCTTTTTCCACTAAAAATTGCGGGACTTGTTGTTCCATAAATGTAATAACATTACTCAGTTCTTTACCCCAATCAGAAGGTATTGTTTGTGATTGGTAGTTTTCTATTCTTTTTTCTAAATTGCGCGAAAGTTTTAACCCTTCATTGAGTTTTTCTAACATTTTTTCTGTGATTAAATCTCCAAACAACATATTCTCAGACCATTCGCAGTCAGTTTTATAATCAAAAGAATTTGTGACAGCAACAGCCCCACTTGCCACAACATCAAGCGGCGGATAAGAAGGGTGCGGAGTATACATTAAAGAAAATGAACAATCAATTTCTTTTAAAAATTTTGCATAATCACCCCATGATAATTGCCCCAAAAACTTAGGTCTGTAACCTTTTGCCAGTTCCAATTTTTTAAGCTCTGCTCCCGCAAAGTAAATTTCCCATTTATTTATATCAAGAATTTGTTTTTCTATAGCAGTATTTAAGATTTCTAACCCCGTATAATACAAGTTACGGGAATTAGCTTCTCTTGCATAGAAAAACAATTTATATTTATCTTTTTCTTTTGAAATATTGTCAACACTGTTCCCGTAAAGATGCTTTGGAAAACACGGGTTAAAATATATTCCGTGATTTGTAATATTGGGATAATTATGCTGAAAATAATTCCACAAGTTCTTATGATTAACAATAAAACAAATGTTTTCATCAGAAAGAATCTGAGAACACATCAGGTGTCTGTCACAATAGTTATAGAAAAACGGTTCTACTTCCTGAATGATATAATAAAATTTATTAACTCCTGAATTTTTCAAAGCCTGAGCAGACCACCAGCTTGTCGCAAAAAATAACTCATTGTTTGATAATTCAAGTTTATCTTTTATTCTGCCTAAATAATCCCTGCGGCAATCCGTATAATATTGAACATCTTGTACACAATTTTCGTGCATAAGATTCATAAAATCTTCATAATACTGCCGAGAAGGTTCATTGTTTCTGGTAATTATTCGCAAACGCATGTTATTTTTTATACAAAATTGTGAAGCTAAAATTAACGCTGTTCCAACTCCCCCTAACAAATATTTTGGCAAAATCGAATCAGTGACAAAATTTAAAGTTGTTTGCGAACTCTGATTTGTAAATGTAATATTCAATTTATCGGTATTACTTTTTCTTTGGGTTTTTAATTTTAAGTTTTTATATGTGATAATCTCGTCATTTTTAGACTGTTTTCGTCTGATTTTAAATTTAATACCTAATATATTAATAACCCTGTGAGTTTGCTCTTTTTTTATACTGAAAACTTTATTCATAACTATATTCCTTTACGATGATTTATTATGTATTTTTTCTCAAAAACCCTATACGGTTGAGTTTCTTTGTTCGGATTTAAATAAATTTCGCAAGGGTTAATATTTTCTTCCGATTGCGGATAAAAAGAGTTCAGTTTATACCCCCAGCTTTTTAAAAGTTCGCTAAGCCCCATTTCATAATTAATAATTACGTCGTGCTTGTCTTTTTCTTTTTTAACGGATTTCATAAAACCATAAAACCAATAACTTTTTGCAATAGTTGATGAAACCTGAACAAAATACGATTGAATATGCGGCTTATAAAGTTTATAATAATCTTTTTCAGCACGTTTTGCGTAGCCGAAAGAATGTATGGTAAGCCCGTAAGCATCATGCTTAACAGACTCTGAGATAATTTCATTCAAAGATTGTCCGTTATATCGGCAACTATCATTTGCAAAAATTATATAATCCGTATTTTCTATTAAGTTCGAATGACAAAGATACATATAAGCTCTTTTATATGAACCGAAATCGTATTCTTTATGCTGCTCGCATTGTGCATAAGTTATAAGATGTTTTATTTTTTCAAGTTCATTCGGGATTATCGGATTATCTGTTACAAAAATGATGTAGTCAGCGTATTTTTTTAATTCGTTTAAATATAATATTACATTATCATCAATTTCACCGTTTTGGTTAAAACTTGCAAAACAAACAGCCCGACGATGTTTGACAGCAATATTTTTAGCTGTTTCATTTTCAAAAATTACTGTTTTTGCAGTCCTTGGAAAATATTTTTTCGACTTTTTAAATTTTATTTTTATTCCTGCTATTACGAGCTGTTTATGTTTTTTATCTGAAGTATTTGTTATAGAAAAAATATTTTCTAATAGCCTTAATTTTCTGTTTCTATTGGTATTCATAACACTCTGCCAACTTAATTTCAAACACAACACTTTGTTTAAAATGTAGTGTATTTTTATAATAGTCGTTAAATGAACATATAGTTATTAGCTAAGCAGGCTATTTATTCTTAATAAATGTAATAATTATAAAAATTTTGATTTATTTGAAATAATATTTATTGTAGAATCATGGTTGTAGAAGTTATACAACATTTTAAACATTTTGGTGCATAAAAAAAGTTCTCTTAATTGAGAACTTTTTATTTAATTAAAAAAGGCGACACCCAGATTCGAACTGGGGGATAAAAGCTTTGCAGGCTTCTGCCTTACCACTTGGCCATGTCGCCATTTTATCTGTATATATAATATACGAAAGACACAACGTCATGTCAAGTCCTCGCCGAACGGGGTATTCTGCTGCCAATCGGAACTAACAGACTTCGACAGCTCTGTTCAATACAGTAAATTACCTTTGACTAATCATTTCATTCATCATATCTTTTGCCTTTTCAAGCTGTACATCACGACGATCCAAAATATCCGCCCGTTTTAAAGGAACTTCAACGTCAGGTGTTATACCGAGCTTATTAATATCGTTTCCTTTTGGGGTTAAGTATTTTGCAATCGTCAGATTTATACCTGTTTCATTAGGCATCGGGATAATCTTTTGAACCATGCCTTTGCCGTAAGTTTTTGTACCGATAAGCTTTGCCTTATGATAATCCTTCATCGCACCTGAAAATATTTCGCTTGCACTTGCACTGGCTCCGTCAACAAGCAGAATTACGGGCTTATCAATATTAACATTTTTATCTTCTGCCATAACATCAAAATGATAACCGTTACGACCGACGATACTTACAATTTTACCTTTATGAATAAAAATATTTGAAATAAATATCGCATTTGGCAAAAGTCCGCCCGTGTTTCCGCGCAAATCTATTATCAATCCGTGTGATTCTGCGGTATTTTCTAAAGCTTCCAAAAATTCATTAGGTGTTGAGTTACTGATAAAACTTGAAATTTGGATATAACCAATTTCTTTATCGGTGGAACTTTTTACGGTTTTTATCGTAATTTCTTTTCTTATAATTTTTTTCTTTAAAAGTTCGTTATCGCGTAAAACATCTATACTTACAAAGGTATTTACAGGTCCTTTAACAAGGTTAGCAACCTCCGCAAGCGACAGCCCGCTGACTTTTTTGCCGTCAATTGAGATAATTGTATCGTCAACTTTTAAATCGGCAAACTGTGCAGGAGTATTTTCCATTACATTAATTATTTTAATTCTGCCCGAATTGTTTACGATATTAACCCCGATACCAGAAATTTTTGAGGTAATGGAATTGTTTTGTTCCGCAAACTCATCTTTTGTCATAAACCTTGAATACGGATCATCAAGGCTTGCAAGCATTGTTTCTATCGCAACTTTAGCATCATCTTCGGTTTTAATTTTACCGCGATAATGGTTCTTCCACCTTACCCAGTACTGTTTGTTGTAATTCGGGTCATAATATTCGTTTTTGACAAGCTGCCAGGTATAATCAAAAAGCTTTTGAGGTGAAACTTGGGTGGTATTAACACTTTTTTGTTCAACATTCAAAAAAGGATTGTGATTATTCAAAAAAAACGCGTTTACGGCAAATAATGTAACAACCGTACCCGCTAACAAAATTACTGCTTTAATCCTTCTTCTCATAGTACCTATTTAACATCAAGGATTTTTTAGAATCAATATACTTTTTTATTAACTTGAGTATTTATTCAAAAATCTTTATAAATTATCAAACCCCGGAGAATATGACGGTAGATTTTTGTATCCGTCATTTTGTACAACGGCTTTTTTAATATATTTGTTAGTATAATTTCCTTTTTCCAAAAGTTTTTTCAAAGTGTTTTCGCGTTTAACCAAAGCACTTGATTCCTGGTTGCTTTCAGGATAAATCTTTAGGATTTCATCCCAAACAAAGGCTTCCATAGTCCATGCGTAAGTCTCTTCAGCAAGCGAATTAAACTCATCCTGGTGCAAAGCTTCGTGCGCTAAAAGTGCTGCTAGAGCACCAGCAGGTGCATTTTTATGTTTTTTATTGATATAAATGAACAGATTTTTACCTTTTTTCCAGCCTAACGCGTCAAAATTAGCATAATTTTGGTTAATTAACCCCAAATCCCTAAACTCTATTTTCATCGGTTTTTGTGAAAGGTTGTTTCCTAATATTGCGTTTCGGGAAAACATACCCTCAGTGTCTTTTAGCATATCAAGCGCCACATAGAATACTTCCTCTTTACTTACATCCTTGTATGCAGGTGTAATTTGTTTAATATATTCAGGAGTATATTTTGCAGGATATTGATGAGGCACCGTTGTTTCAGGCATTGTTGCCGCAAATACTCCTGTTTGCAACGCACACAAAAGCGCTACGGTTGTGAATGTTTGTTTTATCGTCTTTATAACTTCCATAATCTCTCTTCCTTTACTTAAACCCCTTGTATATCATGTAGTATATCCACGTTTTTTAGAAAATCAAAGGATTTAAGGTTCAACTTATTATTTCTTTACTTTTCTGTTTAATTTAACAAGCTCTGAATATAAAAACTTGTATTCACTTGATTCATCAAGGTTTTGGGCTTCCGATATATAATCAAGCGCCGTTTTGTAATCTTCTTTTTTCTTATAAAAATCACTCATTGTCTTATAATAAAGCGCATTGTTTAAATCATACAAAATCGCTCGTTTTAAGCATTCGATTGCCTCTTCTAAATCGTCTTCCTTTTCTCTCACAAGCGCCAGGTAATAATATCCTTGCGCGCAATTTATATCAAGTGAAATCGCGTCTTGAGCAAAATCTTTTGCTAAATCAGTATCACCTTTTAATAACGCGGTTTTAGCTCCAAGAATATAACCCAAAATGTAATTAGGATTAATTTTTAGAATTTTTTGAGCTAACTCAAGTGCTTTATCATAATTTTTTTCTTTTATGTGAATTTCAGCTAAATCACTTAGATAATTCAAGTTTTCGGGATTACGTGTTATAACATCATTTACAAGTTCTTCCGCTTTTGAAAACATATTGAGTTCCGTGTAAATTTTACTAAGCGAAATTTTAGTAAAATCATCAGTTGAACCTTTTTTAAGGTTTTCTTCCAAGATATTTTGCGCACCGATAAAATCTTTGTTATCTGCTAACAACAAAGCTTTTAAGACTCGTGATTGAGGATGTTCGGAGTTAATATCAAGGATTGCATAAACTTCTTTTTTGGCTTTTGTATAATCTTTTTTATCGTAATACAAATAAGCCAGAGAATATCTGTAATCAAGGTTGTCAGGCTCTATATAAAGCGCTTTTGAATACGCTTTTTGGGCTTCATCGCCCCAACCGTTGTAAAAATACGCATTTGCAAGGTTATAATAATATTTTGCATTCGATTTATCAAGGTTTGCGGCTTTTGAAAAATTCTTTATTGCCTCAATAAAACTCATATTCTCTAAATCAAACAAACCCAAAAAGTTTAGAATTTCAGGGTTTTGGGAATTTCTACCGATTTTTGAAAAAATTTCCTGCGCAGTTTCAAAATCGTTTTCATCAAACTTTATTTTACCTTCAAGTAAAAGTACGTTTTCATCATCCGCGTCGCAAGTTGAGAGAAGTTCTTTTGCCCGTTCGATTTCACCGTTTTCATAAAAAGCTTTGGCACACTCGATTTTTACATCAGACGTAAAATATTGCGAATCCTTATATTTATCAATTTCACAAAATAATTTTAAATTTATTAAAATTTTTACCAATTCTTTTAAGTTTTCACTATTCGGTTTGTTATCAAAAAGTCTTTGTGAAACAGATAAAACCGTATCAAAGTCACCTTCGCGCTCCTTAATTATTTTTGTAAGTTTAAGGGTATTTTCGTGGTTTTCGTCTATTTGCAAAACCTTCTCAAAATACTGATTTGCACGGGTATAATTATTCAAAAGAAAATATAATTCTCCGATTTGAGAAAGAATTTCTATATTATCGGTTTCGGTTTCAAGCGCCTTATACAGCATCTCAATCGCTTGCTTGTACATTCCTGAAGATTTCAGCTCAAATGCCTGTTTAATATAATCTATACTTTGAATATTTTCCATAATTTTATCCGTTTCTACTCTTCAACAACTTCTTGAGGAATATAAATATTTCCTACGGGTTCAGCTTGTTTTTTCTCTTTTTTAAACGAAAATCCTTTAAATTCCCACTTTTTCTTCTTTTTCTTAGGTTCTTCGACTTTTTTATTTATGATAATCAAAACCTCGTCTTCACCTGCCATTTTAAGGTTGTTTCTTGCAATTCCTTCAAGGCTGTTATCAGATGTTACGACTTTTTTTTCTGCTTTTAAATCTTCATTCCTTGCCTGTGCTTTTTTAAGAAGATTTTGAAGCGTCACAACCTTACCTTGATAAGCTATAATCTTTGTTACATTTAATATCGCCCCGTAACCGATTTGAATTAAACAAAAAATCAAAATTATTGTCAAAAAAGAATAATAAAAACCTGTTTTTGAGTAAAGTTTTTTCCTTTTTTGTTTTTGATTATTCGGTTTTAATTCAGTATCACTTTGTGCCAATATTAAACCCTCTTATAATAAATTATAAACAAAACCATGCCAACTTACAAAAATATGTTTATAAATTTACAATTTGAATTTGGTGTCAATCTTAAATCTGGTTTTTACAATCGAATTATTTTCATCAAATATGGAACTTGTCCCCAAATCGATTTTAATTCTATCAATATCTCGTTTTCCGAAAGGATTAATCGATAACACAAATTCCGCTATTTTAATATTTTTGGCAAAGTTAGCCGAAACCGTTTCTTTTAACGATAAATACTGACCCAGTTTAAGTTCGGGAGCAAAAGAGAAATAATCGTTAAAATCACCGTTTGTACTGTTTACGGTTTTTGAAAACTCTGTATTAAATGCTCCGTATTTCATATCATAACGTGAATACAAACTTGTAGATTGCCTTACCTCTCCATAGGTAATTTTTTGTTCATATTGGGTTCCTGTTGAAAATGCACCTATTTTTTCGGAAACATCATAATCAAGTTCTCGAATACTGTATTCCAAATTACTGAACTTTGAATAATTATTATTATTTAATGTTAAAGCTTTAGGAAATCCGTTAAATTTTATGGCTTCTACTCTTGAAGGAGTTTTCAGATTCAACTCACAAAAATCCTTTATATCATCTTCTAAGGAAATTGCATCCTCTTCTTCCTCTTCATAAGTTGCATATCCGTACAAGACATCACTGTACATATCATCTATTGCGTAATTTTCATCATTATCAACAGTTTCAACAACGGCAGCTTTTGGGGATGTATCTTCTGTTATATCATCACTGACAATATCTTTACTTTCTTTTTGGTTTTCAACATCAGAAAACTCGCCCTTTTCTTCCTCATCAGGTATATGGTATACAAAAACTTTAGGACTCTCTGTTTTTTCCGTATTTTTGCCTGATGACGGTTTAGCCGTGCAGGGTAAAAGGGTTAAGACTAAACATATTATAAGTATGCTCACCTTCTTCATAAAACTATTTTACATCATTTTTCAAATTTCATCAATCATTTATTTGGCATAATTTGTTATAAAACTACAAGACTTGACAAAGAAATTTTTATATGTTAACATACAAGTGGGGTAAATGTATATTTATAAGTCTTATCATTTGATGAGACTTTCTTTTTGTACAAAAAACAAAAAGCTCCCGAAAATCGAGAGCCCTTTGAATTTTAGAAGTGTTACTATTTTTCTTCTGCTGCCGCTGCTTCAAGTTCAGCTTTTTTACGTTCGGCTTCAGCTTCCGTTCTGAACGGTCCTGCAAGCTTTTTATTATTATTTTTCTTATCAATAACATAGTAATTATTATTGATTCTTACAACAACCGCATTACCGTATTTTCCTGAACCGCCGCCGCCTTTTGCTGGTAATTTCATGATTCTGTCATACGCATCAGGCGCAATTTTTACTTTTTTACCGTTTGGAAGTACGATTTCTGTTGGTAAAGATACTTTCTTATCGCGATAATCAAACTTACCGTCACCATTTGTATCAACACCTGAAATACGATTGTCATCTTGCTTTAGTGCTCGTTGAACCATTTTACGTTCGGCTTCTGTCAGATTAGATCCGTCTTCATTCACATATCCATGAGATGTGTACCAGGTTCCTTCTCTGTATTTCATTCTCGGGAACACTGTACGAACTTCTTCTTTTGTAGGTTCATTGATAATATCAAGTTCAGGTTTTTCAGGTCCTGATGGTGTCGGAGGAACCGTCGGTTTCACAGGCACTTTAATTTTACCAATTGTTTCTTTGAATTTCTTAAGTGCTTCATAACCTGCCAACAATTCTTCTGTATTTGCATTTGTTGTAAATTCACCAATAGCAGCTTGAATTATTGCAGTTTTAATTCTTAAATCAACTGCTTTATTTCCTGTTAACTCAAAATCCTGAATTTGTTTCATTATAAGTTTATTATCATCGCCTTTTACATTTTGCAGATTTTGAGGTAGCAACGCTGTAGCTACAGGCATACTATTGAATGCATTTTCTGTGTCAGGTTTGCATAGTAAAAATGCTGTCAAACCTGCAAGTACCGGACCTGCAAATGTACCTAAAATACCTTTCATATTACCCAACAGATCTACTGCAGCATCAGCTACGGCTTCAACTGTACCGCCACCACCTGTTACAGTATGATGCATTGCCTCCCAGGTTTCTTTTGTTACCAAATTACCAAATTCATCAGGGAATGTTTCTACTAAATGGTTTGTTCCATCGTATACTTCAAATTTATATTCAGGAATATCTTTTCTTGCATAATCATGATCAGACTTTTTGTTTATTAAGCCATTAATCAAGTTACCAACAAGGGCTGTTCCTGCAACGAGGCCGGCTGCTGCAAGTTTTTTTCCGATACCGTTTTCAACACCAAAGCCAAAATTCTTAACCATGTGGTTTATTTTACCTTTGCTGAGATTTATTTCTTTTGCTAATTGTTCACTTTCATCAAAATTAAATCTATGGTCAAATCCTGAGTAATCAATTAATGCATCTTGAACCTCTTTAGTATTTATTGAATCAGGTTTAAGATTTCCTTTTTCATCGTGAGTAAACATATTTAAACAATGTTTATACTGCTCTTTAATTTGAGCTAATTGTTCATCATTTAAATCACCATTTGCATTTGCAGCAGTTGCTTCTTCAATTATCATTTCTGCAATAGCCTGCATTCTCATTAATGCTTCAAGGTCATTATCATTTAATTGTTTTACTTTATCTTTATCTTCAGGATGAGCGGCAAGGTACCTTTCTTTTGCCTCTTTACCGGCTTTACCCGGTAAAAATACCTGTTTTAGTTCCAAGACTCTTGACATATTTTTCACATTATTTTCGGCAGCTTTTCTAATACCATCAACACCTTTGCCTTTAGCACCTTTTTGTAAGATTTCTTCTGTTTCATATTCTTTTTTAGCGGCAAGATATTCTTTTTCTTTTGCCTGAAGTTCTTTTAACTTAGCTGTGTATTCTGCTGATGATGCTCCTTTTGAAAGTTTCATTTTATTAAATTCTTTTTTCAAAGCCTTTAATTCATCGTTTAATTTATCAACTTTCTTTTTAAATTCTTTAAATTCTGCTTCTGTCATTGTAGGTTGACAAAACTCATTTTTAATATTCATTTCAGCAACAACACGTCTTTGAGCTTTATCAATTTCTGACATCGGCTGCTTCCAAGGTACATTATCTCCAGTATAATATTTCTGAGCATCAATTTCTTCTTTAGCCGCAATATGAGAATCTGAATCTACAACAGAAATATTACCATTCTCTGT
Organism: uncultured Candidatus Melainabacteria bacterium; assembly: GCA_947570135.1. Lineage (GTDB taxonomy): Bacteria > Cyanobacteriota > Vampirovibrionia > Gastranaerophilales > Gastranaerophilaceae > Zag111. Next base: position 113,130 of record CANOTP010000002.1, on the reverse strand, counting down.
TGATTCTATTTTAAGACCGACCATTGATGATTCAATCCTCTCACCTGCTAATGCAGCAGGTATTAGATTTCGTAATTTTTCAATTTCTGCACGGTTTTTTTCTACGCCACCGTTCTCAGGCTTACGTAGTTCTGCAATACGCGCTTGCAACTTCTCAATAGCAACACTGTTCACTTCTGTCATCTTTCAATCATCCTTTCATATTAATTGCTAAATTTATTCTTCACTTTATTTCTATTAACGTTTTTTTTAATCAAAAATTTACTTTTTTTATTTACTTTTTATATGCTCCATATTGAAAAAGCTTATACTTAGTGGCTTTCAATACGTTAAGTTTTATTAAGCACTATACCTTTACATACCATCCATGTCGGCGTGTCGGACTCAAAACTTTAGGATTTTACAACAGACAGTTACATTTGTTTACAAAACTAAAAAGCTTCGGACTTTTTGTCCGAAGCTTTCATACTTATATTATTCTTAAATTAACCGATAACAGGAGGATTGAAAACTCTTGCAGCAAGCTCTTTATCAAGCATAAACAATGCTTTCTTATCATCTCCGATAAGTTTTAAGTTAGCTAAAACCCCGCCGACACTTGATTCTTCTTCAACTTGTTCTTTCAAGTACCAGTCTAAAAATGACAATGCTGCGCGGTCTTTAACTTCTTCTGCTACATCCATTAAAGCATTGATACGTGAAGTTACATATTCTTCGTGTTCCAAAACCTGTTCAAAAACTTCTAACGGTGTAGAACCTTTAATATCAGGTCTGTCAATTGCTTCTAATACAACTTTACCGTTACGTTCAAACACATAATCAAACATACCCATAGCATGTGCTCTTTCTTCCTGAACCTGTACATCAAACCAGTTTACAAAACCCGGTAAATTCAAGTCGGCAAAAATAGCTTTCATACCTAAATATAAGTATTCTGAATACAATTCTTTGTTAATTTGATCATTAAATGCATCTTCTAATCTTTTATCTAACATATTATTCTCCTTTCATTGTTTCAACTATTGCTTTTGCAAAATTTTCCAACTCTTGATGTTTATCAGCTTTTACGGCAGACTTTAAACTTACGGTGTTACCAACAATCTCAGTATTTTTCATTCTCGAAACAAGATCAGATATCAATTTACCCGAAACAGGCGCCCAAGAACCATTTTCAATAATACCGACATTGCGGTTTTGAAGGTTATGTGCAACTATATCATGTAACAAGTTTTCCATATTTACAAAAATTCCGTTATTATACGTAGTTGATGCAAATACAATATGAGAATATTTAAACGCATCTGACACAATATAAGAAGGATGTGTCACTGATACGTCATAAAGCTTAATATCCTTAACACCTTCATCTGCAAGTTTACCTGCTAAAATTTCGGCAGCATTCTGCGTTCCGCCGTAAACCGAAGCATAAGCTATCAAAACAGATTCTATTTCAGGAGTATAAGTTGACCATTTTTGGTATTTGTCAATAAATTTGCCTAAATCTTTTCTCCAAACATAACCGTGAAGCGGACAAATCATGTTAATTTCTACACCTGAGGCTTTTTTCAATAAAGCCTGTACCTGCATGCCGTATTTTCCGACAATATTTGTGTAATACCTTCTTGCTTCGTCCATATATCTGTGGTCAAAATCAACTTCATCAGCAAAAATACTGCCGTCTACAGTTCCAAAAGTACCAAATGCGTCTGCACTGAATAAAATCTTATCTACAGTATCATAAGTTACCATAACTTCAGGCCAATGAACCATAGGCGCAAACAAGAATGTCAAATTATGACGGCCTGTATTTAATGTATCGCCTTCTTTAACCAATAAATACTGCTCATCAGAAAACTCGAAATCAAAAAACTGTTTAATCATAGCTTGTGTTTTAGCATTACATACAATTTTTACTTCAGGGTATAATCTTACAATTGTTTCGATTTCCGCACAATGATCAGGCTCCATGTGATTTATAATCATATAATCCAGAGTTCTGTCGCCCAAAACGTGCTCAACATTTTCTATAAATTGATGACAAACAGACTTATCAACAGTGTCTAATAAAACAGTCTTTTCATCCATAAGTATATAGGAATTATACGAAACTCCCGTAGGAACAGGATAAACACTTTCAAAAAGCGCAATGCGTCTGTCGTTTGCCCCAACCCAGTATAAATCCTCAGTAATAGTTTTTATATTATACATTTTCCTCTCCTTTTTTAAAATAATAATATCACAAAAAATACTTTTACTTATAATAAAAATTATATTACCCACTTGGGCAATAGAAAAAAATAATTATATCTAATACTCTATATACACATGGATAAAACAAATAGGGATTAAAATATAAAATATTTATATAAAAGTTTATGCATAAAATGCAATTATGTATGAAAAAGAAAATTATTATTTAATTTTGCCTGGCAGTATGTAAAAGACTCAGGCATTTTTATTGCTTGTTAAAAACTCCAAAATCTTTTCATTATAACGATTATCAACCGCACTGAACGGGAAAATTTCTCCGCCGAATTCTTTTCTGACATGCGCCAATGTACTTTGAATTTTGTTTTTTGAAATACAATCAACCTTTGTAACTACAGTTATTATAGGAAGGTTATAAGCAAGAACCCATTCTCTCATTTGGAAATCGTTTTTCTGAATTTCATGACGGGCATCTACAAGCTGAACAAGTGAACTTATCTGTTCACGTTTAAGCAAATATTCTTCCAAGTACTTTTGCCACTTATTACGAGCTTCAATAGACACTTTCGCATAACCATACCCCGGTAAATCCGCTATCATAAATTCATCGGAAAAATTGAAGAAGTTAATAAGTCTTGTTTTCCCGGGAACATTAGATGTTTTGGCAAGTTTTTTGTTATTGGCAAGCCCGTTTATAAACGATGATTTCCCGACATTTGAACGTCCCAGCAACGGGAATTCAGGCAGAGTGTAATCTGGACACTGGCTTAGTTTTTCGGCACTTATTAAAAATTTTGCATTCATAAACGGCTTCATATTTTATTTACCCCTATTTGACCTCTGTTTTTTCTTTCACTTCCTGAACCTTTTTTTTATAAAGTACTGTTTGGAACAAATTACACATTTTTTCGTTATTAACAACGGTTAACTGTGTTTTATTTTTTACAAAATCAATACTGAACGAACTTTCCTGATTAAAAATATTTGACTGAATATTAACGATTTGAAACAGCCCCTCAGTTAAAATACTAAGAGGCTCTTTCAAAAATGTTTCAAATGTTTTTCTGATATCAAATTTTGCCATTTTCTACCTTACAAGAAAATTCGCTGTCTTGGTGTTAGATTTTTTGTTGGAACACCTGGATTCTTTGGATTACCGCATTCTTATCAGTTGCGTTAGGAGATAATGCCAAGTATTGAGTATAATACTTAACAGCACCCTGATAGTTTCCTTCTGCTTCGTAAGCCTGAGCTTTTAACTTAGCAATTGAAGGCGCATTGTGATAGAAGTCGATTGATCTGTTACAGTATTCGATTGTTGATGCGTAATTTCCTTCTTTATACTGACGAAGTGCAATTTCAAAGAATTCATTTGATTTCATTTCGCATAAATCAATATAATGAAGTCCGTTAGCTGCAATTCTGTTATCAGGTTCAGCCATTAAGACTTTTTGCAAAGCTTTTCTTGCTGTTCTGAACTGTTTATGCTGAACAAGAATTTCTGCTAAGTATAATTCATCATCAACACTGTTTGCAAAGTTAATTGCGTTTTCGAATGTATAAACAGCGTCTTTTTCACGTCCCAATGAAAGATAAGCTTCACCTTTAATTACTGTATCCATTAAGCTGTTGCTTGCTGATTGAACAATGTAATTTAAGTTATCCTGAGTAAGTTCCATTTGGTGAGTTAATTTACCCAACTTAATCTTAGCCAAGTGAAGTTTCAAATCATTAGGAGTTCTTTGAATAGCTTCGTTTACATAATCGTAAGCTAAATATACGTCTTTGTTTGTTGTGAAATCTCTTGAATCTGCCGTATCTTTAGACATTTCGTAATATGTGTTTGCAAGTCCAATAATAGCGTTGTTATTATAAGTGGCATCACCTAACAATCTTGAATAATATTCAAGTGCTTGCGGATATTTTTTAGTAACCAATGACATATTGGCAACTCTATAGATACCTTCTTTGTAGTTAGGGTTCAAGATAATAGCTGTTTTTAACTCTTCCATAGCAAATTCATGGTCTGAACGTCTTTCATAAACCCCTGCCAAATTAATATACGGTTTAGAGTTTTCAGGTTTTACATGAATAGCTTTTTTGAATGAATTAATTGCAGCAGGCTGGTTACCTTGTTTCAAGTATAATTCACCTTGCAAATTCCACCCAGGAGATGAGTTAGGGTTGATATGCAGTGAGTGGTTTAACCATGTTAAAGCTTTTGTATAATCACCGCGTCTTGCTTCAACCTGTCCCATGTGATACATGGAAGTCGGGTTGTGAGAGTTGCATTTTAGTGATTGTAAGTAATATTTTTCAGCTTGATCCAAATCACCGTCAAGCATTGCGATATTACCCAAGTTATCATAAGCAGGTGCAAAATTTGGGTTATTTTTCAATGCTGTTTGAAATAATTCCTGAGCATCTTTTTTGTTGCCTAATTTTAAAGTTGCAACACCCATTGCGTTAAATGCTTGATAATATGTACTGTCTAAACCGACAGCAGTTACAAACTCTTGAATTGCGGCTTCAGACAGGTTTTTGATATTTTTAATATATTCAACGTCTGATGAAGTTTCTCTCATCAGGTAAACCAAACCTTGAGCATAGTGGAATTCGGGTTTGTTAGGATATTTCTTTAAAAGTTTGTCTAATTCTGACTGAGCAGGAGCCAACTTATACTGTTTAGCCTGAGAAATCAATTGCAGGGCTTTAGCATCCAAGTCATTAGGATTTTTTGACAGAATTTCTTTTAACTTCTGATCAGCTGTTTCATAGTTGTTATATTCAATCATTTTATCAATATCGACATAACTTTTTGAAACCTGAGCTTTTATAGGTTCAGCAGAAACAAACGATGGATTTGCATATAAAATAGAAGCTGTCAATAACATTGACGTAACTAATAATTTTTTACAATTCATGTTTTCACCTACTTTTTATTTTACTACTATTCTAAATATTCTAAAATTATTGTATAATAGTTGTTATAAAAAAGCAACAAGGTTAACATATGGCATTGAGTTCAAAAGCAAAACAAAATTTAGATGATTTTAAATCGTATATTATTGTCGAAAAGAATTTTTCGCAGCACACCGCAAAAGCTTATTATGCGGACATTTTAAGCTATTTAATTTGGCTTGATAATGAGGATTGCGAGCAGGTAAATTTTTCAAAAGTTCGTGAATATTTGCATTATATTCAAATTTTTAATTACAAAAAAACAACGACGGCAAGAAAGATTGCATCCCTGCGAACCTTCTATAAATACTTGAATAGAGAGAAAAAGACGGAAAACAATCCCGCTCAGAACTTAATATCCCCCAAACGACCGAAGTCGTTGCCAAAATTCCTCACAACAGATGAGATAGAACAGATTTTAAGCAATATAAATATAGATACTCCCGCAGGTTACAGAAACCGTGCGATATTAGAACTTCTCTGGGCAAGCGGAATGCGTGTATCAGAATTAAGCGGGCTTAATTTCGGCAACCTTAACCTTGAAAACAACGAAATAACGGTTTTCGGTAAAGGCGCAAAAGAACGAATAATTCTTGTCACAGACAGGGCGAAATCCTATATTCAAGGCTATATTGACTTTGCAAGACCGCTTATAGCAAAAGGATTCACACTTGACCCGATAAATGACGAAACACCTGTATTTATAAACAAAACAGGCTACAGACTTCAAACAAAAATGATTAGAAACGTCATAAACAACATTGTCGAAAAAATTGAACTACCTAAAAAGGTTACACCACACATGTTCCGACACAGTTTTGCAACCCACTTAATCGAAAACGGAGCAGACTTAAGGGTTGTACAGGAACTTTTGGGACATGCCAGCATCTCTAACACCCAAATTTACACCCACATCTCAATGCAGCACATGAAAGAGGTCTATGACCAAACCCACCCGAGAGCTTAAGGATTTTTTAAGGTAAAATAATAATAAGGGTAAGTACCTGTTACTTCCGCTGACACACACGATTATACAAAGAAATCGGTCAGAGAGGAGGTGAGAAAATGAACACAGTAATAATAAAAATCGCCATCAAGGTGATGATAGCGTTTTTACAAATTATTTTACTTTGTTTATAGGGTACAAAGTGAAGTCCTAAGGAAGTAGCATTTCTTTAGGGCTTCCCCCTATATAAATATTATTTACGATAATAAACTTTTTGTCAAGCCATGGATATTATAAAAAGCCAATCAATTGACTGGGCACGTGATATATGTTAAAATAATAATATAGTTTTTAATGGTTGGATAATCGGTTATGAATTTTAAATTAAAAAAATCAGGATTTACGCTTTCTGAAGTAATGATTACGCTTACTTTAATCGGGGCTTTGGCAACATTAACCCTGTCAACAATAGGAGCTTCAGTTCAGCAACGCGCAAGGCTTGCCGAATTTCGTTCAGCTTATGCCAAAATGGAGGCTACCCTAAAAAGTATTCAGTTTGACAGAGGAAGTGTCTATGCTTGTTATTATGGAACAGTCCCTTTTGATGATATTGATGAACAAGGGTTAAGAATGAAAAAAAAATCCGTCTCTGATGCAACTGTTGAATGTAATAAGTTTATTCATGATTTTACAAGAGCAATGGGTGCAACTCATTCTTGTGAAAACAATCCTATAACTGAAGGTTGTATTCCAAACAACTACCCTGCTTCAGGCTGTTCTTCTTATGATTTTAAGAAAGCAAAACGAGCTTATGTATTTGATAACAGTATGATATTTATGACTTATCATACACCAAACCAAAGCGATTTCCCGGGACGAATGGCGATAGATATTAACGGACGTAAAGGTCCTAACAAATGGGGACAAGATATTTTCCCGCTTTCACTATCCGTACATGAAACAGCAATTGTTAACAATAAAACTTATGTCAAAGAAGTTTATTTTACACAACCAAACCTTACTGATGACTTTTACAGAAAATGTTTTATTAATGGAACAGGTAAAACAACAAAAGAAATGATGAAAGAATCTGCAGGGTTTAGATAAACTCTAATTACATTATAATATTTGCTGTTTCATTAAACATAATCATGTGAAAATCCGCGCTTGTCATGCCTTTATGCTGTTTCATAAACTTTATTACATCAAATTTTTTCAGGAATTTGTCTAATTTTTCAATGACTTTCTGTTCGTTTTCGTGTTCGGATTTTAAGCGAAAAATATAATTATACGTCATAGAAAGAACTTCATCTTCAGTAAGTGGCGGAAGTTCTCCGATTTGAACCTCGTCTTTATCATCATTTTCAAGGTATTTTTTCTCGTCGTTTTGCTGTTCTTGCTGCTGCTGACGTTTTTCCTGACCCGTTGACAGGGCAGACTCAATTCTTTGACCAAAAGGATTATTTACCGAATTAAACATGGGCAACCTCTTTTCTTTAAAAAAGTAACCAAGCATGTTTACGGCAAAAATTTAGAAAACTTTAATTAATAGCTCCTGAATCCTGTTTGCAAAGGAGTTGTGAAATTACTTCAAAACCTCTATAACATCATAATCTGCCAAGTAAGGAAGATGAGCTTCTGTTATAAGTTCACCCGGAAGCAAAATTGAAATACCCGGAGGACATTCTGCAACGACTTCACCTGAAAGTCTTCCGACAGCTTGATTTTTCGGAATAATCTCTTTTTCGGAGAAATAAGCTTCTCTAAGACTTTTTTTGATAATCGGAGTTAGCATAGGCATGTGTTTTTTATTTTCAAGATAGTAAATATCTTTGTAATTGTGATTATCAATTTTATTTAAACAACTGACAAGGTATTCAAAATCAGAACGTTTGTTACCGATGTTGCACAAAATCAAGATACCTTCATCAGACGCACTTTCAACCTCTATTCCAAAATCTATTTCTAAAATTGATTCCAATCGTTTTCCTGAAAGCCCGTCAGCTTTAATGAAGACTTTTGTTACATCTGTTTTATACCCGAAACCTGATTTTAACTGGTGAATATTTTTCATCTTATCAATTTCCGAGCGTAAATATTTAGCATTGGCAATCGCGCGGGATAGCTGTTTTTGCCCGCGGGCACTTTGAAGATTAGCCCGAGCCGCATCAAGACTGCCTAAAAGCATTAAAGAAGGACTTGTTGTATGTAAAAGCATCAAAGCTCTTTCCACATCAGCCTCACAAATACAAGAATCCTCACTGATATGAAGCATAGAAGACTGGCTCATACTTCCGCCTGTTTTGTGAAGTGAATGAACAACAATATCAGCACCAAGCTTTAGAGATGTTGTCGGAAGTTTTTCGTTAAAATTCCACAAACAGCCGTGAGCTTCATCAACTATCAACGGTACATTATGCTGTTTACAGATTTTTGCGATAGATTCAATATCAGATACAACGCCTTCATAAGTCGGGTTCGTAATCCAAACCATAGAAACATCATCGTTTTCACTTAGAAGTCTTTCGACTTCTTTTGCGTCAATATTTCCCCATAATCCCCAGTTATTAAGTTTTTCGGGGATAATCCAAAGTGGTTCGGCACCTGAGATAATCAAACCTGTTAAAATTGAACGATGACAATTTCTGTTAACGATAACTTTTTGACCTTTTTTGGTTAAACCCATTGCAATTGCAAGATTACCAACAGTTGAACCGTTAAGTAAGAAAAATGTTCTTTTTGCGCCGAATGCTTGAGCTGCAAGTTCTTCCGCTTCTTTTATCGGACCCGTCGCAGGAGTAAGTGTTCCCAAATTATCAAATTCATCTGTTGTATCAACCATCAGAGCTTTTTTACCGACTAATTTTCTAAAATCGGGCAGAGTTCCTAATCCCTTTGTATGTCCCGGGATATGAAACTGATATGTCGGATTGTTGTAAGCTGTTTTTAGTGCTTCTACAATCGGGGCTTTAATTTTTGTATATTTTTCTTTTTTAATTTTATTCGGCATACCATGAATATACTACAAAAATCAAAAATAAAGTAATTTCTAAAAAATTATGTTATAATCGTTTACAGTTATGGTAAAGTTATCCCTAATACTGTTAATAGGCTTATGTTTAACGGTTTTATCGACTTGCGCGTATGCAAAAGACGATATAACCGAGGAACTTCGTGAAGAAGTTCAGGAAAACGAAGTTGTTTTAAATTCGGATACCCCAAAAGAAAAACGATTCAACTTTGATTTTATAAACGATGACAATAATGATGATAGCGGGTACAAAGATAACACAGAATTAGACTTTGAACTTTTCAGAATTCTTGATGAAGACGGTGACGGTAAAATTGATGAAGACACGTTATTAGGAAAAATTTATCACAGTAAAATTACAAGAACAGATATTCCGTCTTTTTTATACCAAAACGAATTAACTCATAATTATGAAAAAGGACCTTTAAGCAGAACCCACGTATATGGAGCATACAGAGGTTCAATAAATGCTTTGTGGTCACCAGAATATTCAACGGAATACGATAACCTTGTAACACAAATCGGTGTTTACGGTTCATTCAAAAACCCGGATTATAAGTTCAAACTTGCCCTAAACCCGATAATAAGCAACGGAACAAATTACATTGACAGGTTATTTTCAGACGCTTATTTTGTAAACACAAGTATCCCAAACCATCAAATTGTTGTAGGGTATTCAAGGGTTCAAACAGGTGTAGAAGGTGGAGCATCAACTTATGTTTTACCGTTTGTCGCACGCTCTCAAATTGCAAGAAACTTTGGCGGAGCAAAATCAATAGCGGCAAAACTTATCGGGAACTATCAATATATTGATTATAATATATCTGTCGGAAGCTCGGGAAGATTTATCACAAGCGGAATGCCGGGAACAGAATTTAACGGCTGGGTAAACTTTAAACCACTTGGCAACAAATCAAAAAAATACGGTAAAGTTACAATCGGCGGAGGTTTTAACGGCGGACACAACAGAATTGATTATAATGTTGCAAGTATTTATGCGGCTTATCATCATAAGAAACTTTGGACAAATTTTGAAGCTGCAATGGCAAACGGATACAGCGGATTTAACGGAATAAGCCCAAATGAAGCAAGCGGATACGCAGCAACTGTCGGGTGGAAATTCACTCCACATCTACAACTTTTGGGACGTGTTGACCAATTTGACCCGAATACAAATGTTTCTAACGATATGAAACGAGAATATACAGTCGGCTTAAACTGGTTTATAAAAGGTCAGGCATTAAAACTTATGTTGAACTATGTTTTCTGCGACAACGAAAACCTCCCTGATGGACATAAAATAATTATGGCAACACAAATTTTATTGTAGATTTATCATCCGAAAAGATGAAAAAATTGTTCTAAAAATTATGTTGATGTTACAATTTTATTATGGCTGAAACGTGGGATGAAGTAATACAACAAATAAAAGAACGTTTAGATATCGTAGACGTCGTATCCGAGTATGTTGTTTTAAAGAAAAAAGGTAACAACTACTGGGGATTATGTCCGTTTCACAAGGACAAGAACCCGTCATTTTGCATAACCCCGCATTTAGGGATTTATAAGTGTTTCAGCTGTGGAGAAGCGGGTGACGCTTTAAAATTCATCATGAAAATCCGCAACCTTGAATTTAAAGATGTCATCGGAGATTTGGCAGAGAAGTTCGGACTTGAAGTTCCAAAATCTCACCGCGGGAATTCGGGTTCAAAAGAGTTAAAAGAACAAATGCTCGCAGCAACAATGGTTGCAGCCGAGTATTATCATGATTTATTAATACGCCAAAAAGATCCAAATGCTGAAATCGCCTTAAAATATCTTACAAAGCGCGGAATCGGAGCTGATATTATAAAAAAATTCCATATCGGAATTGCCCCAAAAGCCTATACAGTACTTTATGATGAGCTAAGGAAAGACTTTTCAAACGAAGTTTTGGAAAAAGCGGGCTTGATAGTAAAAAGTGAAAAAGCCGGATATATAGACAGATTCCGCAATCGTGTAATTATTCCGATACAGAACGAAAACGGCGAGTTTGTAGCGTTTGGTGCTCGAGCTTTGGAAAAAGACCAAACACCAAAATACTTAAACTCATCAGACTCATTAATATATAACAAAGGCAGATTACTTTACGGGCTTTATACCGCAAAAGATTCAATCCGAGAAAACGATTCTGTTATTTTAATGGAAGGATATTTTGACGTAATATCTTCCCAAGCACACGGGATAGAAAACTGCGTAGCATCTTGCGGAACCTCACTAACCGCAGATCACGTAAAATTACTGTCAAGATACACAAAATCAAGAAGAATTTATCTGTCTTTTGACACGGATTCGGCAGGTCAAAAGGCAACCGCACGCGGAGCAGAGATTATTAAAGATGTATTCGCGGGATTAGGTGACATAAAACAGTTTGACGAAAGCTATGTAGCATCAGACAAAGACAAATACGCCTGCGAAATAAGAGTAATTGCACCACCTGAAGGTAAAGACCCTGATGAATTTGTACGCTCTGTCGGCGCTGACGCTTATAAAATGTATATGGAAAGCGCTCCGTTATTCATTGATTTTCAACTGAATAACATTTTGAAAACCAAAGACAACTATAAAACTCCGCAAGAAAAAGCTCAGTTTATAAAACAAATAATTCCTGTCTTATCAGAAATCAAAAACCGAATAATCCGTTCTGAATACATTGATATGGTAGCGCAGACTTTAGGAATTGAAGCAGGCGCAATCCGTTCCGAGATGAAGGTTTTTGAACGTGCTAACCTTCCTCAGACAGAAAGAATTATTAAGAATGTAACAAAAAAAGATTCCGTTTTAAAAAAAGCGCAAAAAAATTTATTGAGCGTTTTTTTGGTAAACGACAGCCCTTATACATTTACTCAAATAAATGAATTAATCGGTGACACAGAATTTGACGACGAAATATTAATAAATGTAAAATCTACAATTGACAAATTAATATATACCGTAAATAATGTGAAAGAATTAATAGAACATTTATATACCGAATTCGTTGAAACCCCTGAGGCTCAGGCAGTTTTACAGGAGTTGATAGGATTATCGGAAGTGTATAAAGGTCTGAGCGATGAAGATTTCAAAAACGTAATCAATGAAGCAATTGCAAAAATTAATCATTGCAAACGGGTTGAAGAAACCAGGAAAACAAAGCAACTATACAGAGGAATCAGCGATGATGACCCTCAAGCCCTTAAAATTCAAATACAACTAAGAGATAAAATAAAGAAAATTAGACAAAAATCGGAGAAAATTTAGATGACAAAGAAAAGACAAAGCTCTTCAATAGTCAGTGTAATGGAAGATGAAACACTTGATTTACAAGATATTAGCGAAGATTCAGTTATAGAATCCGACCATGATATTAATTACATGAATGTTGATATTTCAACAGATAATATCGAAGATATCGTAACTTCAAAAATGGGAGATAAAGTTAACTCAGAAGATATTTTTATGCTTCATAACACAGAAGAAGTTGACCCTTCCGATATGGAAATCCCTAAAAACATTGCAATAGATGATCCCGTTAGACTTTATTTACGAGAAATCGGAAGAATTAAACTTTTATCAGCAAACGAAGAAATCGAACTTGCAAGAAAAATCTTAGAAGGCGGCACCCCGGGTGCTATCGCAAAAAGAAAACTTGTTCAAGCTAACCTTCGTTTGGTTGTAAGTATCGCTAAAAAGTACGTAGGACGCGGAATGTTGTTCTTAGACCTTATTCAAGAAGGTAATTTGGGTTTAATCCGTGCGGCTGAAAAATTTGACCACGAAAGAGGTTTCAAATTCTCAACTTATGCAACATGGTGGATTAGACAAGCAATTACACGTGCGATTGCTGATCAGGCAAGAACAATCAGAATCCCTGTTCACATGGTTGAAACTATCAACAAGTTGAAAAAGGTTACAAGAAAACTTGCTCAAGACTTGTCAAGAAAACCAACAGAAGACGAATTAGCAGCAGAGATGAATGTTTCTATCCCGAAACTTCGTGAAATCATTAAAATAGCTCAGGAACCGCTATCATTGGAAACTCCAATCGGTAAAGAAGAAGATTCTCGTTTGGGCGATTTTATCGAAGACAAAGAAGCTGACGCTCCTGTAAAAATGGTAGCTTCCGAACTTTTGAAAGAAGACCTTGCCGAAGTTCTTTGCACATTGTCACCTCGCGAACGCGACGTATTGAGATTACGTTTCGGAATGGATGACGGACGCCAAAGAACATTGGAAGAAGTCGGACAGCTTTTCGGCGTAACCCGTGAACGTATCAGACAAATCGAAGCAAAAGCACTAAGAAAATTGCGTCACCCGAACCGCAAAAAACGCTTAGAAGAATACGTTGAATAATAAATTTAAGAAACGACCTAATTTCAGGTCGTTTCTAATTTTATATCAGCAAACTCTAATGATAATATATCAAATTTTTTAGGAATAGCTTCCATTTGTTCTTCAAAAATTTCTGCAAGGGTTAATACATACAATATCTCATCCCCTTCACGCAAGAAATCTTCGTTATGTTTTAAAGCAACAACCAGAATCCTAATAAACGCATAAACTTCCCACACGTCAAAAGACAAACGACTCATACCCATTCTTATTTCTTCCCTTTTCTCCATTTTTTCTCCTTTCCGTGCTATTTAATGAATATTTTTATTATAAAATACAATGTTAATTAACTCCACAGGCATATAGCACGGAGTGACAATAGCCAGATATTAAATTGACAATCCTACCCTTTACCCCTAAACGGAACCAAATTATACACAACCAAAAGCGACATGATAGTTGCTAAACCGATAATTTTAAACTTCAAAATCACAACGGTTACAATCATACTTATTACAATCGCCAGAACTATTCGCGAGGTAATCGTTTTTATCCGTTCTTTTAGTTCATTAACCTCGTTATTTGCCTTAATCTCTTTTGCCATTTTATCAATATTTGACTGTTCTTTGGCTTGTTCTTCGACCGTATCGTCAATAACTTCCGATTCTTTTAACTCTTCAACCGCATCATTATAAGTTCTGTTCACAAACCGCTCAACAAGCGATAATACAACCGTTTCGGGCGCCTCGTTTTTCACGCACGCATACATAACTTCCCACATCGCGTACCAAATCTTTTGCATAACAACTTTCCAATACTTTGCGGGAATCCCTGAACGAAACAGGTCAATTTCCTTGTGAAACGACCATTCAGCCATCACCTGTATATAAAAACACTGACTTTCAAACGACAGAATCCTAAATTCCTCGGTATCCTGCATGGATTCAGCCAAAAGTGTTGCTGATTTTTTCATATTCGCAACCAGGTAGCTTTTTTGCAGCTCATTTACATCTTCAGGCAATAATGGCGCAACTTGATCTATCAAATCCTGTATAAAATCTACGTATTTTTGGTCTAAAACCTTTTCGTCCATTTTTTTATTATATGAAATAAATCACCGAAATTTGTCATATATATAGACTAATTATCTTTACATAATTTAATTTATTTACATCAAAGCGTTTGGATTGTATTATTATATATAGTAAGATATGATGAAGATTTCTTTCGGAGGCTAAGTTGGTAGAAAGATTTTATATAAAAGGCGGAACCCCTCTAAAAGGTGAAGTTTCAATAGGCGGCGCAAAAAACTCGGTGCTAAAACTTATGGCAGCTGCGATTCTTGCAAAAGGCGAATCAAAGATTTATAATGTGCCTGATTTAACGGACGTCGAAATTATGCTCAGCGTAATTGCACAATTAGGCTGTAAAACAAGTTATAACAGAGAAGAAAAATCCCTGACAATTGATGCGACAGACATTACTAATGTAACCGCAAGTTACGAATTGGTAAGCAAAATGAGAGCATCATTTATTGTTTTGGGCGCATTGGTTTCTCGTTGTAAAGAAGCCCGTGTGGCACTCCCGGGAGGTTGTGCGATAGGCGAAAGACGTGTTGATTTCCACATCAGAGGACTTGAAGCACTGGGCGCTAAAATTAAAATCGAAAACGGCTATGTTCATGCTAAAACCAACAAACTTGTCGGTTCTGATGTTTACTTAGACATCCCGTCAGTGGGAGCTACAGAAAACATAATGTTAGCATCTGTTCTTGCTGAAGGTTCAACAAAGATTCAAAACGCAGCACAAGAACCTGAAATCGTAGACCTTGCTAACTTCTTAAACACAATGGGAGCAGACATTATCGGTGCGGGAACTTCTGAAATCATCATTAACGGTGTTAAACAGACAGACCTTCATCCGATTGAATACACAACAATTCCTGACAGAATCGAAGCAGGAACCTATATGACAGCGATTATCGCAACAAAAGGTAAAGGTATTATCAAAAATATCTACCCTGCTCATTTAACATTCTTTACGGATAAATTGTTAAAAATGGGCGCGAATATCAAGCTTTTAGACCCGACTTCAATGGAAGTAAGCTGCAAAAACCGCTTAAATTCAATAAATTTTGTCACACAGCCATACCCCGGATTCCCGACAGACTTACAGTCTATGGCAATGACACTTTTGACAACAGCAAACGGCGTCGGAATTATTACCGAAAGCCTTTATGAAAACAGGTTTATGCAAGTTCCTGACCTTAACAGAATGGGTGCTGATATTCACCAGGACAGAAACCACGCAATCATTAAAGGTGTTAAAAAGCTTTCAGGAGCAACTTTAACCGCAAGCGATTTGCGTGCAGGAGCATCTTTAGTTGTCGCAGCACTTATGGCTGACGGCAATTCCGTTGTAGAAAAACTACATCATATAGATAGAGGATACGAAAACTTCGAAAGTAAGATAAGATTGTTAGGAGGGAAAATCGAACGTAGAAACGAAGATTCCCAGATGAACCTAACGGAGGGTACACATAATGAGTCCTACTTATAAACGTTGGTATGATCATGACCCGTTATTATTAGAAGTTATTGAGCTTTTAAGAAACTATCAGACAGAATTAAGAGCTCAAGCAGAGATTTTCCTGCAAAAAATTGAAGAAAAAGTTTCTAAAGAAACAATTGATAAATTTTACGCAATGGTTAAACCCGTAAATGCGAATAACCGTTGGTACGATAAAGACCCTGTGATTTCAAGAACAGTCGAAATCCTGAGAATCGTACCGCCTGAAGCACAAAGAATTTGTGCTCAAAATTTTATTAAAACCCTTAAAGAAATGGGTATTGAATACGAAAGCAAAAACGTACAGCTATAGAGAGCGGCTGTGATTAGTGTAGTAGGTAGAAAATGTGGAAGGTAAAAAAGAATCCCAAAACGGGATTCTTTCTTTTTTGTTACAAAATTTTTCAACTTCAGGCAATTTTTTCAAAGAAATTTTGTTTATATAAATATACTAATAAATATTTATTTAGAGTAACATAAAAAATAAGGGGAAAATTTACTATGGCAGACTTATCACTACGTCCGATTGCACAAAACGATTCTACAGCAACAACAGGATGCTGTATACAGCTTACACCTGAAGAAGTTGAGAAAAAGAAAAAATTAAATGAATTTTTTAAAGACCAAACACAAGTACCTGTAAGCCTTCTTGGCGGTAATGAAAACTTAGATGAACTTATCAAAAAACTTCAAGAACTAAAAGCCAAACAAGATGCTGCATTAGAAAAATTAGACCAGAAAAAATCTTCAATGGGCATAACTTACGCAGAAGCAAGAAAAACAATGGAAGAAATTGAAGCAAAACATAAGCAAAACAACAATCCTATTTTAATGATGCTTGCAATGCAAAAGTTCGACCCGACAAAACTTGAAGAACCTGACAAATCAAGATATTTTCAGGCAATGGCAGCTTGTATTGAAATAGAAAACGCTAACCCTGATTTAGCAATGGAAGCAGGTCGTCATACAAAATATCCGAATGAAAAGGATAATTGGCTGGCGGATGTAAGCAAAATTACTATTGGTAATTTTAAGCCTGAAAAACCTGATATTTTACCGTATTATCCTGATAGGGACCATTTAGATAAAAGTCAATATGTATTATGCTAATAAACAGAACAAGAAGCGACCTCTTGAGATTCAAGAGGTCGCTTCTTTTTGTTAAACATTTGTTGTGAGTGACGGTGCGATTGATATAAACTGACGAACCAAATCGCTGTCCCATTGGGTTCCCGCACCTTCTTTAAGGATTGCGCAGGCTTTTTCAATCGGCATGCCTTTTCTGTAAGGTCTGTCACTGACAAGCGCGTGATAAGCATCAGCTACCGACACAATCCTTGCAGCAAGCGGGATTTCATTACCTTTCAACTGTTCAGGATAACCTTTACCGTCAAGTCTTTCGTGGTGATACTTGACAATAGGAATTAAGTCTCTAAGCGCATCATTTGGTTCCAGTACTTTTTCCGCGCCGATTGTCGGGTGTTGTTTCATAATTTCCCATTCCTGATCGGTTAATTTACCGGGCTTTTTCAAAACTGACTCAGGAATACCTATTTTTCCGACATCGTGCAGTAACGCTCCAATTTTAATCCGTTCAACTTCCTGCTCAGGCAAACGAACTGCACGGGCTAAAGCTTCGGAGTATCTTGAAACCGATGTTGAGTGACCTTTTGTATAAGGGTCTTTGGCATCAATTGCGCCTGCCAGTGATGTAACCATTTCCATTAAGTGAGAATGGTTCATTATTTCTTCTTGGTTAAACTTATGAACAAGTTCTTCTTCAAAGTTTATACCGATTTGAGAGTGGCGTTTTGCAAGAACTTCCGCAAAAGAATTTAGCGCCATATCATCCCAGAAGTTAAAGTCAGATGAACTTACAATTGCAGACATACCTTCTTTGTAACCTCTGGCTTGCGAAATAAACATAGCTTGTTCCGCCAAAATAAGCAGTTTTTCCTGATCAACTGTGCACTCGGGATATGTTGAAATCCCGACAGATACCTTAATTGGTCCGACATCATCCACAAAACAGCAAGACAGACAATATGTAATATATTCTGCAAGATATTTTGCATCTTTTGTATCAGTATTTGGTAATATTACAGCAATTTCGTCACCGCCGTAACGACCTGCAGAA
Organism: uncultured Candidatus Melainabacteria bacterium; assembly: GCA_947570135.1. Lineage (GTDB taxonomy): Bacteria > Cyanobacteriota > Vampirovibrionia > Gastranaerophilales > Gastranaerophilaceae > Zag111. The sequence continues at coordinate 94,929 of CANOTP010000002.1, read as the reverse complement.
TCTTTTGCACGAATGTTTTGCTTAATTTTTTCCGCAATTGTTTTAATAACTTCATCACCTTTAGCGTGACCGAGTTCCCTATTAATTTTTGAGATATTATTAACATCAAACATCACCACTGAAAGCGGATTATTAGTTTCTTTTGCTCTGTTAAGTTCATTAGCAAGAACTTCCTGAAAACCTCTGTGATTGTATAATGATGTTAAAGTATCAGTATTTGCAAATTTACTTGTTTGTTCAAGAAGTTGATAATTGTGAATAAACATAGCCATATAATTAGCAAAAAATGTCGCAAGACTGACTTTTATATTTGCCACATCTTGTCCAATCAACATTACACCGATACATTTGTTAACAGACATCATCGGAACGATAACAGAACTCGTTTTCATCAAATACGGAATGTTTAAATAATTGATGTTGTCTTTATCAATTATAATTTTATTTTGGAAACTTTTTATAATCGGGTTATTTTCATCAGAAAGGAAAACTTTTGAAGAGTATGTGTTACCCGTTTTGCTAAATAATTTCAAATTAATACATTTTGATTTTTCATGCAACAAACCAAATGCAATAAAATTACATTTTAACTTGTTCACAAAAATATCATTCAACTTGGCAAATAAATCTACAAGGTTTTTATTATTTTGAAAAGCCTCGGAAAAACTTCTAAATATCTCAAAATAATTGATATTTGAGCTTATAGGATTAGTGCTTTGCGTATAAGTATTTGTATAAGAACGCGGTTTGGTTCTTGTAATATTGAAATTATTAATAGTTTCAACAATACTGCCAAGACTTGCTTCTTCCGCAACAGAAATAGGCTTAATCAAGTTATTAAGGCTTTTGCGGGTTTTCTTTAATTTCAGTTCTTCTACCTGAGCCGCATTCTCATTTGGCACAGAATTTTTTGGAACCGAAATCATCTTAATCCCTTCAATAGGCACTTTAGCCTTGCTGATAGGATTAGAATTTAAGGTCTTACTCTTTCCTTTTGTGTTTTTCTTTAGTTCTTTATTATCTACGTTTTCCAAATCTACGCTACCTGCAATTTCTGTTTATAATTCATGTGATAAAAATTTTTTGCTAACATTACCACAATGTTTTACATTACTAAACAATTCTACCTCATATAGCATTAAAATCAATCCTGCAAACAGACGGCATGGATTAATCACACTAACTGACTATTTTCATCCGTGAACCTACTACACTCATAGTATAAATCATGTGGATTAGTTTTTAAACCCCATGGAATCAGAATGTTAATATATGTAACAATGTTTATTCAAATTCTAAAGTTTTTTAGAAAGCAAACCGATATAGAATTTGTGATTAGAAAATACTAAGGAGTGTATAAAATGTCAGACAAAAAGATTATGGATGTAGAAGATTTAATGGTAGATTACGCTGAGATGACAAGTTTCGATTTCGGCTCTTTAAACGATGAAGAAATGAATACCTTAAATAAAATTACTAACAGCGAATACTTAAGAAAACCCTATGCGTTTAAATACGGAAACTTCAAGCTGGTGGATTTTTTCCATTCATTGCTGACAGACAGAGGCTAATAGCTGTTTGATTTTGGAGATATGTGATATGAACGAAAAACAAATATTTGAATCAGGATGTTTTTTGCCTTCCTGGGCAGAAGATGTCACAACAGAAGAGTCGCCGATTTCTGTAGTCTATACAAGACAAAACAAAGATTTGCCGACACTTTTGAAGGAATTAGATGACATAAAAGATCGTATACAAGAAATTCAAGCAAAACAATGGCACTTAGCAAAACTTATTCATTTTCATGAAAACAGTTTTGTTAAAAAGTAACGACTACCAGACACATACATAATAAATAAAAAGCCATAAAACATAAGTTTATGGCTGTTTTTTTACTATTCGAGGTTCTAAAAAAGATTTTTTCAGGCAGTTCTGCGAATCTCGGGTACTCCGACTGTCTGAATTAAAGCGTCGATTACTTTAGGCATTTGGCAAATAAAAGAATAATGACCTTTGGATAACGAACAGCGTTTACAATCGCAATTTATGGAATAACACTCTAAAGCTTGCTCTGTCCAGTTTTGCGTAATAGATTCGGACATGTCTTCATTAGCAGGCATATAAAATTCCACATTCTCGCTTATAATACTATTCATAATGCCTCCCAAAATTCTTTATAAAACACCCAATATAATTTTAAAAGATTAAGCGCTCGATTCAATCCTCTGTTTAATGTATTTTTAGTAATTTCAAAAGAGGAACAACAAAAGCTTTAACAAAAATTTTCTTTAATTGAGTTCCTCGAAATTTTGGATATTCTTAACGTTGAACTTGAATTGAAAGAAAAATAATTATAAAAAAGCGACCTCTTGAAAATCAAGAGGTCGCTTTTTATATTGTTTCTTATTTCTTTTTAGCTTTTTCTTTTTCTCTTGTTGCAGCTCCGCCTGTAGCATCATCAACTTGTCTTGTTAATTTCTTTTGAATAACTTCAGGATTGTATCTTTCATCCATGAACTTGATGTCTGCTTTTTTCTTAGCTGCTTCTGTCAATTCATCAAGTGCTTTAATTTGTTTTTCTGTTCTTAAGTAATCTTTAATACCGTCTTTAGCTTTTTCGTAAGGTGTAACACCTGCTTCGCGTCTGTCGTTAACCATAATGATGTGGTATCCGAATTGTGTTTTTACAACATCTGAAACAGTGTTTGGTTTAGCTGAGAAAGCTGCTTTTGAAAACTCAGGAACCATTTGTTCTTTTGCAAAGAATCCTAAATCTCCGCCTTGTTTAGCTGAACCCGGGTCTTCTGAGTATTTTTTAGCATATTGAGCAAATTTTGAGCTGTCAGCTTGTAATTCTTTTGCAAGTTTTTCTGCTAACGCTTTTTTCTCTGCTACAACCGCTTCAACTTTTTTTGTTAATTCTTCGGTCGGAATATCTTTTTTAGCTTTTTCTTTTAATTCTTCACCGATTTGGTAAGGGTTTGCAGCGATAAGAATGTGTGAAGCTCTTACTTGTTCAGGGTTTTTGAACTTGTTAGGATTTTTCTTATAAAAATCTTCGCAATCTTTATCAGTAATTTTGATATTTCCTGCCGAATCAGCAAGTTTTTGCATTCTTACCTGGTTTCTTACATCTTTTTTGAATTGAGAAGGGCTTACGCCGTTTTGTTTAAGCACTTCTGCAAGTTTATCTCTGCCACCCATTTCTTCCATGATTTTTTTCAAAGCAGCTTCAACGTCTTTGTTTGTAACTTTAATTCCGCGAGCGTCAGCTTCCTGATTTAAAAGTTCCTGGATAATAAGCTGATTAACTACTCTTTGTTCTGTCATAAGATATAAGAAACCGTCTTTGTTACCTTTCAAATCGCCCATTTTACCAAATGGTGATTGTCCGATAGCCTGATCGATTAATTTATCGTATTCGCCTTGAGTAACAGGTTTATCGTTAATTGTAATAATCGCATTGTCCTTTACTCCGCAACCAGTAAACAGTAACGCAGATAACGCCAAGGTTGCTACTAACTTAGAAACTTTCATTAAACTCTCTCTTTCTTTTTAATATTCGTGACTGACTTTATAGATATAATAAAACAAATCTGTTAAAATGTTAAATACTTCATTAAAATTTACATAAGAAGTGTCTAAAATCAAGATTGAAACTCCTTCCGAGCAAGTTTTCGGAGCTTCGGTGAATTTTATTTTTTTAGTTATATTATGCGGCAAAACTTTTTGGATAATATTCCACTCAGGGCGAGAGTAAGGCGTGTAAATTCTTATACAATCCTGTACCTCGCGAATCGCCGAGATTTTAATTTCTGTTGCGGATAATCTTAATCGGATAAGTTTTATCAGATTCTCAACACTTTCAGGCGGTTTTGCAAACCTGTCCACCCACTCTTCTACTATATAATCAAGTTCAACAGATGATTTTACATCCGCCAAACGCTTATACTCAATCATTTTTTGATCAGTTGAACCTACCCACTCATCAGGAATGTAAGCCGTAACATTAATATCAACAATTGTCGGTGGTGTCCTGTCAACTTTCTCACCTTGAAGTTCCTGAACTGTTTCTTCCAAAAGCTCGCAATACGTATCAAACCCGACATTTATCATATGCCCGTGCTGTTTTGTACCCAAAATGTTGCCAACCCCGCGGATTTCAACGTCACGAAGCGCGATTTGATACCCCGAACCGAGTGTTGTAAACTCTTTTATTGCCTTAAGTCGGTTCACAGCGTCTTTTGTAATCTCTTTAGACTTTTTGTAAAAACAATAGCAATAAGCCTGTCTTTGAGAACGTCCGACACGACCCCTTAACTGGTACAACTGCGCAAGTCCGAATCTGTCGGCATCATGGATTATCATTGTATTGGCATTCGGAATATCAATCCCGTTTTCGATAATCGTTGTCGCAAGCAGGATATCGTATTCTTGGTTAGCAAAATCAACGATAACTTCTTCAAGTTCTTTTTCATCCATTTGACCATGCCCGACAGCAATTCTGGCATTTGGAACAATCCTTTGAAGAAGATTTTTCATCTCCAAAATCGTTTCAACCCTGTTATAAAGATAAAATACCTGACCTTCTCTATCAAGTTCGTGAATAATAGCGTTTTTCACCATATTTTCGTTCCACTCGCCGACATAAGTCTTAATCGGCAGCCTGTTTTTCGGCGGAGTGTTGATTACAGACATATCCTTAATCCCTGATAGTGACATATAAAGGGTTCTCGGGATAGGTGTTGCGGACATTGACAGTATATCAATATTCTCGCGAAGCTGCTTTAATTTCTCCTTATGACGAACCCCGAATCTGTGTTCTTCATCAATTACAAGCAACCCTAAATCCTTAAACACAATACCTTCCTGCAAAAGCCTGTGAGTGCCGACTACAACGTCACACGCGCCTGTTACAAGGTTTTTGACCGTTTCTTTTTGCTCTTTTTTCGTCCTGAACCTTGATAAAATCTCAACCCCGATTCCAAACGGTTTAAAACGCTCAGCAATAGTTTGGTAATGCTGCAATGCAAGGATTGTTGTAGGAACAACTACGGCAACCTGTTTTCCTGAGGTTACCGCCTTAAAAATTGCCCTCATCGCAACTTCTGTCTTACCAAACCCGACATCACCGCAAATTAATCTGTCCATAGGCTGTTCGGATTCCATATCATATTTAACCTGCGAAATTGCCTTCAATTGATCGGGTGTTTCCACAAACTCAAAAGCCTCTTCCATTTCAACTTGCCAATTTGTATCTGGCAAAAACCGTATCCCCTGCTGCATCTTACGCCTTGCATAAAGCCTTAACAGGTCATAGGCAACAACTTCAACTTCTTTTTTAACCTTAGCTTTGGTGTTTTCCCAATCGCGTCCGCCCATTTTGGACAGTTTAGGCTTTATCGTACCCGAACCTCGGTATCTGCAAAGTAAATTTATCTGCTCGGCAGGAATATGAAGTCTGTCTTTATTTGCGTATTCAATCGTCAAATAATCCTTTAACTGCCCGTCAATTTCCTGTTTTGACAAACCTTTATAAATCCCTAAGCCATGAATCGTATGAACAACAAATTCCCCCGGTTTTATATCGTTAATGTTTTCGATATACTCGGGTTTTTCCTTAAAATAAGACTTTTTAGATGCCGTAACCTCTTTTGAACGCTTATTAAACAGTTCCCTATCGGTCATTATGACAGTTTTAAAGTCTTCCAGAATACATCCGCCAAGTACGGTACTGTCTGTGTACTCGGGAGTAAAAATATTTTTCTCGGAAAGAATTTCTTTTACCCGCTCGGGATAATCGGTTGCGATGATAAGTTTGTAAGCTTTATGCTCCAAAATGAAATCCGTGATTAAATCTATATCAGCCTCAAAATTTCTCAACGGCTGAGAATTAAACTCGACTAAATCACCCATTGCTCCGTCAATAAAGTTATTAAACCCGACTTTTATAAAATAAGATGTCTTTCTCAAAAACTCTTCATAAGTAAGATGATTATTACCATCAAGTTGTTTCAGTAACCCTAATCTTACCCCTTCTTCAAGTTGTTTATCCAAATTATCATTCACAAACTCGTATTTTGAATAAATTTCACTCGTTTCATCAAAAACAAGAACATAATCTTCAAAATAATCCAAAACACTAACTAAATTTTTATTAAAATAGTTTTGGTAAACTTCAATCCCGCTAAAATAATTCTCCTCGGGAATCTCATCTTCATCATTTTGTTGAAGACTTTTAACCAATTCCTCCTGCCCGACAGTTATAAACTTATAAACAGGAAAAATCGTTACTTCCTTAATCTTTTCAACAGATTTCTGGGTTTCGTTATCAAAATATCTTATATCAACAACTTCATCACCCCAAAGCTCGATTCTGACAGGGTTATCATCAAGTGAGAACACATCTGCGATATCCCCTCGTATACTGAACTCAGATACATCATTAACCATTGTAGATTTTTTATAGCCAAGATTTATAAGCTTTCTTGCCAAATCCTTTAAATCAATACTATCGCCGATTTTAATCTTTAATCCGTTTTTCTTGAAAAAGTCTTTATCGGGAAACTTTTCAAGCAGTGATTTAACAGGACAAATTACAACATCAGGATGTGAGTTTAAAATCTTTATCTGCTGGGCGTAATCATAAAGATTTGGCGAAACTCCCTCATACATTGAAATATTTTGAAATGGCAAAACCTCAGATTTAACATTAAAAGCCGATAATAAGTCGCTTTGATACTTCAAGGCGTTTTGCTCGGTTGATGTGACAAACAAAACCTTCTTCTTTGAATAAAACTTAATTTTCGTAAGCAAAAACAACCGTAATACAGATGTCAAACCCGTAACCGCAAAAGATGCCCCCCTTTTTACCCGCTCACGAAACTCTTCGTAACTTTGTGAAATATCATCCGTGTTTATATTAAACATAATAAGATTATAACCGAAAAATTAGTAAAGCGACAGCAATATAAATGCTGCCGCTTTTTAGATTTAAAATTAAAATTGACAGACCCTGAATCAAGTTCAGGGTGACAATTCTTAAACTGAAGCTAATTGTTTACTTCTTTCTAATTGCAACGTAACTGTTGTAATATCAGCAACAGAGCTTGGTCCGAAGTACTGAATAGCACCTGAGAACAAGTATCTGTCATTCATTGCCCAGTCTTCACGGTTATCTTGTAATTGTTTGAATACAGGTCCGTCAAGTTTTACCAATGCTTTTTGAATAACAGGTTTCATTTCACCGTGACGTTTTTCCATATTCATCATCATTGTAAGAGGTACACCTCCAGCAATCCAATCAGAAGCCGGAGCAGTAAGGTTTCTTACTGATGATAAGTAACCAGTTAAACCGAAGTTAATCAATGCAAAAGCGTTATAACCAAGTGAATAGCAGTAATCAGCATCAAAGTTTGAAGGGAATGCACAACGTCCTTCGTATCCAAAGAAATGCGATTGTGATGAGAATTTACCACTGAATTTGCCTGCTTTTTTCATTTCTGAAAGTTTTGCTGAAATCATTTCAATCAACAATTTTTCAGTTTCAATCTTAGAAACCTGAACATTACCGTGAGGGTCACGATCTGCAAGTAATTGTTCTTTAATCAATGCAGGAAGTGAAGAGTAAACTTTAGCATTTTCTGATTCCAATTTGCTTTCAACAATTGAGAATTTTTCAGAAGATGATGCGTTTACAAAACTTGAATCAGATTCTAATGATGCCATAATATCATTCAGATTAGAAATCATTGAACCCATTTCAGGAATAAATTCAATCAAGCCTTCAGGAATAACCGCAATACCGAAGTTTTTACCGTTTTCAGAACGTCTTACGATAATATCTGACATATAATCAATGATTGAAGAAAGTGACATTTTCTTAGCTTCAACTTCTTCTGAAATCAATGTGATATTCGGTTGGGTTTGTAATGCAGCTTCTAAAGCTACGTGAGAAGCACTTCTTCCCATAATTTTTACAAAGTGCCAGTATTTTTTAGCTGAATTAGCATCTCTTTCGATGTTCCCGATAAGTTCAGCATAAGTTTTTGTTGCCGTATCAAAACCGAAAGAAATTTCAATCTGTTCGTTTTTCAAATCGCCGTCGATAGTTTTAGGACATCCGATAACCTGGATTCCAGTATTATTTTTAACAAACCATTCAGCAAGCAACGCTGCGTTAGTGTTTGAATCGTCGCCGCCAATGATTACAACTGCTGAAATGTTAAGTTTTCTGCAAACTTCCAATGATGATTTGAATTGTTCTTCTGTTTCAAGTTTAGTTCTTCCTGAACCGATAATATCAAACCCGCCTGTATTTCTGTATGAATCAATGTATTCATCAGTAAATTCAATATATTTACCTTCAATAATACCTGAAGGTCCGCCTAAAAATCCGTACAATTTGTTAGATGAATTTGCTGATTTTAAAGCGTCATACAAACCTGCGATAACATTGTGTCCTCCCGGAGCTTGTCCGCCTGATAAAATTACACCGACATTTTTAACATCAGATGATGATAATGAAGATGTAGATTTAAAAGTTACGGTCGGTTTTCCGTAAGTATTGGCAAATAAATTTTGAATCTGCTCTTGATCTCTTACTGACTGAGTTGCAGAGCCTTCAACCAATTCCAAAGAGTTTACACCGTTTTGTAAACTTGAAGGAAGTTTTGGCTGATACTTTAATCTTTCAATTTGTAATGGTGAAAGTTTTGTCATTTAATAGTTCCCTTTCCTTTTCTACCCGTGTATACATGCTATATTCTACAACAAAAATAAAAATTTACGAAAATAATAGGAAAGTTTTCATTGCAAAATCTGTACAATAAAATTTGGAGCGTAGGGGATTCGAACCCCTGACCCCGACACTGCCAGTGTCGTGCGCTACCAACTGCGCTAACGCCCCACATTTGCCGTGAGTAGAAAACTATCGTTTTCTACAGTGCGCTACCCCTCTCCAAAAAAACGATACTCAATCGTTTTTCGTCGGCAGAGTGCTAACGCCCCACATTTGCCATGAGTAGGAAACTGTCGTTTCCCTCGGAGCAGTACCTCACAGACATACGCCCAAGTGCTGAACTTACCCCTCACTCTTTTTCAAATGTTGATTATATATTACTACCATATATACAATTAAGCAATACATCAACAATTCAACTGTTTCTTCTACTAATGTCGAATGAAAACGTTTTTCTGCAAGAATTTGTACTGGAATCACTGTTAATAACAACAACACATTCCAAAACGGGAATTGTGTTTTCTGTAAGACTTCCCAAATCTTTACAAAAACTTTTTTACAAAGCGCATAAACAAAAGCTCCGGCAATATAAATTCCGATAATAACATGTGCCAAATATCCGTATTTATAATGTGACCAGTGATAAAAATCATTTGTCCCCGGGATTTGTGCAAAAAATACTCTTCCATAACTGATTTCTCTCATTGCAAGCAAGAAGATTACCAATGCAAAGAATATATTAATCGGTTTATATTCTTTGTCACTCTTAGATATCAAGCAATAAAGTCCCCCCCCCGCTAACACAATCAGTTGGGTATTTTCAAGTAAACTGTTTTCAGGAATTTCATTCACTCCGCAAAGTTTTAACCCAAAAATCGCTGCTAAAGTAAGCACAATAAATAAAGATGTTGATTTGAAATTAAAATCTACATACTTTTTAAGAAAATCAATCATAATAAACCCCTTTTTACTTTCAAACTATTGATATTAAAAAAGGCTCCCGAGGGGAACCTTCTTTAATATGGGCCGCAGTGGACTCGAACCACCGACCTCACCCTTATCAGGGGTGCGCTCTAACCACCTGAGCTAGCAGCCCTTACACTTTTGGGCGCGGATTTAACTTTCCGCATGAACAAATGTACTATAAACATTTTTTAAAATCAAGTCTTTTTTATTAAAAAACTGCCTGCTTAAAAAAACAGACAGCTTTACCTTCCTTTAAATAAAAAATTTTATTAAATATTCATATTTCTTTGGAAATTTTTTCTGATTTTTTTCTTGGCATTATCAAGATTTTTAATCTTCTTTTCCGCGTATTTAACTTGTTTTTTGGCAGCTTTTCTTTCGGTTTTTGTTGCCTGATAACGGCTGTCGACTTCTGCGTATTGAGTTTTGTAATTCAATAATTTATTTCTCAATTCTGTTTGTGCGTTATCAATTTTTAATATTGAATCCTGCATTTTTGTACCCGCAACTACCTGATTTGGAGCAAGTAAATCTGTTCCTTTTGGAGTTGCAGAAGTTGTAGTTGTCGTTGCAGGTTTTACTGCGGCACTATCATCAAAATTTAACGGTGTAAATGTAGGTTCTGCCATAACAGCACCCATTGAAACCGCCATTACACAAAGCATTCCTGCTAAAATTTTTGATATCTTTTTCATAATTTCCTCCACATAAAGTATAGTTGCTGACTTCATTGAACATTTTAAATTATTTTTTTAGAAAGCAAAAGAAGTTTACATAAATTTACGTATTTCTATGCTATTATTTTTATTAAAGGACTTGGGAAGATGAAAAAAGAATGGGTTTTAGATAGTAACGCAACAAGCGAAAAATCGCTTATAAAAAGACTTTTAATATCACGCGGGATAAAAACGGAACAAGAAATTCATGAATTTCTTAACCCGCTTGAAATGAATTTAACTTCGCCGTATGCATTTACTGATATGGAAAAAACAGTTGAAAGACTGTCACATGCAATTGAAAATAACGAAGTTATTATTATATACGGAGACTTTGACGCAGACGGAGTAACTTCAACATCTGTTTTGTATAAAACTTTAAAATTTTTAGGCGCAAATGTTCATTATTTCATTCCCGATAGAGAAAATGAAGGTCACGGGTTTGACAAAAAAGCTTTGATAAAACTTATGACTACAATCAAGCCCAAGGTTATAATCTCTGTTGATTGCGGGATTTCAGACGTTGATGCGGTAAAGTTTATTAATAGTTTTAAGATTATTGATGTAATAATTACCGACCACCACGAAGCCCCTGAGGTTTTACCGGAAGCTTACGCGATAATTAACCCGAAAGCACCAAACGCCTTGGATGATAAATTAAGTACCAAACAGATTGAACACTTGACATATCTTGCAGGTTGCGGGGTTGCATTCAAGGTTGCTCAGGCATTACTTACAAAATATGAAAAAACAGAGTTTGTTTATGAGATTTTACCGTTTGTGGCAGTCGGTACAGTGGCTGACGTTGTACCGTTGTTGGGCGAAAACAGGTATTTTGTAACAAAAGGACTTGAACTTATCTCACGTGGAAAACACCACGGACTAACAAGACTTCTGGAGAGTGCAGGGTATAACATTGCAAACGGAATAACCTCTGAGAATATAGCATTCGGAATTGCTCCGAGAATCAACGCATCAGGAAGACTTGATACTGTTGATGCGGCACTGAAAGTTTTGATTTCCGATAATCCGCAGGAAGTAGAAATGGCGGTTACCACATTAAACGAACTTAACAAAGTTCGACAGACACTTTGCGCAGAGGTATTTGAACAGGCAGACAGAATGGTTCAAAAAGAAGGTAACAAAAACCCTGCAATCGTTTTATATAGTGACGCATGGCATATCGGAATTATCGGGATTGTAGCTTCAAAACTTGTTGAAAAATACTATAAACCTGTATTCTTGATGTCTTACGTTAAAGAAAAAGACCAGTTTAGATGTTCAGCCCGAAGCATTGAAGGAGTGCCGTTGTATGACGTTATTGACGCAAACGCATCACTTTTAGACGGTTATGGCGGGCACAAGCTCGCAGCAGGCTTAAGTTTCACAGGTTCTGTCACTCCGTTTGAGGTTGTAAAAAAAGCATTAAACGAAACAGTTAAAGAATATACCACGCAAAAAGAGTTAAAACCGTTTGTAAAAATAGACTTAATGGTCGAACCTCAAGATGTTACCGTTGAACTGGTTGAAGAAATTGCTCAACTGGAACCTTTCGGAGCATCAAACCCAAGCCCGACTTTTGCGATGAATAATATGAAAATCTCGGAAAAACGAATTATGGGTTCGGATAAATCACATCTTCGCCTGACTGTTTCAAACGGAGCACAAGAACATACCGCAATCTGGTGGAAAATGAGCCATGCACCGTTATCTAACGGTGACATGCTTGACATAGCATTCCACCCGCAAATCAATGAATTTAACGGAAACACTTCTGTTCAATTAATTATTGACGATGTCCATTCCGATGCGATACCTGATGAAGAGCCGGCATTGCAAAGTACTTACAAAATCTATGATAATCGTGCAAAAACAGGGATTTTGCCTAACGTAAACGACTATATAAAGTCATCAAAATTAAACATAAGAGTTTTTGCAGAAAGTAAGTATATTTTAGATACTATAAAAACCTACCCTCAAATCAGCTCAAAAACCTTTACTCGTCAGGATATTCCGCAGTGTGATGTTGTAATGTTTTTTGATTACCCGTCAGATAGAAACACTTTGGATTTAATCTTAGAAAAAGCTCAGCCAAAAGGGGTTCATTTTATGAATTATGAGCCAAAAATCCTTGATGAAGTTGAGTTTTTGAAAACATTTAACGGGATGTTAAAGTTTGCATCACACAATAACGGCGGAAAAATCGAACTTGTACGCTGTTCAAGCTTTTTAGGAAAGTCCGTCAAGGTATTTGAAATGCTTTTGGCGTTATATGAAGAAGTCGGATTTATAAAGATATTAGACAGTAACTCTTCGTTTTATATAATAGAATTTTTAGGGGTAGATGATATCACAAAAGTTCTACACAGTGAAAAATACGCACAAATTTTTGAACTGATAATCGAGTGCGAAGAATTTCAAAAAAGTTTGCTGGAAGATGATTTAGCACAGATTTTGGTGTAATTATATTAAATCTTTTAAGTCTTTTCCAGAGCAATTTCCAAAATAAATAGCCGTTGTGGGGACGGCTTTTTAAAAGGTTATTATGTAGGAGAAAATAAAGAAAAAGAAAAAAAGTTTGTGTACATGATATATGTACCCAAATTTCGCGCCCACATTACATTTAACCGGAAATCTTTTACAATTCTTAATGTTTTTATAATAATACACAACTTATGTTTGAAATATTTGCATTATGGGGTTTTTAAAGTACAATAAGATTAAGAATGTAAGGGGATAAGATGAGAATAGAGGCAAAAAATTTAGTAAAAATCTACGGCGACAGAAGCGTTGTTAATGATGTATCATTCAGCATTAATAAAGGTGAAGTTGTATGTCTTTTGGGTCCGAACGGCGCAGGTAAAACAACCACATTTTATATGATTGTCGGACTTGTTAAACCAAATAAAGGCAGTATCACTATTGACGGTGAAGAAATTTCCTCCTGGCCAATGCATGTAAGAGCAAAAGCAGGTATCGGATATCTTCCTCAAGAAGCGTCAAGCTTCAGAAGCTTGTCTGTAGAAGATAATATTAAATTAGTTTTGCAAATGAATGATAAATTAACCGAATGCGAAAAGAAGAAAAAACTCGAAGAATTATTATCTGAATTTGGTGTTTTAAGACTGCGTGGCGCATCGGCTATTTCACTATCAGGCGGAGAACGCCGTCGTGTAGAACTTGCAAGAGCGCTGGCCGCAAGTCCTGATTTTATCCTGCTTGATGAACCGTTCACAGGGATTGACCCTATTGCAATCGGAGAGATTAAAGATAACATCAGAAAATTATCCGAAGATAAAGGTTTAGGGGTACTTATCACAGACCACAACCCGAAAGCAACGCTTTCTATCACCGATAGAGCTTACGTAATCTTTGACGGTAAAATTAAAATTCAGGGTAAAAGTGAAGAAGTTGCTGTTGACCCTGTTGCTAAAGAGTTTTATTTAGGAAAGGATTTCACTCTGTAATGAATTTTAAATTTCCTAAAATAACAATCTATGACAAATATATGTTTAAACAGGTTACACTTGCATCTTTGGTTGCAATTTTACTGTTTACAATTGTTTGGATTGCTCCCGAAACCTTATTAAGCACAATCAGAGGGGCTTTGGCAGGTGAATATGGGTTAAAAACCGCGATTTTACTGCTATTTTACGAAATGCCAAAAATCTTAGATAAAGCTTTTCCTGTCGGTTTGCTGTTGGGAACTCTGTTTACCTTTGATAAAATGAGTAAGGATTCGGAGTTAACTATTTTCAGAGCTGTCGGAATGTCTTTTCCAAGAATTGTTGCTCCAGTTATTGCTTTGAGTATAATTTTTACTTTTCTTTGTTTTCTGACAGAAGATAAAGGAACTCCTATGGCTGCCGAGAAAATGAGAGCTATAAAAGGTGCTTTAAAAACTTCTCAATATATTTATACCCAAAAAGATGATACAGGACATCCGCTGGTTGCGGTTATTGTTTCAAAATCTGTTGAACGGGATTTACAAAATATTATGGTGCTTGATTTTTCTAACGAAGTTTATCAGGATGTCCACCAATTATCTAATATTTATTCTGCAAAAAAAGGAACCGCTTATGATGATAAATGGGTTCTTGAAGATATTACAAACTACAGAATTTCAAACGACGGAATTTATTTTGACATAAGACATATTGATAAGATGAATATCTTAAACGGTGATGCCGCAACAAATGCATATACTCTTATGAGTTATTCTAACGTTAAAGAACGTGATATAAATAACAAAGACCTTGCAAAATACGTAAAACTTCTTAAACAAGAAAAATTATCGGAAGAATATAACGGAACACTAAACAAATATCTACAAAGATTTTTCCACCCGCTTGTATGTATTCTGTTAGCTATTTTAGGTTGTATTCTAGGATTCAGTAAACCTCGCGAACAACGTTTGGTCGGGTTTACAATTGCAATCGGTTGTATTTTTATTTATTACATAACTTTGCCGTTTTTCGACCTTCTGGCAGAAAAAGAAATTTTGTCACCTTATATTACCGCAACATTCCCGACAATAGCTTTCACTGCGGCAATTTGCGCATTTTACAAATCAAAGGATTTATAATATGAAAAAACTGAAACTATTTTTAACTTTTGCACTTTTAATTTTCTGTATATCACCTGCTTTTGCAGTCGGTGATATCTGTATAGATAAAGATAACGGGGTTTATCATATCATCTTGAAAGGTGAAAAAATAAAGAAAAAAATTAAATTTATAGCTTCAGAAGACCTTATCACAAACCGTGAAGCACATATTAAGGCAGGAGCAACACTGACGGTTAATGCAGGATTCTTTGATCCTAAAAACGGTAAAACAATATCATATATAGTAACTGACAGAATGACAGCGGCGGATCCGATGTTTAACAGCGCACTTCTTGCCAACCCTTTTTTCAGAAGAAATATGACTACTGTTTTAAACCGTTCAGAATTTAGAATTATGCAATGTGGAAATAAATTCCAATATGAAATAGTTTCACATAAGTCAGAAGTACCGTTTGGCTGTGCTTTAATTACCTCCGCACAAGGCGGTCCGTTGATTCTGCCTGAACTTCGTATGGAAGAAGAAGGGTTTATCGTAAAAAACGCAGAAGGTGAAGTTATAAGAGAATCAGCATCCGTTCTACACAAAACATCAAGAACAATTATCGGAATAAAAGGCACAGATGAATGCCATATCCTGATTATTACAGATGATAATCCTATGGACTTATACGAAGTACAAAAATTGTGCAAAGACTTAAAACTTGACCGCGCTATGGCATTCGACGGCGGAAGCTCAACTTCCATGAACTATAAAAACAATATCGAAGTCGTATCACTTAAAGGTGACGGAGCAGGTCGTATGTTAAAATCATTTATGGTGGTTTATTAAGAATGCGTAACATCTGCTAAAGTTTTATTTCAATTGCGTCGTTATACAAAATAAAATAATTACTAAATATGGAATATTACGACCAGGTTTGACGGCGTACAAGGCGTAAATAATTTTAAACCGTTAAAACGGAAAGGCATCGACAAAAGTGTTGATTTGAACAAACTTGAAGGAATGCGGGTCACAGATAAAAATAAATCGATTTTTAGCGAAAAAACCTTAAATGTAGATATTAATGGTGACGGCAAAATTGATGAAAATGATACTTTTGATACCAACGGTGACGGTATTATCAACGGTAATGAAGTAGGAAAACTTCAACAATTCTTAAACAAGCTCGGCGGACGTGATCATAAAGCTTCAGCAAAAGATTTCCATACAGATAAGACAACAAACCAATTAGCATTTGATGCATTAAACGCTCTTGCAGACCAACAAAAAGCCTCAGGCGATAATCAAATTTATAAAGAAGAAAACGGCAACACAACAACCACAGCAATATGTTTTAAATAACGATCCAAATGTTATAGCATACAATGAACAACTCGCTCCACTGGAACAGGAATTATCTGAGTTTGAACAAAATAATAATATCATCAGAGACCAAAATTTATCACCCCAACAAAGAATAAAAATTCGTGGATATATTCAATATCAAAAAACACTTATTGAATATAAAAAACAACAAAATGCTTTAACAAATTATACTAACGCGATGAACAATTGGCAAGACGGCGAATATTCTTTTGAAAATAACGGAGTAATAATTCATGCAGAAAAAGCAACTTTACCAAATGGACAAAGAGCAATAAAAATCGGTGATAAATATTATGAACCTCGATTACCAAATGCAACATTTCCTGATTATGATAAAGAAATAAAAACCGATTAAATTTGAAATCAAATATTTATATGATAGCATAGAGTTACGCGAAAATTTGCGTAACTCTACATTTTTAATGAGATTACCATGCTCATTACATTTGCTCGTAATAACAAAAACTGAAAGGGAAAAATAAGAATGAAAAACGGTATAGAAAACGGTTATTATCACGAAATTACTCCAAACGGATTCGGAATTGCAATTAAGGCAGGAAAAGTTTTATTTTCTGATAATTCTCCGTTCCAAAAAGTTGAAGTATTTGAAACAGAATCTACATTAGGAAAAATCCTAACCCTTGATGATTTAATGATGACAACAGAAGGGGATGAATACCATTACCACGAAATGATAGCACATATTCCGATGATGCAGCATAAATGTCCGAAATCAGTGCTTGTAATAGGCGGCGGCGACGGCGGAACAATCAGAGAAGTTATGAAACACAAAACCGTTGAACGTGCAGTTCTTTGTGAAATCGACGGAATGGTTATTGAAGCTTGTAAAAAATATCTTCCGACAATCTCTTGCGAACTTGATAACCCGAAAGTTGAAATACTTGTTCAAGATGCTATTGAATATATTAAAGATAAAAAAGACGAATTTGATATAATTTTAATCGATTCAACCGACCCTATGGGGCCGGGGGAAGGCTTATTCACCGATGAGTTTTACACTAACGTAAAAAATTCACTTAAAAAAGGCGGTATAATGGTTGCTCAATCAGAATCTCCGTTTGCAAATAAAGAAGAAATTAAAAAGATGTACACTCAATTGAAAAAAGTATTCCCGATTGTTTCAACATACACATCAAATATTCCGACATACCCCGGCGGATATTGGGCTTGGGCATTTTGTTCGGTTGATGTTAAACCTTTGGAATACTTTAATGAAGAACGTGCAGCAGAAATTATTCCAACCTGTAAGATTTACAATAAAGAATATCACAACGCACGATTTGCTCTACCGAATTATTTAAAAGAAATTTTATAATAATAAACAAACCCCGCCTAAACTCGGCGGGGTTATTTTTTATAAATTAACTTCTTCTACCGTATAAAGTATCAACGTAGTGTTGGCAGGGATTTTACCGTCATTACCTTTAACAAATAATATCGGAAATAAAAAGAACCAACCGATATGCGCCCAATATCTTCCGTCGCCTTTATCTCCAATCGAACCCCTTAACCTGATTATTTCATTACTCGGAGTTACTATATGAAAATTCCCGACTTCAATTTCTCCTGGGATTCCCAGGATGAAATTATTTCGTTTTTTGGTAGTTTGAGCCAGAACTTCGGTACCTGATTTTATCACGACATCACCGTTAATTTTGACAGGCTGTAAAACTGTAAATTTAACCTGGTCGCCGAGCTTGTAATCATCTGCATCAACTAACTGCATCGGCTGAACAATAACAGGTGTTGAATCGGGAATAACAACCGCCAAAGCCTGCACTTGCAACAGTAAAACTGTAAAAACTACTGATAAAAACTTTTTCATACTAATCTCCTTAACTACCAACATGAATATTTCAATTATAAACTTATATGTTTATAATTGAAATTATATGTAGTAATAATTTCAAGTCAATAATAATACAATGAAGTAATGGTGAATAGAAAAGAACTTCTAAAATTATTAGCAGAAAATATTAGAGTTGAAAGAGCAAGAAAAAACTTTTCTCAAGAGTATCTTGCTGAAAAATCCGATATTACACCGCAACACCTATACCGAATTGAAAACGAAAAAGTTTGCCCGACAATTCTTGTCATCGCAAATATTGCAAAAGCCCTCGATGTATCTTTAGATACCCTTTTGCCGTTTGATAAATTAAAATAACTTATTTCCCAGCTCCCGTAACTTTCTTATACGCATCCACGACACTTCCGTACCACACGGGAATCTGTGTAACCTTATGCGTCAGGTAATACGGATTGGCAAAAGCAGAAAAAACCTCCGCACCAATAGCGGTTGTTGTGTTTGCAGCAACACGCAAACCTTTATTACTTATATCGATCTTATCAAATTTTTTTCGAAACGGATTGTTTGATTCATACAAATCATAAGTAACAGAATCAATTATTTGATTAACAGGGGTAGAATCAACCCAATTTGATAATATCGACACATTTTGTTTAAATACGGTTGAATCAATCAGGTTCATATCTTTATTAAATCAAAAAAATTCTTTTTTTGCTACCAAACATAGAACCTCGGGCGATAATGATAATAGTAATAAGGTCTCGACATATAGTAAAATTGCTGACGTTCCAAGTGGTTTCTGATTTGTTGCTCGCGAATCATCTCCTGTTGAAGCATATTGTTTCGCTGCTGTTCCAATACAAGTGCTTTTTGGGCCTCTAGTTGTTGCTGCTGATAATATTCGTTCTTCTTATCCTGAACGTAATTTGTATAATCCTGATTTAAAGAATTAAACGCATTAGTTAACTGTTGGGCACTATATTTTGTTAAATAATTATTGGCATTTCTAAAAAACTCGTCTTGTTTTCGGGCTAATTCTGTCGCAGGTACAAAAAGTATTTGTTTTTCAAACTCTGACCAAGTTGGAACCTTCACAAACTGAGTAAGTTTTGACACGGCTTTATTTAACTTTGCTTGTTCAAAACCCGCTATTACCCTGTTTGCCTCTTTAATTTGATTATCGTTTTGTGCAACAGCTCGAGCTTTATATGCATAAGATAATTTTTCGTTATCGTTTAACGTTGTTGATTCAAATCGCATCAGGTTATCAAAACAGTAATTTTCTTTTAAAAGTTCTTGAGCATATTTATTTGCTTGTGTGTAATTTTTCAGGTTGTAATATGCGTTATACAAAAGCTCTTTATCCTGGTATTGCGGGTGTTGCAACTTTTTACAATACTCTATTACCGCGGTATTATTTCCAAGCATATAATAACAGTTCGCAATATTTGCTAAAACAAAATCATCACCCGTTTTTTCATACATCATAAAATAATTTAATGCCATATTATATTGACCTGATGCGAAATACAAAATCCCGAACGAATAATCAACCAGACTTTTTGGGACAACTTGACCGCGAGCATCTAATTTTCTTATTTTGGTTAAAATCCGTATTGCTTCACCGTAATTATTTTTTTCATAATTCAAGTCATAATATTGTAAGTATGCAGGCAAGAAATTCGGGTATTTTTCAAAAACTTTATTCCAATCGTTTTTTTCGATAAGTTTTTGAACTTTTTTCACGTATTTATAATTCTCTTTTTCTTCTTTTGTCAGGGTTTTTAAAAACTTTTCTTCTTCCGATTTTGATAAATTTATAAATTCAGCATCAATTTTTGCATTATTCAGATTGTAATACTTAAAATATTCGCCGTAAGGTGCGTTAGAAATTTGCAGACTCTGTGAATACGCAGGTTTCACGTCATTTGCCGAAAACACATAACCTTCAACACTATACGCATTTAACCCCGTACCAAAAATCATAATCGCTAAAGTTAATAAAATCTTTTTCATTCCACACCTCACATAATTATTTTACTATTATTTTAACGAAAATCAAAGGGCAATTGTTCAAATTTGAACAATCGCCCTCATAAACTATACTAAGTGTTACTATACTTCTTTGAATATTAAAGTTGCGTTGTGTCCGCCAAATCCGAATGAATTTGAAAGAGCTGTGCGAACTTTTTTATCTCTTGCTTTATGCGGAACATAATCAAGGTTTGCAACATGTTCATCCTGGTTATCAAGGTTGATTGTCGGAGGAACTTTGCCGTCGGTAATTGCTTTAACACAAACAATAGCTTCAACAGCACCTGTTGCACCTAACATATGACCGTGCATACTTTTTGTAGAACTTACAAGTAAATTAGGATTAGCTTCTTTGTCACCAAAGATTTTTTCAATAGCTTGAGATTCGGCTATATCGCCTAAACCTGTACTTGTACCATGCGGATTGATGTAATCAACATCTTCTGCTTTAACATCAGCATCTTCCATTGCAAATTGCATAGCCTTAAGTGCACCGTTTCCTTCAGGATCAGGAGCAACCATATCATGAGCATCCGCAGTTTGACCGTAACCTACGATTTCAGCATAAATTTTAGCACCGCGGGCTTTAGCATGTTCATATTCTTCAAGAACAAGAACACCTGCACCTTCGCCCATAACAAATCCGTCTCTGTCTTTATCATATGGACGTGAAGCTTTCTGCGGTTCATCGTTTCTTTTTGATAAAGCACGACATGCCGTGAATGCGCCAACACCTAAAGTTGTAATTGTAGCTTCACAACCGCCTGCTACAATAACGTCAGCATCACCGTATTGAATACTTCTGAATCCGTCACCGATTGAATGCGTACCTGTTGCACAAGCTGAAACTACAACTTTGTTAAGTCCTTTATAACCGTGTTTCATTGAAATACGACCTGATGCCATATCAACAATCAACATAGGTACGGTAAACGGAGATGCTTTTGTAGGTCCTTTTTCAATCATAGCCATGTGGCTTTTTTCAAAAGTTTGGAAACCGCCCGCCGCAGAACTTACAATTACACCGATTCTATACGGATCAATATCAGCTTCGTCAATTCCAGAATCAGCAATTGCTTCATCTGCCGCTACCATTGCAAATTGAGTGAATCTGTCCATTCTTTTTGCTTCTTTTGAATCCATATAATCTTCAGGATTAAAATCTGTATCTTTAATTTCAGCAGCTATTTTAACTGATTGCTTTTCGGTATCAATTCTTTCAATTAAAGAAACACCGCATTTGCCGTTAAGCATAGCATTCCAAAACTTATCGGTTCCGATACCGCAAGGGGTTACAGCTCCCAATCCCGTAATTACTACTCTTCTTTTATTCATTTAAGATATCCCTTTTTTCCTTCTAACTATAAATAATGCGAGAATGAAATATGAAATCCCACTCTCGCATATATAAAAATATTTTGAATAATTCAAATTTCAATCAGTGAGATAATTACTTACCTAATTTGCTGTCGATGTAAGAAACTGCATCTTGAACTGTTTGAATTTTTTCTGCGTCTTCATCAGGGATTTCGCATTTGAATTCTTCTTCTAAAGCCATAACTAATTCAACTGTGTCTAATGAATCAGCGCCCAAATCGTCAGTAAAACGAGCTTCAGGTGTAACTAATTTTTCATCAACGCTCAATTGATCTACTACAACTTTTTTAACTGTTTCTAATGTACTCATTTTTTTTTCCTCTTAATTATTTGTGTATTACTACTAAATACTCTTCTTGCAATATTATAACTTGCAGAATATTTTTTTGCAAGAAATTTACATTTCCCACGATTATTTGTTACAATTATATCATTAAACCGCCTGCTACTTCGATTGCTTGACCTGTTACGTAGTCTGTATCAAGAGCTAAGAATTTAACAACCTTAGCGATATCTTCAGGAGTACCAAGTCTTTTCATCGGAATAGCTTTTAAGTATTCATCGATATTAGGAAGTTCTGCTGTCATAGCTGTTTGAATAAACCCTGGACATACAGCATTAACTCTGATATTTCTTGAACCGAATTCTTTAGCAAGAGTTTGAGTAAAGCCGATTAAACCTGCTTTTGAAGCTGAGTAGTTTGCCTGACCTGCGTTACCGTGTCGTCCAACAATACTTGACATATTAATGATTGAACCCTGACGAGCTTTTGACATGTATTTGATAACAGCATTAGTTACACAAAAAGCAGATGTTAAGTTAACCTTAATTACACTTTCCCATTGATTCATATCCATTCTTAAGAATAAACCGTCTCTTGTGATACCTGCATTGTTTAATAAGATATCAATTTTTCCGTGTTCAGCTATCATTTTATCAACATTTTCTTTAACAGCTTCATGGTTTGATACGTCAAAGCTGTAAAAATAAGCATTTACACCCAATGCTTTAATTTCGTCTATAGCAGGCTGAGCTTTTTCAGCATCACAAATATCGTTAATAATAATGTCACATCCTGCAGCAGCAAGTTCTTTAGCACAAGCTAAACCGATACCGCGAGAACCGCCTGTAATTAATGCAATTTTTCTTTCTGTCATAATTTTTCTCCTTATTTAATTTTAAACTGAAGTTAACTGTTCTTTTAAAGCGCTAAGCGTATTTTCTAATGATTCTTTATCATAAATATTGTATGTTTTAATATCTGAGTTGATTTTCTTAACCAATCCTGATAAAACCTTACCCGGACCGATTTCAATAATTGTATCAACACCTTCACCTGCCATATTTTCAATGGTTTGAGTCCAGTGAACGGATGAATAAATTTGTTTAGGCATTTTTTCAACAAAATCACTGCTTGAAATTGTTGCATTAGCATCAACATTTGTATATACAGGAACTTTTGCATCATTTAAGCTTAATTCTGAAACAAAGC
Source organism: uncultured Candidatus Melainabacteria bacterium (assembly GCA_947570135.1). Lineage (GTDB taxonomy): Bacteria > Cyanobacteriota > Vampirovibrionia > Gastranaerophilales > Gastranaerophilaceae > Zag111. The sequence goes on along the minus strand of CANOTP010000002.1, from coordinate 71,843 downwards.
CTGCAAATTCATTTCCTGCATTTTCCATAAACTTAGAGTGAAAAGCACCTGAAACGGCAAGCGGAACAACTCTTCTTGCTCCCGCTGCTGACAGTAATTCTCCTGCTTTAGCTACAGCAGCTTCATCACCTGTAATAACCACCTGAGCAGGTGAATTATAATTTGCCACATCAACATAACCAACGCTTGATGCTTCTTTTATTGCTTTATCTAAACTTCCTTCAGGTGCATTTAAAACAGCAGCCATAGCGCCGCCCTTTGTTGCTCCCATAAGATCAGCTCTTTTTTGAATAGCTTTTAAGGTTGTTTCCAAATCCATTACGCCTGAACAATACATCGCGCAGTATTCACCTAAAGAATGACCTGCCGTAGCGTAAGGTGTAATATCAAGTTGTGATTTAAAAGCTTCCAACGCGGCAATCGACATTGTCACAATTGAAGGCTGTGTGTTAACCGTTTGTTTCAAATCTTCATCAGGTCCTTCAAAACAAATTGTTGTAATACTTTTTCCTAAAACTTTATCAGCAGTATCAAAAACATTTTTTGCAGCCTCAAAGTTTTCATACAAATCTTTCCCCATACCGACAGATTGAGAACCCTGCCCCGGGAAAACGAATGCTATTTTTTTAGTCATATTTATATCCCTCAAAATCAACTATCCTTCTTCTTAATGAAATAATTATAATATAAACAGCGCTAAAGTAAAGATTTTTACAAACAAAGCGCTTTTGTAAACATTTATTACACGTATAGCAATTAATAACCTCTCCACACTTAAAAACAAAAAAGGAGAATAATATGTTAACAGTGAACAATAATCAAACCCCGTTTACAGCAAACCTAAGCCTGAGAGGTGTTAAAACAAACCTTAAACTATGGCAGCAGGCAGGCGCAATTCTTGAACAAAAAACCCCTAAACTGAATTATACTCTTCATGTCAACGAATATCCCGATGGTGTATCAATATATTCTGCAAGCCAAAACGGTCTTGAACATTCACTGGGATTATCAGATAAATGCTTAGAAACACTAATTAAAATGACTCCCGAAAAAATGGCAGAAAAACTTGCAAAACTTGTAAGACTGTTTGCAAAAGAAGATAAAGAAAATACTAAAATTATTAAGTTTTTAACTCACCTGGAAAAATCAAAATCAGCTCCTGAAGATTTATTTGTGAATAATTATGCGTATTTAGCTGAAATTAACAGTCTTGATACCCGTGCAGCTTTAAGTAAAGATAAAGTCTTTAGAGATTGTGAATATATTATTTAAGCCTATTTGACATTTTTAACAACCCATTTAAAATAATCGGTATTTGTTTTAGCTTTATTAGCACAAGAAATCCCGTTAGAAGAATTTGTGCTCGCCATACTGCAATAAATATCATGGTTTTTATAATTGGTTTGAATATCACCCATAGTTCTAAGTTCACCGTCTAAAAATTGAAACGTAAATAAATCATATCCCCAACGGTTTGGAGGGTTTTTGTAACCGTTCAAATCAACATGAACCCATACATGCGGACTTGAAGAATTTGACGGATTTTCAAATAATAAAAGTGTTCCGTCAGGCAAAAGTATTTGTCCGTCATCAAAAAGAGTTGAAGCAATATTATTAGTACCGTTTAGATTTTGATAAGGTTTGTCTGTAGTATCTTTTGAATAGTTATAACACATTTGGGTTTGATTTCTTCTTGTTAAATCCCCGCAATCCAGTGAACCTTTAAGATATTTATTAAAAGTTTTATAAAATCTTCCGTAATTTTTATCACTATAGTCTGTAGGATTTAACGATACATCATCCGCTTCCATTTGTTTAAACACCTGTTGAACGGTTGAATATGACTTCAAAAACTGCGCACGAAGTCTGTGAGCTTTATGAGCAGCCATTAAGCTTGGTATTGTCATAGCCGCAACCACCCCGATAATCCCTAGGGTGATTAATACCTCAGCCAAGGTAAATCCTAAGGAGCCTAAAAAGTTACCCCCCCGAAATTCCAATCATAGTAAGCTTTTTCATACTTTTATCTCCTTAATCTTAGCAAATACCTTCGCGAAGTCTTACTACAGCAGCGCCCCAGGTCATACCTGCACCGAACCCGCAAAGAATTGCCGTTGATCCGAGTTTAATTTTACCTTGCTCAACACCTTCAACTAACGCTATCGGAATAGATGCTGCCGATGTATTTCCGTAGTATTTAATATTTGAAATAACTTTTTCATCAGAATATTCAAGTCTTTGCTGCAAAGCTTCAATAATTCTTTGATTTGCCTGATGAGGAATTAAATAATCAATATCAGCAGCAGTCATACCTGCTTCATCAATACATTTATCAACATATTTCGGTAAAGTAGTTACAACGAACTTGTAAACATCACGTCCTGCCATGTGAATTTTTGAATCGTGTTCATCACACGGTTCAACAAGCGGACAATTTTTACCCGGAGTATTCAAATAAATATATTGACCAATCTCACCGTCTGCTCGAACATCAAGCGATAAAATATCGTCAACCCCGTCTTGAGCTTCGGTTACAACCATTGCACCTGCGCCGTCACCAAAAAGTATTGATGTTCCTCGATCTTCCCAATCTACAAGTCTTGAATTGTTATCAGATGCAACAAGCAAAATGTTTTTATATAATCCTGTACCAATCAAACCTCTTGCAACCTGCAAAGCATAGATTAACCCTGTACAAGCAGCCGTTAAATCAAATGACGGTACAAAATTCGGAATACCGAGTTTTGCCTGAATATTACAAGCCAATGCAGGATATAATTGAGGCGGAGCGGATGATGCCGCGATTACACAATCAATTTCATCAGCTTTAAATCCTGATTTTTCAATAGCTTTTTTAGCTGCCTCATAACCTAAGTCCACAGCACTTTCATTACCAGAAACAACTCTGCGTTCTTTTATACCTGTTCTTGTATAAATCCATTCATCAGATGTTTCATACAATTTTGTTAAATCATCATTAGTTAAGACAGTGTTTGGAACACTGTATCCTACACCTGCTATTCTTAGCGGTTTAATATTTTTTGTCATAATTAATTCCTATCTGTTTACATTTTCTGCTATTTTAGAGTTAATATCTTTGTTAAGTACTCTAACTGCAGCTCTTACGGCATTTTTCATAGCATAAGACGAACTGCGTCCGTGAGCAATAACAGAAATACCCTTTACTCCTAATAATAGCATACCGCCAAAAACTTCCCAATTAATTTTTTTCAAAATTCTTCTTAAGAAAGGTTTTGCCATTAAACCGATTAAACAACCGACAAAATCTGATTTAAATTCGGTTGAAATCATTTTTAAAAGCATTGAGGCAGTACCTTCTGTAACTTTTAACGCAACATTTCCGGCAAAACCGTCACAAACAACAACATCACATTTGTTTATGAAAAGTTCTTTACCTTCAACATTACCGACAAAGTTAATTTTACCTTGTTCACCCATTTTTTTTAGCAACGGATAAGTATCTTTAACAAGAATGTTTCCCTTACCTTCTTCTTCACCGATACTTAATATACCGACTTTAGGGTTTTCAATTCCAACAATATGTTCTGCATAAGCTTTACCCATTTCTGCAAACTGAGCAAGCATTTCAGGTGTACAATCACTGTTTGCGCCGCCGTCAATTAAAACAACAGGGTCTTTCATTGTCGGCAAAGTTACTGCAATCGCAGGTCTTGAAACACCGTGGATTCTGCCTAAACCGAACAAACTTGCAGCCATAGCAGCACCTGTTGAACCCGCTGATACAACAGCTTCGCATCTGCCTTCCGCTACTGCTCTGACTGATGCTACGATTGATGAGTCTTTTTTCTTACGAATTGACTGACCTACAGCTTCGCCCATTTCGATAACCTCAGAAGCATGTGTAATTGTATAATCAATTTTATCAAGGTCAATTTTAATTCTTCTTTTATGACCTTTTGTACCGCAATCTGACAGAATATAACCAATTTTTCTGATTCTATCCAACTCTTTATTAATTTCATCTTCTCTACCGACAAGCTCTAAGCCTACGCCATACTCTTGCGCAGCCCACAGTGAACCTTCCACGATTGCTCTCGGTGCATAATCCCCGCCCATTGCATCTATTGCTATTCTTGACATATCTTTCTCTCTCCAAAGTTTGGGTTTATCTGAACTTATTTCAAAACCTTAACTTAAGACTTTGAAATAAGTTCAGGGTGACAATTAAAATTGTCACCGCTAAACTTTAAAATTATTCTTCTGTAGTTTCTTCAGATTTAACTTCTTCAACTTTTTCTTCGACTTTAGCTTCTTCTACTTTAGGAGCTGCTTTTTTAGTAGATTTTTTAGTTGCTTTTTTTGCAGGTTCAGAAGCTGCCGCTGCAGCTGCTTTGTCTGCTAATTTTACAGGCTGGCCTTTATAAGTGCCGCATGCTGTACATACTGTATGTGTTAAAACTGTTTCGCCACAGTTAGGACATTTTGTTGTTTCAGGCTTGGTAGCTTTCCAATTAGCTCTTCTGCTTCCTTGAGCCGCATGTCCTGTTCTTTTCTTAGGTACTGCCATTTTGTCTTTCCTTTATTTTTTGTACTTACTAACTACTAATTTTTTGGGTTAATTTGAATATCTTTGAATATATCCAGTCGCGGATCGGTCATTTCATCTTCCGATAAAAAACTGTTTCCTTTACAATTAATACCACAAACTTTTTTATTTGGAAGGTTTAATATTACAGATTGATACAATAAGTCATAAATATCTATCTCGTTTTCACCATTCAAATCCGTTGCAAACTGTCCGTCTTTGAGCTCAAACTCTTGCCCTGATTCCTCATATTCACCAAGTAGTGAATTCTTTGAATATAATTCATCAATATCAAAATCCAACTCGTGATTAAATTTTTCTAAACACAAATCGCACTCTAATACAACGGTTCCCGTTATATGCCCCGTTATTTGAACAAAATCACCTAATGACTTTGCACATAAATCTGCATGAATCGGAGTCACACATTCAAGACCTTCGATTTTTTCATCAAAAGTACAATGTAGTGTTTTATTTTCGGCGTTTTCTAAATCTTCCAGTAACAATATTTTTTCCATAATTTTGTTTTATTGAATAATTTGTTCTTCTTGAATTGCTAACGCTGCAATTTGATTAGAAATGAAACAAACACGTTTTAGCGGTCCTTCTGTTTCTTTTTCAATCAATGCTGCTGTTGGAGATTGCATTTTGGCAATCAATTCATCGTAAAGAATTTGAGCATCTTTTACATAAAGAACTAACGGTGCTGTTGAACCTTTAATAAATACCAAAACCGCATAGCGTTTTTTGATATTTTGAGTACTCATACCTTGCGGATTGAATTGTCCTGCCATAATTTCTCCTTTTTAAGTAAGACCATTTTACTAAGAAAAACAGATAAAATCAAGCCCATGCCAAACAAGGGTTTTGAGAGTTTGTAAATAAATATTAAGACAAATTTTAACTTTCAAATGTTTTTAGAACACCACAGGTAGTAAACAAAAAGGATATTACAAGCGGTTATGCAAACAAAGAATGAGAAGCTCATCTTATCAAAACTTTTCAAGAAGCTTCTATGAAAAGGTTACAAAATGAAATCATTAAAATCAGTTAAAGCAGAAGTCGAATATGATAATGGAAGAATTTTTGTAAGAAACACCGACGGTACAAGAAGTGTAGAAGTTGAAAGAGGAAAAGTTGCTGTAATCCTTTAGGTTGGAAAACATTTCAACGATTAAAAGTAAGAGAAATCGCAAAACATTTCGATGCTATTGAAGGTAAAAAATTATTGACAGACCAAGTAAGAACTCAAGACCCAAGGACTTGATGCACTTGCAAAAGGTTTATTAGGTTCACTTGATTAATTTAAATAAAAAACATACACAAAAACTCTCAAACATAAGTTTGGGAGTTTTTTGTTTTTTGTAGTATAATAATTTCAAGAGATAGAAAATGAGGAGTGGAGAATGTCTGCAAACAACGAGAGTATCAATCGTCCATGGGGATTTTATACCGTACTTGCCAAAGGTAAGGGATTTCAGGTAAAAATTATCAACGTAAATGTCGGTCAGAAGCTCTCTGTTCAATCTCATAACCACAGAAGTGAACACTGGGTTGTATTATCAGGCACTGCAAAAGTTGTGTTGGAGGGTAAAGAATACATTCTCTCTCCAGGTCACAGCATTGATATCGGAGTAAAAGCTATTCATTCGCTCCAAAACCCGTTCAAAGAAAATTTAGAAGTTCTGGAAGTTCAAAAAGGCGATAATCTTTCAGAAGACGATATTATTCGTTATGAAGATATGTACGGACGAGTTTAAAAAATTACCTGTTGAAAAAATTTTAAGTTCGCGGTGAAAAAATTAAACAGATGCAGGAAATTTTTGCAAGAACATCAGTTTTTCTGCGTGAAATGTATTTTGAAAACCGCAAACTGAATAACTTTTCTTACCTTGATGAAAACTACAGACATTCAAAATTTGTAAAAAATATGGCAAAACATGGTGAAGAATTTATAAACCCTGAAATGACTAGAACAACATCTCCTCTTGACATACTTAAAATGTTTGGTTTAAACCCGCCAACAGATATTCAGTGTAATATGGATATTATGGGCAAAAAAGGTGATATTGGCGGATACACAAAAAATAAAAGGTTTTTATCGGATAAAATTGCATTAAAATACTCTAAAATATTATTTAGAGTAAAGGGTAAAGCATTTGATACACTGGTTGCAGAATTAACAAAACTAATCGAGAATCCGAAGACACCATTTAGAGATAAAATTAAACTCGCGCTTGATAATTATATTTCAAATTAAAAATGCTCATTGATATAATTATCTGCTTTAACCCTTTGAGTTAAATATTTGGTTAATTCTTTATCAAACGGATCGTTATCATCTTTTAGGTTTTGGTAGGTTAAAAGCGACACGCCAAGGTTCAAAAACTCAGATTGTGGGATAATTGTTTTACGCGCAGAATCGTGCGGATTTGAGATAATAATATTACCGCCGAAAGTTCCTTCAACAGCATATTCATGGTTTGCAATAAATTTATAATCCTTACCCGTTAAGTCTTTAACTGATATTTCTTTATCAACTCCAAATGCGACAGCATATTTTTTGTTATCGATTGAATATTTTTCCAGAAATTTTGAAAGTTTTTCTTTGTTATCTTTAAAAATGACTTTTTCTGTATTTGAAATTTTAGCACCAGTAGTTGAAATTCCGCAAGATTCTTTTCCTGTCAAAAGATAATATAATTGTGCACCTGCTCCGCCTTCAATCGGCGCATCTTTATTTACAATGATTTTGGCATAATTTGGCAGATCTGACCCGACTTTTCCTTCTGCTATTTCATTTTTTAGCTTTGACATCGCAAATTCAAATAACAAAACATCAGCGTCTCCGCTTGAGTATTTCTTCTCTGTTACGCCATCAGGACTTGTAACTGTTTCTTTTGCAGCTTTATTAAACTCTTCTTCAGTAATTGTATATGATTTATTTGCACCTTTAAAATTAACGACAACGGTTCCGTCTTCGTTTTTGATAATTGAATTTCTTATAATATCAGCGCCGATTGGAGTCACAGCAAGCGATTTTAACCCTGATAAAAGCCAGCAATCACCTGTTGTTCCCTGTTTAAAATCTCCCACCAATCCGTCACAATTTGACATTTTAACAGTATAAGCACCCAAAAACGGACGATTCATATTAGATAATGCGGTAAGTGATGACCAAATTTTTTCAGGACACTGCTTGACAGGTTTTGATACGGGAGCTTTTATTTCCTGTATCGGCATTCTCATTGCGCGTCTGCCCCTTAGTGCTTCAATTTTATTGAAGTCAACGTTATTTTGCATACCAAAATACCTACATTTACCTACATTTATATAAACAATTTTTTTTTGGTATAATTGCACATTTTTAACTTTTATTTAGTTTTGTAAATAAACTCTTTAAATCTTAAAGTTTCGGCGCTATATTGTCGAATATAATCTAGTGAAGAGAAAGAGAGTATTTATGGTTGAAGATTTGGAAGAAATGTCGTTTATCTTACCTGATAACGTTTTGGATGAGATTCAGCAAAATATTCAGGATATTATAAGTAATTTTGATGTTCCCGAAGAAAACAAATTGGAAGTAATCAAACAAATTAATTTTATGTACACAAGGTCAAAATATCTGTCTTCAACCGATGAACTTACGGGACTGTTTAACAGAAGAAGTTTTGACAGTACTTTTGAAAAAGAATTTTTAAGAGCACAAAGATATAACAATAATCTTACATTAGTAATCTTTGATATTGATTATTTTAAAAAAGTTAACGATACATACGGACATCAATGCGGTGATTATATATTAAAAGAGGTTTCTAACGCAGCACTGCAAACATTTAGAAAAACAGATACGGTATTTAGAATCGGCGGTGAAGAATTTGCGGTAATTTTAACAGAAACCGATATTAATCAGGCAAAAATCCCGCTGGAAAGATTTCGCAAAACAGTTGAAACTCTTGATTTAACTTATCAAAATCAAAAAATAAATGTAACAGTAAGCCTTGGTGCATGCCGGTATTATGAAAATTTTACAAACAAAAATGAGTTTATGGAATACGCAGATAAAGCTTTATATCAGGCAAAAAATAACGGACGAAACAGGTGTGAATTTACCATTCTTTAACGTCAAGCGCAAGAATTTGCTGAAACTTTAACCAGCCCGTTACAACATGTTGAACATTATCAATTCTTATAACGCTTGCGTTTGGAGTAACTCCAGCTTTAACCCAGTTAGCGGAATTTGGCAGTCCGCCTGCCTGCTCACCTGTTTTTACCTGAACTTTACTTAAAAACATACAGCCTATTGTCAGTGATTTATGGATAATCTTTTTCAATGCATCACTACTTGTGCAAAAATAAATTGACGCTAAACCTTCCATATAAGTTCCCAGACTGCATGGCATGATATTATCCTGAAAAGCCCCGCAATAACTGTTATTTGCATTAGTAATCTGTTTACTTAAAAGCGGAATTGCCATTTGCTCTGCGTAACTTTCGTATAATGATTTTTCTTCCGCTGTTACAAGGTTATTTTTGATAAGCTCTTCCATTGCTAATACTGACCAATGATCAAACGGAATCTCAAAATCAAGTTTTTTTCGGGTTTTTGCAATATATGACAGAGTCTTTTTCGCACCGTCAAGCCATTTTTGCTGAGGGTCAACTTCATAAAGATAAACTAAACCTGCAGCAGCTTCACCCGGATAAAATATTGCTTCCGCTTCTTTATCAATTTCCTTTGTTTTTAAATCTAAATATGCGTAAATATTACCTTCATCGTTTTGTAAATATAAAATAAATTCACCTAAACCCTGCAAAACTTCTAACTCAATCTCGCCGTCTTTATAAAGGTTTGATAATGCGCATAACGCAACCCCTGCACTTCCTGATTTTGCGATAGGAAACCTTATATTTTCTTCTTCGGGGATAGAAATTACAACATATTTGTTTTGACCGAGTTTTTTAAGATATCTTTCTACAAAATACTTTGAAGATTTTACACGGTCTTCATAATATTTTTTAACCAACCCGTATTTTTCATACATATACATAGAATAAAGGGTTCCCGCATGGCGCAGTGAATTGTATACAGTATTGTCGTAAGTAATATCCGAATTAATATTTTTTCTGTACTGAAATCTGCCGTCTTCTAAAATACAACGGTTAATATAACCCATAGACATACTTATTTCGTGATAATACGGCAGGTTTTCGGTTGATTCGTGAGTGTTTTTTTTCGCATCCTTATAAAGGATCGAAACAAATACCGCAATTATCGTCAAAAATATCGTCGGAATATATACAGTAGGTGTTGATATATCAAACATAGTAAAATTATACCAGAGTAATTAAAATAAATAATAAAGCGTTTGTATGATTTTTAAGCGGCTTTATTTTTCTTAAACAGCAACAGCAACGGAATCAGCAAAAAGCACAATAATCCGAAAATTCTAAACGAATCCATAAACGCCCACAGATTTGATTGTTTTAACAAAGTACCGTACTGAGAATATTCAGCCATGTATTTTGCTACACTAATATGAGCATACTGTGATAAAGCCGCAGTTGTAGATTGAACCCTTTCAACATAAGCAGGATTTAATTCGCTCAACTTTCCAACCATCATATACTGATGCATTTGACCAAACCTTGTAATCATTGTTGCAACAAGAGATGTTCCGACAGCACTGCCTATGTTTTTTAATAAATTTTGAAGTCCTGTTGCATTTGTCATCTGAACATTTGACATTGTTTCCATTGAAAGATTGATAATAGGAACAAAAGCAAATCCCATACCAAGACCCATAATAAAATTCGGAATCATAATATTAATACTTGAAATTTGTAAGTTCAAAAATCCTAAAATTACACCCGCAACCCCAAGTAAAAATAAACCAACGGCTACTAAGATTCTTTTATCGACTTTATCTGCAATAAATGCGCAAATAATGGTTGATGTCATACATCCCATACCTCTTGGCATCATGGAAAAACCGCTTAAAAACGCAGTATATCCCATCATGCTTTGCAAAAACTGAGGTAAAATAGCTAAAGATGCATACAACACAGCCTGCATTACAACTTGAATAATAGTACCGATAACAAAGTTTCTGTCTTTAAAAACACTCAAATCAACAAGAGTATTTTTTCTTATAATTTGGGATATAAAGAAACAAATTCCCGAAACACAAGAAACTCCGAATAACCAGCAAATCCAAGTTGCATTAAACCAATCGGCATTATTACCTTTATCAAAAAATACCTGTAAACATAATAACCAAACAGCAAGGAAGAAAAATCCCAAACCGTCGATTTTGACATTTTCTTGACGATGAGAATAAGGCGGGTTAAATAAAAGTTTTTGTGACAAAATTGCAGCAATACAGCCAAAAGGTACGTTAATATAAAAAATCCACGGCCAAGTCCAATTATCGGTAATCCAACCGCCCAAAACAGGACCGACAATCGGAGCAACAATAATTCCCATACCGAATATTGCCATTGCAGTCCCGCGTTTTTCTTTTGGAAAACTTTCCATCATAATAGCTTGAGATATAGGTAAAATACCGCCACCGCCTGCACCTTGCAATATTCTGAAAAGTACCATTTGACCAAGGTTTTGTGCCATACCGCATAACATTGACGCTAATGTAAACATTAATATACTGATTACAAAAAAGTTTTTACGTCCGAAAAGTTTACTGAAAAAATCCACAGACGGAATAATTACACCACTTGCAATCAAATAACTTGTTAAAATCCACATACTTTCATCACGCGTAGCAGAAAAACTTCCTGCCATATGCGGTAAAGCTACGTTTGCAATTGTACCGTCAAGCACGTATATAAATACGGCAAGCATTGTCGGAATTGCTGATATCCAAGGATTTTCAGGTAAATATTTATTCTCATCATCAGTGTTTTGAGAATCTGTGTTAATAACTTCTTCTGACATTATTTTTATAACCTACTTAACTTTAACTTTCGGAACAACAGACATACCCGGAACTATATTGAATTTTGATGAATCAATTTGTTCCGTAAATACAATTTTTACAGGTATTCTTTGAACGATTTTAACAAATGACCCTACAGCGTTTTCAGGAGGAAACAAGCTTGATTTTGCACCTGATGCTCTTTGAATAGAATCAACTTTTCCTTTAAATGTTCTACCGGGATAAGTGTCAATTTTAATATCAACAGGCTGTCCTGCTTTCATGTTTGTTAATTGGTTTTCTTTAAAGTTAGCAACAATCCAGACTTCCTCAGGAACCAACGTAAATAACGGAGCACCTGCCGTTACATACATACCTTTTTCAACACGACGTGATGATACTGTTCCTGATTGCGGAGCGTAAATCTTTGTATAAGATAAATCCAATGCAGCTTTATCTTTAGCAGCTTTTGCAGTTCTTAAATTAGCATCGGCAACGGTTTTTCCGCTTTTATCGGAAAATAAAGCCTGATTTGCCTGTGTTAAATTAGCCTGAGCACTGTCATATTTTACAACAGCCGCATCGTAAGTTTGTTTTGAAACAGCACCTTGTTCATAAAGGTTTCTGTATCTTTCTAAATCTTTTTTAGCTAAATCAATATTAGACTGAGCAGCCGTTAAATTAGCTTTAGCATTTGACTGGTCAAGTTTTAGTTTTTCATAATTTGAATCAGCCTGTTCAAGTTTTATTTTATAATCTTCAGGATCAATAACTGCAACCAAATCACCTTCTTTTACAAATTGATTATCTGTTACGTAAACTTCTTCAATTTGTCCTGAAACTCGCGGTGCAACATTAACCGTAGTTGTTTCAACATAAGCATCATCAGTTGATTGATATTGCATTTCATTTACTGCATAAACACCAACAACTATTAATACTAAAACTGCAACAATCGCGCCGATCGTTCTTTTTATTCCTTTTGGTTTTTTAACTTCTTCAACATTCTGTTGTTCTTGATTTTCCATGTTCTAACCTCTTATATTTTCATCTCTACTTGTTGTTCTAAGCTTTCTCTGAATTTTATTATTAAATCTCTTAATTTTTCCTTGTCTTCATCCGAAAAAATTTTCGGTAAGTTACTGATATAATTTCTTAATTTGTTTGAAGTTTCGTCTGTAACTTCTTTACCTATTTCGGTTAATTTCATTCTTTTAACCAGTCTGTTGTTTTTCATATCAACAAAACGTTCAATATAACCTTTTTCTTCTAACGAATCCAAAATCCTGCCTGTATTCGGTCTGTCTTTTAATATGATTTTAGCCAATTCTCTTTGACAAATACCCTCGTTTATCATTATAACATCAAGAGCATAAAATTCATCAGGTGTAACAGGCATGTTTAGTTTTTGGAAAACCTGAGCACCCAAATACCTGCAATATTTTGCAGTTTGCTCAAATTGATAAAATATTGATTCTGTGTAATGTTGATATTTATACATCTTTTAATTTAGAAATTTCTCTATGTTGTAAAAATTATGTGTTGCATTTGCAACAATATTATGTTATCATACTGATATACAAAAAGCAAGTATATTTTTTAAGAGGATATAAAACATTGAAGAAGAGTATTATTACATTAATTTTGGCAAGTTTTGTTTTGACAAATATATCACCGTTAACAGCATTTGCCATAGGTGATAAAAACAAATCAAAGGAACCTAAAAAAGTTTCTATATCAAAAACACACAAATTAAGAGCAAAAAGTGATGCTTTTAAATACGATTACATAAATTTAGACTGGTGGAATAATTTTAATGACAGTATTTTAACAGGTTATATAGATAAAGCCGTTCAAAATAATTATGATTTAAAAGCCGCAACAATTACTGTTGATGAATATTATCAAGCTGTAAAAATTCAGTTTGCAAATCAATTACCTTCTGCAACAGTAGGATTCGGTCCGGGGTATGCTAAAATGCCTAATACCACAAGTTCGGATTGGTCATTTGCAACTCCTGCTTTTGCAAGTTATGAACTTGATTTATTTCTGAAAAACAAAAATAAAACAGATGCTTCTAAAAAACAATATGAAGCATCATTACAAGATGAACGCGCAGCATATATTTCTATCGCATCAGCTGTCGGTACAACTTATTTAAATATAGTCAAACTTGATAAGATGATTGAACTGCAAGAACAAATTGTATCAGATAGAAAAACAATATATGATTTAATGCTTTTAAGAAATAAAGAAGGCTTAACTTCAACTGCCGATACAGTAAAAGCTAACAAATCTTATATTGCGGGAAACACTGATTTAACCGAGTACAAAAAACAGCGTTCAAAATTATTAAACCAATTATCCGTTTTAATCGGTGAAAATCCGAATAATTCCGAACAATTAACCAGAACAAACTATGATAATATAGATTTTTCAGGTGTAATTCCTTCCGAAATATCATCAGAAGTTATAACACGACGTCCTGATTATTTAAAAGCAGAAAAAATGGTTGAAAAATCAGGTATTGACGTAACCGTTGCCAGAAAAGAATTTTTACCGACAATAAATATTTTGGGTATTGCAATGTTTTTAGCAAATGATTTCGGCAGCCTTTGGACAACAAAAAGTATGCTTGCAGCAGTCGGCGGAGGGATTAATTTACCGATATTTACAGGCGGCAGAAGAAGAGCTAACCTGAAAATGAAAAAAGATGTTTACGAAAGAGTATTAAATAATTACTACCAAACAAATTTAAACGCAATTCAAGAAGTTAACGATGCTTTGGTTTCGGTAAAACTTGACGAGCAAAAACTTATTGATACCGAAAAACAAGCTAAACTGGAACGTGAAGACTTCGGTTACAGCACAAACAAATACAATCAGGGCACAATTTCCAAACTTGATTTAATCCAAATAAAAGAAAATGTTCTATTCACAGATAAAATGGTTGTCAACGATAAGATTAATTGCCTTGTAAATTATATCGGACTATACAAAGCAACGGGCAGCCAATTATAAAATAAACATACTAACTCAAAATCTTAATCATATTTTTACTTACTAAAGCCGATATTTTTATATCGGTTTCTTTTTATACATTATTTGACTTTACCTCTTGAAATTATATAATTTCTGTATGACTAAGATTTTAAAAGTTTTAAAAGGAACAAAAGATATTTTGCCACAAGAAATTGATATGTGGCACTTTGTAGAGAAAAAAGCAGATGAAGTTTTTTCAAAATACGGATTTAAAGAAATAAGAACACCTATTATTGAAGTAACTGAACTTTTCTCGCGCGGTGTCGGAGATACAACAGATATCGTAAATAAAGAAATGTACACATTTGAAAAAAGCGACCGCTCAATAACACTTCGTCCCGAAAACACGGCAGGTGTTGTTCGATCATATATCGAAAACGGTATGTCAAGATTATCGGCTCCCGTTAAGCTTTGGTATCACGGTCCTATGTTTCGTTATGAAAGACCTCAGGCAGGCAGACAAAGACAATTCCACCAGGTTGGTGTCGAAATGTTCGGGATTAAACAACCTACAGCTGATGCTGAGGTAATTTTAATGGCGGTTAATTTCTTAAAAAGTTTAGGTTTAAACGATTTGGATGTCGAAATTAATTCACTCGGGTGCCCGAAATGCCGTGAAGAATTTAAAAATAAATTGAAATCAGTCTTAAAACCTTATTTAAGCGAACTTTGCGAAGATTGTCAAAACAGATATGAAAAAAATCCGTTAAGATTGCTTGACTGCAAAGTTGAAACATGTAAAGAAATATTTGAAAAACCTGAAATTCAAGAAGTTATACATTCCGATTTTATATGTGACGAATGCGCTGAACACTATACTGAATTAAAATTATACCTTGACAGAATGGGTGTAAATTATAGCGAAAATAAACTTCTTGTAAGAGGTTTAGATTATTATAACAGAACTGTTTTTGAAATAAAATCAAACAATCTCGGCTCGCAAAATGCAGTAGCAGGCGGCGGAAGATATGACAGCTTAGTTAATCAACTTGGCGGAGAACCTACTCCTGCTATCGGTTTTGCTATGGGTATGGAAAGATTAATTTCACTGTTACCTAAAAAAGAACCTAAAAAACTGGACGGTTATATTGTTTCAAACTTCCAAACGGATGCATTTTTATTTGCTGAAGAATTAAGGCACCACGGTCTGAATGTTGAAATTGATTTAACTAATAAAAAATTCACAAAACAACTTGAAAAAGCTTCAAAAATTGCAAAATACGCATTCATTTTAGGTGAAGACGAAATCCTTAAACATCAGGTTTCAATAAAAAATTTGGAAAAAGGTACACAAATAACAGTTGACCGTGCAAATTGCATTAAAATGCTTGATTTATAAATTCATCCAAAAGTTTTTCTTCATTATTGAATGCTTCAAGCGCGTTATGTTTCGGATAACAATCGTTCGGAAGTTCCATGTAATTGCCAAAAATTGTTGCTAAATATTTGTCATGGTTATTAACACAGGAAAATTCAAACCCCTCAAAATTTATAGTTTTTAAAGGAAAAACAGTTTCGGAATCAAAAAACAGGTTTTTGTGTAAATGCGGATAATCTATTGCCATAAATAACGCAGGTTCTGTAGTTTTATCAGGAATTTTTCCTTTTAAAACATATTTATCTCGAATTTTTGTAAATCTTTCACGCATTTTTTCGTTATTATTTTTGAAAAACAGACAAAATAATTTATTAAACTTATTAAGCGTAAATTTTTTAATTTCCTTTGTTAATTTTAATTTTTCATCATCATCAACTTTTTTATAATAATAATCATACGGAAAAATATCTATATTAATTGATAAGCCTACTTTTTCGGCAAGTTCTGCTTGTGATAAATTAGATTTCTTTCTAAAATATTTGATTTTTTCGCCAATAAACTTTTTATCATTATACATATCTGTACCCTTTTATGAAATTAGTACAATTATGTTTACTTTTAAACTATATTAATATAAGATATTTTTTGTAAAGTTACATAAACATAACCTTCATTAAAAATAAATAGCCTGCTATGGCAATTGCATGGATTACTCAAATAATTTATAAAAGTATAAAAAGGAAATTAAATAATATGAAAATAAGCATAATAGTACCTGTTTATAATGTAGAAAAATATCTTGAGAGATGTCTAGATTCATTAATTAATCAAACCTTGAAAGACATAGAGATTATCTGTATAAATGACGGAAGCACAGATAATTCAAGTGAAATATTAAAAGAATATGCAAAAAAAGACAGCCGAATAATTATAATAAATCAAAATAATCAGGGAATATCTGTTGCCAGAAATAATGGAATGAATAAAGCAAAAGGAAAATACATAGGTTTTGTTGATTCAGATGACTGGGTAGATTTAGATTTTTTTGAAAAATTATATAAAGCAGCAGAAAAGCATAATGCTCAAATGGCAGTTTGCAGTATTATCAGATTAAATGAATACAGAAACAAAAAATATTTACAACTGAAAAATGAAACTGTAACCGATGATTTTAGAGAAAAATGTGTAATATTAGATATTCCTCAAAAAAGTTATGTTTGGAATAAATTATATTTAAAAGAAGCTTTAGATAAACATCAAATTAATTTCAAACAAGGTGTATATTATGAGGATTTATACTTTGTACCAGTAGCATTGGAAAAACTTACCAAAATGGTTACCGTACCTGATACATTTTACTATTATTGGAAAAACAAAGATTCAATAGTATTTCAAAAAAGTGAAAAGCATACGAAAGATTATACCGAAGCAAAACAATATGCATCTGAAATATTAAAAAAACACGGATTACAGGTAGGTGAAAATAAAATAAAATTTTTAGGATTTACTATATTTAAAGAAATAAAAAAAATAAACAGAATAATATACATATTTTTTAATATCATAAGATTTTCAAAAAGTATATAAAACAATACTTGATTTTTCTGCAAAAATAAGTTACAATAATGTACTGTAATCGTTATTATAAGAGGTAAATTTATGGCAGAAAAAATCACTATTCGTTCAGATAGGGCAACAGATTACAAATTCATCTATAAAGGTGAAGAAGTTGTACTCGGAGCAGGAAAAATTATTGGTATAGCAGACGGTTTAGAACATGTTGTTCTTCCTACTTGTGCTATGAAAATTATGAATAATTTAATTGTGATTAAAGATGACATAAAAAAATAATTTTGGTTAACATATTAAAAGTAAAACTCTTTAGATCGAACTTCCTTATTTTCGATCTTTTTTTTATTAATATATAACAATATAAATATATAAATTAATTATATTAATATTAATCATGATAGTAGTGTGTTAATATTTGTAGAAAACTCTGAAAACTATGATTATAATTTATTTACGAACTGTTTAGAAATTGTAGAAAACTTTTATAATTTTTTAGATAAAATGTTCAAAAGTTTTTTTATTAATAATAAGTTATAAAAATATGTAGAAAACTAAAAGTTTTCTACAATTATTGAACATATTTTTCTACAACTGTGGATTTTATTGTATAATAATTTTGGTTAATTAGGGATTAAGAATAAATAATAAAAGAGGTGTATTTTGGAAAAATTAAAGTCTTTTTATGATAAAAATTCTGAAAGTTTGATTATTATTGGTTTAGCGATAATATTTTATTTCATATTTTTTCACGGAATCGGTACATATTCACTAATGGATGTTGATGAAACAAGATATGTAGCTATGGCAAGAGATATGTTTTTATCTAAAGATTTTATGACATTGTATTTAAACGGAGAATATTTCTTTGAAAAACCGCCTTTATATTTTTGGCAGGAATGTTTGTCGTTTTTTATATTTGGCGGGAAGATAAATGAATTTACCGCAAGATTTCCTGTTGCACTACTTGGGTTTATTTTTTCTTTTATTGTTTATTTCACATCAAGAAAAAGAATTAACAGAAGATTCGGTGTATTTACATCTTTAATTTTGGCAACATCGTTAGAATTTATTATGCTTGCCAAATATGCAATACTTGATATTGTTTTAACATTTTATATAGGATTGGCATTGGTTTGTTATTTCCAGGTATATTTTTGTCAGGAACATCATAAGAAATTTTATTGGTGGGCGTTTTATGCTTTCTCTGGGCTTGCTGTTATGGCAAAAGGAATTCCGGGGTTTATAATTCCTTTCGGAACAGTGTTTTTTACGTCAATAATGGCAAAAAGATTTAAAGAAATTTTTAAACCTGTCTTTATGTTGCCCGGTATAATTTTATTTTCATTAATAGTTTTACCTTGGCACATTTTGATGTTAAAAATTCATAACCCGCTGTTTTTTGATGAATATATTATAAAACATCACTTACACAGATTTTTTAACACGGCAAATGATGATATCGGCAGAAAACAACCGTTTTACTATTATTTTCTTGTAATATTATGGGGATTTATTCCGTGGGTATTTTCAATGATTGCTGTATTTATTGATAAACTAAAAAACTTAGAAAAACAGCATTATATTGAAAAAATAAAAAACTTTGATTTTTATTCATTAGATAATGTGCATAAACAGCTTGCGCTATGCTGGGTTTGTGCAGCTTGGATAATTATATTTTTCTCAGCTTCAAGTACAAAACTTGTAACTTATATTCTTCCGATTTACTATCCGTTATCATTGATTGCGGGGTTAATGTGGAAGGATTATGTTGATAAGAAAAAACACGAAAAACCAATAAATATATCTGTTCAAATTTTTGGTTGGTTCTGCGTCGTTTTTGGGTTTGCTGCAATGTTTACACCGCTGTATTTGCCAGCACAACTTGAAGATGATATTGCCGAAATGAGATGGTTCTGTCTGATTTGTGTTCTTATTTTCGGAATCAGCACTTTGTTATTTGTAAAATTTAAAAAATATCTCGGCGTATTTATTTTTTATGTTTTATTTATGACTGTTGTTTCAGCGTTTATTACAGATGAATTTTATGAAGTGGATTACAGATTTGGACAGGCTGATTTGGTTGAATTTGCAACTTATGCTAAAGAAAAAGATTACACTATATCTACAATCGGTTTAAACAGAAAATATTCACTTCTTTACTATAATGATGAAATAGTTGATTACGGTAAAGATTTGATAAAAAATCCGCATTTAATAGATGAAGTTAAATCTGATTTGGAAAAAGAAGATAATGTTGTAATATTGAAAAATAAAGAAATTAATCTTATAAAAAATAAGCTTGAGTATGAAGTAGTAAAAACAGGTAGAAGATATACAATGATTAGAGGAAAATAGTATTATTTGTCTATTGTAACGAATTGTAAATACGAATTTAAAACAGCTGAAACTCAGTTATAATGCCTTATATGATATGATATGATGCGAGGCGAGGCGAGGCCCAAATTTTGTTAAATATTTTCTGAAAAACTGTCGTAGAACTATACAGATGTATAGAATATGAGGCGTAAAAATGTCAGAAAAGATTAACTTTGGTCAAGCTTCAGGAATATCTTTAAATAGTCTGAAAGGCGGCTTAAAACGAGAAAGTCTTAAATCGGATGAAATGAAATCTATCTTTGATAAGGTAGATACAGATAATAATGGCATTTTAGATGATAACGAAGTTAGAAATTTTACGCAAAATATTGATAGTAGAAAACAAAATGATTTTCTTGATAAAAACGAAGCAAAAGATTTTATCAAGAATTTTGGACTAACGACGACGGATTCAAAAGGTAAAACTTCAAATATGAAGAATGAATTTGTCATGCAGTTTTTGCATGAGATTCAGGCAAATACCGACCAAATAGCTTCAACAAGAGAATTTACACAAGACGGAGTAAGTTTTGTAGAAATTAAAAATAATGACGGTTCTGTAGAAACTATTAATACTAATGATAAAACATCTACAGTTACGAAAAAAGATGAAAACGGAAATACAATTGAAGAATCTTTTAGTGCCGATAGAAAACTGACATATACCAAAACTACTGATTCAAACGGAAATGTTGAAGAAACACAAATATCAGAAAACGGAACACCTGTTAGAAAGACTATAACCCAAGCAGGCGGAACATCTGTTACAACAATAGAATATGATGAATCAGGAAACCCGAAAACAAAAGAGGTCAAACGAGGAACCGTAACAAGTAATTACGAATACGACTCGGAAGGCAATGAACGCATTACTTCAAAAGTTGAAAACCAAGGTAATGATGCTTTAGAAAAAACAACAACATACGAATACTCAGATAACGGTAATGTTATTGAAAATATAACACAACAAGGAAAACAGATTACAAGAACAACAAATGGAGATAATCTTTTATCCGAAGTTGTTGTAGAGGGAGATAAAACAACTACAACAACTTATAATGAAACAGGTAAAACAGAAGTTATAGTCCAAGGAGATAAAACTACAACAACAGTATTTACCGATAAAGGAAAAACCGTAAATGTAACTGAAGGTGATAATTCAACAGAAACAGCATATAATAATGAAGGTTTTAAACTATCTGAAAAAGTAACTATAAATGGTCAAACATACAGTGCAAAATTTGACGGAAAAGGTCACGGCAGATTGACAATGAAAGCCGGTGAAACCATTGAAAGTTTTGCTCAAAGAGTTGGCTGTAAACCAAGTGAAATAAGAAGATTAAATCACTTCCCAGGAGGTATACCACAAGCAGGACAATCAATAGTGGTTCCTGAGCGTTGTGTACATCCTGCAGATGCAAATAATCAGGTTAGCGCATCATCAGAACGAGCAAGAGGTAATGCTGCGGAACAAAACAGATTAAACGGTCAAATGAATCAATTTAGCAAAGTAAGAACTTGGCCGGGAAATCCTGGAAGGTACCACTCTTATGAAGAAGTAGCTATGGAAGCTCTTCAAAAAGAAGTAAAAGAAGGTACAATAGATGCAAGTTTATTAAAAGATAAAAATTTTATCAGAGATTTTGCAAATAAAATAAAGCAAATGAATAATAATGCTAATGTTTCAACATTAGGTAAAATTAATGTTCCTGTAACCGAAAGAATGGATTCTAACATGAGTGTAAGACAAGATGGCAGAGAACATACAAGAATACAACAAAGACAACAACAAGAAATGCGGGCCGGTGGTAGTTTAGCTGATAGTATGTATGAAGCAATAAATAACCATAAATGGGGTTTAGATGAAAATAACTTTAAAAATTCTTTAGCTAAAATAAACTCAAACAATATTATTGGGGTTTTAGATTCATATAAATCAGCTAAAGGAAATACTGCAGGTAAGTCTTTAATTTCTGATATATTTGATGAAACTTCAAATACTTTAGAAAAAAGAAAAAATGCCGCAGGAAAAATTATAACAGCATTAAAACAAAGAGCTGCAAAAGCTTTGGGTTCTTCTAATGATCCAAGACTTAAAGGAGAAATCGCTGCAATACAAAAAGAAATTGACAGTTTTTGGTCAATGGGTATAGGCAGTTGTGATACTTTAAAATTAGATGCTGCTATAGACAGACTTGTAGCTGCTATAAAAGCAATTGAAACTACAACAAGCCGTGAAGCAAACAGTGTAAATTCAAGTGATGCTATTGATATAGGTCGCGGTATTTCAACACAAAGTCAAAGTGCATTAGATGCTCAATTAAAAGCGGACGGTTGGTCTGCAGATTTATATGAAGGAATGAAATGGTTATATAATAAAAGTGGATATAGTAATATTTTTGGCAAAACAGAGCAATTGGATGAGATAGTTCAGGCAAAAATAAATCGTTTTAATTCAAAGATGAATGCGGTAGCTAATGCTTCAAAAAAAGGAGGAGAAGCTGCATTTAATGCAGAGTTTGAAAGACAATTCGGAGTACCTTACAACAAAAAAATAGCTGCAGCATATAGAAAACAACAAGAAAAATATGCAATGGCTATTTCTACACAACAAACACTTGATGTATTTAAAAATACAATGGGAAATATAAATTCAGCAAATTATAGCACTCTTTGTTCAACATATTCACAATTCTTGATTGATGCAGGAATTGCAAAATCAAAACAAGATGTTATGTCTATGTTACATCAAGAAATGATGAAACAGGGTATAGATCCTAATAAAGCTACAGATGCACAAAAAACAACATTTATGCGAAAATTTTTAAGCGGAGTGCAAAAAGATTTACAAGCAAATGTTAATAAATATACAGGTGGAAAATCATTACCGCAAATGAAAAAAGATTTAATAAGTACAGGTGGAGCATTATTTGGTGCTAGTAATGATATAAGTACTACAGTCGCAGATTATGTCGATTCTCAACAAAAAGGCGGAGCTGTTGTAAAATCCGTTGTTAAAATAGCGGGTACGGCTGCTGTTATGGCATTAACAGGCGGAGCTGGAGGTGTTTTAGTCGGAGCAGCCAGTGTTGCGGCAGGAACAACTATAGCAAATGCCACTGTTGAAATAAGTGATAATGCATATTCTGTTATTGTAAATGGTGGTGAACCGTTATCTTATGATCAAATTGAAGATATTATGACAAATGCTCTTCAAGATGGTCTTGTCACAGGTTTAACTTTTGGTATAGGTAAATATGCTAAATCATTAACAAGCTTAAATAAATTAGGACAGGCGGGAGTTGAAATAACAGGTAAAACCGTAGTTGGTTCGGGAAAAGATTTGGTAACCAAAGGTCAAATTTCTATTGAAGGTGTAGTATTTAATGTTATTTATTCTTCTGCGGGTAAATTAGTATCTTTGAAACCTGTTTTATCAAAGACAGGTATGTCTGATCAAGCTGCTACAATAATAAATACTACGACAACAAATACTGTAAAATCAGAACTTAAAGATAGTATTGGCGTAAATACATCAGGAACTGTTGATATAGATATTGAGGATTAAATATTCTCTCATTAAGTTTTATGTCTAAAACCCTTGTAATTATTTCCTTTTATAAGCTTTTATTCTATACTTTTAGTAAAAGAATTAAGGAGTATAGGGAATGAAGTTCATAATTAGAAAAGAAGATTTATTTAACGGAATTAAGATTGTTGAACGTGCAACTTCTCAAAAAGCTGTTCAACCTGTTTTATATAACATTTTGATTGAAGCTTTGGAAAATAACACGGTACGCTTAACTGCCACAGATCTTGTTTTAACTGTTACAACTACTGTTGATGCTCAAGTGGATGAAGTCGGTAAAATTACTTTACCTGCTAAAAAATTAAATGAAATCGTTTCAAAATTAGGTAATGAACTTGTTACTTTTGAGTTGGAAAATGACGGTACAAGTGTTAATATTACTTGTAAAAAATCAAAATTTGATATTATCGGAATTTCAGCATCAGAATTTCCGCCTGAAGTTACTAATTATGAAATGGATGAATCTAAATGTTTTGATGTTGAGTTAAAACCGTTTTTGAAAGCTATTAAACAAGCAGGTTTTGCTGCTGCAAATTATGAAGTAAGCAACCTGTTATCAGGTATTGTTTGTGATTTTTCTAACGGGGTTTTGGAAATCGCGTCAACAGACGGTAACAGACTTGCAAGGGTTAGAGAAAAGCTTACAAATGATATTGCCGAACAAATTCAGTTGATTATTCCGTCAAGAACTTTGAACGAATTTATGAAAATGGGCGGATTTATTGATGATGAAACAATTAAAATTTGCAAAGATAAATCAACAATTGTTCTGAAAACAGAAAAAACTACAACAATTTCAAGACTTTTGGAAGGGCAGTTTCCTAAATATAATCAGCTTATACCTTCAGAAAGTCCGAAACAGGCTGTTGTTAACGTTTCACAACTTATTTCGGCATTGGAAAGAGTTTCTGTTATGGTTAACGATAAGACAAGTATTGTTAAAATGCTTTTTGCTGATAACGAGTTGACTCTGTCTGCAGATACTCCTGATTCAGGTAAGTCGGAAGATAAAATTGATATTCAATACACGGCAGAAGAACTTTTGATTGCTTTTAACTACAAATTTGTGCTTGATGCGTTAAGAATTATTGAAAGTGATGAAGTTATTATCGGATTGAATGCAAGCTTATCAGCTACAGTTTTAAAACCAAACAGTGAAGATGATTTTATTTGCTTGATTATGCCTGTACAAATAAGATAATTACTTTTTGTGTAAATATTTCATATCATTAAAATTTATAATATAATAAGCACAGCCAACCCCTGTGCTTTTTGTATTATTACAATTTGTTTTATAAGAAAAAATTCCTTTGTAAGGATGACCTGTCGGCACCAGTCCGTAACCTTCGGCATATTCAAATCGAAAGAAGTCTTTTCCCCATTGATTTGGTCCTGCTAAGCCGTTTGTATCGACATATATTAACATTTTATTTATATCTAAATTATGTTCATTTCCTGATAGTATAACATGTACTCCGTTTAATAATACAAATTTATAAAACCTTGAATCGTTATAATATGCTAATCTGTTTTTTCCGTTTAATTCTTTATAATTTTTTGTTATAACACAGTGTCCTTTTATATCTAAAGTTCCGCAATCTATAGCGATTTTTAAATAAGGTTTTAAGTGATTTGCTAATTTTGTTGCTCCTTCTTCATTGTATTTTGCATCTAAAGCTGATATTTCACCATTTTCTTCTTCGGCACTTCTGATTGCATTTGTAAGTATTGAATAAGTGCTTTTGAGTCTTGTTACTGTTTGTTTTTCATAATAATTGTTTAACAGTGCAGGTATAGTCATTGCTGCAACGACTCCGATTATACCAAGGGTGATTAATACTTCCGCCAATGTAAACCCAAACCTTGCAACTGTTGGTAGCAAAGTTACTTGCGTAGCACCCTCGGTAAGAGTAAAACCAAATTTATTCTTCATAGCACCTCCTGTTTTTAATATTACGTATTAAAAGCGTAAAAGTCAATATAAAAACATTTTAAAGTTTATTAAAAAGTTTAAAATACTTCTGTAATATAAAAGGGGTATTATGAACGTAAAAACTGATTTTGGAAAACAAATAAAAAAATACAGACAACTCAAAAATATGTCGCAGGAAGAATTAGCTGAGAAGCTTGAGATTTCACAGCAAACTTTGAGTAAAATTGAGTGCGGTAAGAATTTTCTTACTGCTGAAACTCTTGAAAAAATTCCAAGCATTTTAGGCGTAAATATTAGTGAACTTTTTACTTTTGAGGAATATTCATCAAAAGATATGTTAGCTGAGATTGAACAATATTTACAGCTGATAAAATCAAACCGTAAAAAACTTGCTTGTGTTCACAAGTTTATAAAAGAAGTAACCTTTTTATAGTTTAATTTTTATGCTAAGATAATGGTAGGTTTAAAAAGGAGTAGCTTATGACAACGATAGAAAAAGCTGATATAGATTGGAAAAATTTAGGTTTTGGGTACTATAAAACCGATAAAAGATATGTTTCAAATTTCAAAGACGGCAAGTGGGACGAAGGTGCTTTAGTTGAAGACGAAAATATCGTTTTAAATGAAAGTGCAGGAGTTTTACAATATGCTCAAACATGTTTTGAAGGAATGAAGGCTTATACAACGGTTGACGGGCATGTTGTTGTGTTCAGACCTGATTTAAATGCTCAAAGAATGTATGAAACCGCTCAAAGACTTGAAATGGCTCCGTTTCCGCAAGACAGATTTTTAGAAGCCGTAAAAGAAGTTGTAAAAGCTAACTTAAAATTTGTACCGCCATACGGAACAGGTGCTTCTTTATACTTAAGACCTTATATGTTCGGGTCTTCACCTGTAATGGGTGTAAAACCTGCAGAAGAATATCAGTTCAGGATTTTTGCATCTCCTGTAGGACCTTATTTCAAGGGTGGTGCTAAACCTATTACATTAAAAGTAAGTGATTTTGACAGAGCTGCTCCAAACGGCACAGGTCATGTTAAAGCAGGGTTAAACTATGCAATGAGCTTACACGCAATTGTAACGGCTCACAAGGAAGGTTTTGACGAAAACTTATACCCTGATGCCTTAACACGTACAAAAGTCGAAGAAACGGGCGGTGCTAACTTCTTCTTTGTAACCAAAGATAATAAAGTTATTACACCGAAATCTAATACAATTTTACCGTCAATCACAAGACGTTCATTAATGTATGTTGCAAAAGAATACTTGGGATTAGAAACCGAAGAAAGAGATATTTACTTAACTGAATTAAAAGACATGGCAGAATGCGGTTTATGCGGTACTGCCGCTGTTATTTCTCCTGTCGGTAAGATTGTAGACCATGGCACGGAAATCTGTTTCCCTTCCGGCATGGATGAAATGGGACCTGTTTCTAAAAAGTTATACGATACATTAACAGGAATCCAATCAGGAAGAATCGAAGCTCCTGATGGCTGGATTGTCAGAATAGATTAGAACTGCTCCTTCCTCTATCAGTTTAAAATATTTAAAAAGGAAATAATTATGAAACTTTTACACACAATGATTCGGGTGAAAAACGCTCAGGATAGTATAAAATTTTATACGCAACTTTTAAATATGAAGCTTGATCATCAAAAAAGACTTGATGATTGTACGCTTTACTTTTTGAATGATGAAGAAGGTAATGTTCAATTAGAATTAACCGAAAATGATGAAACACCTGTTGACGGGTATAACCTTGGTTCAGGGTTTGGTCATTTGGCTTTTTCTGTTGAGTCGTTGGATGAATTTACGAAAAAGCTTAACGATTTAGGGTATAAGTACCTTTATGAACCGTTTGATTTAAACGGAAAAGGTACAAAAATTGCGTTTGTACAAGACCCTGACGGATATGAAATTGAACTTATTGAAAAAGTTGTTTGGTAATGCTTTTTGCTTACAAACTCATATAATAATCTTTTAAAAGCTTTGCATCAGTTTCGATATTAGGACTTTCACACACCAGTGCTCCTTTTACGTTAAACTCTTTCAAAGCTTTTAATAAATCCTTGTAATTCATATCAGAATCTTCCAAATTCAGGTGGCATTTTTCACCTTTTTTTGTATATTCAATTCCTGCTAGGTGTGCGTGGAAGTTATTCAATGCAAAGTCGCCAAGTTCTGTTCCGATTCTGTCTAACACTTTGCAAAATTCATCATAAGTATTATATTCACCAGCTGTTCTGGCATGGATGTGTGAAAAATCTATACAAGGCAGGACTTGTTCAAATTCTTTTGAAAGCCTGATAATTTCTTCATAATCACCCCATTGAGTAGCTTTTCCCGTGGTTTCGGGGCGAATCCAGATTTTTATATTATTTTCTTCTAATACATCTAAAATTTTTCTTGTCTGTGTTTTAACCTGTTCAAAAACGGTTTCTTTGTCTTTCCCCATATAAAAAGCTGCATGATAAGTTATACTATATGCGCCAAAAGCCTTGGCTGTTTGGGCGGTATCTATTATTCTTTGTACACTGGCATCTATTTTATCGGGTTCTTGAGAATTTAAATTTATATAAAAAGGTCCATGAGCCGTTAAAACCAAATTTTTTTCCTGCTGAATTTTATTAACGAGTGCACGAGTTTCATCAGACATTCTGACTCCGTGAACAAATTCGACTTCCATTCCGTCAAGTCCCAGATCTTCTATTATTTCAAAAGCTCTCGGATATCCGCCCTTAGCAGTTGCTAACGGCATTCCTGCTGTCAGGAAATTAAGTTTGTCTATTTTATAAAAATTTTTCATCTATACTTTAACCTTAATTAAATCTTCCAAAATATCACAAGCATCTGCAACAAATTTTTGACAATGTTGTTTTTTTGCACTGCCTTCATATCCTGCTGATAATACTCTGCAGCAAGTAACTTTATTTTTATTTTTAAATTCTTCAACAAAATTAGCGGCTTTTTCTCTTGCAAAAACCTGATTTCCGAATTTATTGTTTCTTCCGAAAAGATATCCCAAAACCATTTGAGAAGCTGCAACCGTTCCGCAAACACATCCTGATGACATTCCTGCCGAGAATGTTGTTGCACATGGCAGCATATCGGAAGGACATAAACCTTCTTCAATACATGCTTGTATTATGCTTTCCGAGCATGAATAACCGTTTTTAAATAATTCTAAAGCTTTATCTTTTATCATTTTTAATTTTCCTTTTCTATTAATTTTTCACATAAAAATTAGCACTTGTCAAAATTTTTGTCGGATTATCGCGTGAATATACTTTCATAACATAATTTCCGCTGCTGTTTAGGACAATATAATCCGTGTAATAAAAAACCTGTTCTTGTCTTAATTTAACTCTTTTACCCCAGACAATATCATACCCCAAACGTTCGTCTTTATCACCGCCAAGTTTGAAAACCTGTATTAAGGCCATTTTAGACTGTGATTTTTCGGGAAAAGTCACAAGGTAATATATTCTCTCACCTGTTTTAAATTGGTTTGTATTACTTGTAGAAGTAATTGTTTCTTTTGAAATCGGGTATTTGTTAAACAGAATATAAGCTTTTTCACTTTCGCAAGCGCAAGTCAATATTGAAACAAATATAACCGTAATAAAAAGAATGAATTTTTTCATAATTATTGAAGCTGCTTAATCTTTTCTTGAACCGTATTTATCATATTTTTGTCGTTGTTGTGTTTGATAAATAACTTGTAATTTTTAACGGCTTCGGCATTTTTTCCCTGATATTCCAAGGCTGTTGCAAGTGCGTAATATGCGTAACCGAAGTTATAACTCGAATCAAGAGAGATAACTCTTTCAAAACTTTTTTGTGATTCAATAAAGTTGTTTTCATTAGCGTATGCCAATCCTAAATTAAACCAACCGTCAGTGTAATCAGGATTAACAATAATTGCTTTTTGATAATAATTAATTGCCTTTGTATTATCTTCTTTCAGTTTATAAATATAACCTATTTTTAAAAGTGTAATTGCATCATTTGGAACAAGCTGCAAGGCGTCTTGATAATTTTTTACCGCAGCTTCGTAATTATTTTCTTTGCAATTTTTATCACCTTCTGCTATTAAATCTTCGTTTTGCTTAATTGTGACAGGTGAAGACTTAACTACAGGAGGTTTAATTTCTTTATTTGTTGCAGGTTTTTCAAATTCATCAATTGTGATTACACGAATTTCATCATTTTCCTGTGAAGTACTCGGATTAGATTTTGGTTTGTATAATGATGAAATAAAATCACTGTATTCTGCTGAGTATATTGTTTTGTCAGGATCGATAGAAATAGCTTTTTCGTAATTTTCGCTTGCTTTTGTATTATCTCCCTGTGCTCTGTATGCTTTAGCCAGTCCAAAATATACATATCCGTCGGTATAACCGTTTTTGATAGCGGTTTTAAAATTATCAACAGCTTTTTCGTAATTTTGAACGGTAATAAGTTCATGACCGCGGGAAACAAGAGCATTGTTTAAGTTATCTTTAACAACTTTATCATTCTTTTCTGTTTGTAGTTCTTGATAAAGGACAATAGCTTTTTCATATTCGTTGATAGCATGAAGCGCTAAAGCTTTGTTGTATTTTACATTGTAATCATTTGGAGTAACTTCAAGGATTTGGTCGTAATATTTTATGGCTGAATCATAATCCTTTTTATTGTGATAACAAAGCGCGATATCTTTTTTGGTATTAATATCTTTAGGGTCTTTAGATTCAACGATTAAGAAGTTTTCCAAAGCTTTATCATAGTTATTCAAATTTTTATAAACTTGTGCAATATTTTTGTAGCCGTTAATATCATTCGGGAAAGCCTTAATATACATATTATATTGAGTTAAAGCTTCCGTGTTTTTGTTCATATCGGCAAGGAGGTTCGCATAATCAAGTCTTACTGTATTAAGGTTTGGCACGTTAGCCAAAACAACCTGGTACTGTTCGTATGACATATCGTTTTTGCCTAAATCCTGATATGCTTGTGCTAATCCAAGATGAGCAGAATAATTTTCGGAATCGATTTCTATGGCTTTTTCAAGCATTTCTACTGCTTTTTCGGATTCTTCCGTATTTAATAATGCAATACCGTAATTTGAGAAATTTTTAAATGCATCAGGATTTTTGTCATAAAGTTTTCTGTAATGTTTTACGGCATTTTTATAATCTTTGATAGCGGTATATGATGCTGCAAGGTTTTCACGGGATTCTGTATGTTGAGAATAAGTTTCTAAGAATGTATTATAATTTTTTATTGCACCATTATAATTTTTCAATTGGTATTGAACATTTGCGATATTGTAGTAATTATATTTGTACTCGGGAAAGATATCCAAAGCTTTTTCGTAAGAATTAAGTGCTTCTTTATATTTGCCTTGAGTTTCATAAATACTTCCAATACTGATATGAACAAAAGCATCGTCAGGTTTGAGTTCAATAACTTTTTTATAGGTTTCTAAAGCCTTATCATTTGCGTCGATTTCGGAGTAAAGCCCTGCAAGCTTTGTATAAAGCATAGAATCACCGCCTGAAACGGCGATAGCTTGTTCAAGTTTTGCAATTGCACCTTTTAAGTCTTGCTGGTGTTCGGCCGAGCAGGCTTCTTGATAAAGTGCACTTGCCTCAGGTGTCATCTGCGCCAAAGCTGGAGCCGCGGTGAGTGCCAAAGTTGAAATCAAGATAGTTGTTAATAAGCGCTTTCTAATTTTTATCATTCCTCAAAAACCTTCTTACCTGAATTTTATCATAAGTCTAAAAATATTTCAACTTAATAATAATGAGTTTAGAAAAACAAATCTGCTTAATAAAATTTTACAAAACAAACCCTCTGAAACTAACAAAAAATCATGGAAATCAGTTTTATAACTAGCAAACCCATGTTTTTTATGTTATAATTAATAGGGTTCTCAATTTAAAATGTGTAAAGGAGTAGGTTTTATGACAACAACAATTTCTGAAAAAGAAGTGAAAAAGGTAAAATCTAAATTTAACGATGAGTTTGAAAACTATTTGAAAGCTCAATGTACCAAAACGACTTTTAACGGTACTGAATTAGAATCATTTTCTTGGTATAAGAAAGTGCTTGGTTTAGCATAACTTTTATCAATAAATTTAGTAAAAACAAATACCGACCTTCACGGTCGGTTTTTTAATTAATATTAATAGAACCTGAATCAGCTCTGCATACAACTTACACAAAATTTTTGAAGATTCTGAATCAAGTTCAGAATGACAAAAATTTTGGTTCGCTTTGTAAAGTTCAGGGTGACGTATTATTATTTTTGTCATTCCGTGCTTGACACGGAATCTATCAATGCTGATAATTTTTCATTATAAATCAAATAATTCTGATAAAGTTGTATTTAAAGCTTTAGCTAATCGTTTGGCTGTTGATATTGTTGTATCGGTTAAACCGCGTTCAATGGTGCTGAGATAACTCGGTGAAATATTAACTTTAAAAGCGAGTTCTTCTTGTGTAAAACAAGCTTCTTTACGTAGAAAAACAATTCGTTTTCCGAATTTCTTTGTTAGTATTTTATCGTATTTAAAAGCTTTCTTTCCCATAAAAACAATAATTATTTATCAAGTAGAGTATAAGCTTTTGGAACCTCTGAGCTTTTTCATTATTTTAGCGAGTGCGTTTCATAATATTTGTTTATCATCTTGCATTTTTTAATTTTATTTTTTTAAAAGCTCAATCACATCAATTTCGAAAAAATCAGCAATTTTATCTAATTTATCAATAGTAATATTTATTGTTTCCCGTTCAAGCTTGCTGATATATGAATTGTCAAAACCCAGAAGCAAAGACAACTCCTCTCTTTTAAGATTTCTTTGTGTCCTGTATTTTTTAACATTTATAGCTATATGTTTTTTGGAATAATTTTTCATTATAAATCAATTAAAGTAAAATCTTCACCTAATTTTTCTTGAAGACCGTTCATAAATTCAATAAAACTAATATTTAAAGCTTGCAAGATTTTTAAAAGAGTTACAAATTTTATATCACCTAACCCTCGTTCAATTCGACTTAGATTACTGTCATTTAAGTCATATTCATCTGCAAATTTTTTACGTGATAAATATCCGTTTTTAATTCGAAGTTCTTTAATGTATTCTCCCAATGCCACAGATAATTGTAAAGTTTTATCATTTCTTTCTTGCATTTTTACATGATAATTGATAAGCTGGTGTTAGTTTCGTGATGTATTGCGAAGTAATATTCGTAAATAAAAATTTAATACTTTAAGGAGGTTTCAAATGTAATATTATTTACTCATAGCGCTTAAAATATTGTAGATTTCATGGAGTTTATCGGTATTGAATGTGGAAAGTAATTTTTTTATTTCATTTATGTAATTTATATCTTTTTCAGAAAATCGTTTAATTTTTTCATTAAAGAAAAATGATGGTGAAACATTAAAAAAATCACTTAACTTAGAAAGTACTTCACTTGATACAAAAGCTCGTCCTGTTTCTATTTTTGAAATGGTGTGCCGTTGTAAACCCAAATATTCTGACAATTGCTCCTGTGTTAAGCTTTTTCTGGTTCGTAATTCTTTAACTGTTGCTCCAAAATTTTCTCTAATATTTTTAGCATTACTCATACTATTAATGATATATTATTTTTTTGTTTTCTCTACTGCTTTAAATTCTCTATTGTGAATTAAAAGCATCAAAATAGAGATTTTAAATACTAATTTATCAATTTGATTACTAATAATTAATAAAAGGAGAAAAATATGCACGAAGTTTACAAAAATATTGAAGAAACTTATATTAAAAAAGCTGTCAAAAGAATTTCGGAAATTGAACGTAAACGTTACAGTCTTCCTGATGTCGAGTTAACGGAACTCGAGCTTGATACTCTTGTTGCGATTGCAGAAGGACGCAACAGATCTGAAATAGATAAAGCTATTAGGAAAATTAACAAGTTTAGCTCTTTTCAAGGTGTCTCTCAACGAATTATTAGAAAATTTGAAGCCTTTACACTGGTTCATGCCGCTTGTAAAGCCGTAAAACTCGGTATTCTTAATATAGATACTCTCAAAGAACCTAAAATGTAAAACTTTTCTCCGTTTTACAATCGGTATTTTTCATATATAATCATAGGTATGAAAACTAGAGATAACGTAAGAAATTTTTGTATAATTGCCCATATTGACCACGGAAAATCAACTTTAGCAGACCGTTTATTGGAAAAAACAGGAACTGTTGCGCAGCGTGATATGCAGGAACAGCTTTTGGATTCTATGGATATCGAGCGCGAACGCGGTATTACGATTAAGTTAAACGCCGCAAGGATGAATTATACGGCTCAAGACGGTAAAAGTTACGAGCTTAATCTGATTGATACTCCGGGGCACGTGGATTTTTCTTACGAGGTTTCACGTTCTTTAGCGGCTTGCGAAGGCGCTTTGCTTATAGTTGACGCGACTCAGGGTGTTGAGGCGCAAACCTTAGCCAATGTTTACCTTGCAATCGAGCAAGATTTGGAAATTATCCCAGTAATCAATAAAATTGACTTACCGTCTGCCGATGTTGAACGCGTAAGACAGGAAATCGAAGAAATTTTGGGGATTGACGCATCTATGGCAATTCCTGTAAGTGCTAAAACAGGCGAAGGGATTGATGATGTTTTGGAAGCTGTTGTAAACTTTGTTCCCGCTCCCGTTGATAATTCCGATAAACCATTAAGAGCATTGGTTTTTGACAGTGTTTATGACCAATATTTAGGAACTGTTTGTTACTTTAAGGTTGTGGACGGAAGTATTTCGCTTGGTGATAAAATCAGATTTATGGCATCAGGCAAAGAGTATGAAGTTGTTGAACTGGGTTACCAGACTCCTGCAAGAATGCCTGTTAAAAAACTTACTTGCGGTGATGTAGGATATTTTGCGGGTTCAATCAAGGAATTGACAAGATTTGTCGGTGATACCGTTACAAATATTGCAAACCCTGCAACAGAAGCACTTCCTGGGTATAAAGAAGCTCTGCCAATGGTATTTTCAGGTATGTATCCCGTTGATAACGAAGATTATGGCGATTTAAAAGAAGCTTTGGAAAAACTTAAACTGAACGACAGCAGTATAACTTTTGAGCCTGAAACTTCAAGTGCTTTAGGTTTTGGTTTCAGGTGTGGATTTTTGGGAATGCTTCATATGGAAATCGCGCAGGAACGCTTGGAACGTGAGTATGACCTGTCACTTGTAACAACGGCACCGTCCGTAGTTTATAAGGTTCACAAAACAAACGGCGAAATCGTTGAAATCGACAACCCTGCAAACCTTCCGTCAGCTCAGTATAGAGAGTTTATTGAAGAACCTTATGTAAAAGTTCAAATTATCACTCCGAATGAGTATGTCGGAACCCTAATGGATTTGGCGCAAACCAAACGCGGAATATTTATTAATATGACTTACCTTGACAAAGTTCGTGTTGATTTGGCGTATGAAATCCCGCTAAGTGAAGTTATTACAGACTTTTACGACCAATTAAAATCAAGAACCAAGGGTTACGCAAGCTTAGACTATGAATTTAGTGAATACAAACGCTCAAAACTTGTAAAACTTGATATAATGCTTTCAGGCGAAGTCGTTGACGCGCTTTCTGTAATTTGTCACGAGGATTCGGCGTTTTATATCGGTCAAAAGTTAACTACAAAATTAAAAGAAATTATCCCTCGTCAGTTGTTTGAAGTTCCCGTTCAGGCAGCAATCGGCGGAAGAGTTATTGCAAGAACAACGATTAAAGCAATGCGTAAAAACGTGCTTGCAAAATGTTACGGCGGTGATATTTCCCGTAAACGTAAGCTTCTTGAAAAACAGAAAAAAGGTAAAAAACGTATGAAATCCGTCGGAAGTGTGGAAGTTCCGCAAGAAGCATTTATGGCTGTTTTGAGTCTAGATGAAGATTAATACCTTATTCTGCGCACCTTTTGTAAAAATTATTAAGAAATCTTAACATTTAAATCCTTTTGCGCAATTATTTCGTAATGAAATACTTTATATATATACAAGACGGAAAATCTTAATAGGATGATTTAAGAAAAACTAAATAAGTATGTGAGTACAAAAGGAGATTCGATTATGGTACACGGAATTGGCGGAAATAATCCGATATTTAATTTTAACGGTGCTGGAAAAGCAAACAATGTCGGTAAATCAAACGAAGTTAAAACTTCACAACCGATTGATTTAGTACGCGACACTGCTCAAATTGATAGAAAAGATTTAGATAAATTAAGTCCGTATGCAGGACTTGTTCAGATTTCACATAAAGCACCTGTAGGTTCTGTCGAGTCTTATATGGCAGCAGCTCCTGAATTGGCTTCTTGGACAGGTAATTTTGGAATTAGTAATGATTATAAAGATGAAGCTGTTTCATTATTAGGTGCTTATGCTTTAGCAAGTCAGGACTTTGGTGAGGTCTCAGGAAACCTTCAAAAAACAAATTCACCTTTTACTGAATTATTTGCATAATATCGAAATTAGTTACTCACATATATAATACAGAGTCGGTTTTTAATAATCGGCTCTTTTATTTTGTTAAGCAATGTAACAAAAGCCGAAGATTTTTAGCCAAATTCCTAAAGATTCTTAAAAACATGCCGTAACCTATAATGTGAGTAAAACATAAGGAGAAGTGAAATGGCAATCGAATTTAATAAATTCAATAAAGGCTATAACAACTATAACATTTTAGTTGGTGCAGGTGCTTCAAAACAGGTAGAAAAGACACAAGAATCTAAAGAAGCTGAAAAAGTTTCAACTCAGGAATTTATCGGTTTAGAAAATGATACCGATTTGTTAACAAAGAATGCTCAAAATTTATATAGAACAGAATTTGGTAAATATAGTGCAGAAGATAAAAATATTGCAGACGAAACAAATAAAATTTTGGCAAGTTTGGGATATAATTACAAGGTTTCAGCAGCACAGGTTGCAAGTGTGGCAAATGGTGTTAATAATGTCGTTAAGCCGGGTTTAGAGCTTGCAGTAAACGGTGCTGTGGCGGCCCGTATTGCTGACAAAAACGGGCCGTTTGCGGATTTATTTGCATAATAAGACTTATAAATATACTTACTCACACATTTTCAGGCTGTTTTTTACAAAAACAGCCTTTTAATTTTTCAAATTTTGGCGTATAATATTTCCAATATGGAAGAGAAAAAGAAAAAAGTTTTACTTATAAGATTATCAGCTTTGGGAGATGTTATTTTTAATATTCCGTTGGCAAATGCTTTAAAAGATGCGGGGTATGAGGTTATATGGCTTGTATCGGAAAAAGGAGTTCAGGTTGTTGAAAATAACCCGTGTGTTGATAAAACTATTATGGTTCCATTGTATGGTTGGCGTAAAAAAGGTTTTTCTTTTAATAAAATTAAGGAATTTTTTACGATAATAAAACAATTAAGAGCGGAAAAGTTTGATATTGCAATTGATTGTCAGATGATGTTTAAAAGTCTTTTTTTTATGTTATTTTGCGGAGCAAAAAGAAGGATTATTTCAAAGAATGCCAAAGAGTTATCTGTATTAGGCGGTAATGAATTTGTTAAAGATATTTTTTGTGATTATGATTCTTCTATTGTCTTGAATTATTTAAAATATGCGCTATATTTGGGGATTAAGCCTGAAAAATTAAAAGTTTCATTGCCTGCAAGGTCAAAAAAGCAGATTGAAAAGATTGATAATTTATTAGCAGGATTAGACAAAACAAAACCTCTTGTTATCATTGCACCTGCTACCACTTGGAAAAATAAACATTGGAGTAAAGAAAATTGGAAAATTGTTGTTGATAACATTAGTGAAAGATGTAATATAGTTTTTACTGGCGGAGAGGGAGATAAAGAACTTATCGAATACATTAATTGCGGACGGTTTTTAAATCTTGCGGGAAAAACCGATATAATGGGATTAATGGAATTATTTTCTAGAGCTCAACTTGTAATATCACCTGACAGCGGGAGTGCTCATTTGGCTTGGGCTACCGGAAATCCTGCTGTGGTAACGATTTTTACCTGTACTCCAAAGACTCTGTTTGCACCGATTGGAAACCCTGATAAGTATGTATCGCTTGGCGGAAAAGGGCTTCCATGTCAGCCATGTTTCAAAAAATATTGCAAATTAAAGAAAAATCCTGATGCATGTACTTGTTTTCCTAATCCCTGTGATGTTATAGATGTCGTAAAAAGCTTGATATTTTAATCGAAAAGTTGTATAATTAAAGTACTTGTATTCAATATTAAAGGGCACTATGGGGCTATTTGATAAAATAAAAGAAGTCACACGTAAAGTTTCGGAAGTTGAACATAATATTTACCACGAAAAACGTGACTATTTGGAGATTTATGAACGCAACCTGGAGTTAGAGCGTGAGATTGCCGAACGCACCGTTGAATTAAATGATGCAAATAAACGTATGTTTACGCTTCAACATATTTGGGAGATGATGAACTCTTCTACCCCGTTAGAAAATGTACTGGAGGCAATAGTTAACAGTACTCAGGGGGAACTCGGGTATATGCATTGTGCGATTATTCGAAAATGTCATGATGAAGACGGTGATTATATGCATATTGTAGCGCAATCTCATGATAATTTGATTGAACGTTTAAATGATATAATCGGCGGTGCGGGTATTCAGACAAGACGCTTAAATTATTCTGAAGAAAGTGTTTTCGCAGATACTATGAAACGTAGAACCATTGTTCAAACCAAATCCATTGATTTATCTCTTTCTGCGGTATTGCCTGATTTGTCACCTGATGTTGTTGAAAAAGTTGTATCTAACCAGCCCGTAAAATCTGTGATAGTTGTTCCTTTAACAGCTCAAGAAAAAGAATTCGGCTGGTTTTGTGTGTTTTCGGCTCGTGAAGAACTTGCGGGCGCTGAAATGGATTTTCTTGCGTTGTTTGCAAAACAAATCGAAATGGCAATCACGATTGCGGATTTGTTCCAGGCTGTAAGAAATCAAGCCGTAACCGATGCTTTAACAGGCTTATACAATAGAAGATATTTTGAAGAAGCCCTGGAAAAAGAAGTTCAGCGTGCAAAACGTCAGAAACAGCCGTTCTCTGTTATTGGAATTGACTTGGATTATTTGAAAAAAATTAATGATACTTACGGACACAATTTTGGCGACTTAGCTATAAAAACAATAGCAGATGTTTTAAAATCAAACGCACGTTCAGTCGACGTTCCTGCAAGAATTGGCGGAGAAGAGTTTAATGTATTATTACCGGGTATTGCCTCAGATGGTGCGATGATAGCTGCAGAAAGAATTCGTAAATCAATTGAAGCCGTTGAAATCGACACTATCGGTCATATTACGGGTTCTTTAGGTGTTGCAACGTATTTTGAACACAGTGAAAATGTTGAAGAACTTATGGAATTAACAGACCAGGCGATGTATACATCAAAAAGAGAAGGTCGTAACAGAGTTACTCTTGCTCAGCCTGTATCAGAAACTTACTGGCAGGAAATTGCAGTTAATACGTTTATTGATATTCTGTCAAAAAATAAAATCCCGAAAGTTAAACATTTGTCTAAAGAACTTTGTAAAAAGTTGAAAAATTCAAATAACGAGATTACAAAAGAATCACTTTATTCTGTTGCGGATATGCTCACCAAACTTTATAATCCGATGCATACGCAAGGAACCATTAAAAACAAAGTTATTATGGCGGTAAATCTTGCAAAAAGGTTTGATTTACCGAAAGAAGATATTGATAATCTGCGAATAGCAGTCTTACTATATGATATCGGTAATTTAATGCTTCCGACAAATTTATTACAAAAAGCTGCTCCTCTAACCGATAAAGAACGTGAAGAGATTAAACATCACCCTGTTATTGCGGCAAGAGAGATTTTGCAGCCGATATCATACATTCAGGATGTATTGCCGATAATTGAACATCACCACGAAAACTGGGACGGTTCGGGGTATCCTAATAAAATTTCTAAAGAAGAAATTCCTTTGACTTCTCAAATTATATTGATTGTTGATCAGTATTTTGCGCTGATTGAACCTCGTCCGTATCGTTCTAAGATGTCTAACCGTGATGCTGTTGAAATTATTAAAGCTGATGCGGGTAAAAAATGGAACGAAAATTTAGTCAGCGAATTTATTTCAATCATTGAGCATGATATAGTTTAGTTATTATGAGAGAAAAAGAGTTTATATCAATCATAAAAGATACACTTAAATCTGATTATATCGGTGATGATTGTGCTTATTTAAAAGATTTGGGAATTGTTGTATCGCAAGACAGCTTGGTTGAAGATGTACATTTTTCGCTTAAATATATGACTCCGTATCAATTAGGTTATAAATCGGTTGCTGTTAATATTTCGGATATTTGCGCAAGCGGTGCGGAACCAAAATATCTGACAATAGCGTTATCACTTCCAAAAAGTGTTGATGAGGGGTTTGTCAAAAGTTTTTATGAAGGGGCAAAAGCTTTAGGGGTAGAAATTGTCGGCGGTGATATGACAGGAGCTGATAAGGTTATGGTATCTGTTTGTGCAATCGGGTCGACTCGAGACAGAAAAATCTCTTCAAGATGCAATGCTAAAGTCGGTTATAAGGTTGTAGTGGCAGGTTTACACGGCTTATCGGTAACGGGTTTAAAACTGCTTTCAGAAGGCAAAAACGAGCCTAAAAAATTTATTAAAGCTCATTTAACTCCGACTCCGCAGGTTGAATTTTGTACTCATATAGGTAAAAACATCAAATCGAATTACGCAATGATGGACACATCTGACGGGTTAATGGATGCGTTCTCAACTATTGCAAATGATAGCGGTGTACTTTTGAGAATTGATTTTGATAAAATTCCTCAAGATAAAGATGTTGATAAAGATTTAGTACTTTTTGGCGGTGAGGATTACGGAATCGTTGCTGTGGTTCCAAAAGATTTTGAATGTGGCGGAGCCGTTGTCGGGGAAGTTGTTGAAGGCTTGGGGGTTGAACTTAATCTCGACGGGCAAGAGGTTCACTATTCAAAAAAAGATGTAGAAGAGAAGATTTTTAATCATTTTTAAAAACCCGCCCTCGGGAAAAATCATTGGAGGCAATAATGAAATTTAGCACAATTATAACAGCTGGCGGAACATCATCAAGGTTTGGTAATACCAACAAACTGTTAGAAAAAATTAACGGTAAAGAGGTTATAAAGTATACAGTTGACGCTTTTTCAGATTGCGGAATTGATGAAATTATTGTTTGTGCCAATAAGTCAATTATTAGCGAACTAAATTCAATTTTAGATGGTGTAAAAATAATCGAAGGAGGCAAAACCCGCCAAGAGTCGGTTTATAACGGTTTAATGGTGGTAAATTGTGATTATGTGCTGATTCATGACGGTGCAAGGCCTCTTATAAGCTGTGATGTTATTAAAAATACAATGCAGGCTGTTATTGATAAAAAAGCTGTATCTGTTATGACAAAAACGATTGATACAATCAAAGAAGTTGATGAAAACGGTAAGATAATAAGGACAATTGACCGCTCAAAACTTTATAATACTCAAACTCCGCAGGCTTTTGAATATAACCTTATAAAAACGGTTCATGAAAAACTCAAAGGTCAAAGTTTCACGGATGATGCAGGCATGGCGGAAACCTTAGGGTATGATGTTTATATGATCGAAGGTGATTACAGAAATATCAAGGTTACGACAAAGTCTGACTTAGCTATTGCAAAGGAATATTTGAGTGGATAAAATTATAAACGAGTATAAAAATTTTGACCAGGTTGAAGCAATCGCTTTAGGAGGTTCATCTGCTGCAAAAACTTCTGATAGTGTGTCAGATTATGATATTTATGTATTTACAAACAAAGATATATCTGTTGTTGCGCGCGAAGAAATTATAAAAAAATATTCTACCAAGTACGAAGTTGGCGGAGAATATTTCGGTTCTGGCGATGAATATTTTGTCGATTCTTTAGGTGTTCAGTTTGATGTAATGTATTGGAATAGGATTGGTTTTGCGGGGTTGTGAATAATGTTTGGGAAAAATATTACCCTTCAAACGGTTATACTACTGCGTTTTTGTATACCTTGAAGAATTTTAAAATACTTTATAACAAAAACGGTTGGCTTAAATCTTTACAGGAAAAAATCAATACGCCTTATCCAAAGAAACTTAAAGAAAACATTATTAAACGTAATTTAATGCTCATTAAAGACAAGCCTTTTGCCTCATATTATGAGCAAATTGAAAAAGCTATCACGCGCGGAGATTTGGTTAGCGTAAATCATAGAGTCTCAGCGTTTTTGGCAAGCTATTTTGACATAATTTTTGCTCAAAACGAAATCTTGCACCCCGGGGAAAAACGCTTGGTAAAATTTGCACTGGATAATTGTAAAATCCTTCCGCGTAATTTTGAACAAAATATCGAAAATTTACTCACTCAACCAAATGATAAGACCATGCAGATTCTTGATAATATAGTAAAAGATCTTCGCGAGATTTTGTATTAACATTTGTTACAAAAACCATAAACCTTGAAATCTGCATCTGAAAAATCCTTTTATATATATAAACAAGGAGAGCGTATTATGGCAAATGTAGAAGATATTAAATCGATTGACGAGTTGCGCAAAGCACAGGCTGCTGCGCAATTTCAAGGTACTAATATAACAAACTACTCTCAGTGGGAGGGTATTTTAGAAGATTTTGATAATGCGGGAATCCAATCAACAGGCTCATTTGAGGGTGATGTAAAACTTCACTCTGAGGTTATGGCAAAACTTGAAGCATTTGTAGAAGAAGCGCAGCAAACACAAAAACAACAGGAACTAAAGCCTGTAAATGATGAATCTTCAAAAATTGATAATAAAACCGCTCAGGATAAAGAACAAGTCGTTAAAGCAAACGTTGTAAACGGTGTAAGTTCTGATATTATGTCAAACTATATGAAGTATTATCATTTACTTTAATCAATATTGGTTTCTTTTAGCCTGTGCAGAACTTTCATTCTGTTTAACGGCCAGAAAACATTAATAGCGCGTCCGACAAAACGGTCGCGTTTTAGTGTGCCCCAATATCTGCTGTCTTGTGAGTTTCCGCGGTTGTCACCCATCATAAAATAACTGTCTTCGTCTAAGTAAAACGGTCCGCATTTTATTGTGTTTTCATCATTCAAATAAGCTTGCGATAGTTCACCCTGCGGGCATGGTGTGTACTCGTAAACGCTTTTTATATAGTCTTCTTCGTATTTTTTGTCGTTAATGTAAACGTAAGCAGCTCCGTTTTTTTCAAATTTTATCTCTACTTTATCGCCCGGTAAGCCTACAACTCTTTTAATATAAGCAATATCCTTGCACATTATGCCCGTAAGCCTTGCCAAAAGTGGAACAGGCTTTCTTGAAAGTTCGGTTGACGGCGGGTAAAACACCATAATATCACCGCGTTTCGGGTCAGAGAAAAATCTTGAAAATCTTTCAACAACGATTCTATCTCCTTCCACTAAAGTTGGTTTCATTGATCCTGACGGAATCCAGCGGATTTCACCCACGTAAAACCTTATTATAATAACCATTACAAGTACAAATACGATTGTTTCGATAATCTCGCAAAGAGCGCTTTCTTTGTACTTTCTCCAGCCGTCTTCGAGTTTTTCAAGCTTGTATTGAGTGTTTTCAGGCAGTTTTGATTTAAAGTTCAGCCAGTGAGCATCTCTTTTTTCTTTTAATTTTGATTTGTATGCATCATATATATCAGTTAAATTTTTAAACATTATTTAAAAGCTCCAAAAACTCTAAAAGTGCTGTTTTGTAAGTGTTTTCAGGTAAACAATCAAGTTTTTCTTTCGCACTTTCTACATAATTATTCAACAAATCCTTTGTTTTTTCAATACCGACAGAGTAATCTTGCGTGCTTTGTGAAAAAATCACGGGCGCGTTGTAAATTCCGTCTTCAATATCGTTATTAACAGGTTTTTGTGGGTCGTTTGAGGTAAGATTTAATAAATCATCACGGATTTGGAATGCAATCCCTATATCAAGACCAAGCTCGCTGATTTTAGCTAAATCTTCACTGTTTTCAAGCATTTCACCACATACAAGTACAGTTTCAAAAAGATACGCGGTTTTGTTCTTTGTTTTTTCGATATAGTCTTCGATTGTACCGATTTTGAACCTGTCAAAATTCTGGTTAATCTCGCCAAGACACATTTTCTTGATTGTTGAAGTGATTTTTTTGATGATTTCAATATTATTAAGTCCTGTCAGGATTTCCATTGTGCAAGACAGCAGGTAATCCCCCGAGATTACGGCAAGTTTATTGTCAAACTCGGCGCTCAGCGTCTTGTGACCGCGTCTGAGCTTGCTTTCATCAATTATATCGTCATGTACAAGTGAAGCGTTATGAACAAGTTCAATCGCTGTTAGAAGCTGTAGTTGCTTATCAGTAACCTTTTTTCCTTGGGCTTTTGTGTATAAAATTCCCAAAAGCGGACGGATTCTTTTTGACGGGAAGGTCAAAAAGTCTTTCAAATACGAATTTAACGGCTCTTTTGTGTTTATCTCAGAAACCATTTTTTCTTCTATTATATCTAGCTCTTTTTGAGCAAGTTGTTTGATTTTTGAATATTTTTCCCTAAAAGTCATATTTTATTTGGATTTTTTGAGTTTTAAATAGTTTACCTTATCCCAGCCTAAATCAATATACCTGATTTGGGTGTCGACATCTTTAATTTGAGGCAGAATCGTGTAGATTCTTTTTATTCTTTCAAATACCGTACTGTCTAATGTTCCGAGTCGAATGCTTGTTGTTTTGATTTTTACGTAAACATCATTT
This sequence comes from uncultured Candidatus Melainabacteria bacterium, assembly GCA_947570135.1. GTDB lineage: Bacteria > Cyanobacteriota > Vampirovibrionia > Gastranaerophilales > Gastranaerophilaceae > Zag111. The sequence continues at coordinate 27,694 of CANOTP010000002.1, read as the reverse complement.
GGTTTTCGCATGTCGATATATTCAACTTTTTCATTTGAATACATTTCAACAGCTTTTACAATTTCTTCGATTTCCTGAACTTTTTTCACTGACCAATCCTTTTTCATATTTGTTGCATTGGTCAGGATATTAAGAATATTTGTATTATTCGGAAGTACCATATACGGTTTTGCAGGAATAAGGATTCCGTCAGATGTAAAAACAGCAGCGGGTTTTGCGTTCATATCTGTTTTGATAACCGCAATCGGTACACGTTCTCTGATAATTATTTGCAACCTTGCAGGGAAACCGTAGCGCCTTACGTAAATATTTTTTATCATCGGTAACTTGAAAAGTTCTTGTTTTATCGGTTTTACTTTCATTAGAAAAATCGGTAAATGAGGAACTTTCACATCTTTTAACGATTTATTTATAACATAAGTTGGAACAATTTTATTATTAATAATTTCGACGGTATTATTATCAGGTTTTTTGAATGTATCCTGACTCAGATACCACTGTGGAAGAACAAAAATTTGATAACTTAAAAAGATAAGCGCAGCAAGTATTACAAACCTCAGAGTTGATTTTAAACGGTTAACTTTTTTACGTTTTTTTCTGATTTTGCGTTCGGTTTGTTTGTGTTTGACCGAATGTTTCGGGCTTGCAAACTCATCTTTCGGTTTATCAAATCTTGAATCAGTCATTATTTATTTAATCCTGCTCCATTTAGAATTATTTCTACCAAGTTATCGTAAGAAATTCCCATAGCGCGGGCTTGTGCGGGAAGATCACTTGTTTCTGTCATTCCCGGGGAAGTGTTTATTTCAAGAATATACGGGATACCGTCTACGATATGAAAATCTACTCTTGAAACACCTTTACAGCCTGCTGTTTTGAACGCTTTTACGGCAAGTTCTTTAACTTTTTTTGTCATCTCATCAGACAGCTCTGCAGGAAGTACAAATTCTGTCATACCTTTTGTGTATTTGCATTCGTAATCATACCATTCGTGTTTTGGTCTTAGTTCAAGGATTTCTGTTGCGAAAAGACCGTCTTCACCTTCCAAAACCCCGACGGTTGCGGCTGTTCCGACAAGATATTCTTCAATAAGTACATCATCATTGTATTTAACCGCATCATTATAAGCCGCTTCAAGCTCGTCAGGTGTGTTAACTTTTGCCATGCCAAAGCTTGAACCCTCGCAAACAGGTTTTGTAATTAGCGGATATTTTAAGTCTTTTGTTTTATCTTTAATGTCGTCCCCTTTTTGTACAAAAACAGATTTAATCAAAGGAATTTCAGGACAAGTTGATAAGATTCGTTTTGTGTATTCTTTGTTCATGCAAACGGAAGATGCCATAACTCCGCAGCCTGTGTAAGGAATTTGAAGGATTTCCAAAATTCCCTGAATACATCCGTCTTCGCCGTATTTTCCGTGAAGAGCGTTGTAAGCGTGATCGTAATTTCCTTCTTTTAGTTTTTGCGCGATGTTTTCATCAACTTCAACAAGTTCAGAGTTTACATACCCGAGTCTTTGTAATGCTTCAAAGCAACCTTTGCCCGAGCGTCTTGAAACTTCGGCTTCTGATGACATTCCGCCGCATAATACTGCTATTTTTGAGGTTTTATTAATGTTTGCCATAATTCGTTTTCCTTTTCATTTGTCCCGCCCAAGAAGATTATCTCGGGTTGTAATTCAATATTATACTTATTTTTCACTTTTGTATACATTTTAAACATTAATTGTAAAATATCCGTTGAAGTTGCGTTGTTATCGTTTACGATAAAATTTGCGTGGTTTTCCCAAATCCGCGCACCGCCAACGGTAAAGTTTTTCGCACCGGTTGAATCCAAAAGCCGACCTGCTGAATCATTTTGCGGGTTTTTGAAGATACTTCCGCAGTTTGGAAGGTTCAAAAGCGGCTGATGAGATTTGCGAAATGCAAGGTTTTCCGCCATTTTGGTTTTGATTTCTTCCTGCGGTTTTGTTTCAAGCTCAAATTCTGCCTGCAAAACAATCAGGTTATCTGCCAGACAACGGGATTTACGGTATTCAAACCCCATTTCATCCTTTGAAAATTTGACGATTTTACCTGCTTTGGAAAAACAGGTCACGGAAACCAATTTATCGCTGATACATTGACCGTGAGCTGAGGCGTTCATAAAAACCTCTCCGCCGATTGACCCGGGGAATCCTATCATAAACTCAAACCCCGATAAACTGTTTTCTGATGCGATTTGAGAAAGTTTCGGACCTTTAACCCCGCAATCTGCGATTACGTATGAACCATCAATTTTGACGCTGTTCATTTTGGTTGTAAGAACAATCTTACCCTCATAACCAAAGCTTGAAATAAGTGTATTGGAAAGGTTACCAAACACCTTAATGTCTTGGTTTTCAGTTAAAATTTGTGTAAATTCTTCGATATTTTCAGGAAAAAACACTTCACTGATTTTTCCGCCAACCTTGAATGAAGTTAAGTTTTTAATATCAAAATCTTTAACACCGTTAATTGCCAACTTTGACTTTCTCCTTATCTAAAGCAAGTAATTCTTTACCAAGGTTTGTGATAGTTCCTGCACCAAGCCCGATTACGATATCGCCTGATTTTAATGTCGGATAAAGCTTTTTAGCAACTTCAGATATACTTCCTGTCAGGTTTTCGCAAGGAATATCGATTTTTTCTTTCAACTCACTTGTAAAAGCTGCCGAATTAACCCCCTCAATCGGGTCTTCAGAGGCTGCGTAAACATCTGTTACAACGACTCTATCAACATCAGAAAATGCGCCCATAAACTCGTTCCAAAGGTTTTGTAATCTTGTGTATCTGTGTGGTTGGAATACGGCGATTACGTTTCTGTTTTTAAACGATTTTGACGATGATAATGTTGCTTTAATCTCTGTCGGGTGGTGTGCGTAATCATCATAAATCGAGATTCCGTCAAACTCGCCAACCTTTTGGAATCGTCTTCCCATTCCTGTAAACGTTTCAAAATGAGGGTTAACAAGGTTCATATCAACACCTGATGTATGGAGGCTTGCCCAGACAGCAAGTGAATTATAGACGCTGTGAACACCTTTAAGGCAAATTTTCAAATTTGTTTGAACTTCACCTTTATACAAAATATCAAAACTTGTAAAGTCTTCCCCGTAAACTATGTTTTTAGCACAATAATCAGTGTTTCCGCCTATTGAATATGTCACAAATTTTGCGTTATGGGCAAGTTCATGTTCCGTGTAATATTTTACAAGCTTTTTCACACCTTCATTATCGGTGTTTGCTAAAATTGTTCCGTTTTCGCGAATGTTTGATAAGAATTTTTCAAAAGTTTCCAAGATTGAGTCTAAACCGTTTTTGTAAAAATCCAAATGGTCAGGTTCTAAATTGTTTACTACAACAACGTTTGCGCTATATTTAACAATTGTCCCATCAGACTCATCAAGTTCTGCTATAAAGAATTTATCATTGGCGCAATTTGCGTTTGTATCAAGTTCTGGAATTGTTCCCCCAACGACATAAGACGGTTTTAGTCCCGCTTTTTCCATTACATAAGAACAAAGTCCGCTGGTGGTTGTTTTTCCATGGGTTCCCGAGTAACCGATGAAAAACTCTTCGTTTTGAGAAATTTCAGCTAATAAATCAGATCGGTGCCAAATTTTTAGCCCTAATCTTTTTGCTTTTTGTATCTCAGGGTTATTATCGCGAATTGCAGTACTTGCAATTACCACACAATCATCGGGTAAATTACTCTCATTGTGTCCGATAAAAACTTCTGCACCCAACTTTTTAACTTTTTGTACATATTTGCTGTCATTTATATCAGAGCCTGAAACCTCAAAACCTTTTTGTAACAAGTATTTTGCAAGTCCGCTCATTCCAACTCCGCCTATGGCTATAAAATGATATTTATTTTTCAAAATTTTATCCCTAACTATTTATAATCTCTACTTCTGTCTTAATTATAATACAAAATTTCAGGCGGGTTTTAATATTATGATTTTTTTACAAAGTTGGGCAGTATATTATTTAAAGACTTTTCAATATTTTTTTTGAAGTTATTCATAAAAAAATGTTTTTGATAAATTTTATAACCTTCTTGTGCAATTGGTTTATATTGTTCAAAGTTATTTATAATATTTTTTAAGATTATGGAAAGTTCTATATAATCACCGTTTCTGAATAAAATTCCGTTTTTATTATTTGTAACAAGTAATGCTGTTCCTGTAACATCAGACATTATACAAAGTTTTTTAAACATAAAAGCGTAAGTTGCGACCATTGGCATAGGGTCAAACCTTGATGGGATGACAATACAATCTGCTTTTGCATAATATTTCATTAATTCTTCAAAAGGTATTGTGTGAGATATAATTTTCACCGAAGGAATATTTTTGGATATTTTTAAGATTTGTTCAAGGTATTTCTGGTTACAATCGCCAATAATTGTAAAATTAGCTTTTTCAATAGTTTCTTTTGGAAGTTCACGAATAGCTTTTAATAAAACATCTTGTCCTTTGCGATGTTGAATTGTTGCAGGGAATAAAAATTCAATTTTATTACTTTTTTTAACTTCGGGTAATTTTATATCTTCTACTCCGTATAATAGTAATTTTATATCCAAATCAGGACATATCTTTTTTAACCCGCGTTGAGTTAATGGTGAACCTGTCCAGCATTCTGTCATTGAGTTTGCGGTTTCTCTTATTATGGAGTATTTAGAGTTAAAAATACTTTGCTCAAAAGCTTCATGGGTATACCAAATCATTGGAGGTAAATCTGTTGATGAATATTTTCCAAGAAGTTTATAACACCAGGAATGCATGATTACTAAATCAAAATTTTTGGCAACTTTTTCAAAATTTTGTTTGTTAAAAAATATTTCTTCAATATCTATTACTTTTAAATTATTATCAATAAAATCTTTTTCCAGAGGTCCTTTTTTTAGTGAAATTACTATAGGAGATGTTTTATAGATGTCTTTTAAAGTGTTTGTTAAAAGTAATGCAACTTTTGGTGCTCCTGTATGTGAAAATTCATGAGAAACAATTAAAATCTTTGGAATATCAGTATTTTTGTAGTGTGATTTTATCTCTTTTTCAAGATTTTTTATATTAAATTTTCTTTTTATTTTGATTTTTAATCCTAAAATTGTGGTTATTTTATGTCTTCTGTCTTTGGTGTTATTTACGGAAAAGATTTTAGGTAAAATTTTTAATTTTTTTTTAGGCATTTTTCCTCTTTTGTATAGTTTTTTATTAATAATTTTAGTCCTTGTTTTAATGTAATTTCAGGTTCCCAATTTAAAATACTGTTTGCTTTTTTAATATCTAATACGTTGTATTGCGGATAATAATAATTAGTTTGAACTTGTTTGTAGGAGATTTTTTTATTTAATAGATTTTCCAGGTTATTTATAACATCTGTCAATGAGTTTCCGTTTCCTGAACCTATATTAAAAATTTCCAATCCGTTTTTATATTCAATTGCTTTTAGAAAAGCGGAACATAAATCATCTATATAAATATAATCTCTGATTGTATTTACTGGTGAATATAGTTCTATCGGTTCATTATTTAATATTTTTTGTATTATTATGTCAATAAAACCTTGTTTTCGATTACTGTTAACAGGTAAACCGTAAGGATTAGAAATTCTGAGAATATTACAACTGATGTTCTTATTATTACCGGTTAGTAATTTTAAGTAATTTTCAAACATTACTTTTTGGATTCCATAAGGCGACACCCCATTAGCGATATCAGTTTCGACAAATGGAATATTTTGCTTTTTAGAATAAACAGTTCCGCCGCTTGAAGGAAAAATTAAGTGTATTTTGTTTTTTGTATTTTTTATATAATCCAGAATTGCAAATGTAGAGTCTGCGCCGAATTTATAGGCATTATTCCAATCCTGATTATAATTATTCGGACTAACACTTGATGCTAAGTGTATAACTGTGGATATATTATTAAATAAAGTATCAAGTATTATTTGTTGGGAGATATCTCCGACTACAATTGTAATTCTGTCAGGATATTTTTTTGTATATGTAGGAATTTCGGATGCGGAATAATAACTTAGTGTTAATCTGTAATTTGTTTTTTCAAGCAAATATTTTGTTAAGCCTTTTCCGATAGCACCGCCGGCACCTGTTATCAGAATATTTTGATTTTCTTCGTTTTGCATATAGTATACCTGTCTAATTATAAATTCAACTGTAGTTTAATGGATAACTAAAGTATAAATTAATATAATTATAAATGCAACTGTTGTTTTGTGTAGAATATAAAGTCTTATTTTATAATATTGTTTCTTTGAATTTTTATAATATTTGTATAAATTTGATTTTGTAAGGTAATAATTATGGATAATAAAAAACTGTTAGGTAAAAGAATTAAAGAATTACGAAAACGAAAAAATTTTACTCAGGAAAAATTAGCCGAAATTATCGGTGTTGAACCCGCTTCGATATGTAATATAGAAAACGGTTATAATTATCCGTCATTTCAAAATTTAGAAAAAATTTTATGTGTATTGGAAGTCAGTTTTATTGATGTTTTTAATTTTGAACAGCATAAAGAACTTAGCGACTTAAAATCTGAAATTATTAAAATGCTTGAATTAAATCCCGAAAAAATACAGGATACTTATAAAATTGTAAAAGCTTTAATAGAATAATTTATTATTTTATCTCAGGGATTTTCCAGCCGCTGTTTTTTACAAGTGTTGAACACCAATAGCCTGTTTGGGATGTGGTACAGTTTTTCCGAACTTCTTCCATAGTTTTGTCGGCGCCTGCTGTTACAAGGTTTCCTGTTTCTTCTTTAAATCCGAATAAAAATATGTCTTTTCCGATTATATTTGGTTGTTTAGCTCCGTTTGTGTCAATGTAGAATATATATGTAATAACCGAGTTTGTATTAATGCCAAAGCGTTTTATAAAACTCCTGAAGAATTTATGGGACTTGTTATAAATGAACTGCCTGAAAATTGGTTTCAGGGTGAATAGAAAACAGCAAAAAATTTTTTGCTGTGATTTAATAAGATTATGATAGCAAAAACTATTCAACATAAAGTAAGTCCGTTAAAATATTTGGTGTATCAAAAACATAATAAACATTGTTTTAGACAGGAAGAGTGTTTTTTGATATTATCAAGAAATAATCAGTCTGAAAGAGCTGTAATGTATTGTAATCCTGAAGAAGTTTATCGAAAAGATATGGGTTGGGTTCAATCATTGTTTATTTCATATTTAAATACCGGCGAAAATAGTGGCAAAGGCTTGGGAACGATGCTGCTTGATATTGCAAGACAATATAGTCAAGAAATGGGATTAGGCGGACGGTTTCATTTGGAGGCAGGCAGTTTGTATAATTCTGAGCAAGTTCCTCATATTTTTTATAGAAAATACGGCATGAATACTGGTCGCCCTTCCATAGACAGAAAAATGGATTCTTTTGTAAGAAAAAGAAAAAAAGCAACAAATTTAGATTTTAAAATTATGCCGATGTTTTATCCGCCGATTGAATATGATGTAAAAGCTAAAACATCTTTTTTTGAAAATGTGAAGAAAAGATTTTTAGCATATTTCAAAATTTAAAAGGCCTTGGGATTTTTCCCAAGGTCTTTTTTATTTTATTTAACTACAATGTTGACAAGTTTACCCGGTACAACTATTGTTTTGACAACCATTTTACCTTCGATTTGAGATTTAATTTTAGGACTGTCAAGTGCTGTTTGTTTCATTTCATCTTGATTTAATCCTGCATCAACTTCAATTTTATCTTTAACTTTTCCGTTAACTTGTACAACTAAGGTTATTGAACTTGATTTTGCAAGGTTTTCGTCCCACTCGCACCATGGCTGTTCGTGAATTGAACCGATTCCGCCTAATTCACTCCAAGCTTCTTCTGTTAGGTGAACCGCAACAGGTGACATAAGTTTCATTAATGACACGATTGCAAAACTCAAGACATTCTTGTCTTCTTCGTTAAGGTCAGATTTCTTAGACTGCCAATCATATATTGCGTTAGTCAATTCTCTGTATTTAGAGATTACTGTGTTGAATTGGAAGTCGTTAGATATATCATTTGTAATGCCTTTGATTGCAATATGAACCGTTCTGATTAAATCATCGTTTTCTTTAGCAAGCGGGAAGTTCAATTTGTAATCAAGTGTGATATTATCTGCGTTTGTTGAAATCAGGCGCCAAACTCTGTTTAAGAATTTGTAGCAGCCTTCAACACCTGCGTCTGACCAGTCAAAATCTCTTGCAGGAGGTGAATCTGACAGGATAAATAATCTTGCCGTATCAGCTCCGTAGTTTTCAAAGATTTCGTCAGGGTCAACGGTGTTGCCTTTAGATTTTGACATTTTAGCACCGTCTTTTAATACCATACCTTGAGTTAGGAGGTTTTTAAACGGTTCATCAAAGTCTAAGAGTCCGCAATCACGTAATGCTTTTGTGAAAAATCTTGAATATAACAGGTGAAGAATGGCGTGTTCAATACCGCCGACGTATTGGTCAACAGGTAACCAGTGATTAACTGTATCTCTGTCGAAACATTTTTCTGAATTTCTTGCATCAGCATATCTTAAGTAATACCAGCTTGAACACATAAATGTGTCCATTGTGTCGGTTTCACGGGTTGCGTGTCCGCCGCAGATTGGACATACAGTATCTTTAAATGTTTTTGATGTTGTAATCGGGGATTTACCTGCAACAGAAAAATCAACGTCTTTTGGAAGCATTACAGGCAACTGGTCTTCAGGAACAGGCTGAATGCCGCACTTGTCACAATATACAACAGGAATCGGGGCTCCCCAGTATCTTTGACGAGAGATTAACCAGTCGCGAAGTCTGTATTGGGTCTTAAATTCACCAAAACCTTTATCAACAGCCCATTTTGTGATAGCTTTTTTAGCTTCGTTGTTTTTCATTCCGTTAAATTCGCCCGAATTTACAAGAACCCCCGGTTCTGTGTAAGCGCTGTCTTTGCAGTCGCTTGGGTTTTCAGGGTTTTCGATTACAACTTTCATCGGCATATTGTATTTTTTAGCAAAATCAAAGTCACGTTCATCGTGTGTCGGAACTGCCATTACGGCACCTGTTCCGTATTCAACAAGTGCATAATCCGCTGTCCAAAGTGGGAAAACTTCGCCGTTAAACGGGTTACGGCAATGGGTTCCTAACGGAACACCTGTTTTTACGCGGTCTGTTGAAAGTCTTTCGATTTCTGTCATTTTGCGGGCGTTTGCTCTGTATTCTTCAACAGCCTCTTTATTTTCAGATGTTGTAAGTTTTTCTATATCTTTGTATTCAGGTGCTACAACAAGATAAGTTATACCAAATACCGTGTCAGGTCTTGTTGTGTAAACCGGAACATACATTTCTTCACCGTTTGGAGCATCAACTACAGGGAATTTAAAGATTGCACCTTTTGATTTGCCAATCCAGTTTGCCTGCATTGTTTTTACGTTATCGCCCCAACCTGTCAGTTTATCAAGGTCTTCTAACAATACGTCTGCATAGTCGGTAATTTTTATAAACCATTGAGATAAGTATTTTTTCTCAACAACGCTGTCGCATCTCCAGCATTTGCCGTCGATTACCTGTTCGTTTGCAAGTACTGTTCCGCACTCGTCACACCAGTTTACGGCTGCTTCTTTTTTGTATACCAAGCCTTTTTTGTATAATTGTAAGAACAACCACTGAGTCCATTTGTAATAATCAGGTTTGCAGGTTGTAACTTCTCTGTCCCAATCGTAAGAAAGACCTAACATTTTTAACTGTTTTGTCATATATGCAATGTTTTCATCTGTCCAGGTTTCAGGGTCTGCGTTATGTTTCATTGCCGCGTTTTCGGCAGGAAGTCCAAAACTGTCCCAGCCTATCGGGTGTAAAACGTTAAACCCGTTTGCTTTTTTAAACCTTGCAATAACATCAGTAATTGTATAGTTTCTGACATGTCCCATGTGAAGTTTTCCGGACGGATACGGGAACATTGAAAGCGCGTAATATTTAGGTTTGTCGGATTCATCTAAAGTCTTGAATGCCTTAGTTTCTTCCCAAACTCTTTGCCATTTTTTTTCTATTTCTTGTGGAAAATAACTTTCTTTCATATTTTATTTTACTCCATTTATCCTCAAGTTAAAGTATAACATAAAAACAATTATTACCGTTTGATTGACTCAATCATATCCTTCATAACAAGGTTATAAGGAGTCGGTATGTTGTGTTTTTTGCCAAGCTCGATAATTGTTCCCGCAAACATCTCAACCTCTGTTTTTCTGCCTGCTTCAACGTCTTGCAGCATTGAGGTTTTCCCCTCAGGTATCATACCGTTAAACCCGACCATAGCCTCTTCTATCATTGTGTCGGTATTTTGAACTCCTTCGGCTTTTGCGATTTGTAAAACTTCATCCATAATTTTTTGCAAAAGTTCTATAGATTTCGGGTTAGATTGCATATCCCCAAAAGTCAGGCGCATAATTGCAGACAATTGATTTGCCGAAACATTCAGCATAAATTTTAGCCAATAAGCCCGCATCATATCATCAGGGGTTCTATATGCTATTCCTACTTTATTAAAAAAGTTTTTGACCGTTTCAATATCCTCAGGGGCGGTTCCCATTGCAGGATTAATCCCGAAAACTATATCACCTGTTCCGTCATGTGTAATTACATTGTTGCTCCGCATTGCGCTGTGTCCGATAAAATATGAAATCAGCGTATGATTCCAACCATATTTTCTTGCGATAATTTCTTCACTTGTAACTCCGTTTAACAGTGACATAATTATTGTGTCTTCTTTTACAAAGTTTTTAATATTTTTAACAACATCACAAAGTCCGTCAAATTTTGTGGCAATGATGATTAAATCAGCTTTATAATCAGAAATTTCAGGCAAAATGTAATCAAAATCCAAAACCTTTCCGTTAAATGTTTTAGGATTTTTTTTGTAATTTTCAAGTCTTTTTTTATCGACTAAAACTTTTAAAGCTTTGCTGTCATATTCGTGAATCTTGTTGGCGTAAATTGCTCCCACGGCGCCTATTCCGCAGATTAGTATATTTTTTATTTCTTTCATAACAAAATTATTTTAACACGTGAAAAAGTTTATATTAACTTTTTTTACAAATTTTTAATTTTACGCAATTTCTACTAAAAAAAATACTTTATAAGAATAAGTAGTAGTAGATTAATTTGGTGTGTGGTTAGTTGGTGGAAATCAATACGATTAACAACGGACTGCGCTTAATGCCGTTCGTTTCAAATATACAATTTAATAGCAGAAGTAACGGGAAAGTTAATTTTGGGCAAAACCTTATAAAAGACGCTTTCCAAAACAATTCTGTTACGAGATTTTTTGATGAAACGGAAGTTCGTAAGATGATTTCGTCTAATCCTGAGGTGAAGAAGATTTTATCAGAACATAATATTCCTGTGCGTTTGAATATGAAAGAACTGCAAGAACTGAAAAACGGTCACTGTCAGGATACTCAGAATGTTGCAGCGGATATTGTAAAAAATCTTCCTCCTGCTCTAAAACAAAAAGTTAATATTAAAACTTTAAAAGAAGGTGCATTGCTGCATGATTTCGGTAAAGTTCTTATTCCGACCGAGGTGTTGAACAAAAACAGTTCATTAACATCCGATGAACATAAGATTATGGATTTACATTCAGAACTCGGGTATCAGCTTTTGAAAAACTCAGGGGTTGATGAGGATGTTTTGAATTTGGTCAGAAATCATCACAATATTTCTAATAAAAACGGATTTGTCCCTGATATTAACTTGCAGGTGCTGAATCTTGCCGATAAATATGCGGCATTAACCGAAAAACGTGTTTATAAAGAAGAGTATTCTCCTGAAAAAGCGTTAACAATAATTCGCAGCGAAGTTAATTCGGGTAAAATTCATCCGTTTTTATTTAATTCACTTGTAAATGCAGTTCATAGTGCAGGTTCTGCTGAAATGTTAACAAATGTTAAGTAATATATAATAATTATGGCAATTTTTAATAAGAAAAATTGTTTATATATATGTAAGGGATATTTAAAACACACGGGAAAAACAAAAACAAAATTATACTTCAAACCGATTGGGGAATAAATTTTTAGGGGAAAATAAAATCGAATCATCCATCATAATCAATCTTGGGTGCTGAATACTTTTCAGCGCCTTTTTTCTTTGTCTTTTATAATAAACGTAATAAATTTATCGCCGTACTTTTTTTGTTTGAGCACATTATAGTTTGATAAATCAACTTCTGTAACGTGTTCAAGTATTATTATTCCGTTTGCAATATTAGAAACAGCGCAGAGGCTTGCCTCATAAATCCCTGAAAAATACGGCGGATCAATATAGATAATATTAAATTTTTCATTTATTTTTTCGCAAATTTTTAAACTGTCACCTAAGATAAGTTTTAAATCGTTATCTTTTTCGTATTTTTTGAAGTTAGATTTAATAACATTATAAACTTTTTTGTTTTTTTCAATGGAAACAACTTTTGAAAACCCTCGAGATAAGGCTTCAAGTCCCATAATTCCCGAGCCTGCGTACATGTCAAGAAAACTTGCACCTTCAAAATCAACAATAGCTTGTAAGGTATTAAACACACTCATTCTAACCTTTGAAAGCGTAGGACGGGTTATATTTTTATCAGGAGCCGTAATTTTTTGTCCTTTGTATTTTCCTGCTGTTATGTTCATAGTTAAATCTTACAATAAAAAGACCCGAATTGAAAATTCGGGTCTTTTTTCGATTGTCAATCAAATTTTTTATATTAAACAGCAACTTTCATTGTTTTTTCAATGATTTCGTTAAAGCTTTCTGCTTTTAGTGAAGCTCCGCCGATTAAAGCACCGTCGATGTCTGATTTTGACATTTGTTCTTCGATTGTTGAAGGTTTTACAGAACCGCCGTAAAGGATTCTGATAGAATCAGCGGCAGAACTTCCTGCAACTTCAGCAACAACGCCTCTAATCATTTTGATTACACGGTTTGCTTCTTCAGCGTCGCAAGATTTACCTGTACCGATTGCCCAGATTGGTTCGTATGCGATAACTGATTTTGCTACATCTTCTGATGAGATGTCTGATAACGCAGCTCTGATTTGTGATGCAATCCAAGAATCTGTTACACCTGATTCTCTTTGTTCTAAAGATTCACCGCAGCAGATGATTGGGATTAATCCGCCGGCTAAAATAGCTTTAGCTTTTTTGTTAATCATTTCATCTGTTTCTGAGAAGTATTGTCTTCTTTCAGAGTGACCGATGATAACATAAGAACATCCTGCATCTTTTAACATTTCAACAGAAATTTCACCTGTAAAAGCGCCTGATGATTCCCAATGGCAGTTTTGACCCGCAACTGATAATCTTGTACCTTCGCATCCACAATCACAAGCGATTGATGATACTTGGTTTAATGATGTAAATACAGGAGCAATTACAACTGTAGGAAGTTGTGTTGCACTGTAGTTTGATACAAATGATTTGATACCTTCAAACAGTGCTTTTGACTCACTTTGAAGAAGGTTCATTTTCCAGTTTCCTGCAATAATTGGTTTTCTTGACATAATAGAATCTCCTTTATAAATATCACTTTTTATAAATGTATTCTATATTAAACAAAAAACTAACGCAAATGTTTTAGTCTTTAATTACCCAATTATTTTTAATAACTTTATTTAAGCAACCCGGAGCATGACTGCAAATGTCTTCTATTGTCGATGTTCCATTACCACAATCCTCAGGCTCACCCCAATCATAAAAAGTTCCGTCTGTGTTAATATTCATTATAAAAGCATCTAACCCTACAGTATTTGGAGGTTCAGGACCGTTTACGTCAATTGTAATTCTTGTACGGGAATTTGTCCATTCATTATTCATAAAACAAACGGTTGCACCATTGATAGTTTGAATACAATATGTAGTATTCACGTTTGGAATAAGACGACCTGCCCTTGTACCGTTTAAAGTTACATAATTATCTGCAACACATTTTTTACTGCTTGTATAACCGCAATCTTCCATAGCTGTTTTTAAATATTTTTTAGCAAAATAGCATGGACCTTTTGAGCAATCACCGGGGGCGTTTTTAACTCCTGCTGTTGTTTGGTAAAAATTATTTGTCATCTCATCTTCCATAACTGATTTTGTGGCAGTTTGAAGTTGAGAATATGTTTTTTGAAGCTGAGATGCATACATTTTGTAACGGTAGTTTTTAACAACAGTTGGGATTGTTAGTGCCGCAACAACACCGATTATGCTTAATGTTATTAAAACTTCTGATAGTGTAAAGGCTTTTTTCATCATTTTTACCTCTAGTATTCCATTTTCCAGCCTGCTTCAATAATAGAGGTCAAGCAGCCTGCTGCAGCATTATTAACACTTTCGTCACCTATACCACAAGTTGCTGCACTTGCACCTGGTACTTGTGGTTGATTTGACCCGCTGTTAAAATCAGATATAGAGGCATCTGTTTTTATATCCATAGCAAACAGGTCACGTCCTGCAATATTTGGCTCTGCAGGACCATTAACATCTACCGTAATACTTAGTACCGAATTATTCGGATTATAAGAACTGCAAACGGTTGCACCATTAACTGTTTGTATGCAATAATTGCCTGTTGAGCCGACATTTGTACCGTTAAGATTTGTATATGATGTTCCTACACATTTGTTATTGCCTATAGCACAATTTTTTTTAATGGTTTTAAAATAAGTTGTTAAAAAGTATTCATTTCCTGCTGTTGTACAGGTTGTTTTTTTGTCTGAACCTTCACCCGATGTTGTGCAGACATTTTTGGATATAGCTGATGTTTCATAGAAATTGTCAACATGTTCATCATTCATAATTGCTTGGGCTGCATCATTAATTTGAGCGTAGATTTTTTGAAGTTGAGCTACATACATTCTGTTTCTGTAGTTTTTCATAACCGACGGAACAGTTAAAACCGCAACAACTCCGACAATGCCCAGTGTTATTAAAATTTCAGATAAAGTAAAGCCGTGTTTCATTATATAAATCCTTCCTTAATATTTCATTTCCCAGTTGTCTTGAATCAGTCGTTCTAAGCAGCCGTAACCGTAATCCTCGGATCCGCAATTTTCAGGTTTATAAGTAGCACCTGTGCTATTATATATTCCGCCTAATTTATTTGTATGTGTATCAACTGCAATTGTGAAAAAATCTCTTCCCATAATATTTGGTCCATCTGTTGAATTTATATCAACTCTTATTACACAACGTTTTGACCAACTACAGAAAAAGTGTATAGCTTCTCCGCCTTGAAGTTTTGCCCAACCGCTGTTTATCAAGTTACTTGGAGATATTGCAGCCGAGCCATTTAAATTTTTATAAGCAGCAGAAAAAGGATTAACTCCTGTGCTATGAGCTTTTTTGAAGTATTTATCAACAAAAGCTTGTTGATTTCCTCCACCGGTAACAAATTGTCCATACGGTGTTTGATAAAAATATGATACGTTATTATCTATACATGCCTGGTTTATGGCTATTTCAACCATTTCGTAAACCTTTTTCAGCCGTGTAACGTAAAGTTTATTATGATAATCTTTCAAAAAACTTGGCAAAACAAGAACCGCGATTACTCCGATAATTGCCATTGTCACTAAAAGTTCACCTATAGTAAGGGCTTTTTTCATACTCTTAAAATCCTGTTTTTTGTGTATATACAAATTATACAACTTTTTTGGACATATTTCAAGATGTAAATCTGTCCTGCTGAACTTGATTCAGCATCTATCAGTGATAATAAAAACTCCTTGCGGGAAAAATCAATATTAACAGATTCCGTGTCAGGTACGGAATGACAATATTTACCCCCTAGAATGGTTTTGTTTGGTTAAGTTTCAGTCTTAAATCTCTGAATCTTGCAATATCTTCCTGAGTTTTACCTGAATCTTTAAACACGGCTTGACTTGTAGGGTGAACCATAAGTACATAATCCATGTGGATTTCTAAGAAATTATATCTTCTTGGTGAAGTGTTACCTGTGCGAGGATAAATTTCAGCGTTTGTTACGGCAAGAAAGCGTCTTTCTTTATCGTTTAACAAATCTGTTAATTCACGATTTGTGTTTGTGTATTTTGAAACGTGAACAACACCTTTAATATCATGATCTGCTGTCAGAATTGTTACTTCTATTGGAACCGTATCACTGTGTTTTGCCATAATTTATCTATCCTTATTTCTCTCTTTCTTTAAATCAAGTATATATTATTTTTTAAATTTTATCAACTTTTTTTCTGAATCTTCCGCCGTAAGTTTCGTGAACATCTACAACCGATACAAAAGCATTCGGGTCGATTTCTTTTGCTATTTCAATCATTTTCGGCAATTCAAGTCTTGAAATTACGCAGTAAATGATATCTTTTTCAAGTCCGGAGTATCCGCCGACACCTTTCAGATATGTAACACTTATGTCAAGTTTTTCAATTAAAGCATTGCCTATTTCGCGGGTGTTGTCGCTTATTATTCTTACTGATTTTGAACTGTTCATACCTTCCATTACAATATCAATAACTTTTGAGGCTATAAAGTATGTCAGGATTGAATACATAGCACTTTCCCAGCCGAAAACTTTTCCTGCCACCAAATAAATAAACAAGTTTATTCCCATGATAAACTCACCGACAGAAAATCCGAATTTTTTAGAAACCAATAGCGATAAAATTTCCGTTCCGTCTAAAGAAGCTTCGTTTTTGAGGATTAATCCAACTCCTGTTCCAAGAACTATACCGCCAAAAACGGTTGATAATAAGATGTCATCCGTGACTTTATAGCTGTGAAAAAAGTTTAATGACAATGCAAGAATTATGTTTGCATAAGCTGTAAGGATTACAAAAAGTGCCCCCATTTTTTTGAACGCAAGTAAAATAAACGGTAGGTTTAAAAGTATAATCAGCAGTCCCAAGTTCCATTTTGTAATATGACTTATAATCATTGAAATACCGATAATTCCGCCGTCGATTACTTCATGCGGAACCAAAAAAGCTTCCAGAGCAAAGCCTGCGATTATAGCACCAAGCGTCATGAATATTAAATTTTTAAAAAGTTTGAGCAAAAATTCTTTTTGCATAATTGTTATTTCCTGTCCTTTTTAATTGTGATGAGGTTTTCCAGGTTAAAAATGGATTTTTTCTCTGTTTCTTTTGTTTTTTTGTATCCTAAAATGTTTTCCAAATCGGCTTTTAAAGTCGGGATATCATCGTATTTTTTCAGTGTTCCGTCCAATGTAACCGAAACATCTCCTGTTTCCTCAGAAACTACAAGGCAAGCTGCGTTACTTGATTCTGTCATTCCGATAGCTGCTCTGTGGCGGGTTCCGTATTTCCAACTTAATTTCGGGTCATCAGTTAGCGGTAAAAGAACACCTGCTGATATAATTTTTGTTCCGCTTATTACAACCGCACCATCGTGAAGCGGGGTATTTACGTGGAATATTGTCAGTAAAAGTTCTGTTGAAACGTCGGCATTTAGTATTGTTCCGACATCGTGGTAGGTGTTGCTTAAGTCGTTTTGGAATACGATTAGAGCACCTGTATGTGATTTTGAAAGATATTTTACTGCTTCTATAATTTCTTTAATAACGTCAATTGTTTTATCAGCCTCTTTTTTCTTGTCGTTTTCAAAAAGACGTTTAAAAAAATCGATTTGTCCGAGATAACCTAAAAATCTTCTCAATTCAGGCTGGAAGATTACGATTAAACTCAGAGCAACAAGAGTTACAATTGAGCGCAGGAATACGCCTAAGATATTTAAATCAACGGCAACCAGAATCTCACTTATAATCCATAAAATTACAAGTACAAATGCGCCTTTAACAAATTTTTCAGAGTGTGTATTTTTAATAAATTTCCTGTAAAAAACGATTAAAATAGCGGCAATAATACATACTTCAAAGATATTTTTCCAGCCGAAAGTATCTTTAATATAAATATGCCAACTGCCTATTAAGTTTTGCAATAAAATTAAAATTTCATCTATCATTTTTTCAACCTGTCAGGAATTATATCGTGCGCAATCAAATCATCAAGATTTTCTCTTTTTATAATAATTTCAGATTCACCTTCGTTGACAAGAACCATTGCAGGTCTTTGAACTCGGTTATAATTAGAAGACATTGAGTAGTTATATGCTCCAGTATTGTAAATACAAAGGATGTCACCTTTTTCAAGTTTCGGCATTTCAATATGTTTTATTAAAACATCGCCTGATTCGCAGTATCTGCCTGCTATTGTAATTTTTTCAACTTTATCTGTCTCTTTTTTGTTTGCAATTTCTGCACTGTATTCGGCTTGATACATTGAAGGACGCGGATTATCTGCCATTCCGCCGTCTATTGCAACGTATTTTGTACCATAAGGAATTTGTTTTGTACTGCCGACGGTATATAATGTTACTCCTGCTGTTGAAATTATACTTCTGCCGGGTTCCATTATTATTGTCGGAGGTTCGATATTATATTTATTTATTGCTTCGGTTAATTTTTCAATCACAAGTTGTCCGATTTCGTATGTTGAAGGCGGTAAATCATTTTCGGTATATTTTACGCCGATTCCTCCGCCAATATTGATTTCGTTTAACTTAACATTATATGTGTAATTAATTCTTGAAATTTCACGGGCAAGTATATCGATTTCATCAGGATATATACTTGTTTCAAAGATTTGAGAACCGATATGAGCATGTAGACCGTGAAGTTGAAGGTTCTTATATTTGTTAAAGATAAGGTCAAGTGCTTCATCAATTTGGGTTAGGTCAAATCCGAATTTTGAATCAAGATGTCCTGTTTTGATGTATTCGTGGGTATGGCATTCAATTCCCGGGGTTACTCTTAACAAAATATCTGCTGTTTGATTGGCTTTTTGTGCAACTTCATTTAATATGTCAAGTTCAAGAAAATTATCAACAGAAATTCTGCCTACACCAAGTTTTACGGCTAATTCAAGTTCTTCGTAACCTTTGTTGCTTCCGTTAAAAAGAACATGTTTCATATCAACACCTGATTTATATACGGTGTAGATTTCGCCTGCGGATACCGTGTCAAACCCAAAACCTTCATCATCTAAAATCCTTGCAACAGCACTTGTGCAAAGAGCTTTTGATGCATACATAAAACGGATTTTCGGGTATTTTTCGAATGATTTTTTGTAATCTTTACAAATTGAGCGGATAGTTTTTTCGTCCAATACATACAGTGGTGTGCCGTATTTTTTTGCAAGTTCAACCAAATCACAACCGCCGATTTCAATATTCCCGTTTGAATTAATCTTTGTTGTTATAGGTTTTAAGAATTGGTTTGTACTTGTTGTCATGTCTTTGTTTCTCTCTCCTGAACTTATATTTATAATAACATAAATGGATTAGTATGAAAAATATTTGTCAAAATCTACATCGTCAAAACTGCATAACAGTCTATAGATATTATCATCTTCATCCATTCTTTGGAAATTATATTCGTTAAACTTCCAGTATTTCGGGTTAATGCCTTTCACTTTCACGATATCTTTGCTTTTGAGGATGTTAAGCTTTTTTTTAACGGTTTCAGCGGGTAGGTTAACCCGCTTTGACAGTTCAACAGCTGTAATTCCGTCTGAAGATGTGCATTTTTCGGGGGTTAAAAACATCAGCTCTAACCCTACCAATTTTAACTCTTTATCCTCATTATTGCAGTCATAACTATCCATAATATTATGATAACCTAAAATATATTTGCAAGATATCCTTTATTTATAGGACATTTACACGAAAGTTCTTTTGTACTAATATAATTTCATAATTAAAATATATATTATGAGGGAAAAATAAATGAAAGTATCTTTAAATTGGTTAAACGAAATGGTTGATTTATCAAACACAGACGCTGAACATATAGCGCATGAGCTTACAATGAGCGGGCTTGAGGTTGAGGCTGTAGAAGATGTTAAACCTATGTTTACTAATATAAAAACCGTAAAAATCGAAAAAATCGACGCTCACCCAAACTCTGAAAAACTTCATCTTGTAACGGTTAATACGGGTTCAGGGTTAAAAACGGTTGTGTGCGGTGCGCAAAACATTCAAGAAGGGCAAGTTGTTCCTTATGCAAGTGTGGGTTCTCAAGTGTTGGACCGAAAAACAGGTGATATGTTTACTTTAACACCTGCCGTTATTCGCGGGGTCGAATCACAGGGAATGCTTTGTTCTGCTGATGAATTAGGTGTTTCTGAGCGCGGATACCAGGATGAAGACGGTATTTTGATTTTGAACAGAATTTTCCCAAATGTAGGGTTGGGTGAAGATGTTAAAGACGTTTTAGGGTTTGAAAAAGATACCGTAATTGATGTTGCGCCGACTGCTAACAGAGGTGATCAGATGTCTGTTGTCGGAGTTGCAAGAGAATTAAGTTCATTATTCAACACTCCGTTAAAATTTAATAAAATCGAATGCACAAAAGACTTATCAACAGATAAGTTTAAGGTTGAAATTAAAGATAAAGATGTTTGTAAATACTATTCAATCGGGGTTTTGAAAAATATTAAAATTAAATCTTCTCCTGATTGGATGCAAAAAAGACTTACAGCATCAGGCGTTCGTGCAATAAATAACGTTGTCGATATTACAAATTACGTAATGCTTGAATACGGATGTCCGCTGCATGCGTTTGATTTGGATAAATTAAACGGATATTTATGTGTAAGACGCGCTCAAGAAGGCGAAAAGCTTGTCACTTTAGACGGTGTAGAAAGAACATTGACAACGGATTCGGTTTTAATTGCAACAGAAAAAGAAGGTGTATGTTTAGGCGGTGTATTTGGCGGAGCTAACTCTGAAATTGATGATAATACAACATCAATTGCGTTAGAAGCAGCATATTTCACACCTGTATCCAACAGAAAATCTGCAAGAAGTGCGGGTTATAGAAGTGAAGCAAGTGCAAGGTTTGAGCGCGGAATTGATATCGAAGCTGTAAAACCTGCCTTGATGCGTGCTATGCAGTTACTTGTTGAGTATGCGGACGCAGAAGTTGTCGGAATGGTTGAAGACGGCGAAAATAAGCTTGAACCGCTTGAAATTACTCTTCGCTACAATCAGGTTAAAAGAATTTTAGGCTGTGAAATTTCTTCTGACAGATGCGATAATATCTTAGAAAATTTAGGATTTGAAAAATTGGGCGGAAACGCAGCAGCAGCTAAATTTGCGGTACCGAGTTTCAGAGCTTACGATGTTACAAGAGAAATAGATTTAATCGAAGAAATCGCAAGAATCAACGGTTATGATAAGATTGCACCGACTCTGCCGGATAAATCACAAACTCCTGTTATTACTTTAGGTGAAAAGGTTATCAGAAGAGTTCATCAATTGATGCTGTCAGCAGGCTTAAACGAAATTCAGACAAGTTCTTTAATCGGTAAATCATTACTTGACAGATTCAATATTCCTTATGATGATGAGAATGCCGTAAAAGTTGCAAACGCAGCAAGTGAAGAATACTCAATGCTTCGTCAGACACTGGCTGCGAGTGCTCTAAACTGTATGAAATACAACTTTGACAACGGTCAAAAGAACTTCTGGGCTTACGAAATCGGTAGAACTTATTTGAAGTTTGCGCAGGCTGATGAGAAAAGCTCAGGTGTTAAAGAAACTCTTGTATTGGAAGGCATTTTGACAGGCGAGGTTCAAAACTCAAAATGGCAGGTTAAAACCCAATCGGATTTCTTTACTGTTAAAGGTATTGTTGAAAATATGCTTGAAGATTTGGGAATTACAAGACGTATTAAGGTTGTTCCGTTTGAAGAAACAGAACTTGCAAAAACCCATAAAATCTTCCACCCGTATAGAACAGCCGTTATAATGCTTTTAGGTAAGAAACCTCAGCCAATCGGATATTTCGGGCAGTTACATCCGACATTACGCGATAAGTTGAAACTTAATCAGGAAGCGTTTTTGTTTAAGGTTGATTTAGACGAGGTTATTTCAGCAGTAAAAGAAACAGTTCCGCGCTTTAAGCACCTTCCTCAATATCCTGAGGTAAGACGTGATATCGCATTTATCATTAACGACACTGTTTCTTGCGATGAAATTCAAAAGGTTATCAAAGGTTCTGTGAAGCAAAATATCTTCAAAGGCTCTGAAATCTTTGACGTATACCAAGGCGAACACGTTGAAGAAGGGTTCAAAAGTGTTGCTTTCAGAATAAAAATGCAGGATGAAAACGCAACTTTGACTGATGAAATTATTGAACAACAAATGACATCTGTTAGAGAAAAATTACAAAAAACTTATGCTCAAATTTCATTCAGGGAGTAATTTATGCTAAAAAAACTGTTATTATTCGTACTTATGTGTTTTATAGGTTCGGGCGTTTGGGCAAAAGACGTGATTCCCGTAAGACCTGCGCTAAATACCGTTAATACAATCGGGCTTTATCAGGTTGGTGATGATGTGAGAATCTATAAAGAACCGAGTGAAGACTCACAGGTTCTGTATCGCGTAAGGTGGAATAATGACGAGTTTTTTCCCGAAGAAATCGGGTTTGAGAAGTTTTTTACGGTGTTTTTGGAGAAAAAATCTCTGGCGCTTGTCAGTGTGGTTGATTACACGGATGAGTGGATTGAGGTTGTTTATGACAGCTCAAAAGGCTTAACAGGCTGGATAAAGCGTGATGATCCGTACAAATTTATGACGTGGATAAATTTTTATAATACTTACGGCAAAAAATACGGGCTTGTGCTATTGAAAAGTACACCTGAATTTTGTAAAGACATAAAAGCAACAACCGAAGACAGTGCCAAGACCATATCAACCATGAATTATCCGAAAAAGATTAACCTGAACGTAATTCGTGGAAACTGGGCACTGGTCAGTGTAATGGATTTGGACAAAACCCCGAAAACAGGTTATGTCAGGTGGCGTTCAGATGACGGTGTAAGATATTTCTTCCCTGATTTGAGGTAAAAATACTTTTATCCGAGTTTTTGGTCGTAATCCTTGCCGCCGACGATTCGTAGGTGTCTGCTTTCGCCTTCACCGACAGACTTGCTTTCTAAGTTGTGCTGTTCTACAAGTTCGTGCTGTAACTTTCTAATCTGTGTGCTTTGAGGTTTCAGTTCAACATCCGTTGCGCCTGCCAGGATTTGCTCGATTGCGGTTTTTGCTTCATCAAGTGCTTTTTCGGTTATATCGTAAAATGTTTGGCGCTCGTTAAGTTCCGCAATATCCAAAGCTTCTTTTATAACCTTTTGGATTTGTGCCATTGAGTTTGTCTTGACATAGAAGATTTGAAGTCGGTTTTCTTCTGCCGTACTTAAAACTTTTGCGCCGCCTTTAACAAAGTTTTTGTGCGCGATTACGATATCTGCGTCGTCTAAATTCCTTGTGATTTCAGCGTTCAAGTCAAGTCGCTCAATAACTTTTTCCGCGATACTTCTTGATACCGCGTAAAGGTAAATCTTTTTGAACTTTTTAACTTCTTCAACATATTTTTGTCTTGAGAAGCTGAATTTCAAACTTTCAGGATGTTCGATTTTTTCGTCAAGCGCATTTATTTTATCGAGCACGGTTGGCGTTTTTTGAGGTAATGTGTCAGTTCCCGAAAATTCATAAGTCTTGTCAACTTTCCGTAATTCAGGTCTGATTGGCCAACCGCGCAAAATATAATCTACTGCTTCGGAGGTGTTTTTGTAGACAGCAAGCGTGTTTCTGTCTAAAATTTCTATTACTATATCGAAAGTCGGCTGTTTCTCTCTTTCTAATACCGTTTTCTGTGAGGAGCGGCGTTTAGCCTCGTCATCCCCCAATGTTACAGATTGAATACCGCCGACTAAATCTGATAATGTCGGGTTTTTTATTAAACTTTCTAAACTGTTACCGTGAGCTGTTGCAATCAACATAACCCCGCGTTCTGCAATTGTTCTTGCGGCTTGAGCTTCGGCTTCCGTTCCGATTTCGTCAACCACAATAACTTCAGGGGTATGGTTTTCAACAGCTTCAATCATAATATCTTTTTGATACTCAGGTTGTCTGACCTGCATTCTTCTGGCATGACCGACAGCAGGGTGCGGCGAATCTCCGTCGCCTGCAATTTCGTTTGACGTATCAACAATTACAACTCTTTTACCTAACTCATCAGCTACAAGTCTTGAAATTTCTCTTAACTTGGTTGTTTTACCGACTCCGGGTCTGCCAAGAAATAATATACTTTTATTTTGCAGACAAATATCTTTTATACAAGCAATTGTTCCAGTAACCACACGACCGATTCTGCAAGTAAGACCTACAACTTTACCTTGTCTGTTGCGGATTGCACTGATTCTGTGCAAAGTCCCGGGGATTCCTGAACGGTTGTCAGATGTAAATTCTTGAACACGGGATGTAATATACTCAATATCATCATAATTTATGTCTGAAGAACTGAGGTATTCTATCTTGCCGTTCGCATGCCTAATCTCAGGTGGACGTCCGATATCAAGAACGATTTCTATCACATCTTCCATTTCTTCGTATGAGATGTGCTGCTTAATCCGTGGAGGCATAATCTCAACTAATCTGTCTAAGTCATTTTGAAATTGTAGGTTGCTCATATATTCGCTGCCTTTCTATTTTGATTATACAAAATATTCTAGGTCTGATAAACGCGATTTTGGGTTAAATATATCTTCCATATATATTATACATCATGTAACGGTAAAAATGTCATGAAAATTTACTAAATAAGTAGTAATTTTAACAAAACTTTACGTTTGAAATCGGGTTCAAAACGTGTAATATCAACACTTTTACTTTGAAAAAATGCGAAAAAAATAAATTTCTCAATCCTTAGAATGAAATGTTTTAAAGGTGTTTACAATTAGAAATATAATGAAAATTTCGGTTAAGAATTGTTTACATTATGATGTTTTTGAGCGATTCCTGTTTCATATCCCGGAACTAAAAGTGCAAGCGGAATAATTCTGCCAAGTTTTGAACCAAATAATGAATCTTTATTCATCATTGATGTTGCCATACAAACATCATCTACGTGCGGTGCAAAATCGCTTGGACGAATGTTTCGTTCTACTTTTTTATGATACAGTTTTTCATTTATAAAATTTGAAACCTTGTTACCCAAGTAAATACCTACACCTAACAAACCTAATGTTGTTGCGGCGTTTGGAACTTTTTGCAATACTTTATTAAATACTTTTGCCGCCTTTTTAGTGCTTTTTAATTGTGGCATTGCACCTTCAATCTTATTGGCGTATTTATCATAAAGCATAGCTCCTGAAGCTACACAACCTACGGGAACTGATACATTACCTAATAATTGGCTTAAAACTTCGCGTTTTTTAGCTTTGATATTTTCTTTATCAACAATACATCCGCCTGCAAATCCTCCTGCTACAGAACCTGTTGCAAGTGCAAGGATTTGCGGAGCTTCGAATTGTATTGCTTTTTCTTTTGGGGCGTATTTAAATAGTGCCCAATCTTTTATCGGGGTTTTAAAAATCTTTACAGGATTAAGTGAAAAACCTTTGTGTTTTGCCAGTGCCATTAAAACAGGTGTCATACCGGCAGCAGATGATGCCAAGATTACCGCTTTTTGTTTTCTTGTCAGGGTATTTGGTGCTTCTTGTCCGTGTCCGAATGATACTTTTTGGTAATTATTAATATTATTTGCACTAATTCTGTTTATCATCACACTAAATCCTTTGATTACATGTCTAGTAAAACATGAACATAAATTTTCTTGCGCGTTTTTTTGACATTTAAATTTTGAGTTTGCGGAAAAATTATTATTTTTCTCGCAAACTCCGTGGAACGATGTCAAGTCAGGTTGTATGCTATCCCGCACACGACCTGACTTTCACACACCTAAGGTCGGATTTGAGAAATCGCCAAAATTTGTCAATTTTGGAAATTTTCTGCATCCTTGTTTGTAACAAATTATTAAAAACCAAAATAAAGTGGGCAAAAAAATATCTTGAGCAGTATTAAATAGTTATTAGAAATGAAAGCTAATAACAATGTCGATAAAGATTCCAATAGCAAATATAAATCAACCGTTATCAAGAAATGTAGTTAAGCAAATGGCATCAGGCGGCTTTTTGCCTGTTATTGCATTAGAAGCTTTTGTAGAAGGCGGTAGAACCCTGCAAGCATACAAAAGAGGCGGGTTTGACGAAGCGCGTGAAAGAATAACAGAAGAATTCTCAGGTGCGGTTTTCTGGCTTGGCGGTGTAACGGGACTTAATTGGTTATTTGAAAAAATCGGTCAATATATTAATAAGTTACCAAATCAGGATGTTGCAATCGGGAGTGATACTGTTCGCAGACCTTTAAATAATTATCTTGCAAAAGAAACTACTAAAAACGGAGACAAAATTCTTAAATTAACTATGGCAAAATTTAAGTTTGTCAAAGTTATGTCAAGTGTAGTTCTGGCAAATGCTTTTATAGGTTTTGTTCTTCCGAAAATCAATCAGGCAATTACCCGCTCTTACCACAAAAATAAAGAGGTAAATATTGTTCCTGAAAATGGTGCTGTTCAAGTTCAACGTCCAACTTTTGATAATTTTATTAAGAAAGATAAAAATGAGAAACAAAAAGATGTTTCATTCAACGGTATCAATTACCTTGCTATAGCTAACAAATTTGAAAGCGACAGAAACTGGAAACTTCTATCGGTTGACGTTGGAACAGCAGGCGGCAGAACATATTCAGCCAGAAATAATGACGAAAGAGTCGAAATCGGTTTCCGTGATATCAGTTCAATTTATTTCTACATGTTCAACATGTCTAATATGAACAAGTGGTTAAATAAAATTGAACAAAAAGGAATAACTTCTCGCTTAGATCCTCAATCTGCCGAGTTTGCAACAAGATATATGGAAAATTACCTTGAATCAATTAAGGCTAATAAAGTTAATGTTGAACGATTTGCTGAAGACTTCCTGGGTCGTGACGCTGAACTTCCTGAAAGCCTTGCTGCAAGATTCAAAGGTAAAGGTACGAAAATTACTTCCCTTAAAGCATTTAATGAAGAACTTGAAAAACTCGAATTTATTCCGTCACAAGTTAAAAAATACCAAAAACTTGCTCAAAAAATGTCACAGCTTCAACCGCAGCTTAAAGGAGTTCCAATTATTACGGAAGCTCAAGCCCGTGATGTTCTTAACGGTGGACATATTAATAATCCTGAATTTTTACGTGAATTCTTTAAAAACAGATTCGGTACTTCATTTATGGATAAATACCAATATGTTGCCCAAAATGAACTTGATGTGGTTAAGAAAGATTTATTGAATTATGTGAAATCTATAATATCTAAGGCTCGTAAAACTGATGCTCAAGAAGTTACATTACAATTGCTGCGCAAAGCTTCTAATAATAACCTGAAACTTAATGCGCTTAACTGGGGAGCAGGATTTGCAACATCTGCACTGTTCTTGTCAACTCTTATTCCGAAAATGCAATATATGATTACAAAAATGCGTACAGGTTCCGACGCATTCCCTGGTACTGCCCAGTATAGAGAACAAGAAAATAAAGATGCTTAATTTATGTTTTTCGTGACATGGTGCACTACACAAAATCCGCTATCTTAGATTTTCGGGTTGTCGAAAAGTTCAACACTTTTTTCCACCTCACGGGTTCGCTACGCTACACCCTACCGAAAATTTATCTCTGCTCGGCGACAAAGAAAAACGACTTAT
>CANOTP010000001.1 GCA_947570135.1 uncultured Candidatus Melainabacteria bacterium | reverse complement strand
TCAATGTGAACCCCGAAATCGTACGGGAAAATAAGCTTAAAAAGTTACCCCCCCCGAAATTCTATTTAATACTCTGTTTTTCATTCTTTTCTCCTCAGTCTTAAATATCTAACTTATATCCGCCGCCATAAATTGTTTTAATATACTTTTTACCGTTTGAAATCTTATCAATCTTACTGCGCAAATGTCTTATATGAACCCTAATTGTTTCAATATCATCATCAGGCGAATATCCCCAAATTTCTTTTAAAAGCTTAGCTGAAGACACCATATTTCCATGATTTTGAAACAAAAGATTAAATATCTCAAACTCAATAGGCGTTAATTTTACTTGAGCATCACTTATTTTTACACAATACATTTCAGGCAAAAGTGTAATCTCGCCCAAAGTTAATAAATCTCTTGTAGAAGCCGATTCGGGAATTTGGTTAGTACGTTTTAAAAGTGCACGAACTCTTACTAAAAGTTCTTCAATTTCAAACGGTTTAACCAAATAATCATCTACCCCAATATTAAATCCGTTCACTTTATCATTAAGTTGAGATAATGCTGTCAACATAATAATAGGAATATTTTTTGTTTCATCGTTTTGTCGTATCCTTTTAGCAACAGTAAACCCGTCAACCTCAGGCATCATGACATCCAATACCACAAGCGACGGAAGCTCCTGTTTAGCAAGCGCAAAACCCTTCACACCGTCAAATGCCTGAACAACTTTATAACCCGATAATTCTAAATTAATCTTGATTAATTCATTTATCGCCATATCATCATCAACGACTAAAATCTTATTATTCATACCCTGATTTTAATACAAAGGTAGAGGTTTTAATATAGAATTAATAAAACTTAACAATATAAAATATTTAAAAATTAACCTATAAGTGTCTTTATGACAGTTATAGGAATATAACAAAAATGTTTATCGCAAAAAACTAACAAAAAATAAATTTTTATTATATTATGTAATAGTGTGAAATATACATTTATGACATAAGGAGAACAGATAAATTGACAGACTCACCTTTAGACATGTTTGAAAAAAATTCTGAGATTGATGAAATTAATTTAGGACAACACGTTCTTGCAGAATTTTTTGAATGTGATCCGAATACTTTGAACAGTATTGATAAAGTTGAAAAATACATGATAGATGCAGCATTGGAATGCGGAGCAACTATCGTACAAAAATGTTTCCATATGTTCAGCCCGTACGGAGTTTCAGGGGTTGTAATCATCTCTGAAAGCCATTTGGCTATCCATACCTGGCCTGAACTTGGGTATGCTGCGGTAGACTTATTTACTTGCGGCACCAAATGTGACCCGAAAGTTGCTTATGAATTTTTGAAAAACAAATTCTGCTCTAAAAAAGCAAGCTTCTCAGAACTAAAACGCGGTATTATAACAAGACAAGAAATGAAAGTCGTTGAAAAACCGTTTGAAATTATGTCACAAATCGAAAGCTAATTATATTTATAGTTAAAAAGAATTAATTACCCGATAGGAGAGAGATAACAAAATTCTACCCTATCGGGCTATTTAATAAAAATCATCAAGATATTTAATAGTAGAAGTAAAATACCCCAAATAAAAATCAGAAAAGGAGAAATAACAATGTTTTTAGCCCCTGTAGCAGCAAAAGCCGAAACAAGATTAGCAGAAGGCGCAAAAGTAGTTTCAAGACAATTAGAAAATGCAGGCAATTTTTTACGCCGTGACGGACTTAACACAGTAGAAAAAGCCGAAAAAACAGTAGAAAGCAAAGTTTCTTACTTCGCACCAACTACTCCAATCTTTGAAACTGTCGCACCAAAAGATTGCGGTAATGCAATTGACTTCAGATTCTAATTATTTAAATATAATTTAACAGCATTCGGAATAAAGCTTATCAAATCCTCAGCCATAACTGAGTATGCGGTAAGCTTTTCTGCTGCCAAATCACCGCTTAGCCCGTGTAAATAGACTCCCAATGCCGCAGCTTCAAACAACTCCGTACCTTGAGCCGTAAGCCCCGTAATCATTCCGCACAAAACATCCCCTGAGCCCGCTTTTGCCATAGAATTATTTCCCGTAGTGTTTTCATAAAATCTTCCACCAGGTGACATTACAACTGTTCTATGTGTTTTTAAAACAGTAATACATTGATATTTAGCACAGATTTTCCCAGCGGCAAGCCTGACATCAGCTAAAACATCTTCCAAGGAACAATTTAACAGCCTTGCCGCCTCTTTAGGATGCGGTGTAAATATTGCAGAGGAAAACCCTTTTGAAAGAAACTTCTCAGGATCTTTAGAGATTATATTTAACCCGTCAGCGTCAATTATAAGGGGTAAATTTTGTGGACAGGAATTTAATATCTGCTCAAATATCCTAACAGCTTCTTCGGTTTGAGATAAGCCGCAACCAATTTCAACAACATCACAATCAGCCAAATGCAGCAAGACATCTTTTTTCGGCACAAACACTATATTTTGGATTTGTGCAGAAACCGCATCGATTACTCGCTCAGTTGAACATAAAAAACAGTATCCACAACCGATTTTTAATGCCGAAACACTTGATAAATAAGCTGCCCCAGGCATATAATCAGAACCTGCAATATTTAAAACTTTGCCGTAAGTTGATTTATTAGATTTTTCGACCCTAGCGGGAAGCTTATAATCCATTTTGCCTTATTGCCTCGTAAGCTACAATCGCAACAGAATTTGATAAATTAAGGCTTCGTTGACCTTCTTTCATCGGAATTGTTCTGGCATGAGAATCTTTGACGTACTTATCTGGCAGTCCTCTTGTTTCTGGTCCGAAAACGATAAAATCACCGTCTTTAAACTCAATATCTGTGTACAATTTATCTGTCTTTGTTGTCAGATAATAAAATGTTCCGTCAGGAAATTCATCGTACAACTGTTCCATTGTATCAACTTTATGCAAGTCAACGCTTTCCCAATAGTCAAGTCCTGCACGCTTTGTATATTTACTTGAAAGCGAAAATCCTAACTTCCCGACAAGATATAAACTTGCCCCACAACAAGCACAAAGTCTTGCGATGTTTCCCGTATTTTGAGGAATTTCGGGTTCATAAAGAACAATATTAAGCCTGTTTGCCATCATTAAATAACTTTCCGCTTTCTGCAACTACAGGGATAGCTCTAACAACACAGAATATAATAGCAGCCCATGCCAGAATTTCAGCAATTACACGTATGATCCCACAGCTATTTGGATTCATATTAGGAATATAAGCAACTATCAACAACACAAATGCCGCAACTTTAGCTACAGCATAGCTTATACGCATAAATTTTGAACCGCAAATAAACTTTCCCCAAGCTGTTGATTGCATAGATTTATCACCAAAGGCAGTCATACCTTTTGATAGAGCAACACTTCTGATTCCGTCAGTTGTAAATGCTCTGGCGACACAAATAATCGGAAACAGAATATTTAACCAACCCATAACAGCAAACACAATCCAGTATGAAGCTTCAACGATTCTGTCCCCCATAATATCAAGTACAGACCCCCACTCTGAAGACTGGTTGTACTTTCTTGCAATATATCCGTCAACACCGTCCATAGCAAATGCAATTGCGGTTAAAATAACCGACCAAATATAAGCATTTGTTGTATGCACAAACAATAAACCGATTGCAACAAAAGCTACAAATATTCTGCTGACAGATACGATATTTGCAGTATTATTTTTAATATCCATTAAATTTGTCCCTTCTACTTTTTATATACCTACGTAGGATTCTTCGGGCTAGAGCTCTCAGACTGACGGAGTAAGCTTACTTTTTAGTTCTTGACAGCGCCCAATCTACGTTATCCAAATTTTTAGCTCTATCACCAAGCATAATTTTTTCGGCTTCTTCTAAAATACTTACGACGATAAAGCCGTTTTCACCATCTGAACGAGCCTTTTTACCTGATTCACAGCAACTGATAAAATGCTGACATTCAAGTTTTAACGGTTCGATTTCAAGGTAATCTGATACCACAACTTCGCTGCTGCCTGCTTTAAAGTTATCATAAATGGTTAATTTATTCTCTGCAACCGTATCGTCTAAAATAGCAGTAGCTTTTGTACCTCTAACAAGAAGTTGAACATGTTTTCTTGGTGTAATCCAACTGTCTGAAATGTGAGCTATTGCTCCGCCTTCCATTTGGATTCCGATATGTGTAATATCCATAATATCGTTATTATCAGATGAGGCGCCAATTGCCGAAATTACGCGTTTAGGATTTTTACCAAGAACATAACTGATCATTGATACATCATGAGGTGCTAAATCCCACATTACGCTTCTGTCATTTTTAAAGTAATTTATATTTAATCTGTCAGATTGTGCATAAACAATTTCACCCAATGCACCTTCTTCAACAAGCATTTTTAATCTGTTAACAGCAGGATGATATAATAAAAGGTGTCCCACCATTAAGACAAGCCCTTTACTGTCAGCTAAGTCAGTCAAATCTCTTGCTTCTTGAGCAACAGTTGAAATAGGTTTTTCCACGTAAACATTTTTGCCTGCTTCTAGCATTGCTTTTACAAACTTATAATGAGTATGTGAAGGTGTTACTACAACTACCCCAGTTATTTCATCAGAATTTAAAATATCATGAAAATCTTTTGTTGTTTTAACGTCAGGATACTGTTCTCTTACCTTTGCAAGGTTTTCTTCATCCAAATCGCAAACCATACCGAGTGCGTTCAAATTGTAAAAATTACGAACAATATTTCTTCCCCAAAGGCCGCAGCCTAATACAGCTATTCTTTGTTCTGTCATATTCCCCTGTCTTTCCTTATTTAATCTCTTGTTATAATTATAATCCTTGAAAATTTATTTTGCAAATATATTACAAAACTATTACCTGTTACGACGTTCTCTTGCCCGTTGTTCTTTTATGGCTTCATTGCGCATAGTATACATCTGTTCATACATTTCAAAGAAGGTTTCTTTATCCTCAGGTGCAAAATTTGTTGAAAGTTTTTCCAATAACGGCTTTGGAATCTCTGAGAACTTAACCATTCTGTCTAAAACATCATTAGACATCGGATAAAGGTTTTTGTAATTCTTATAAAATATATGACTACACTCAGCTTCGACCTGGGTTAAACGTTTCATACCCTGTTCGCCAAGCTTATATGTCATAACATTTCTTTCAAAATAAATTCCATGCAAGCCGTTTAGTAATAATCTTATTTGTAAATCGTAATCCGCAAGAAGTTTAAATTTTTCATCAAACCCTCTTAAGGATTCTAATGCAGAGCGTTTAAAAAACATTGCCTGACGTGGACACGGTGTCACCTGAAAAGTATTCAAAATTGCAGGCACAAACTGAAACGCATACCCCTCAGGATGAATACAATAAGACGGGAAGAAACAGAAATCCGCATCCTCTTGCTCCATTAAATCAACAATATCCTGAATTGCAGTAATATCATGATAAAAATCATCACAGCTTATAAAAGAAACATACTTGCCTTTAGCCCGCATCAAACCTTTATTGTAAGCTTCAAACTTACCGTTATCGGGTTCTGTAAAAAAGTTTAAATACCCTAAATTTTTATACTCTTTCAATAAATCAACGGTTCCGTCAGTAGAGCCACCATCCATAACCAAAAACTCAATCTGCGGATAAGTTTGCCTATCTAAAAGATTAACAAGTAAAGTGAAATCATCCGCCTGTTCATGATCTACAATATTTGAAGTTGTTGTTATTACGGTTACATCAGGTTCGTACATATTAATTTCCTTTTTGATTAGTAATTTACATAAATATTTCTGAGAATTTGTTCTTCAATAAACTTTTTATCAGACGGTGAAGTTTTCGCATCATGAATCATAATATCAAACGCGTAAACCTTTCCGCGGCGTGAAGTTATATACCCCGCAATGGAACTGGTATCGGATAACGTCCCCGTTTTAGCGTACAAATTATTCTTAAAATAAAGCATTCTATCTTTTAAAGTTCCTTCACCAGATGTTGGCAGCATTGTTTTGAAACTGTCAAAATTATCATCTTTTGATTTCATAACTAAAAAGTCAGACATAAAATCAGTAGTGACAAGGTTATTTTTAGATACCCCGCTACCGTCAACAACTTTTATATCCTCTGAATTTACACCTATTTTTGATAAATAGTTATTAAGCATATCTAAAGAAGTTTCGCGGCTGCCGACAGAACCTGAGAACACTGCACCTGCTGTTTTAAATAAGGTTTCGGCGTACAAATTATTACTATTTTTTAAAATACCCGAAATTATCGGTTCAATTTCATGTTCAACAAAATCAACCACATAAACATTTTTTTCAGGTAATTTTGCATTTTTAAAAGGTGCAAAATACTCTAATTTCTTATTTCTGATAGCGGACTCTAATCGCAGACTGAAATTCATCTTAGGATTCGTAACAGGCATCATTACGGTATGAAGCTTAGCAACAGTTCCCGATACATTTATCAAATTTGAAGCTATATCATTATTTTTTTCAAATTTGACATTTGTCGGAACAGTTGAATCGGTTGTCAATAAATTAATAAAAGTCAACGGATAAAACGGTTTCACTGAAATCACAGCAGGTCTTTTATCCGATGTAGGATTAATTTCTATTTTCAAAAGGTTTTTATCAAGATTATAAGCGCTGAATTTTGGCATAAGAGGATTCATCTCATCATCCCATTGCCAGCCTTCACCCCATTCAACACAGTCAAAAACCTTATCATCTATATAAAAAGTTTTCGGCTCAATGTTTTTAAGCTTAGCAGATGCTACCAATTGTGATAAATCAGAAGATGATAACAAAGGATCTCCCGAAAGCTTTAAATATAAATCGTTATTGGTACTTTTATATAATGTTGTAACATATTTAAAATCCGAACCTAAAGTATCAACAGATGCTGATGTTGTAATAAGTTTCAGGGTTGATGCGGGAATCATTGGGGTTTTAGAATTCAGTGAGTAAACGGTATTTCCAGTATTAATATCCTTAACGGAAACTGAAACTGATGATTTATTCGCACCTGTTGAAACTATTGTTTTAGTTATGGATTCGGCGTTTACAATACCTGTTGTTATAAATAATGTAAATAATAAAGCAATTATTTTACGCATAAAACTTTCACCTCATAGTTATCTTTAATGTCATTTAAAATAGGAGCTTTAGCCCTGAATTCATACATAGAATCAATATCAAGCTCGCAAGATACAATACCTTCACCGCTCATAATCGAACTAAGTTCATTCCCGTTAAAATCAATAATACGGGATTCCCCAAGGTTATACTCGCCGTTTTCAATGTACCCTGACTGAGTTAAAGCAGCCATAAAACACTGGTTTTCAATCGCTCTTGATTTTGTCATCATCTCCCACGGCACAGCTTTTTTAGAACCCCAAGCAGCGCAATTAATAAACACATCTGCGCCTGCTTTAGCGTAAGCCCTGTAAAGTTCCGGGAATCGTATATCATAACAAATCGAAAGCCCGTAATTTATCCCGTCAAGAGTTACCATACTTAAATTTGAACCGACGGTAACATACTTGCCCTCATCACATCCATAATATGAATATAAATGATTTTTATTATATACGGCAACAAGAGTACCCGAACGATTAACAACAGGACAGGTATTATAAAAACATCCGTCTTGCTTTGTAATAAAACTGCCGCCTATTATATTAATATTATATTTTTTAGCGGTGTCAGATAAAAAATTAATAACAGAACCGTTCAAATCCTGCGCACTGTTTTGAAAATGCGAACATGCCCACCCTACAGTCCAAACCTCGGGCAATACAAGAACATCCGTATCTGTCGGAAGTTCTTTAGATATAATTTGTTTTACTTTTTCAATATTAGCCTCAATATCCCCGATAACGGATGACATTTGCAATATCGCTAAATTTACTTTCTTTTGCGCCATAGTTTTAACTTTTTCGCCTCTTTATATTTCTCGGGAGCAATACGCTCTAAGTTGAATAAAGATTCCCTGACTTCTTCTGCTACCTCTTCATCTGTCTTTCCATCGGTATAAATAGGTTTACCGTAAACATTAACAATTCGGCATGGTCCAATCGGTGATTTCATCTTATCCCACGACGGTAAAGTTACAAAAGTCGGCTCAGGAGAATACCAGTGCATTGGAACTATAGGGACTCCTGCCTCTCTTGCCAAAACAACCGCGCCGCGCTTAACTTTATGTATCGGTCCCCTTGGTCCGTCTACCATAATCGCAATATTTTCACCGTTTTTCAATTTCGATATCATTTTTAAAGAACTTGATACCGAACCTCTTCTTTTTGAAGAGCCGCGGCATGTTTGGAATCCCATCTTCTGAACAACATAAGATACAATCTCGCCGTCTAAAGAATTACTGATAAGAATATTTACATTGCCTTTATCCTGCAATCCGTAAACACAAAACTGGTTTTTATGCCACATAACATATATGCAAGGCGTAATCCCGGGATTATCCATTTCAACAATGTAAGTAAAAAATTCCTGAAGGTGCATAACCGAATATACAGCCTCCGTTACTTTTTTAATATTATTACTATTAATTAGCCTAACCATAATATAACAATAATAACATATAAATTCCTAAATGCTAAATTATTAAATTTGTAAAAATTTTCAATTATAAAAATTGAAATCTTTCGGCAACTTTTCTTCAAGAAGTTTTACAAAATCCGAACATTTATACCCGAAGGCATTTGCAAGCTTCCAAAGAGTTGTTATTTTTGTATCTATATTACCTTTTTCAAGCCGTGATAAAAGCCCGTTTCCGATATCATACTCATAAGAAAACGTATTTATACCTTTATTTAAAGACACACGACTGCTATGTACCAATTCACCAAGTACATTCAATATCTCTTGCTTTTTCTGTTTTTGCAGCAATATATCATCTTCTTGCATATAAATAATTTTATGATATATTGAATGTACTCTATTGATTTTAGTCTATAGAACACATTCAATATTATACGCAGTCAGCAAAACTTATACAAAAAATAGCCAACACGTCCAATTGACCAAGAAACAAAGCTTTCATTAAAATTTATAATATTATGAAGAAGAGATATTATCTTAGTATAGCTGTAACAATTATATTACTGTTTATTACACATAAAATATGGATTTTAACAGGTAATGGACCAATATTTAACGGTTATCCGTTTTTGATTATACTGATCTGCGGCTACTTACTAAGTTTGAAACTGACATCTTATCTTGCGGATTTTAAAAATATTCAAAACCAATCTCGGATTGAAATCGTATTTTTAACTGTATTTTTTATAATGTTATTTATTCCGATGTCACACATCAACAGAGATTACATATCTCAAAAAGAAAACAGAACACTAACTCAGTGGAAACCTTTCATTGAAGATTCGGGAAACTTAAATTATACATTCGGAAAAGATTTTGAAAACTGGTTTAATGACAGATTTTACTTAAAAAGCATATTATATGAATTAAATGCGCTAACCTCCCTATGTGACAGTCATTGGGAAACACCAAGAGTTTTAAAAGGGGAAGAAGATTGGTTATTTTATAAAGGTGATAACAGTATAAGAAATTATCAAAACCTGGATCCCTTTACAAAAGAGGAATTAGAGAAAATTACCCGATATCTTCTATCAGTTGACAATTATTGCAAAAAAAGGAATAAACAATTTTACTTTGTCATTGCTCCCGATAAAAATAAAATATATGGAGAACACTATCCGAACTATATATTAAAACAAACCCCCAATACTGACAGCAGAGCAAACCAATTAACAAATTATATATCCGACAACACGAACATTAAAGTTTTATATCTTTATGACACACTAAAAGAACACAAAAAAGAAAACCAACTATATTATAAAACAGATACTCACTGGAATCATTTGGGTGCATATTACGGCTACAATGAGATAATTAATACAATAAATAAAGACTTTAATAATAATCTACCGAAAGCTGAAATAAATTCCGTATCATACAAAGAATTTTCTGGAGATTTAAATAAAATGCTGCCAAAATATCTCCAAGCACAAAAAGAATTTGAACCGATTACAAACATTCGAAATATAAATCACATTTGTAAGAAAACCAAAACAGTAAAAGATATTCAATACTGCACAAATATAAACAATCAATACAATCTTATAATGTACAGAGATTCTTTTACCGTAAATTTGATACCATATTTATCGGAATCTTTTAAAAACTCAAAATATATTTGGAAATATGATGTAGATAAAGATGAAATTAGCGATAAAGATATAGTTATTATCGAAACAGTAGAAAGATATCTGCCAAGTTTTATAAGAAGAAAGCCTTTGGAGGAGATATAATAATGCTTTTCAGCTCAATGACATTTGTATTTATGTTTTTACCGATTGTTCTTCTTTTATATTTAATTTCAAAAAAAGAACTTCATAACCCGATATTACTTATTGCAAGTATTATTTTCTACGCTTGGGGAGAACCAAAATACCTTGCAATAATGCTTTTGACAATTTTAATCAATTACTTTGGCGCAATCGGAATGGACAAATTTCAACAAAAGAAAGAACTCATTTTATGGATAACAATTGCCGTAAACTTAGGATTTTTAATTTATTTTAAATATTTTAATTTTTTGATTGATAATTTTAACGGAATTTTTCATGCTCATATTCACCCGTTAAACATAATTATGCCAATCGGTATATCATTTTATACATTTCAGGCTTTATCATATGTTATTGATGTTTACCGCGGGGAATGCAGGGTTCAAAAAGACATTTATAAACTTGCATTGTATATTAGTTTGTTTCCGCAGCTTATTGCAGGTCCGATAGTAAAATACCATGATATCTCAGAACAAATAGACTCGCGCGAAGTTAACTTTGAAAAAGTAGACTTAGGAGTAAAACGTTTTATCATCGGGCTTTCAAAAAAAATGCTTATTGCAAACACTATGGGAGCGATTGCTGATAAAATATTTATTCAAGATCCGCACACCTTTTCACATTCTATAGCTTGGCTGGGATCATTGGCTTATTCATTTCAGCTTTATTTCGATTTTAGCGGATATTCTGATATGGCAAT
This sequence comes from uncultured Candidatus Melainabacteria bacterium, assembly GCA_947570135.1. Taxonomy (GTDB): domain Bacteria; phylum Cyanobacteriota; class Vampirovibrionia; order Gastranaerophilales; family Gastranaerophilaceae; genus Zag111. The sequence goes on along the minus strand of CANOTP010000001.1, from coordinate 413,710 downwards.
AGGTTTGGGACTAATTTTCGGCTTCAGATTTATGGAAAACTTCAATTATCCTTACATATCAAAATCAATAACAGAATTTTGGAGAAGGTGGCATATTTCATTATCAACATGGTTTAAACAATACGTCTATATCCCGCTTGGAGGAAATCGTGAAGGGAAGTTAAAGACATTAAGAAATCTCGGTATCGTTTTTATTTTAACGGGAATCTGGCACGGTGCATCGTGGAATTTTGTAATATGGGGCATTTGGCATGGATTTTTTATAATCCTTGAAAAAATAATTAATATCAAAGATTTTGAACAAAAACATCCTCAGTGGCAGATAAAATCATTACAGCATATATATTGTATCTTAATATTTGTCATCGGCTGGGTTATGTTCAGAGCTGACAATATAACATACGCTTGGCATTATCTTATGAATATGTTCGGATTTTTACATATCCACCAAGACAAAATCCTTTATACTTTACCGTACTATATAGATACAACAGAGGTAATAACAGTCATTGCAGCATTTTTATGTTCAGTACCGTTATTTAAAAATATACTTGAAATAAAAAACAAATTCGGTAAAGCGATGATAAATATCTGGTTATTAGTATTATTTGTACTATCTGCTGCAACAATTGCTTCAAGCACATACAATCCGTTTATATATTTCAGATTCTAAAAAGAATGTGCTTGACTTTAAAAGTTTTTTATCCTAGAATGAATGAGTAACGAATATTACCGACACAGGTAGTATTTACCCCCGGGATGTAGCGCAGCTTGGTAGCGCACCTCGCTTGGGACGAGGGGGTCGCACGTTCGAATCGTGTCATCCCGACCATTAATAAAAAGACTCACTAAAGTGGGTCTTTTTTATTGATACCTGGATTACATAATTATAAATACGCGATTGCTATATGATCTTGTTCATGGTATCATTTTTTTAACTGAAAATATATAGTTTTACGTTAGATGAGGGATAGAAAGTGGATTTTATTACATTAACAATAAAGTTTTTAAGTATATTAGCAAAATATGTAGGCAATTACGGGCTTGCAATCATTTTACTTACAATAATCGTTCGGGCTGCAATGTGGCATTTGAATGTCCAGCAGCAACGCTCAATGAAAATGATGCAAACCTTGCAGCCTAAACTAAAAGCTATTCAAGACAGATATCAAAGCAATCCTCAGGTTATGCAGCAAAAAATGATGGAGTTTTACAAAGAACACAAATTTAACCCGATGGGCGGCTGCTTACCGTTACTAATCCAAATGCCTATATTCATCTTACTTTATTCGGCTTTAATTAGCCCTCAATTTATTCAAGTTGCAGGTGACCAGCACTTTTTATTTGTAAAAAGCTTGGCAACCACAATGAGAGCAACTGCGGGAATTTCAGAAAACGGAACTCTCGGAGCCGCTAAAGGTGACAAATTCATCTTAGGAAACACCGCAACAATTTACTTAAAAGACAATGAAACCATTAAAAACGTAAAAATAACAGATCCAGCTCAAGCTCTTGAGGTTCAGGGCGAACTTGAACCCGGTAAAGATGCGGAATTTGCATTCAGCTTAGACCATATCAAGTTAAAATTCAGCCAACTTGAACAGGTTGAAAAAGCAGATGTTGTAATTACAAACAGTAACATCCGAGAAAATGAAACCGTAACATTTGTCAGACGTGACGGACTGATGATTGCAGATGTTCCGACAACTCCTGTTAATAAAACTCTACACTGGGATGTAGTTTTACTAATCGTTCTGTTTGCTTTAACGATGGTAATTTCTCAAAAAATTATGATGGCAATGAGCAAAACCGACTCTGCCGACCCTACTCAGCAAGCTTTACAAAAATCTATGGGAACATTTATGCCGTTGATGATTATTGCAACTTTTGTAATCATCCCGATTCCTGCAGGTGTATTGTTATACTTGATTACAAGTAACATCATTCAAATCGCACAAACTGTTATTATTAATAAACAAATTGACGCAGAACAAGCTAAGAAAAAAGAATCAGTTAACGATACAGAATTAAAAAACGCGAAAAACGTTAACGGAAAATAAAATGAATATTTCAGATTTTGACTATGAATTACCGGAAGAACTTATTGCCCAGATGCCTGCTGATAAGCGTCAAAACTCAAAGATGCTTGTTTTGGATAAATCAGCGCAAACAATTGAGCATAAACACTTTTTTGACATTGTTGACTATATAGACGAGAACTCTATCTTAGTATTAAATAACACAAAAGTAATTCCGGCAAGGCTTTACGGTACAAAAGATACGGGAGCTAAAATCGAAGTCTTTCTGCTTGAAGGAGTAAATAACAGTAAAACTCTTTGGAGTGCTTTAATTAAGCCCTCAAAACGCGTAAAACCAGATACTATCATTAAAGTCTGCGAAGAATTAAGCGTTAAAGCCGTAAAAAGGCTTGAAGATGTGGGAGAATGGCTTGTAGAGCTAATCTATGAAGGAGATTTGTTTGAAATTCTTCACCGGGTAGGAAACATCCCGTTACCGCCTTATATTGAGCGTAAGCTACAAAGTGAAGAACTTAAACAATTCGATTTTGACAGATACCAAACGGTTTACGCAAAAGACGAAGGCTCTGTTGCCGCACCAACGGCAGGTCTGCACTTTACGCAGGAAATCTTAGAAAAGATAAAAGCAAAAGGTGTTGAGATAGTTTACGTAACCCTAAATGTAGGTTTGGGAACCTTCAGACCCGTAAAATGCGAAAACATTTTAGACCATAAAATGCACTCTGAAACCTTTGAAATCACGCAAGACGCGGCAGACAAAATTAACAAAGCAAAATCGGAAGGTAAAAAAGTTATCGCAGTCGGTACAACAACCGTTAGAACACTTGAAACGGCTTTCCAAAAATACGGCTGCATAAAAGCATGTCATAATCACTCAGAACTATTTATTTATCCGCCGTATGAGTTTAAGGTGATTGATAACCTTATAACAAACTTCCACCTGCCAAAATCAACACTTTTGATGCTTGTAAGCGCTTTAGCAGGTAAAGATTTTATATTTAAAGCCTACAAAGAAGCAATTGAAAATAAATATAGATTTTTCAGCTACGGCGATTGTATGTTAATTAAATAACTCCACACCCTAGTTTTTTTCTCGAAATATTATTTCATACCCTAAAGTTTCAGCTACATCAGCAACTTCTGAAAACTTTATCGTTTCTTTTTTAAGTTTCGCGTAAAAATTTGAGTAGCAATCGCTTGTATTTTTATTTTGGGCGATACGGCTGACAAGCTTTCTCAGCGACAAACCCTTATAAATCGTCAAAGTTTTTATAAAATCAATAATTTTTATATTGTCAAATTTATATTCCATTTTTTCATGTTATACGTTGGCACAAATAAAAACAAACGGATTGACATTTTATAGCTATATAACTATAATTATTAATTACATGACTAATACTTATTTGAATTTGACGACAGGCGAAAAGATGAAAAAGATAAACAAGGGATTCACTCTTGCAGAAGTTTTAATAACATTAGGAATAATCGGTGTAGTTGCCGCGATGACAATCCCAAACCTTATTGCAACACACAAAGCAAAACGGCTGCGTGCTCAGTTTCTGAAATCATATTCTATAATCCGGCAGGTTTTTAAGCGAATGGAAGATGATGGGGTTTCATTAGACCCAAAAAGTTATTCAAAAGAAGGAAAGTTATATAATGAATTTAAACCGTATTTAGTTATCTCAAAAAGCGGTTTATATTGCGGCATAGAACACAAATATAAAACATTCAATGACAAGAAAAAATATAATAGCACATGGCTTGATGACGGTTATCTAATATTACAAGACGGTACGACTTTACTTTTTGAAAATTGTATCAATAGCAGTTTTATACTTGTATCTGTTGATATAAACGGCTATAATACACCACCTAATAAAGCAGGGCATGATTTATTCGTATTTCAATTCATTGACGGAGAGTTAAAAGCAATGGGTGAAAAAGGTACACGGTACGAAAATGATGTAGATAAATATTGCAGTCTTAATAATGATACCGACAACATAAACGGTATAACTTGTGCTTATAAGGCAAAAAACGACCCTGAATATTTTAATAAAATTATCAGAAAACATTAATTTGACTTTTTTATAATAATCCTTAAACCTTTTGGAGGATACACTTAAAGTAAAATTTAAGTAAAATAATAGTGTAATATGGGAGGTAGGATAAGAGCATGTTCTCTGAAATGATACAAGGATTACTAAACTCAGGCGGAAAAGCTGCGGCCATGCAACGCGCAGGGCAGATAAATAATTACGTAAAAAACGTAAACCGACAATTAAAACCTCAAACGGCTAACATTAACTCGCCGCTTGATACTATTTATCCGCCAAGTTCGGATTCTGTTCAATCATTTGAGAAGGTTTTATCAAACTCAAAAAACGTAAACTTTGGCTCATTGCTTCTTAACCCTGAATCACTAAATGTTAACGGAAGTATTTATAAAAATGATGATATTACAAATGCAACCTTAAGACGAGCCATTCAAGAGGTAAATGACGCGACAAGGGTTTATAATCCTGATGCGGCGTCTGCAGGCACTAATAAAAAATCACAACTTTTAAGTATGATAAATCAAGTTGCAAATAAGCACGGAGTCGATGAAAGACTTGTTCAAGCTTTGATAAAACAGGAATCAGGCTTTAATCCAAACGCAAAGTCAAAAGCGGGAGCTCTCGGATTAATGCAATTGATGCCGTCAACAGCAAAAGCTCTGGGGGTAGCTGACCCGCTTAACCCTGCACAAAATATTGAAGGCGGAGTAAAATACTTAAAATCCATGCTTAACAAATACAACGGCAATGTAATTTTGGCACTTGCAGCTTATAACGCAGGTCCAAATGCAGTTGACAGATACTCGGGAGTTCCTCCGTACAAAGAAACCCAAAATTATGTAAAAAATATCTTAGCAAATTATCTGTAAGATTATTTAGGACATTTTAAGGCTTTATCCCAACCGAGTTTTTCGGGACATTTTAAATAATCAAGATTATTATTTTCCAGAACCCAAGCGCTACAGCGACCAAGGTTACCTGCTGTAATTTTTTCTCCTGCACACTGTCCCTCAAACGAAAACGGGTACCAGTAATTATCATAACGGGTTCCCTGAGGCGCTATCCCGTCAGTAAATATCGTAAACCCGAATACATCAATACCGTCAGTATTAGGTTTTGAATTAGAACCGTTTAAATCAACAGTTATCCAACCGCAGGTTCCGCCCCAACGCTTTGTCGTTTTTTCGGAGATTTCTGCATAACAACCACCCTCGTCGCCATTCATCTTAATCCATATATAAGTCCCGTCATGCAAAACAAAGGGTTTTGTATTAAAGTGCGAAGTTGCAGAATTTATATCGGAAGAAACATAAAACGGGTGCTTCGAACCATCTCTGCGCTTATAATCAGTAACATTATAATCAGTTTTAATAACCGAACCTTTTATATAATGACTTAACATATCATATATTTTGTAACTGCAAGCCAGTGTTTCTTTTTCTTCTGTAGTACACCAGGTATCAACTGAACCGTACTCATCTATTGCCTGTTTAAAGCCTTGGGTTAAAACAGAATATGTCTTTTTAAGATTTGCAATAACGGCTTTTTCCTGATATGTGTGAATTAAATTCGGAATAGTGAGTGCCGCAACAACTCCGATAATTCCAAGGGTAATTAATGTTTCTGCTAAAGTAAATGCTAAGGAGCAAGAAAAGTTACCCCCCCCGAAATGTGAACTATAGTCTTATTTTTCATACTTTTCTCCTTAATTTTTCTACTAAAACTTAGACAACGCATTCTGTAATTTATCTATTTTTTTATTATCGGTACCAATTCCGCATAACAACATCGTAGATTTAGAATTTGTCTTTTCATCCTCAATATTAAAATCGTCATAAAGGATTTGAGATAACTCCTCTCCGCTAAGCCCCGGGACCTTTACAAGAACCTTTGTCGGATCATCTCCGAAAAACTCACAACCTTTACATTTTATTCTCATACAATCAAGACGATTAATAAGATTATCAATTTCGCGCCCGCCTTCGTAAGAATCAAGATAATTTATGTTAGCCTCTATTGAAGCAAGCAACGGATAAGAAGGTGATGTTGTCATAAACATATCTAAAGCAGGTCTTACATCAATATCGCATGTTGTATGTAAAAGTGCTGTAGGATTTAGCCCGCCTGCTGTTTTATGTAGTGATTGAACCGTAAAATCCGCTATATTAACAGCCGACAACGGAAGTTGATCTGAAAAAGGATATAAAGCACCATGTGCTTCATCAACAATTAAAAAGGCTTCGTAGCGTTCACAAACAGCCTTAATTTCTTCGATATCGGATATTATACCTTCATAGGTCGGAGACGTTATAATAACCGTACTTATGTTATAACGGCTCAGATAATACTCTATCACTTCAGGTTTTGTTTCTAAAGGAACACCCCAATCTTGATCGATTTCAAGCTCGTAAGTTAAAGCTCTTGCTCCGGCAAGCCTTACGGCATTAAAATGGCACGGATGAGAATTTGAAGCAATCAAAACCTTATCCCCGACATGGGTACAAGATAATACTGCGGCAAGAATCCCACTTGTTGAACCGTTAGTTAAAAACGTTGTAGAAACCGTATGATAAACAGATCTTGCCCTTAATTGAGCTCGCTCAAGTGCTTCTTGCGGATTTTGACACTCTGTTTCCGAGATATCATACCTATAAACATCTCTATACGGGTCAAATATCACTTTTTTTTGCCCATGAGAAGGCGTAGTAAAACAAATTTTATTATTTCTTTCTGATAAAAGCCTTAATAAACTCATTTCTTTGCCTATTTATTCTTAATTTCTACACTGCGTTTTGCACAATACTGAGTAACAAACATTCTATCTGCACTTGAATTAAACACAAACTGTCCAGATACAGTATAACCCGCTTGAGCTTTTTCAATTCTGATAGGCTGGAAGACACAACTGATAGAAACTTCATCGGTTAGCGGAAGAAAAAGTGAGTAAGAACCCTCAATATTAAGGTTTTCTGCAGTTTTTAACTTCATACCGCCTGCAGAAATATCAAGCGTTGAAATTTTATAAGAATTGTTATCAGAAGCCATCTCTAAATCAGTCATATATTTTATACGTGTATATTGACGTCTTTGCAAGAACTTATGCTTAGCAGGGCTAGCAATAACAAGAGTTTTACCGTTGATTTCCTTTGCATAAGAGTCAAAATGCAATTTCCCATGACTTGTTTGAGTAAAGAACTCACAATATGTATTTTCTAAAATCCCGTCAGGCTCATAATCAAGTTCAAGCGTAAAGTCACCTGCTCGGACTTCTTTTACCCTGCCTTTATTTACAAACTTGTAATTTTGCGGAATCATCAAAATTTCCTGATTTTCAACAACTAATTCTCTCATCTTTGCCCTTTCAAAAATATAACTGTATAATGGAATTATACACCAAGTAAAATTTTAAGGCATAATGTTAAGAAATAAAAAAAAGCCCCTCCTTAAACAAAGAGAGGCAAGCTGAGCAATCAGAAGAGTTGAGGATTTACATGTTAATAATAAATATTTTTTCCCCGCGTTTCATTAGCTGAAATAGCAATCCTCAATGAAAAATATTAACTTAAAGCAGTATTTGTTGATTTTTTCACTCTAAATATGTTAAAATGGATAAAAAATAGAAGGAGTTTTATATGAAAAAGATTTTATTATTAACTATGTTATTTACATTTAGTTTTGGCAGTGCAAACGCTTTTGAATACCTTGGACCTATGAACGAAGGTAACAGAAATTTTGCAACGATAAAACAACATCAATTTGAAAAACAAGAAACTTTTGATTTTGTGAACAATCCTAATGAATATAAGATTAAAAGAGAAAAAAAAGACGCATACCTTGACTATAAAGAAGGTAAAACAACAGAAATTCCCGAGTTTTTAAAACCGCAAATAAATAATACTCAACCAACACCTGCGCCAATGGAATTTACAAAAGGCGAAGACGGACAAATTAGAATTCAAGGAATTAAATAAATAAAAAAGGGCGGTTCTTAAACTTAAGAACCGCCCTCCCTTAAACCGTTACAACATCAATTGGTTCTTCTTCAACTGCTTTTTGCGATATAGGAATAACAAACCCGAAAGTATTTGACTGTGTTTTCAAGCTTTCGGCAATAATTTCACCGCCGTGAGCTTCTATAATTTTTTTAGATAAATACAACCCCAATCCGATGCCGACTTTATTATATTTCTCGGAATGCGAAACATATTTTCTGAATAACCCAAGCATCACCTCAGGTTCAATATACGGACTTGAATTAATAACTCTGAATTCAAACTTATTCTCAACTGATTTTAAAATAATTTTCACAATAGTACCTGAAAATGCGTAATTTATGGCATTAGAAAGTAAGTTTATTACAACCCGTTTTAACTCTATCTTATCTGCATTCACAGAATAATTATTATCATTTAAGACACATTCGATTGTTATAGAATTTTCCCGCGCAAGATTAGAAATCTCGTTTATACTTTCTTGTAGCAGTTCTATCATATTTACGCTGCTGTAGTTCAGTTTCACCGCCCCGCTTTCAAACTTGCAAGTTGAAAGCAGAGTATAAACCATATCGTACATATAATGACAGGAATCCAGAGTCAGTTTAAGCATTTCTTTTTGTGGCTCATTAAACTCACCCATTTGCCCGCTTAATAAAAGTTCTAATGCCCGAACTTGAGCTATTGCGGGAGTTTTTAAATCGTGGCTTAAAGTTGCGATATAAGTTTCACGCTGTTCCTGAATACGTTTTTCCGCATCGATATTTCTTGAAAAAGTTGCTATAGCATACACTTTTCCGTTTTGATTTTTTAACGGAGTCTTATGAACACTATACCAACTGTAATCACCGTTTTTAAGTTTTACGGGTTTTTCTGTCTGAAAACACCCACCCGTTTGTAAAACCTTATCAAGCTCTTTTAGTTCTTCTTCTTTTAAAACTTCAAGCGGGATTTCAATATACTTACCGTCTAACGTTACATCAACACCTGTGCTTAAAAATTTCTGAGCTCGCGCGTTACCAAACAAAAACTGCCCCTTTTTATCTTGCACATAAGATAACATAGGAGCATTGTTTATTAAATCATATAAATGAGCATTATCATTAGTACTTTGATTAAGTAAGACATTTGCAAATATTAACTTGAATAACAGCAGCACTAATAAAATACCAAACGCTAAATGGTTTGAAAGTAAGGTATTATCTTTAACTAAACAGTAAAGAAAAAATACCAATACCAAAATACTTGCACAATGTAAAAAATAAAATTTTAAATTTTGTCTCTCTCGACCGAAATTAAACCATGTCATACTTTATACACCTCAACATTTGTTCTGCCATATCGGTTTTTGCAAGTTTTTTTAAAATCGAATTAATATAAACATATAAATCCACTACTCCAATATTTAAAGAAATTGCAATATCATCTTTACTGACCCCTTGTAAAACCAAACTTATGACATTCAATTCTATAGGTGTCAAAACCTGTTTCAGATAATAAGAATCCGTTTTTGGCAAAATACTTACTAACTTAAAAATCATATGTAAAAACCTGAAATCAAACCAATAACCGCCGTTAAAAATTATATTCATTATTTTCTCAAAATGATGAATATCCAAATCGTTCAATGCAAACGCGTCCACATTGGCAAAAATTGACCCTAAAACACCTTGTCCTTGATCATTTGGAACAACCATTATTATTTTTAATTCGGGATTAACTCTTTTTAAGATATTTGAAGCTTCAATTCCGTTCATCTTAGGAAGCCACATATCTAAAAGTACCATATCTACTTTATTTTTTGAAATATAAGCTAAAGCATCTTCTGCATTATCAAAATCTGCTCCTACTTTTATATTTTTAAACATCTGACACATATATTTCTCAACTGTTCTTGTAAGGTTATAGTCATCGACTATAACAACATTAATATCTTTTGCTGTTTCCATATCTTCCGGCCTTTCTGAACTATAGTTATATTAAACACTAATTGTTTAATAAAAAAAATTGCCACGGTTACTAATATGAAAATAGCCTGATTGTCACATGTAAAAAATAAACTATTCTTGTTCTTTTTGACAGCAAAATTCAGAATTAAGTTCCATTTTTTCTGAAATCTCGTCAAAAGTTAATAATCCCGTAGTTGCACCGAATTCTGAAACAACTCCCGCAGAATTAATAGATGCGGCAACAAGAGATTTTTCAATATTGGCATTAAATTTATATAACGCGGCACAAAAAGTTGAAGCAAAAGCGTCTCCCGCGCCTAACGTTGAAGTTACAGGTCCGTCAAAACATGGACAATAGTAATAATTCTCTCCGTCATAAGCATAAGCCCCTGCACCACCGTCTGTTATTACGATAACCTGATAATCACATACCTTTAACTTATGAAACATAGCCTTTAAGTCAGGGTGCACAAGCATATTGGAATACTTTACATCTTTCGTATCGGAACGAAGTTTTATCCCCGTTGCCATAGAGGCTTCTTCCTTATTTAAAACAACAATCTGAGCATATTCTAAAATCTTTTTGAGGTAATTAAACCCTTTTTTAATACCCGTTGTTCCCGCGTTAAAACAAACATAAGTGCCGTTTTCTCTTGCAAACTTCACAATATCATCCAAAACCTTGTTACTGTAACCGTTTAGCGGTGCGATATACAAAAGTTTTGCCTTCTTTATAGCATCAAAATCAATTTCTGATTTTTTAATATGAGCGTTAGCTCCCCTGTGAGCAAGAACGGTTCTGTCGCCTTCAAAACTTGTCAAAATTATAGAAAACCCTGTAGAATCATGTTTATCTTGTATAACAGATGATAATTTTACATCTCTGTGTTTGAAAAATTCAAATATCCCTTTTGAATAAATATCATCACCGACTTTAAATATTGCACCCGTTTTAAACCCTAAGTTTGCAAAATTTGTTGCAGTATTTACCCCGCCTCCACCGACTTGAGAAGCAAAATCTGATATCTCAATCTTTGACCCGTAAGGATAACTCATAAAATCAGAGCAACTATCCTTTTTCCTTACTGACACGATATTCGCGTCATCACACTCCACAAAAACATCCATTGTAGCACTGCCGATTGTTATAATATCACTGCTCATAATTTATACTCCCCTTTTATTGAATCATTCTATCACAAAATATTAAATTATGTGAATAAATTGTTTATATAACAGTAAAAAATAACTTTAGAAATCTTAAAACGCAAGATAATAAATAAAAGGGATATTACATTTTACAAGAAACAATCGTAGAAACAGAAAGTTCTAAAATATTCACAGACAATATGAAATTACTATTCTTATTATCACAAAGTATATAATAAAAAAACGGGAAAAATTTCCCGTTTTTTTTATTGTTTAACCGCTTAGGACTTATTGAGCTTTAGCTCTGTCGTCATCGGTTACACCTTTGATAGTCAGGTTAACTCGACCTTTTTCATCTATTTTAATAACCTTAACCACAACTTCTTGTCCGATAGTCAAGTGCGGTTCGATTGTTTCAATTCTTTCATTGCAAACCTGAGAAATGTGAACCATACCATCTTTACCGCCGCCAAGTTCAACAAAGGCTCCGATTGGAATAATTCTTACGACTTTACCTTTGATAACCATACCGACTTCAGGCTTAAATGTTAAATTTTTAATCATCTTGATTGCGATTTGAGCACCTTCCTGATCGTTAGAAGTAATAGTAACAACACCTGAATCCTGGATATCGATTTCAGCGCCTGATGCGTCAATAATTGCACGGATTTGTTTTCCGCCCGGTCCGATAACTGTTCCGATATCTTCTGTCGGAATAGTCATTGTAGTAATACTTGGAGCAAACGGTGACATAGGTCCGGGTTCTGTGATTGCTTCTCTCATTTTGCCTAAGATATGTAATCTTCCTTCTTTAGCTTGAGCCAAAGCTCTACGTAATGTTGCATTAGCAATACCTTTAGCCTTCATATCCATTTGTAACGCTGTAATACCCGTATCATTACCGGTAACTTTAAAGTCCATATCACCCAAGAAGTCTTCGATACCTTGAATATCTGTTAAAACAACAGGATCTTTACCTTCTTCGGTAATCATACCCATAGCAACCCCGCCAATCATACATTTAACAGGGACACCTGCGTTCATTAATGCCATTGAAGAACCGCAAGTTGAAGCCATAGATGTTGAACCGTTTGATTCTAATACATCTGAAGTTACACGAATTGTATATCCAAACTCTTCTTGAGAAGGAAGAGCTGGGATATTAGCACGTTCTGCTAACGCTCCGTGTCCGACTTCACGTCTGCCCGGTCCTCTTAGAGGTTTAACTTCACCAACAGAGAATCCAGGGAAGATATATTTATGCATATAAGTTTTTTCGGTTTCAGGATCAACACCATCAAGTTCCTGTTTCATAGCAGGACCTGCTAAAGTTGCAACAGATAATACCTGAGTTTGACCTCTTGTAAACACCGCAGAACCGTGAGCACGAGGAATAACACCAACTTCGCACCAAATAGGACGAACTTCTTCAGGTTTTCTGCCGTCAGCTCTTACGCCTTCATCAAGAATCATTGTTCTCATGATTTTCTTTTCAGCGTTTTTAAATTCTTCAGCAACAAAGTCAATTCCTGTTTCTTCAATAATTTGTTTAATATAATGATCATCAGCTAAAGCGTCAATTTTTTCTTTTACAAGCTTTTTAGCTTCTTCCAATTTTTCCTGACGATAAGCTCTGTCAAAATTGTGGTAAGCATCAAAAATCATCGCTCCTGCTGTTTCATTGATAATTGCTTTTAATTCGGTAGTGTCGTAAGGGTTAACAAATTCTTGTTTTTCGACACCGCAAAGTTTAGCAAATTCAACTTGAGCTTCGCATTGTTTTTTAATTTCTTCCTGCGCAAACTCAACAGCAGCCATAATATCGTCTTCTGTAACAAATTTACATCCTGCTTCTACCATGATTACAGAATCGTGAGTACCTGCAACAACGATATCAAGATCTGATTCTTTAGCCTGTCTGTGAGTAGGGTTAGCAATCAAGTTACCTTCGCTGTCGCGAGAAACTCTAACCGCTCCGATAGGCCCTTCAAACGGAGCTCCCGTTAGCATTAAAGCACAAGATGCACCGAGCATTGCCAATGTATCAGGTTGATTTTCCTGATCATAGCTGAATAATTGAGCAACGATTTGAATATCGTTTCTGTAACCTTTAGGGAATAAAGGTCTTATAGGTCTGTCAATCAATCTTGAAACAAGGATAGCTTTATCACTTGCTTTACCTTCTGAACGGTTATATCCGCCAGGGATTCTACCGATTGAAGACATTCTTTCTTCATAATCAATTAATAGAGGGAAAAAATCTATCCCTACACGAGGTTCTTTAGAGACAACACAATGTACAAATAACATTGTATCACCGCATCTTACGGTAACAGAACCGTTAGTGGATTGGCCATACTTGCCTGTTTCAACAGTGACGGTCTTGCCGCCGATTTCCAGTTGAAAGCTTTTTGTTTCAGGTTTCATAAGTTTACCTTTTCTTTCTGCGCACTATCTTTGCGCCTTTAAGTTATACACTTCCATTTACGTTTTTTATTATACCTCAAACAGGAGTAATTGATACAAAAATAAAATTTTATGATACAATAAGGAAAAAATTTAAACCAATTGGCTTCGTAGCTCAGCAGGATAGAGCAGTGGTTTCCTAAACCAAAGATCGCGCGTTCGAATCGCGCCGGGGCCAAGTTTTTTTTGTAAAAAAGTTGAGCAATGGAGTGATGAGAACGCACAAGGCGAAAGCATTGTTTGTCGTTCGAGCGCGAGTGAGCTGAGTGCGAAGGAGCAAGACAATCGCGCCGGGGCCATTTTTTATTGAATCCGCCGACGTGAAGGATTAGGATATCCTCAATATATCTTAATATTTATTCATTTTTTCTGTGGACATTAAAATGTTTTTGATATTATGGCAAAAATAACCAAAATTTTAACAGATAGGGGTATATTAACGATGAAAATCAATCCGATTAACAGTACTAATCAGTACAGACAAAATGACGTATCTTTTAACGGCGGTCTACCGCGAAAAATTGTTTGCTTCGGACCACCTGCAAGCGGAAAAGGAACTCAAACAAGCCGTTTATCAAACGAATTAGGCTTGCCGCATATCGATATGGGTTCCTTATTAAGAGCTGTAATATCTTCAGGAAGCGAAGAAGGGCAACTTGCTAAATCTTTTATTGAAAAAGGACAACTTGTTCCAACCAAATTAATCGCAAGAATTATTGAAAACACGCTTGCAAGCGCAAAATGCAAAGACGGATATATTTTAGACGGTTTCCCGAGAAATCTTGAACAAGCAAGCCTTCTTGACAAAATAAATCAACGAATTGAAGCAGGAAAAAAAGCAATCTTCCAAGCTATTAACTTTGAAGTAAGCCCGAAACTTCTTCTTGAACGAATCGTTAATCGCAGATCTTGCCCTGAATGCGGAGAAATCTATAATCTGAAATTCAAAGTACCGAAATCTGAAAACGAATGCGATATCTGCCATGTCCATTTAAAACAAAGAGCCGATGACACTGCAGAAATTGCTCAAGCTCGTTTTAGAACTTACGATGAACAAACTGCTCCACTTATTGACTATTACAGGCAACAGGGAACTTTAAGTTCAATTGACGCAAACGGTTCAATTGAAGAAGTTTGGCATAATCTTACAAAAGCAATTAAACGCTAAGCGATAAAACATAATCAATATCTTTATCACCGCGACCCGATAGATTAACTAAAAGTTTCTTACCGATATTAGCCTTCGCATATCTTAAAGCAAAGGCTAATGCGTGAGAGCTTTCAAGCGCTGGAATTATACCTTCGGTTTTTGACAGTTCATAAAACGCATCTAAAGCTTCTTTATCATTAACCGTTTCATATTGAACTCTGCCAATATCTTTGAGATAACAATGTTTTGGACCAACCCCCGGGTAATCAAGCCCGCTTGCTACAGAATAAGCATTAGCAAGGTTTCCGTCTTCATCTTGTAATAAAAGACACTTAAACCCGTGCAAAATACCTTCCTTTCCATAAGTTAAACTTGCTGCGTTCTCACCGAGTCTTTCACCTTTACCTAAAGGTTCAACTCCTATCAGTTCAACTTCATCATCCAAAAATCCGTTAAAAATCCCGATTGCATTAGATCCGCCACCAACGCAAGCAATAACAGCATCAGGCAGTACACCTGTTTGAGCTAAAAATTGTTCGCGGGCTTCTTTTCCTATAACTGATTGAAAATACTCAACAATTTCAGGAAACGGATGTGGTCCGACAACTGATCCGATTGCATAAAGTGCAGACTCATACTCCATTGAATATGCTATAAAAGCCTCATCCACAGCCTCTTTTAAAGTTTTTTCACCGCTTTTTACACAAACTATATTTGCTCCTAAAAGTTTCATTTTCTGAACGTTCGGCTGTTGTTTTAAAATATCGGTTTCACCCATATAAATATCACATTTCAAACCGAGTAACGCCGCAGCAGTAGCTGTTGCAACCCCGTGCTGACCTGCTCCCGTTTCTGCTATAATTTTTGTTTTGCCCATTTTCTTAGCAAGTAAAGCTTCACCTATACTGTGATTAATCTTATGAGCACCCGTATGGTTTAAATCTTCACGCTTTAAATATATTTCACACCCGTATTTTTCCGATAAGTTTTTTGCATAATAAACAGAACTCGGACGTCCAACATAATATGTTAAATAATAATTTAAAGTTTCTTGAAAAGACTTATCTTCTTTTAATTCGTAAAAAGCCTCTGCAATTCTGTTAAACTCATCTTTTAACTCATCAGACAAAAACTGTCCGCCGTAATTCCCGAAAAATCCATTTTTATCAGGCTTTAAATCTATATTCATTATTTTTCTCCTTTATAAAATATTTTGTAACAACAGCATTTGAATCTTTTAAAATCTTAGCACCGCGAGTGACTTTGCATAAACTGACATTAAGCTCTTTTGCAATATCCCGTTGGGTTTTTCCCTGCGCTAACATATCCAAGATACGCCATCGTTTAGTTAAAAGAGAAATTTCTGATTCCGATAACATTTCATATAAAAATTTGCAAACATCATCCTTAGAGTCTAACTGACTCACAAGTTCACAAACTTTCAATACATCATTGTTACTATTCATAGTAACACTATAAATTTAAAAACTGTTTCTGTCAATAGTAACATTTAAAAATAAATGTAACAATTATTTAACATATATTATATTTATAGCAATCATAACAGAGATACAAACTTTATATAATTAAGGGATATTAAGGGAAAATAAAAAATGTTACAGGGAATGATGACTACAGGCTCTTATAGATCTGCTGGTACGGGAAATATCTTTACTAAAGCAAAGAAAACAACGACTAACGGGTATACAATGTATTCGATAGCGGGCATAGGATATGGGAGAAGTAATTTTACCAATCCGATAAGCTTTACGTTTCCAAAAATAACTTTGCCTAATTTTTCGGTTAACCAGCAAAAAACAAGTCGTGTAGCAAAAGCAAAACGACAGGAAAGTCAGGGAATATTCAGCACATTCGGCTCCTGGGTAAAAAAGGGTTGGGATTATATAAGTAATCTCGGTAAGGGAATTATAGAAACCGCAGCAAAATATTTGGGATTTAATGAATCTAACGGTTCGTATAAGAAATTCACAGGCGGACGAACGGAAGCATGGTGCGCAGACTTTGTAACTTATGTTGTCAAAGAAACATTCAGGCGTGCAGGTAAAGCAATCCCTCGAGGATTCGGTTCTCCATCAGTATCAGTGCTGATGAGCTGGGGTAAAAGCAACGGACGCTGGATTCAAACGGCAGGAAAAGGCAATAAAGCAAGTATTATCAAACAAAACGTCAAACCGGGAGATATAATAATATTTAAGAGTGCAGGAGCATCTCACACGGGTATTGTTGAATCAATAGCGGCAGATGGTACAATCCATACAATTGAAGGAAACACCTCTGACAAAGTTGCCAGAAGACGATACTCTCCAAATAAAGCAACAATTACAGGGTTTATAAAAATGGCTTAAAGAAAGTAGAAAAAGGGCGAAATGCTTACGCATTTCGCCCATTCTTTATACCTATGCCCGGGGGGATTCAAACCCCCGACCTTGAGCTTCGGAGACTCACACTCTATTCAACTGAGCTACGGGCACATACAAAAGAATCAGGTTTACACCTGACTCTTTTTAAATCTTTAATTACTTTTTAAAATAATCAGCGGCATTAACTCTTTGTCTTGCAATTTCGGGAGCCTCATAGAACGGGCATTGAGTTATACCTATCATTGCTGCAATCATTGAGCTTGGGAAGATTTCAACAGCATTATTCAATTCTTTAACAGCACTGTTATAAAATCTTCTGGCTGCAGCAATATGTTCCTCAACTTCTGAGTAAGTTTGCATAGCCTGAATCATAGTTTGATCGGATTTTAATTGCGGATAATTTTCCACATTAACCATTAATTGACCCATTTTTGTAGCTATAGCATTATCAAGATTGATTTTTTCACCAATTGTTTCAGGATTTGATCTTAACCCTGCAGCTTGAGATCTTAATTTAGTAATTTCTTCCATCAAGCCTCTTTCGTGTTCCATGAATTTATTTGCAATGACCAATATATTAGGGATTAAGTCATAACGTTTGTTCAATTGAACATCAACACCGCCCATTGCCTCTTTTACATTGTTTTTCTTCTGAATAAGAGCCACATAAAGTTGGTATAAACCTAAAATAACTACAAGGGTAACAGCACCAATAATTCCATAAATTAACATTTTTTATCCTCGCTTTCAATAAACATTTAATATTATAACATATTTTTTACAGGTTTACAATCCTAATTTTTTATCAAGCTTGAAGTGATCAACAAGTTCAAGAATTGAAACAAATTCCTCAAACAAAACAATAAATTGTTCTTGATTATCAACAGGTTTTACAAGCGAACACAGTGAGAATAAATCCTTTCCCGTATGTGGCGCGATATAAACAGAATCCCCGTAGAATGAACATGAAATATGCTTCGCATTAAACGCTAGCTGAATACGTTTTAATCTTTCCATAAACGCTGTCGTTATAAGATAACGGGATTCAATCTGGTCATGCGCAAATACAACATATTGTTTATTAAATTCAGTGTCTTCAAGCTTAACCTCTTTTAGACCGATTTTTTCCAAGTCTTTTTTATCTTTATTGTATGCTTTTTTGGCGCGAATAAGAGTTGTACCTTCAAATTCTTTATTCATTTTTATTCGAATAACAACACCTTGAAATACGGTTGTAGAATTATTACCGTTACCGATTTCATATTCACATTCTGATATTGCAACAGGAACTTTTCTGTAATCCCCGATAAAGCAATCATCAAAAGTTTTTCTGCACTTATCAGCTACAGGAATAATTTTACAAGCACTAATATCTTTTTCTGTAACAGGAGGTGTTTGCTGCCAGTAAAAACCCGGAATTGCACGCATTAAGACAGGTAAAACTTTCTGTTTAACTTTTTTTTCAAAAGATTTTTTCAACCAATACCAAATACCGAACGCAGCAGCTATAAGTCCCCAGAATAAATCTCCTGAGCCTTTTCCATCTACAAATAAAAGTACGAGTAACGCAGCAATACCGCAAATAATTGCACCGGCTACAGCACCTGCCAGGCGTTTTTTACGTTCATCTTCATACTGTGCTAACTCAGGCAGAATACGGTTAACAAGCATATTTTCATAATCTGCTCTGAATTGCTCAATACTATATTCTTTCTTAACACTGTTTTGCTCAACCACAGGCGGAGCTTGCTCTTGTTGAACAACAGGTGCAGGTGACACATCAGATTGTTGAATTTGCAGTGCTGGATTGATTTCAGGTACGGGATTAATATGAATTTTATTCAAACTGTTTCCGCCGTTACCTCCAAGACTTGGAATTGTCATACTTAACTCTCCTTAATTTATTTTTTCGTAAAAAACGACTTCTTCTACGGATTTTCTTAATTTTTTTGTTGGTTTTGGATTTTCTTCATAACCGAGTGTTAACAAATCTACAAGTACCTGTCTGTTATTTAATCCCAACTTCTCTTTGACTTTTTGAGCCATCTCATCAGATGTTTTTGTTAATTCATTAGCCATAGCACCGACGATACAACATCCGACACCTTGTTCTTCAGCTTCCAAAGTCATATAAGAAACAGCATAAGTCAATTGTTCAACACTTCTTAGCAAAGTTTCATATTCTCCTAAATTTGAAGGATTCAAAAGACTTGAAGTTACAATACCGTCAATTGTTGTATCATCCAAACCTTTTTGAGCTAAAACTTTACCGAAATGAGTTTTATTCCAAGAATCAAAATCTGCAACACAACAAATAACAACCTGAGCATTTTTAACCTGATTTTGCCCGCCGCAAGCTTCACACAGTAAATCTTTAGTTTCCTGGGCTTTTACAACAATAAACTTCCACGGCTGAACATTAACCCAAGAAGGTGCCAAACGTCCTGCTTCAAGTATTTTTTCAATAACCGAATTATTAATCGGCTTATCAGAATATTTTCTGACACTTTTCCGACTTAAAATCGTACTCATAACCATATAAAATTCTCCTATAAATTTTCACCAGCAACAACGACAGTAAAATCAGTTGCAGCACACATAAACGTTAAAGGATCATAAACAAACTGCCTTGATTTAACTTCAGGAACCGTTTTCTTTAATTCCGCATAATAATCTGTTGTAACATACTTTGAATGTGCTATAAACTGAGAATGAGCCGAACGCAATGTACCTGAGCATCTCACTTCAATTCCTGCTGATTCCAAGGCTTTTTTCAATTGAGCAGCTTCAGTTGCACTGTCAGGTGAACTCATAATACTTGCACTGTACGATTCCTTTCTTCCGTCAAGCTTGTTACGATAAATCAATCTATCTACAACTTCCTGAGTTTTTTCAGGGTCTAAAATCCAATAACTTATGTACCCGTGCTTATTAGGAGCCCCCGGAAGCATTGAAATTTCTACATTATCCATATTAAAACTTTTTGCTAAAGTTGCATACTGAGTCATTTCATATAAAGACATATCTGTTTTAACGTACTTGTGAGCAACAGAGATGACTTTAGGTAATTTGGCAATAGTTTCGGGCTTTTTTAAATCAGCCAGCAAACCTCTTAAGAACCACTGTTGGCGCTGAGTTCTTCCGATATCGCCCAACGCATCATGTCTGAACCTTAAATATTCAACCGCATCTTTTTCGGTTAAATGGTGATTTCCTTTTTGAAAGTTAATATGAAGATTACCGGCATTGTCGTTATATCTCATATTTTTCTCAACATAAATATCGACACCGCCTAAAGCCCCCACAATTGCTCTTACAGCATCATCATGGAACATTACGTATTTATCGATATGAACACCCAATGTATCTTCAACGGTTTTAACAGTCATTTCAACACCGCCGATTGCATGAGCTGCGTTAATCTTTTGCACACCCATACCCTTTGGCAGGTAAACCTTACTGTCACGAGGAATAGATATTGCATTAACAGTTTTTGTTTTCGGATCAATGTTTAACAAAATCATGGTATCGGTTCTGGTACCGACCCATAAATCAGAATCCGCACCGTTTGAATCAACACCCAAAAGCAAGATGTTTTGGCGTCTTAAACCAAACGGAAGATTAAATTCGGGCTTTTCTTTTGAATTATTACCTAAAGATAACTTAGATAAAAATGTTGAAATAAACGAATTTTCACCTAATTTATCATCCAAAAATTCTCTGTTATTTGCAAACAATAAAATTGCAAGAATTGCCGTCAAAAAAATTATTGTCATTAATGTTAAAGCTTTACGAAAAGAAGACTGAGAACGACCTCTGTCCTGTGCATATCTTTCAAACGGATTATCAGCAGAACCGTTTGAATATCTTCTTACCCTGCGCCCGGTTTTTGTATATCCTCGTTTATGTTCTTTCATTTTAACCATTTCTTTTATACTTGCCTTACCTCAATTAATAACTGTATTTTATAATAAAATAATCAAGAAGATATACTATAAAATATGTATTTACTTGAGGTAATATTATAAAAGTTTATCAATTCTCCTTAAGATTATGCCCCAAAAACACCCTTAATATCCAAAACTTAACAAAATTTTACAAATATTTTCTGTATAATTTTCGCTCAAAATTTATAAATTTTGACAAAAAATAAGTGTTTTTTATACATTTTTTAATAAAAAACCGTTTAAAAAATCCTATTTTTATAAAATTATGCAAAAATTCATCTTTACATTAATTTTACATTTGAGCGTTTTTACGCAATTTTTTATCTTGAGGACTTTTCAATAAAGTGTGCTTTGGTTATAATAAGAACATTCGGCATATATATAATAAAAAATTATGATAAATAAAGTTGAATTAGGTAGTGTAAAATTAAACAATAAACCCCAAGTGCAATATAATATTGCACAAAATAAGGGGCAGACAAATTTCACAGGGATTGGAAAGATTGCAAACAATCTTGGACAATGGTCAGTAAAAGGTATCCAAAAGTGTGAAGAATCACCGATGCTTAATGTTGCCGTAATTGATTTAGCCACAGCAATTGTCCCGAGAACTGCTTTTGAAACGGTTATCGGTTCAAAGAAAAAAGATAATGACGCCAATCCTGATGAAAAACCTAAAAGAAAATTAAACTTTGTCGGCGGATTTGAAGCCTTAAGACGTGAAGGTTCAGGACTTTTAATTAACTGTATTATCCCTAGTTACGTAGTTTACGGCGCAGCTAAAGTCTTACAAAGACCTGTAATGGGAATGTTCAAGAAATCAAGTCTTGCAAGAAGCTGGGCTAACAGCGACACAATTAATCAGGTTGAAAACTACTTCAAACAAGCTCAAGGCGCAACAAAAGAAGAAAAAGTATTTAATACCTTAAAAACAATGTTTGACAGCATTGAAGGTGTTGACGGTGATGTTCAAAACGGCGGAATGAAAAAATTCAGCGAAATCTTCGCTAACAAAAAAGAATATAACGCCGCAATAAGAAAAATGACCCGCCAAATTCTGAGCGATGATCCAAAAGCAGGCTACGCATCAGACATGTACAGATATCTTGTCGAAACCGGCGGAATTTCTGAAAATATCAGATTCAAAGGCGATAAAAAATTCTTCTCTAGCAGCTTAAGCCACCTTTGCGAAAGTGCGGGAGATATCTTGCACGGAGCATCAAAAGAAGGACTTATTCAAGAAGGTGCTCAAAACCTTGATGATGTTGCAAAATATCTTTCTAAAGCTAAAAAACTTGTTAACTGGAAGAGTGTATCAGGTCTTGGCTTAATCATTCCGCTTGCAATAGCGGCTCAACCGATTAACAGATGGATTACACATAAAATCGCAGGTAAAAAAGGCGCTCCTATTTATAACGATGATAAAGAAAGAATTCTTACTCCTGAAGAAAAAGCTAAACTTACAGCGAAAAAATTTGTAGCAGTACCTTTGATGTGGGCAACTGCAGGCTTATCTATGCTTATGGACAGACCAAGCCTTAAGATGTTCCAATTCAAAAACATCTTCCCTACTATGGATCAGGCAAGATTAATTTCTGCGGCAACTTTCTCAAGCCGTCTTGCAGCATCCGAGGATTCTAACGAATTAACCGAAAGCACAATAAGAGATATCGCAACATTCTCAAGTTTCTATTTCTTAGGCGATTATGCAGCTAAAGGAATTGCAACTTACCTTGAAAAACATAACAAAGACGGAATTAAACTTATTAATGTTCTTACTCCGAAAAAAGACGGTGCAAATGTTCTTCAAAAATTCTGGCACTGGGCAAAACATACTAAAATGAAATCAACAGATGAGTTAAGTGTAATAGCTAACCAGGCAACAAGAGTAAAAGCCAAAAACTTAAGAGCAATCTGCCAATTAGGCAGCATGGCATTCTCACTTCTTTCGTTAGGAGTATTTATTCCGATTTACACAAGAACCCAATCAAATAAAAAAGAACAAAAACTTCAAGAAAAATTGGCTCAACAACCCCAATCATTCAGCGGGACATTTACCCAAAAGATGATGAAAGAAAACTCACAAGCATTTAAACAATTTTTCAATTAGAATAGAAATATAAAGGCAGAATATAAATGAAAGTAGAAAACGACATTAAACATCAATTAAATATCAAACAAATCCAACCGAGAAACAAACAAAACGGAATCGCGGTTACATCAATCCCTACGAAAAATCAAAGTTTCACAGGTTTCAGCCCTGTTCCGCTGCTTAACTTTTTGGATACAAACCAGGCATGGGGTGCTTGTGCGGTTGACTTAGGTTTTATGGTAGTTCCAAGAACGGCAACAGACTTCGGACGCGGTGCTGATGCAGGTTTTGAAACAATGCGCAGAGAAGGTTTGGGTACTACAAACCACTCTTCTGTCGGATTATACGGAACAGCGGCAGGTATGGCACTGGCAGCTGCCCTTAACAGAAGTTACGGACTTGGTAAAGACAGCATAAAAGCTCATTCAATATTCGCCGATGCCGAAACACTTGATATGCAGGGTAAAATCTTTACTCAAGCAATTAAAAAATCAAATCCGCTTGAAGATCATTTAACTCAAGTACTTTCAAGATATCAAGTTCAAACCTCTAACGGTGAATGGAAAAACTTTGGAACGGATGAAATTAAAAAAGCAGCTCAAATTCTTGAACAAGAAATTAATGCTAACGGCAAAAAAATCAGTAAAGATGCAGAATATAATGTAAGAAGTATCCTGAGATCTTCTGTTGAAGGTATCGGAAACGGATTTAGGATAGTTCCAGAAGCAGGCGCAACCGCAAGCGAATCAAGATATTCTATTGATTATATCGTTGAAAATGCTTACAAATTACCTAAAATCTTCACTAAACAAAAAGTTAAAGAAGCATTTGAAAACACCGCAGATTATACTCAAAACGCATTCTTAAGATCTATCAAGACAATGAACAAAAACCGCTCACTTGTCGGTATAGGTATCGCGTCAGCCGTCGGGGTTTCTGCTCAGCCGCTTAATATGTATATAACCAAAAAGAAAACAGGAAACAGTGGTTTTGTAGGCGGCGGTGAAGAAGACAAATCTGCTAAATTTAAAGCTAAAAAAGCAGGTGTTGCAGCTCTGTTTGGTACTGGCGTTCTTGCTACAATAGAAAATCCGCTTAAACTTATCAAAAATCCTAAATTATTAGGTGAAGCGCTTCAATTTAAAGGATTTTCACCTACGATTAAACAATTTAAGTTTATCTACGGTATTACAATTATGTCAAGATTCTTAGCTTCAAGAAACGATAACGAATTAACAGAATCTACAATTAAAGATACTTTAGGATTTGCAAACTGGTTAATCTTAGGTAACTTTGTCCAAAAACTTGTAGCTCAAGGTTTGGATAAATCTCTTGTAAAACGTGACGGCAAAGGCTTAATTAATTGGTTGAAAAACTCTTCATTAAAAACACGAGAAGAAGTTCTTCACTCAGTTCTTGGTAAAAAAGCATTTACTAAACAAGGTAAAGCTTTAAGCTTAACAGAAATGATAAAAGCCTTACCAAAAGGTCACGCGGCTAAGAAACAATTAGGATACTTAACACTTGCTCAACTTGCAGGTTACGCATACTCAGGTATCGTTCTTGGTACAGGTATTCCAAAACTGAATATTTACCTGACTAAACGCCGTATGGCAAAACAAAATGCTGCACAACAGCAAGAAAGCCAGGTTCAAGATAAGCAAACTACAGCTTATGCAAAAAGCTTAAATAACTTCACAGGCTATAAAATGATTCATCAATAATTATCCGAGTGAATTAGCACCTGAAACTACTTCAATAATTTCTTGCGTAATCGCAGTTTGTCGGGTTTTGTTATACTGAATTGACAAATCATGAATCATTTTTTCAGCATTTGTTGTAGCTGCAGACATCGCAGTCATACGTGATGCAAGTTCACTTGCCTGAGCTTCCAACAGTGCCTGATAGAAAATGTTTGTCATATACATCGGAACAATTTTTTGTAAAATATGATGCATATCAGGATAAAATTCCATTAACGGTTCTAAATTTTCATCAGTGATTCTGTCGTGAATATCTACAACCCCGACAACAGGCAAAACCTGCCAGTCTTCAACAAAATAAGTCATCATATTTTTAAATCGAGTTGTGACGATTTCAACTTTATCGATTTTATGATGAACATAGAATTCTGCCATATCTTCGGCAATTTCACGGGCCTCCATAGGTGAAGGGGTATCGACTGCCGCATAATACTTTTTAACAATCGGACAGCCTAAAATCTGGCATTTTTTACGCAACGCTGAAATGCCCTTTTGCCCTGCAACAAACAAATAAGTTTCAATCCCCTGTTCTTTATATTCTTTAATTCGTTTTAAAGTATCTCGAACAACATTAGCGTTATAAGCTCCTGCCAAACCCTTATTTGAAGTAATTACAAGAAGCCCTACGTTTTTTACCTCTCGTTTATCTAAAAGTGCGGGATAATCATCAATTGCAGACTTAATTTTAAGTGTTTCTTTGCTGTATTCGGTAACGGAATTTAAGAGTTTCTGAAACATTCCTACAAGCTCACGAGTATACGGGCGAGCTGATTTTACTGCAGTTTCGGATTTTTTAACCTTTGCGGCCGCGACCATTTTCATCGCTCGCGTAATTTTTTTTGTGCTCTCAACACTCTGTATTCTATTTTTTATATCTCTCAAATTCGCCATATTCTACCTTTAAAAAGTACTTTTAAAACTTGCAAGTCCATCCATTAACGCTTTTTTATCATCATCGGATAAAGCTGAACCCTCGTTCAATCGTAGTGCCAAATCAGAAAAGTTTGCATTAAAGTAAACAAACCATTCTTTCTTAAATCTTGCAATATTTGAGTTTTCAATATCATCCAAAACACCTTCGTTTGCGGCAAACAATATTGAAACCTGTTCTGCAACACTCAGCGGATTATATTGAGGCTGTTTCAGAACCTCTGTTAACTTTTGACCGCGTAATAATTGTTTCTTGGTTGATGCGTCTAAGTCTGACGCGAATTGAGCAAATGCTTCAAGTTCACGATACTGAGCCAAATCAAGACGAAGTTTTCCCGCAACCTGCTTAATAGCTTTAGTTTGTGCGGCACCTCCGACACGAGAAACCGAAATCCCTGCATTAATTGCAGGTCTTATCCCTGCATTAAACGCGTTAGATTCTAAGAAAATCTGACCGTCCGTAATAGAAATTACGTTTGTCGGAATGTACGCTGAAACATCCCCTGCCTGAGTTTCGATAATCGGCAGCGCAGTAATACTTCCGCCACCAAGTTCATCATTCAATTTAACGGCACGCTCTAAAAGTCTTGAGTGAAGATAGAATACATCTCCAGGGTAAGCTTCACGTCCAGGCGGTCTTTTTAACAATAAACTCATCGCACGGTAAGCTTGAGCGTGTTTTGACAAATCATCATAAACAATCAAAACAGACTTACCCTGTTCCATAAATTCTTCCCCGATTGCGACACCCGCAAACGGTGCAATATATTGAAGCGGAGCTGATTCATTCGCGGTTGATGATACAATAATTGAATAAGCCATTGCTCCGTGATCTTCCAAAGTTTTAGCTAAATGTGCAACAGTTGAGGCTTTTTGCCCGATTGCAACATAAATACAAATAACATCCTTACCCTTTTGATTGATAATCGTATCAATCGCAATAGCCGTTTTACCTGTCTGACGGTCACCGATAATCAGTTCACGCTGACCTCTGCCAATTGGTGTCAAAGCATCAATCGAGGTTAAACCTGTTTGCAGCGGCTCATGAACTGATTTTCTTGTAACAATCCCCGGTGCCACACGCTCAATAGGTCTGATTTTAGAAAAAGGGATTTCACCTTTACCATCTAACGGTTTTCCCGTAGGGTCAACAATTCTTCCGATAAGTCCGTCGCCAACAGGAACTGACGCGATTTTACCCGTAGTTTTTACAATTGTACCTTCTTTAATATGTGTACAATCACCCAAAACAACAACCCCGACGTTATCTTCTTCAAGGTTCATTGCAATACCTAAAGTGCCTAACCCGTCTTCAAATTGAACAAGCTCGTTTGACATAACGCTTCTCAACCCGTAAACCCTTGTAATACCGTCACCTGCTTCCAGTACGGTACCTGTATTTGCAACTTCTGTTTGAAGTTCATAATTATCTATCTTATCTTTTATTATTGAGCTGATTTCATCAGGTTTAATTAATACCATAATGTAATTTCCCTTCTATCTTGTAATATTCTTTCCTAAATCTTTTAATTTTGCTTTTATACTTGTATCAATAACCGTATCGTCAAATTTAAAAGCAAGTCCCGCAATAAGCGATTCGTCAATCTTCCATACAGGAACAACCTCACAATTAAGCTTATGTTCCAGTTTAAATAAAACATTTGACTTATTTTCAAAGTTCAATTCAATCGGAGAAAAGACTTCGACAACTTTTAAATTAGCCTTTTGTGCAATTTTTTCTTCAAACGATTTATATATTGATTTCAAATCATCAAATCGTCCTTTTTCAAGTAAAACAAATAAAAAATTTAATAATTTTTCATCAATTTTTCCGCCGAAAACAGCCTTAAATATTTCAATCTTTTTAATTAGTGAAATTGAAGAATTTGCGGCAACGATTCGCAAATCATCAGAAGACTTCAGCACTTCCAGAACTTGAGCTAACTGAGTTTTATACAGTTCAAACGAGTTTGTTTCGGCTGCCGTATTAAAAAGAGCATCCGCATAAATTTTTGAAATCATTGATATTTTATCTGTATCTTTAATCATTATAATTTCACCTTATCTAATTCATCCAAACTGTCTGATATAAATTTGTTATGAAGTTCTGGATTTTCATTTAGCAAGCGCTGAATTTGCACTTTTGCAAGTTCAACCGATGCGGCTATAGTTTTATCTGTCAATACATTTGAAATCTTCTTTTCTTCAACATCAAGCGTTGCGTCAATATTTTTTTCAAAACTTAAAATAGATTTTTGCGCATTACCTTCAATTTCCGACTTAAAAATTTCACCTTTTTCTTCTGCTGCTTTTTTAAGCTCTGCAACATCCTCAGGTAACCTGTCAATAAGGGCTTTTGCTTCTTTTAACTTGCTTTGCGAAGCAGTTTTTTCCTCATCAGATTTTTTAATTCCGCATTCTACAACAGAAATTGACTCATCAAACGATTTTCCAAGGTTCAACTTTTTAACAATCAACCCCAAAACAACCAACATTAATATAAAGTTGATGACATTTGATTGAAGTATATATTTAAAAACTGAAACAAATTCCTGCATAACTAATCCATTACCCTGTTTACTGCTTCTCTGTCAAAATCTGCGATATTAATATCTTCCCCAAGGAGTTTTGAGGTGATTTTTGATGCCAAATCGCTTACTACGGTATCTTTAACCGTGTTTTTAAGATTTTCACCTTCACTTATAAGCGCTTCTTTTTTTTGTTTTACTATGTTTTTTGAATTTTCACGAGCGGCGCTTATTTTGTCATTAGCCAGAGCGTGAGCCTGTGACACGATTTGTCTGATATCATGCCTGCATTCTTTTTGAGTTTGTTCAAGTTTTGCACTGCGAGTATCAGTAAACTCTTTGGTTGAAGCATCAAATCGTTTTACATCTTCATAATTTGAGTTTATATAATCCTCGCGCTGCCTTATAATCCTTAAAATAGGATTGTAAAATATCGCGTTCATAATAAGAATGAACACAACAAAACTAAACATTGCAACTAAAAATGTGGCATTAAATTCTAACATTTCCTACCCTTATTTAACAAAGATTAACAACAACGCAATAAGTAGAGCATAAATAGCAGTAGCTTCAGCTAAACCTGCGCCTAAGATAAAGTTTTTGAAAGCTTCATCTTTAATTTCAGGCTGGCGTGCGATAGCATCTAAAACACCTTTAGTTGCGATACCCAACCCTAAACCGCCGCCGATAGCACCAAAACCGATTGCAATACCTGCACCCAGTTTTGCTAAATCCAATGTTGCTAATTGTTCAACTGTCATAATTTTTCTCCTTATATTAAAAATAGTATATTAATGTTCTTCTTTGATTGCCATTGAAATGTAAGTTGTTGATAAAAGCGTAAACACAAGTGCCTGAACCAACGCCACAAACAATTCAAACAGCATAAACGGCAGAGGAAACGCAACCGCCGCCAGACTTAAAATCGTCGCAACAAGAACCTCTCCTGCGAAAATATTTGCAAAAAGTCGTAGCGCCAAAGAAAAAGGTCTTACAAAAAGTTCCAAAGCATCAACCAAAGTAATAATTATCCCGTCAATACTGAATCCTTTGAAAAAGAACTTAAATCCGTTACGTTTAACCCCGTAAAATATATAATAAATCGACACAACAATTGCCATTGCCGCTGTCATATTTATATCGTTGTTAGGTGAAGCAAGTTCGCCTGAGTGAAGATGAATAAGTTTCCAAGGCAACTGTCCGACAAGGTTAGCGGTCAAAATAAACATAAACAATGTCAAAATAATTGCAATATGTTTTTGAGCTTCATCGTTACCCATACTTGATTTGGCTATATTATTGAAATATTTAACAATATTTTCGCCAATCAACTGCAACTTACCCGGAACCATCGTAAGTTTTCTTGTGGTTAATAAAGCAAGAACAATAAGTATAAACATAGAAAGCCACATTGTGATAAGTGTATCCATATTAAATGACACACCATGCCCTAAGATACTTGTTGTATAAACCCAATGTTCCATTTTTCTCCCTCTTCAATTCTTAGATTATAACAAAAAATATTTTTTCGCAAATATATTAATTACCAAGTCAGCTCATCAAAGTCGGCAATCTTTACATCATCAAAAATTCTTTTGATTGCATTTTCTACAGAACCAAACACGGACGAATCCGCAATATCTAACAATTTGTTGCCAATAATCCACTCGTTTTTCATAGAATCATAAGCTAAATTATTTTCAAAATTACCGCCCTTAAATTTTGAGTATTCAATATTTAATTTATTCAAAACACCTTCCAAAAAGTTAAATAACCCCGTACTCCTCGGAGAACTTATATTATCTCTTTTAGAACCCAAAATAAGCGCCTGAAGATTTTTTGGATCAAGCTTTGAATAAACACTGTTTACAATATATCTTTCAATCCTTGCCCAATTAGAATTTCGCGGCATAGTAGGACAAAGATGCATAAATAATACATCTTCCCCGTCTTTAATACCTAAAGTTGTACAATCATAAACCCCTTCAGTGAATGCTTTTGGAGCGCAAACGGTTTCTTTTGTTGTCCAGGGGTAAATAACATTATTACGACAACCTGCAACATTTTTCTTAAATGTTTCTATTGATGTAAGTCTTATTCTTGATTGAAACGAAATATTGTCCATATTTGTAATAAAACCAAACAAAATAAAATTTGCATATATTAATTTTGTTTATTGTATAATAAGGGTACACGTGTGTATTACATCAGGGGAGAACATGAAAATTATAGGGTTAGAAGAGACAGATTCCACGAATAACTATGCCAAAATCAATATTGAAACTTTGGCAGACAGAACGGTTATTCATGCCAAACGCCAAACCTCAGGACGCGGAAGATTAAACCGCAAATGGATTGATTTGGGCGAAGGTAATCTTTTTATGTCTGTCGTTCTTAAACCGTCCGATACATTTAATGAAATTTACCCTAATATTACACAATATTTATCGGTTGTATTATGTAAGGTTCTCGAAACTTACGGCTTAAAACCTCAAATAAAATGGCCAAATGATGTTTTAATTGACGGTAAAAAAATCGCAGGGATTCTGTCAGAAACGGTTATGCAGGGAGGTAAATTATTAGGATTGATCGTTGGTATCGGGGTTAATCTTAACGCAACACAAAATGACGTTAACGCGATTCCCGATAAAATCGTCACTTCTCTTAATCTTGAAGGGGTAAATGTTGATGTTGAAAGCTTTAGAACAAGCCTAGTTAATGAATTTTTTAATAATTATGACCAATTTTTAGAAAACGGATTTAGCTCAATCAAAGAAGATTATATTAATAGAAATTGTTTTCTTAACAAAGAATTGAAGGTTCAAATATTTAATAATATGGAACACGGAATGGCAAAGGGGGTAAACGATAACGGAGCCCTTATTTTGCAAACCGAAGATAATAACGAATCAGTACTTACAATAGGAGATATTTTATGAGTGAAAATTTATCAAACGGGTTAGTATTACTCGGAATGGGCATGGGATTTGTACTGTGCTTTTTGACAATCTTAATTTTTGCAATGTTTATTTTAAAACATGTAGTGGCTTACTTGAACAAATTGTTCCCTGAAGCTGTAGAAGAAGTAAAATCTACAGCGAAAAAAGTAAGCACAAATGTTGATGAAGCTATTGCGGTAGCTTTAGCCGTAATCGCTGCAAAAAGAGGAAAATCGTAACAATTATCATTAAATGAAAGGAAAAATATATGAGCAAAAAACTTATTAAAGTTATGGACACATCTTTCAGAGATGGTTTCCAGTCAGTATACGGAGCAAGAGTCTTCGTTGATGATTTCATTCCTGCATTAAAGTCAGCCGTTGATGCAGGTATCAGACACTTTGAAGTTGCAGGCGGTGCAAGATTCCAATCACCGATTTTTTATTGTAACGAAAACGCGTTTGAAACAATGGACAAAATCAGAGCAGCAGTTGGTCCTGATATTAACTTACAATCTTTAGCACGCGGAGTTAACGTTGTAGGTCTTGATTCTCAACCGCGCGACGTTATTGATCTTCACGCTAAAATGTTTGCAAAACATGGCGTTACAACAATCAGAAACTTTGACGCGTTAAACGATGTTAATAACTTGTTATACTCAAGCCAATGTATTAAAAAACACGGATTAAAACACGAAGTTACAATCACGATGATGGAACTTCCTATCGGTTGTACAGGCGCTCACGACGTTGAATTTTATGAAAAAGTTCTTCGTTCAATCTTAGATGCGGGTATCGAATTTGATTCATTAGCATTTAAAGACGCTTCAGGTACTTCTGCTCCAAGAAAAGTATTTGAAACAATCAAAAGAACACGTGAAATCTTAGGCGCTGACGCTGATATCAGATTCCACTCTCACGAAACTGCAGGTACAGGCTTGTCAGCTTACTTAGCAGCATTAGAAGGCGGAGCAAATTGTATCGACCTTTCTATGAAACCTGTTTCAGGCGGAACAGCACAACCTGATATCGTTTCTATGTGGCACGCATTAAAAGGTACAGAATTTGATTTAGGAATTGATGTTGAAAAAATTCTTAAAACTGAAGAAATCTTCAAAGAATGTATGAAAGACTACTTCTTACCTCCTGAAGCTCTTGCAGTTAACCCGATGATTATCCAGTCACCGTTACCTGGCGGAGCTTTAACAGCTAACACTCAAATGTTACGTGACAACAACTTAATGGATAAATATCCTGAAGTAGTTGCTGCGATGAAAGAAGTTGTAGAAAAAGGCGGTTTCGGAACATCCGTTACTCCTGTTTCTCAATTCTATTTCCAACAAGCATTTAATAACGTAATGTTCGGTAAATGGAAGAAAATCGCAGAAGGTTACGGGAAAATGGTTCTGGGATATTTCGGTAAAACACCTTGTGAGCCTGATTCTGAAGTTATTAAAATTGCAGAAGAACAACTTGGTCTTAAGCCTACAACAGAAACAGTTGTTGACTTAAATGACAAAGACGAAACAAAAGGTCTTAAAGTTGCACAAAAAAGACTTGAAGAAGCAGGTCTTGAAGTTAACGACGAAAACTTGTTTATCTCAGCAGCTTGTAAAGAAAAAGGTATCTTATTCTTACAAGGCAAAGGAACAATCGGTGTTCGTAAAAACGAAAACAAATCAGAAAATCCAAGCTCTTGTGAACCTGCTGGAAACGGTTATACAGTTACTGTTAACGGTAAAAAATACGCAGTTGCTTTAGAAGGCGGAAAAGCAACAGTTAACGGTAAATTATATGACTTCAACGTTAAAGAAGGTATTGAAGCAAAAGCAGCTACAGGCGACGGAACTCCTGTTAAAGCAGCATTACCGGGTAATGTTTTAAAAGTATTGGTTGCCGAAGGCGACTCAATTGCAGAAGGCGACGTTATCGCTGTTGTTGAAGCTATGAAAATGGAAACAGAAATTAAATCACCAGTATCAGGTACGGTGAAGAGTGTTGACATTGAAGTAGGCAACAAAGTTCAAACAGGTCAAGTATTGGTAACAGTAGGTTAATCGGGAGGTAAAAAATGATATTATCAGAAGGATTAATGCAACTGTGGCAATCTACAGGCATTTATAACATGATAGAAAAAGCAGATCCTGCTATCACAAGCGGATTTGAACAATTCCTACACCAGTTCGGACACCCGATAATGCTTGTTATCTGTTTGTTCTTACTTTGGTTAGGTATAAAAAAACAATATGAACCGTTATTGTTGGTTCCAATAGCTTTCGGCGGATTGTTATCTAACATTCCTATGGCAGGTATTGCAGACCCTACAGGGTTCTTGGGAATTATTTATGAAGCAGGTATTCATAAAGGTTTGTTCCCACTTATCATCTTTATGGGCGTAGGTGCAATGACAGACTTCGGTCCATTGATTGCAAACCCTAAAACCGCATTATTAGGCGGTGCCGCTCAATTCGGTATTTTCGGAGCTTTGTTACTTGCACTTTGCTGTTTTGGGTTCACATTACCACAATCAGGTGCTATCGGTATCATCGGCGGTGCTGACGGTCCGACTTCAATCTATGTAACTTCAAAACTTGCTCCTGAATTATTGGGCGCAATCGCGGTTGCAGCTTATTCTTACATGGCATTGGTTCCTGTTATCCAGCCGCCTATTATGAAGCTTTTAACAACAGATAAAGAACGTCAAATTCAAATGGACCAACTAAGACAAGTTTCAAAAAGAGAAAAAATCATATTCCCTCTTGTAGTATTAGGGCTATGTATAATTTTCTTACCTGATGCTTGCCCGCTTGTAGGTGCTTTGACTTTCGGTAACTTATGTAAAGAATGCGGTGTTGTTGACAGATTATCAGATACAATGCAAAATGCATTAATCAACATCGTTACAATATTCTTAGGATTGTCTGTTGGTTCTAAACTTTCAGCAGAACAATTCCTGACCGTTCAAACATTATTCATTCTTGTTTTAGGTATTGTAGCATTTTCATTTGCAACAGCTGCAGGTGTGTTAATGGCTAAACTGATGAATGTTTGTACAAGTATTATCAGTAAAATTACAGGTAAAGAAATCAAACCTATCAACCCGTTAATCGGTTCGGCAGGTGTATCTGCTGTACCTATGGCAGCTCGAGTTTCAAACAAGGTTGGTCTTGAATATAACAATCAAAACTACCTGTTGATGCACGCAATGGGTCCAAACGTAGCAGGTGTTATCGGTTCTGCGGTTGCCGCAGGGGTATTGCTTGCACTTTGCCACTAGGATATCAAACTTTATAAATAAAAAAGCTCCTTATTTAGGAGCTTTTTTATTATGTATAATTATGAAACTTTCCAAATCCTCAATTAAATTTTTATTACGAATTTTAAAAGGTTTACTTTCTACGGTATTATTGGAAACTATATAATACTTTTCAAACTGAGCTAACTCAAGGACATCACCTTTATTATTATTGGCTAATCGAGATAAAAAGGAATCAAAATAAGCGTCCAAACCTTTTTTCTCTGATATGGTTCGTTTTAAGTAATTCAATGCTCTTTTGGTAGTATAATTTTCGATATTAAATCTTGAGGTAAAATATAAATTATTTTGATTTTGTGTATTATAAATTTTCATATTTGTCCAAACCTAAATCCTTTAAGCTAAACGGTTCAATATTTATATACTTTTTACCGATTTTGGTTACTTCTCTGTTAATTGCATTTTTTAACATTTTATTAAATTCAATTTCATCTTCGGGAAAAAACGTTCTGTCAAAAGAATCACATTCTTTATTAATCCTTTCTGCTGCCGAATGTAATTCGGGATGTTGCACTCTAATACCGTTTCGCATACCGCGCACAGCCTCTGCAACTTCACCTGTGAAAAGCTTCATCGGTTCAATATTACCTAACTTTGCCAATAATTTCATTTGCCTTGGGTAAGACTTTTCAGCATCATCGAAAAAACATCCTGAAGCTGCTTCTAACGCTGTTCTTACAGGAATTTTTATACCAAATGAAGGTGATGTATAATAATTAACTTTCATAAGCTTTCCTTTTTCATTCTAAAAACCGTCAATTTTATTTTTTGCCTTTTTGTAATAAAATTTTAATATGACAAAAAGACTTGCACTACAAATAAATAATACTAAGATAAAAGAATCCGTAATAAATTATTTTAGGGGTAAAGATGTTGAAATTTGCGAACAGGATAACGCGGATTTAATAGCACTCTATGATGACTCGTGCGATATCAAAAAAAATACAATTAACCTGCACCCCTCACTTTTACCGTCATTTAAAGGAAAAGATGCAATAAAAGAAAGTTACCTTGCTGGAGTAAAAGTCAGCGGGATTACAATCCACAGAGTTGAACCGGATAATTTTTACGGAAAAATTATCGCACAAGTTCCCATCCTAATCGGAAACGACACCCATTTTGATGAATTTGAAACAGAAATAATAAACATTGCCTCAAAAATTTTCCCGAAAGTCATTGAAACTGTACTTGAAGGTAAGGTTTTTGATTTTTCGGATTTATTCAAAAGCAGCGGATGCGGCGGAAACTGTTCAAGCTGCGGCGGTTGCAAGCATTAAGACTTTTCAGAAACATTTATATTTAATTTATTTATAACAGAATTAAAGAAAGCTTTTTTCTTCTTATCAGCAACATTGTCAGGTGAAATCACGGCAGGGTTAATTATTCGCTGCTTAGAGGAATAAAGCGCCTTTATCTCTTGTATTTGTGATTTTTTCATTATTGTTCAAAGCCTCTTAATTCTAAAATCAGGGTATAAAACTTTTCATCAAACGGGGTTTGATAAAACTATAAAAGCTCCATAGGTTCAACCACGAAATCAACAATAAAAGTTCCGTGAGCTTCAAAAGCTTTTGTGAGCGCATCATCAATTTCATCGGATGATGAAACTCTAATCGCATTCAGACCATAACTTTGAGCCAAAGTTAAAAAGTCAGGGTTAGAAATTTTTGTTTGAGAATATCTTCTGTTACACAACTTTTCCTGAAGCTGTCTAACCATACCAAGATATCCATTATTTAAAATCATAATTTTTAGATTCAAATTATAATCAACACAAGTAGCAAGCTCATGTAAACCCATTTGGAAAGAGCCGTCACCCGCAATACAAATAATATCTTTATCAGGATTTGCAACAGCCGCACCAATTGCTGCGGGAAACCCGAATCCCATAGTTCCCGAGCCACCTGACATAAGAATTTGTCTGTCTTTATCCAATGTCAAATTCTTAGCTGCCCACAACTGGTGTTGCCCGACTTCTGATGTAAATATTACATCTTTATTTTTCGTAAACTCATCAATTTTCCTGATAACTTCAAATGAATGAAGCATGTTGGTTGTTTTTTTGTTTTGGATGTTTAAAGATTTTAACACTGCGGCATCTGCAAGCCACTGAGAAAAATCAATACGAACACCACACTTCAAAATATCTAAAACCTGTTTAATATCAGCAACTGCAAAATCTGATGCTGTTATATTTTTAGAAATCTCATCGGGATTAATATCAACTTGTACAAACTTTTCAGACAAATTAACATCTTTAAACATACAGGTAATTCTGTCATTAAACCTTGCTCCAAGTGATATAATCAAATCGGAATCTTTTATAAGTTGATTTGCAGCCTTATCGCCAAAGATTCCAATCATACCGAAATAATTTTCATCATCCTGAGGATAAGTACCAAGACCCATCATTGTATCAACAACAGGAATGTTTGATTTTTTTGTAAACTCAAAAAGTTCAGTTTCGGCACCAGAATGTTTAACCCCGCCGCCTGAAACGATTACGGGTCTTTTTGAAGATGTAATTCTTGAAATAATATTATCTAAAGTTAAACTTGAAGACACCGCAGATTGTATCGGTTGAAAATCTTTAACTTCAACATCCTGAGAAAAAATATCTTTAACTAAATCCACAACCACAGGACCTTTTTTCCCGCTCATTGCAGTTTTCATAGCATCTTGTAAGGTTGAGCAAATATCATCGGCAGAAGTTATTTGATAAGTTTTTTTCGTACAGGATTTCGTAATATCGCAAATATCGGCTTCTTGAAAGGCATTTTTACCGATTAATCCTTTAATAACCTGACCTGTTAAAACAATCAGCGGATATCCGTCAAGATAAGCATTCATAATACCTGACACGGTATTTGTAGCCCCGGGACCTGAAGTTACAAGAACAACTCCGCACTTGCCGCATACTCTTGCATAACCTTCTGCTGCATGCACTGCAGATTGTTCATGTCGAACCAATACGTGCTTTATATCATGGCAGTCATATAACTCGTTATATAAATCCAGTACAATTCCGCCCGGGTAGCCGAAAACAGTATCAACACCTAAATTTTTAAGTGTTTCAATAAGAATTTTAGCTCCTTTTTTTGTTTTAATTTCGTTTTCAACTATCATGAATAAATGTATTTCCCTTATCTGACTTGTTTAATGATACCACGGATATTTTTTGATATCAAGGAATACGGCGGATTTTTACATTCGTAAAAATCCGCCGTTCACTGTATTTGTAAAAATTATTTACCGATTAGTGTATTCCACGCATCTTTTTTCTTTTGAACTTCTTTTTGACGGGCTTTTTGTCTTGCTTCAGCGTCTTTTTTTGCTTGAGCTTGTTTCTTTTCCCATTCTTTTTTTCTTTGTTCTGCTGCTTTTTGGTTAGCTTCTCTTTGTTTTTGAATCTCTTTTTCTCTTGCTTTTTGTCTTGCCTGAGCATCTTTTTGAGCTCGAGTCATAGCTTGTTCTTTTTTATTTACGGTATTTGCAGCATTATTTAACGCACTTGAAAGAGATCCTGCAAATGATACTGACCCCATTGCGACAATACTTAACGCCATTAATGATACTAATAATTTCTTCATTCTTCTTCTCCTTTCACAACATCAGAACCTAATGATTCTAACTTTTGTTTTTTTAACTCTAACCTATACTCTAAATATTCTAATTCTTTTTCTTTATGTAACCTTCTTGTATCATGTCTTAGTATTTTATTTTTTAGCTTTATATATTCATTAGAACGATTTTGTCTTTCTTTTTGTTCATTTTTATCGGCTTTTGAAGGCTTAGAGTTTTCCAAGGCCTGCTCATTGGAACTTTCAAGCCCTTGAGTAGACTGTACTGAGATATCAGACTTTTTAGTTCGACACTCAACACAAAGCCCTGTGAATAATATTAAAACCAACAGATACAATCCTAATTTTTGCATAGCAAGAGCATACTCCAAAACCTAATATTTTGCAATAATTTCGTTTATGCCTTTTTGAGCCAGATTAAATATTTCGATCATTTTGTCAAACTCATAAGGTTTACCTTCCGCAGTTGTCTGGAACTCGATAATCTTACCGCTTTTGGTTAAAACAACATTTGAATCAACCTGAGCATGAGAATCTTCTGCGTAGTTTAAGTCTAAACGGACCTCACCGTCAACAATTCCAGCTGAAATCGCTGCAACAGGTTCAATTATCGGATTTCCTTTTAATGTTCCGTCAGATATAAGTTTTCCCACAGCATCAGACAGCGCTACAAAACCTCCGCAAATACTTGCCGTACGGGTTCCGCCGTCTGCTTGGATTACATCAGCGTCAATTGTTATTGTTAAATCTGGCATTTTTTCTAAATCAACACAAGCTCTCAAGCTTCTGCCAATTAGTCTTTGGATTTCCTGGGTTCTGCCTGAAATCTTTGTACGTTCTCTTTGGCATCTTGTTGAAGTTGAAGACGGTAATAAAGAATATTCGGCAGTCAACCATCCGCGATTATCTTCTTTATCCATCCATTTTGGCTTGCCTGTTTCGACTGATGCGGTTGTGATAACCTTTGTATCGCCAAATTCAACTAATACCGAACCCGGTGCATGTTTTGTATAATTTCTTGTAAACTTAATCTCTCTTGTTTCATTATTTTGTCGGTTTTCTATTCTCATATCATTTCTCCTTATTTTTTCATATCAAAGATTCTGAATCAAGTTCAGAATGACAATATATTTACCCCTCGTAGTCCCATATATAAATCTGTCCGCAATACCTGCATACCGCATGTTCATTCATAAACTGTAAATCCGGCACAAATATATAACCGTCAACGGTAATTTCAATTTCTCCTTTATCGTTATAGCGTCTTGAAAAGTTCTTTCCTCCCGTATAATCGGGCGAAAACATCAATTCAAACTTATCAACGGATTTACAATTTTTGCATACAAACATAAATTATTCCTCTGATTTTACTCTTTTTTTCCTCACAGGAACATCTTTTTTTCTGTTTACATCAGATAGATTAACATACCACAATGTCCAGCAAATACTTCTGATAGGCAGCGTCAACCCCATTACTATTGTTGAAAGTATTGTATAAAATATTGATTTTGAAATCATATCAGGCGTGATTATCGGATAATGAAAATATGTCAGAACCTTGTTTGTAAAATCAAGCGGAATCATATTGGTTATAAAATTAAACATCTCGCAAATTTTGTCGGTTAAGTTCAGGTAATCAAATACAACACTCACACCGACCGTGATTATATAAATAGAGAAAAACCATAAAATAGCAAGGATTATAACCGTTCTGAGCCAGTTTCCGCGAACAATCGCTAAACTCCGTTTAAAACAATCGACAACACCCAATTCCTGCTCAAACGTGAATACCTGAAAAACGAGTATAAAATAAATCCACAAAATAAATCCCGGTATCATCAGCAGAATATTACTTGCAAGACCGCTTAAAATTCCGACAGAAGCCAGAAATAACACATACTTAAAAGTTCTTCTTGTTGCAACTTCGTTATGTGATTGAAAATCATAAACTTTACCCGTACTTATTGCCCCTTCTGTCATTGAGTTAAGTGCAACATAAGCAACCATAAAATCCCAGAAGGCTTTTGCAAAAATTAACAACCCCGGCAGAGCAAGCAATATAATCAAAAGCAATGCATGAGAAACACTGTCAACTCTTTGTGCGATTTTCTCACCAAAGCCTAACGAAAACCCGAAAGCAAGTGCTATTCCAAGAATTTGCCCGAATACGGGAAACAACATATAAACAAAAAACTTATCAATATTGGTAAAATAAATCTTTATACTCTCAGCTAAAACAGACAATATACTGTTTTTTATTTCATACTTGGACATAAAGCCTCCTTTGTAATATAATTTTATTACAAATAGGGCTTTTTAGATGATAAATTATAAAGAACTGATAAAATCTTTTACAAAAGAAGATTATGAAAACGGAAGGGTGAATTTACATATCCACTCGACTTACTCTGATGGAAAAGCAACATTTGAAAATATAGTATCACAAGCCAAAGAAAAGAATCTGAAAGCATTTGCAATATCAGATCATAATACGGTTCAAGGGCATATTGATAACCCGAACACGGATGTAATTCCCGCGGTTGAATTTGATGTATGGTACAAATACATTTTTCTGCACCTTTTAGCTTATGGAATTGATGTTAATAATGAATTCCTAAAGCCTTTTCTTGCAAAAAACAAAAAGGAAACAGAAGCAGATATCGTAAGAATTTTTGCAAAACGGGATATAAAAGAACTGATTAAAGCAATCCACACCTTGGGCGGAATCGCTGTTCTTGCTCATCCTGCCTGCTGCTGGGCACTGAATTTAGAAAAATTTGTTAAAGATTTAAAAGACATTGGTTTAGACGGAATAGAAGTTTACTACCCATACCCGAGGTGGAGAAAATATATAAAATTCTCCAACCCCGAACAGATAGAATCATTTGCCGATAAATACAACCTTATTAAAACAGGCGGAACTGACTGTCACGAATCATTTATTTAACGTTTTTTACAACCCATTTAAAATAATCTGTATCTGTTTTTGCTTTATGAGAACAAGCCATACCGTTTAAAGCCTCAGAACTTGTTAATGAACAATACTTATCCATATCTGAATACATTGTTCCTTCGCTGCCCATTGTTCTCAGTTCGCCATCCTTAAACTCAAATACAAAAAGATCATATCCTAAGCGATTAGGTGGATTATTATAACCGTTTATATCCGGCATAACCCATACTCGGCTTACCCCTGGAATATATGGACTATCAATATTTATCAATGTACCATCCGGCAATACAAACTGACAATCATCAAAATAAGTACTTGCAAGTTTACTATTGCCCGTCAAATTTTTATAACCACCCTGAACATCTTGCAAGCTGTAACAAGCCTTACTGGAGGACTTACAATACGTAACCCCTTTAAAATATTGTTTAAAAATATTATAAAAAGGATTTTCATGCCTGTCATAAGTTGAAGGATCTAAAGACACATCATCCGCTTCCATTTGCTTAAATGCTTGTTGAACTACAGAATAAGTTTTCAAAAACTGAGTCTGTAAACGCTTAGCTTTATATGTATTCATTAAATTCGGAATAGTCATCGCTGCAACAACACCGATTATACCTAGGGTAATTAATACTTCTGCAAGGGTAAATGCAAATTTTCTGTCATTCTGACGTACGTCAGAATCTATCAATGTCGATTCTTCCAGTAAGGGGTTTTTATTGGCATGGATAGACTCTGAATCAAGTTCAGAGTGACGAAAAATTCCTACCAATCCTGAGCCGTAAAAGTTACCCCTCCCGAGATACTAGTCATAGCTTGATTTTTCATACTTTTCCTCCTTTATTTTGTAAGTTTTTCTATCTCAGATATTAACTCATCTACTCCCTGATTACTCTTTATAGATTTTGCACGATTTGCATATTCTAATGCCAAAGAATATTCCTGAGTGTTAAAATGTAAAACCGCTTTATTATAATTTATCAAATACTTTTCATCATCGTTTTTAACAAGCTTTTCTGCCTGATTAAGAAGTTTCAGCGTTGAATCAAAATCACCTAAATCCGCGTATACTGTAGCTAAGTTTATATAGCCTGATGCGATATTCGGATATTGTTGAATGTATCGTTTATACTCGGTTAATTTCTTTTGCAGCCTGACTTCATCTCCTCCGATAATTAACGGAGCATAGTAAAAATTCTCACTTGATAAGTCTTTCACATTAGAAATTGTCGGTTTTAACCTGTATAAAAGTGCCAGAGTTCTTAAATCCCGCATTGATAATGAATTATAAGCTCGATAAACCGAAGCTTCACCGTCTTTTGTCGCAAACATAATATCAGAAGGATTTTCACTGTGTCCCATTATACCCAGAGTATGACCGATTTCATGGACTGCGGTGTTATAAATCTCCAAATTTGTAAACGGCTTATTTAACGGGTTTGTCTTATAAAAAGTCAGACTCATATTTTGTAAAACATTTTCTTTTCCGACATTAGGTTCGGTGTAGGCAACCGAATACCTGCAAACTCCGCCTGTGCAAATATTCGAAGGAATATCTTTAAATTTAATCAAAATATCAGCGCCGTCAGGAGTTTCAACCAAATCAAATTTTACAAAATTAGTTCGCTCACTCCAAGCCTCTAACGCCGTTTTTATTGCAGGGCAATAATAATCGGGAACATCTGAAACTCGTTCAATATAAACCTTTAACGGAAAAGATTTAATATCCCACCTTAAAATATCATTCCCCATTGCTGCGTTATAAATATAATTATTATCAACGCCTTTCAAAAGCTTATATCTGAGTGCTGAGGCTTGAGCTTTTGCAACTTTTGCCGCTTCATCCTGCGGTAAGCCGACCGCCATTTCATAGAGTTTTTTCTGAACGGAATATGTCGGTTTTGATTTAGACAGTGCCATTACGTAATAATATCTTGCCTGAATCCCTTTATTATCCGAAAAAAGAGATTTTTCAAAATACGGCAGCGCCTGTTCGTACTTCCCACCGTCATATAAAGCCTTTGCCCTGTTATAATTAAAAAGTGCCGAAAACGGTGACTTATACAACAAAGCCGCAACCAATACCAAAAATAATATTCCAAGTAAAACTTTACGCATCAGCTTTCTTTTCTTCCAAATCCATTTCCAGTTGTCGTGCCAAAGCTCTTGTATCACCCTTTAATTTAAAGTATTCCGCAAACTTTGCAGTCGTTTTAACATTAATACTTCTGCCGTTTTTGTCTTTTTGTTTTGCTACCAAACCTTTTTCAACAAGTTCAGCTACATGTTCATAGGCTGCCGAGCGAAGTTTTACAAGCTCAGTCTGGCGGATAGGTTCTTTAAGTGCGATAACAAGAAGTGTTCTTAAAACAGCAGGTGACAAATCAATCGGACAAATTTTTTCGACGATATCGCTATATTCTTCTTTTACCTGCAAAATATAACCGTTCTCATCATCAATTTCAAGCGCCCCGTCACGAGATGCATAATCCATAATGAGCTCTAAAATAGCTTCTTCAACTTCTTCGGCTTCAACATCTAAATATGCGGCAATCTCTTCAACCGACAGAGCTTTTGCCGTTACAAACAATACCGTTTCAATTCTGGATTTCAACTGCTGCGACATTTCTACCACCTTTTACAACATATAAAT
Organism: uncultured Candidatus Melainabacteria bacterium; assembly: GCA_947570135.1. Lineage (GTDB taxonomy): Bacteria > Cyanobacteriota > Vampirovibrionia > Gastranaerophilales > Gastranaerophilaceae > Zag111. Next base: position 369,820 of record CANOTP010000001.1, on the reverse strand, counting down.
CAGAATAAAACTCTTCCTGTTCAAGCTCATAATCAGTATCTCGACTTAAAAACAACAACGCAAGATAAGCGCTGATTTTATCCATACCGAGTATTGTTAATTCATTAAGCTCGATTTTATCCTGATGATTAAATATTTGTTCCAAATTATCTTTTAATTTTAAAACTGATTCTTCGATATATTCTTCATGCGCCATAGAAACAATCTCTTCAGGCGTTAACCTTGAATAGTTTCTAACATGGCGTTTAGCACGTTCATGAGCACTTTTCATAGACGCACGTTTTTCAAGTTTTTCGTAAAACTCTAACTGCTTAATCAAGTCTTTCAATGTAACAACACGATTACGGTTCAAACGAATACTTGTACGACGCTGCAAGGCTTCATCAAAACTTACAACGTTACTTGTCGGAATAAATTCCTCGTTTTCATCCGCGTAATCAACAATAAACCCATCATCATCATAAATTACATCCTGCTCGGGTTCATCCTGAAACTCATCTAAAGTTAACCCTGCCAAAACATTTGACTGTAAACGGCATAAGATTGAAGCAAACAATAAAGTTCTGCTTGCAACTCGAAGATTTAGAGATTTTAATTCAATCATTCTTGCTAGATATTTTTCCGTTACATCAAGAATATCAATATGCCACGGGTCAATTTTACCCTGTTTTGCCATATCAACCAGAATCCCGATACCGTCATTTGCGTCAAACTCGCCTTGCGGGGAATAAATTGTTGATTCTAATTCCTGTGAATTTATAAGATTATTATTCATTGTCATCTTCTCTTAATTTTACACCTGTAACTTTTGTTTTACCTTTTTCTTTTTGGGTAACACCGATTGTGCGGTTTGCGGCTTCAATCATCGGTCTTCTGTGACTTACGACAAGGAACTGGGTATCTGATGATTGTTTCTTAACCATTTCGGCAATTCTTTCAACGTTCATTGTATCTAAGCTTGCGTCGACCTCATCCAATGCATAGAATGGCGCAGGAAGATATTTTTGAATTGAAAATACCAGAGCAAGCGCGGTAAGAGCTTTTTCACCGCCCGATAACGCTCCGAGTTTATTGTTTGTAGTTTTATCTCTCGGTTTTGCCTCAATTGTCATGCCTGCTGACAGCGGGTCTTTTTCGTTTTCCAGAATAAGTCTTCCTTCACCTTCCGATAATTGGTGATAAATATCTTTAAAGTTTTCGTTTATCGCAGTAAATGTTGTCATAAACGCTTCTTTTTTCTGTTGTTCAAACCCGTTCATCTTATCTAAAATTGATTGACGTTCGGTAGAAAGAGTTTTTATTTGGGTATCAAGTTCTTCTTTCCTTGCGGCTTTTTCTTCGTAAGACACGATAGCTCGCATATTAACATCACCCAATTCCTGCATTTTCTTATCAAGACGCTGAATTTTTGCGTTTAGTTCATCAATCGAAATTTCGACAGGCTCAAGTTTAGAAATTTCAACACCTGAGTTTTCTAAGATTTCAGATGCTTCTTTAAGTTGAGGTTCCAACTCGCGGCGGCGAAGTTTAAACGACTCGATTTGCTCATTTATCCTGTCGATTTCAGAAGCCTTAACCGCACTGTTTGTCTGTAAATCAACCAAACTTGTGTGAATTTCTTCTTTGTGTCTCAAAAGTTCACCTATCTTTTCATCTATTACCGCAATTTTATCGGATAGGGCGTTTAATTGATCCTCTAATTGAACGATTTCAGCACTGTAAGTTTCTTTGTCTTTTTCTAAAGACTCGTTGTTTTTCAATGTGTTTTTAATATCATCTTCTTTAGAGATAATTAATTGTTCATTGAACTTGATTGTATTGTTATAACCATTAATCTCGTTATTTACACCCATTAAGCTGTTATTAAGGTGTCGGATTTCATCTTCAATCCCTTGAGTTTTTTCTTTCAGGTCTTTTAAGTCTTTGTCGTTTAATAACGCGTCAAGCTCTGTTAACTTATCCTGAGCAGCCTGAATACTATCAGCCAATTCAACCCTTTTTGCCTCAATTTTATCAAGTTCAGAGTTAAGTTTTTCGATTTTCGGTTCGTTTTCCGATACAAAAGTCTTCTTGGTTTCTAAAAGATTTTGACTGTTCTCAAATTGAGAAGTCATATTTGAAAGCTCGATTTTTGCCTTTGAAAACTCGGTAGAAGATGAAGAGTAAGTAACTCTTATTTTATCAAGTTTTTCTTCCAGCGATTTTTTGCGAAGAACGGCTTCATCGTATTTTTTCTGCAAATCATCTAACTTAGCTTTAGCGTTTTCAAGTTCTTTATCATCGTTTTGTCCGAAACCGAATATTGATTTTTTAACATAACCGCCTGTGATAGCGGCAGATTTTTCGTAAAGTTTACCGTCTAAAGTTACCATACGGAACTTACCCATTAACTGTTCGGCAGCTTCCGCATCTTCTACAATCAAAGTATCACCGACAGCATAGAAAAACGCATCCAAATAGATATCGTCAAAATCAACAAGGTTTATGGCAAAATCGATTACTCCGCGATTTTTCGGCAGCTGCAGACGTCCAGGAGCTTTTTTAACCTTGTTTAGAGGAATAAATGTAGCACGACCAGCGCGAGATGAATTTAACAATTCCATTGCAACATACGCAGCATGTGTATCATCTACAACAATATGTGCAAGTCTTCCGCCAAACGCGATATCAAGTGCCGTCGAATACTCTTCATCAACCGTTCCCAACTGCATTAAAGGTGCATGAACACCTTCTAAATGAGCGTTCATAACAGTTGTGATAGGAATACTTGATCCTGAGGCAGAAACAGCTCTGCGCTGAGCTTCCATTTCGGTAAACTTACGATAAGCCGCTCTTACGTCATGATCATAATCTTCTATTGCCGTTTTCGCGTCATCCAACTCCTGCATGGTTTTAGACTGAATCTCTTTTAATTCATCCATTTCTTTCTTAAGATTATCGACTTCAAGCTGTTTTAAGGACTTGTTGTCACCAAAGTTTGCTTTAGCGTTTTCTGCCTGCTCTATAAAAGCCTTAGCTTCATCAATTTCTTTTCTTAAATTGCGCAAATCGTTTTCTTTAGGTAAAGATTCTTTTAAAAGTTCGTTATCTTTGTCTTTCAAACTGTCTAAGTTTCGGGAAACATCGTTTCTTTCCTGAATATATTTATCCGCGGTTGAGCTTAAGCCCGAAATATCAGCAAGTTTTTTTGAAAGCTCTTCTTTTTTCTCTGTTAATTGAGATTCCAAAATTCCGATTCTATCGTGAGCTAGCTTGATATTAAGTTTCTCATCTTCTATTTTTTTCTTATAAGATTCAATACCGTTTTTTGCGTTTTCAATTGATTGTAACCCTTTTTGAATTTGAGTTTGAGAATAATCAATCGCGTTTTTCTTAGTCTGAATACGCGCAGTTAAATCGCTTTGAGAATCTTTCAACTTGTTACGCTCATCTTCGCCCTGTTCTTTTAATTTAGCATCAAGCTCTTTGTATTTTTCATTAATAAGCTTAATTTTTTCATCTAAATCAGTCTTATTTGCCTGTTCTTCTTTCAGTTTTTTGTTGGATTGAAGAATATTTTCATGCGCCATTTCTAAATTACGTTTCAAATCAAAGAACTTAACCGTACTGATTTGAGATTCCAAGCCTGATTTTTCTTCCTGTAATTTTTTGTATTTTAAAGCAACTTCACGCTCTGATTTTAACTGTTCTAAAGTTTTTTCAACCTCAGACAAAATAAGTGCAGCTGCTTCAACACGCTGTTCAACGGTTTTTAATTCACCTGTTGCTTGGTCTATTCGACGGTCAAAATCAGCAACACCAGCGATTTCATCAATAATTCCGCGACGAACCTTAGAAGAACACATGACAATACTGTTCACATCGCCCTGCATCATTACGTTATAGCTGTTCGGAGTAATATTATATTTTTCTAAGATAGATCTGATATTTGTTAAGGTATCAACCTTATCATTAAGGTAATATGTACTTGCAAACCCTTGATTAGTCTTTTTAATTCGACGCCCGACAGAAAGTTCCTTATTGCCCTCAACATCGCCAAAAACGACTTTTACCATAGCTTCGTTCTTATTATTAAAAGTTGTAATAAAATCGGATAAATTCTCAATACGCAAAGCCGAACCCGTACGAAGCCCCAAGGCAAACATAACACTGTCTATAATATTACTTTTACCTGAGCCGTTTGGCCCTGAAACAGTCGTAAATCCTTTTAGCAAAGGTATTTCCGATTTGTTGGCAAATGATTTAAAATTATCTATCTCTAATTGTTTTATGTACATAATCTACCTAATTACAGTCTGTTTCACCATTATGGCAGATAAGAACAAGTCATGTCAAAAATATTGAATAATATTTACAATTTAGAAATACCCTTAAAAAACTCTTCCATAGGAACATCCAAAACACAAGACATTTTATAAAGTGCTAACGCGGTAGGGGAAGTCAATCCCTGTTCAAGCTTACTGACATAACTCACACTCATATCAATTAACTCCGCAAATTGTTCTTGAGTTATATCCTTACGAATACGCTCAATTTTTATATTACGGCCTAATTTATATTTAATATCATCTTTCATTATTTTAAATTATATAACCTTGACAAAAGTTATATAAGTGAATATATTATTATTAATATCAATATATTGATATTGGGTGACATCATATTGACAGGAGAAATTATGAAAAAGGGTTTTACTTTAGCAGAAACACTTATAACTCTCGGCATAATAGGCGTAGTTGCAGCATTAACTATTCCTCAATTAAAAGCCCACCTGTTTGAAAAGCAATCAGTGAATAATTTTAAACAAAGTTTTTCAATTATAAATAATGCAATCAGAATGATGGAAGAAGCAGAAGACTGTCAAGGCAGCAGTTGCTATAACAGATACAAAGCGCCTGAAATCGAAGCCATTGCATCAAATATTGATAAACACTTTAAATACGCAGATAAAAAGTGTTATAACTTTTATGGTTGGAGAAAAGAAATACAAAGCTGGCTGCCTGAAAAAACTTATGCGTTAGACGGAACAAGCGCAAGTTATTCAACTTATTCAATAGGGGCAAGACTGGGAGCCGACAACTCAGGAGTTTGCTATTACAAATTATATAACGGAACGGTAGTTGCCATGTCCAGAATGAATGCCTTCAGCGATAACGGGACATTGAATATAGTAATAGACACAAACGGAAAATCAGGACCAAACAGAGTGGGAAAGGATATGTTCCCAGTTACATCTTTTGGTGATAATTATAACGTGGTTCCTTATTATTCAATCCACCCATGGGCAGCTTCTGCATTTTATAAGGGTCTGTGCAGCTATCAAAATGCAAAATCCTGCAAAGTTGATGCTAAAAGTCCTGCTGCGTATGTGCTAACACATGGGAAATTACCTGATTTGGAAAAAGCGGGATTCAAAAAAAATCCGTAAGTATTTAATTAGCTGATTCGTTTTGTGAATAAGTTTTTGCATACTGAGGATTAACAGCAAGCCATTTGAAGGTTTGTGATTCAACTTCAGGAATATCTATTACAAATGTTCCGCCGTAACGACCTCTTGAAAAGACCAAGTATCCTTCTTTTGCAAGGTTATGAAACGCTTTTCTTATCGTATTAGGGCTTAAATCAAGTTTCTTTGAAAGCTCCTGAATTGACGGTAATTTATCACCTACTTCATACTCTGTTGCAATCATTCGTTTTAAATAGTTTTGAGTTTTTTCGTAATGATAGAACGCAGTATCTTTGGCTGATGCAAAAATTGAGGTTTCAGGCTTCATTGAAGGAATTTCACCGTTCGGCATTCTGATAACGGTTGTACCGTATCTTCCGCGGCGAGCAAGAAGGATTCCTCGATCGATTAAAACCTTTAACGCATCGTGTACTGTCTTCATGCTAGCTTTTAATGTTTTTGCCAACATAGAATGCGCAGGCATTCTGTCACCTGTTTTTAAGTTTTCGGAAATATAGTTTTCCAAATCTTTTACAACCATATCAACAAGGGTTTCGACTTTTGTTGAGGCAACCTGAGGTTCGACCTCAAAGTCTGTTGTTATAACAATCCATCCTTTATCTTTCGGAGTTTTAAAATCGCGTTTGATAATCCCGAATGTTGCAAGGTTCTCTAACGCAAGCCTTGTAGTATTTGCGCTAAACCCGATAATTGTTGATATCGTTCTTGATGATGGGAGTAAAGAACCAGCCTTAAATCCGTCATTTAGAATATAGCGCTTAATCGAATCTACTGCCATATCTCTTTTTGAGGTAAGTTTTCTTAATGTCGTTTTTGAATCATCAATATCTTTAACCAATGTGCCGATACACTGTTTGGATTCTACATATCCTAAATCTTCAATATAACGCAGCGCATTTTGAACGGTTCCGATACTCACACCAAGCCTGTACGCAAATTCAGCTTTTGAAGGCAAAATATTATTAACACTAATCTTTCCTGACTTTAAGCTTTCCCGTATCCAAACGCCAAGCCAGTTACCGATAACTACAGCCTTGGATTCATCCGTATTTTTTAAATCAGGAAGCGAAGCATCCACTTCTTCAATACCTATTTTATATAACTCGTTTTTCTTAGGAAACATATAATCATTCATAATTTCTACCTTCTTTTTTGTCTAATGATATACTATGTGTAAAAAAACAGCAAGATATTTTTTGCTATATTTTTTACATTTGTTACAAAAAGATATATAATATAATTATGGTTAAACAAAAATACATAGCTTTAGTTGATTGTGACTCGTTTTTTGTATCGTGTGAACAAAAGCGTAATACAACGCTTAAAAACAAGCCCGTTTGTGTTCTGTCAAACAGCGAAGGCTGTGTAATTTCCCGTTCTAAAGAAGCTAAAAAAATGGGGGTTCGAATGGGTGAACCTTATTTTATGCTGAAAAAAGAACACCCAAAAGCAATTTTCAAAATCGCCGACCATGAATATTACTCCCAAGTATCAAAACAGGTTATGGCAATATTAAAAGATTTCAGTCCTTATGTGCAAATTTACTCGATTGACGAGGCGTTTGTAGACCTTACGGGGTTGGTTAAACTTTACAAAAAGAATTACAAAAACCTTGCAATACACCTGCGTGAAAAAATTCTGCAAGAAGCAGACATCCCCGTATCAATTGGAGTAAGTTCAACAAAAACACTATCTAAACTTGCCTCAGATAAAGCAAAGAAAACATCTTGCGGGGTGTATCTGATAGGCAGGTGCAAAATCCATAAAGAATTAAATAACACCATAATAGAAGAAATCTGGGGAATCGGCAGGAGACTTACAAAAAGTCTCAAGCGCTACGGAATCCTAACTGCAGAAGATTTAATAAAAAAATCGGATGCCTGGCTTGATTCAACAATCGGAATCCACGGACTGGAAATGAAACATGAACTTTTGGGCGAGATGACATCCCCTGTTACAAATGCCGAAAAAGCACCCAAATCTATTCAAAATACTCGGGCTTTCGGGATATTCACATCAGACTTTAATTTCATAAAAAATGAACTCAACAGACATATCCACACATCTTGCAGAAAACTTCGTTCATATAACACAAAATGTCTTCAAATAGGGGTAATGCTACGAACAAAAGATTTTAAAGTTTATTACACAAAAAAAGATTTACTAACGCCCGTTGATTTTGAACTTGAAATATCCGATATAGCAATAAAACTGCTTGAAGAAATCTATAACCCGAACATTCTTTACCGTAGTACAGGAGTAATCCTTGAAAAAATAGGAGAACAGGGAGTTGAACAATTATCTCTGTATACAGACGGTGCTGACTGCATAAAAAAAGAAAAACTTGCAAAGTGTTTTGACAGACTTGAATCAAAATTCGGCAAAAATATTATCCAAACAGGTTTTGTAAAGAAATAGCAAAAATTCCCTTGTTATGTTTTAATACAAATATGAAAATTACACGAATTAATAACACACATTTCACATCAGACTTTTTAAGTAAATTTCACGAAAAGACAAGAAATTCTGCCGATATGACAGACACAATCGTTGTCCCGAGAACCATTTTCAAAGGATATCTCGGTATTATGGGCGGTACAACACTCTTAACGCTTGGCGGAATTTTGAATAAACACGCAAAAACATCAAAAGCACTAAGTATTGCAGGGCTTCTAACCTCAATGTACGGGACTTTTGCATTTGTCAGACCGTTTATTATAAAAGACGCCAAAGGCGTTGAAAAGGGCAAATAAATTATTTGATACCTGCTTTTTTCATTAGGTTTTGATAATACTTTTCCTTGTAATCCAATAGTTCAAGCCTTTTTTGGTGCTCTTTCATTTGTTCGATTGCTTTTTTATGGGTTTCTTTGATAATTTCATAACGCTGTTCAATTGTGGAATCTCCAATCAAGCATAAGTCGATATATTTTTTAATGTTTTTGTTATCAGTTCCGATAGCGCGCAAACACTTGATTATCTTAACAAACTCAACATCAGTGTCTGAAAACATACGGAAATTGTTCTCATTACGCGTCACAAGCGGAAAAAAGTCGCTCTTTGCCCAAAATCTTAAAGTGTGCTCGGACACATCCATCATTCTTGAAACTTCTTTGATTGTGTACATTGTTTGTCCTTTCGTTTTTCGCTTCGCTCATGCCTCTGCTCAACCGAGTACGAATTATTCGGAGTAGCAAAACCTCACAAATTTCACTTCCATTGGTAGCATGGTGCCCCCTCCGGCCGAGGAGTTAACTGAGAGCTACTATCAAATAGTAAAATAAAAACATGAAAAAAGAAAGGAAGTAAAAAATGAGTAAAAAAGTTTTAGTAATCTCTTCATCCCCAAGAAAAGGCGGCAACTCCGACACTTTGTGCGACAAATTCATACAAGGCGCCCTGGATGCAGGAAATCAGGTCGAAAAGATTTTCCTGAAAGACAAAAATATCAACTACTGCAGCGGATGCGGATTCTGTAACTCCAACAGCTACTCTAAATGTTCTCAGAAAGACGATATGGAAGAAATCTTGGACAAAATGACAGAAGCTGATGTAATAGTCTTAGCTACTCCAATATATTTTTATACAATGTCAGGTCAAATGAAAACATTCATTGACAGATGCTGCAGCCGTTATACAAAAATTACGAACAAAGAATTTTACTACATAATGAGCGCAGCAGACGTAAGCCAAGGAGCTTTTGTAAGAACAGTCGAAGAGTTTCGAGGGTTTCTTGCTTGTCTGTCTTATGCTCGAGAAAAAGGAATCCTTTGCGCGGCAGGAGTTTGGCAAAAGGGTGAAGTCGACAATACAAAATATATTCAAGAAGCCTGCGATATGGGTAAAAATGTTTAACAAAGCAAAAAAGGCGGCGGGATTGTAAATCCCGCCGCCTTTTTTTTATTTATTATAACTTAATTTCATGTTTTGGAGCTGCTTGAGGCTTTTTAGACCAAGGAGTTTTCCAATCGAATAAGTATTGAGCACCTAACTGGAATCCGATACCTGTTCTTCCGCCGTTTCTTAATACAATTTGGAAGAATGAGTTCATACGATCTTTCCAAGTTTTTGTAACACCGATACCATATTGAATATAACCATGACGCATTTGAACACCGTCAAGCATTACGTTTCCTGCACGACCTGTTAAATCATCATTGATATTATACATATACTGGAATGTAGCATAAGTACTCCAAGTTTCTCTTGCATAAATTAAGTTTAATCCCGGTGCAACGTTAACCCCGTTCATATAGCCTGAATTCATGCACATATCACCAAAGTTAGAGTGCCAATTTTGTTTTCCGAAGAAGTTATATGACACAAACACATTCGGTTGGATTGTGAAATGCTTTGTCGGGTGATAGTTATAAGCAGCTTTTGCAGCAGTACCGACAAAGAAGTTTTCGGTATACTCGTTTATACCGTTAACTTTCATATCGTTTAAGTAAGCACCAGCATAAGCTAACACTGAACCTACAAAGTTATCTTTCAGGAAAGTACCCATAAAGCCTAATTGTCCGCCGTTTTGGTACATACTTACATTACTGAAATATTGGTGAGCGCCGTTATAACCGATATATGCGGTAGGAACCAATTTCCAACCTTGTTTTAAGTCTACAACAGGTAAATCAGCACCAACCAATGTTCCGTAGAAATTATTACCTACTCTCAAATTTTGAGTCATTGAAAGTTTTTCAAATGAAACAAAATTTTTCATCCAGATTCCGCCGTCTTCTTGGGTATATTGATACGGTCCGACGTAGTTTCCTTCATGAATTGCATATTTATTAGCTTTTGAATCAAGAAATCTTTCGCTATGTAAACCTACATGATTTGTTAACATATCGTCAATAATCAATTGATTATTATGCATTGCTAACGTTGCAACCTGACCTCTGAAGACTTGAGGGTTATATCTTACTAATGAAGATTGAATTACCCCCGGAACAGATTCCATTACACCTGTTATATTATTATATTTAGTGTAATTTTCTAACTTGTACCAACCGATTGGTGTAAAGATTTCTTTATCGGTTTGAGTAAAGTTGATATTAGCTGCAATTGCAGGATCAACTTTTGATACATCAAACATATTCATGATAATATGTCTGTCAATCGGAGCTTTATTTGTTCTGTTCCAATCATCGGCAAACTGCCAATCACTGATATGAATATTTCCGCCGTCTAAATCCGTAATATCAGAAATAACAAATTTATCGTGCTGCCAATCTCTGCCGTTTAAATCAACCGTAAAATCAGCTTTTCCGTTATATAAATCCAAATCTCCGATTGTATTGCTGTTGATTTGACCGTTCATATCATGAATTACAGCGTCTGTTCCGATAAATGTTAATTTATCAAAATTCAAGTCGCCTTTAATCACATTCAAATGGCTATCTCCGCTTAAAACAGTAGTTTTATTGAAGTTTGCCCCCTTGCCTGTGGTTAAATTCATGGTTGCATCGTTTATATTAACATTATTATTAAAGTTAACAGAACCGTTACTTATTGCAGTCATTGAAACAGGTTTTTCATAGCCTTCGGCAGGCGATACTGTAATTGTTCCGCCAAAGTTAATATTATTATCACCTTTTGATTGAGCAATAATAGCACCTTTAGTTACGTTGACAACACTGTCAGGATTCATTGCCAAGTTCAAATCAATATCATCATGGTAAGTTGAATACTTCATGGTAATATCACGTTCCTGAATCAGATTACCTTTAATTTCATCAGCGTGAATACCGATAGTTAAACCTTTACCATCGACATCTTCACCGATAACCAAGCTTCCTGTTAAGCCCTGTTCAAACAGTAAATCTCCACCATTTTTGATAGTAATATTACCAGTATAATTATCAAAATTACCGTGGAACCAAACGTTACCTTCGCCGTTCTTATCAACAGGACCTGCTCCTGCAAGGTTCGGATACAAGTGAAGTTCGCCTGTTGTTTCAAGGTTCATTTTACCGTCAGAATTTATTGTTATAACCTGATCAGAGTACCCCGTATCAGGGTTTACAGGTCTAAAGTTCAAGTCATTGAAGATATTTAATGTACCGCCGTTATCAACAAGCACATTACCCGTGATTTTATCAACAGCTCCGACAGTTGAATGTCCTGTATTGCCAAGGTCTACAACACCACCGTTTGCGATAACCAAATCACCATTAATGTTTGCAGTAACTTCTGATTTAATAAATGATTCGGCACCTGAAACAGTTAAAACACTACCTTCTTTTGTATTTAAGTTGCCTTTAACACCCGCAAATAATCCGTTAGCTATTAAATCCGCATAGTTAAATGTTCCGCCGTCCAGTGTAACCTTGCTTGACTCAGTCCAGGTATCACCACTGTTTAAGCTTAAGGTCCCGCCTTTAACGTCAACTGCACTGTTTATAACTGTTTTTACATCATTATTTACATAACTTCCGTTATTTAGAGTTAATTTGCCTCCGCTGACGGTTAAATCTCCTTTTGATGCGTGTAACGCACCGTTTTTATTTAAAGCATAATCAAGACTTCCGCCGTTTAAGTTTACAACTCCAGTCCACGAATCTTTTTCACTGTCCTCAAGAATAACAGAACCGTCGTTAAGGTTTAGAGTTCCTGCAATTTTTGTATCAACTTCTGCAGCAATTGAACTACCGTCAACAAGTGTTAAAGATCCGCTGTTGAAATTAAACGTACCGTCTGATGCAACAAGTTTACCGGATGAAGTTATATCACTATAGTTAAACGTACCGTCATCCATTGTGATTGTACCTGATGTCCAACTATCGCCTGAATTCAGGTTAAGTTCGCCGCCATTTACAACAACGTCACTTTTTATTGCAGTTTTTACGGCATTTCCGACAGAACTGTCGGTCGCAAGTGTTAATGTTCCGCCGCGGACCGTCAGATTTCCGCCTGATGCTACAAGTTTTCCGTTTGAATCAAGGCTATAATCTAAGCTTCCTCCTGACATTGTAATGTCACCTGTCCACTTATCGCTGCCGTCAAGGACAACTTTACCGCTGCCTGAAATATTCATATCACCTGTAACTGTTGTATTAACAGCAGACTCGATAGAACTGTTGTTACCAACATTTAAAGTTCCGCTATTAATATTTAAGTCACCTGTTTTTGCATCAATAACACCGTTTGAGGTTAAATCTGAGTAATTCAATGTACCGCCGTTAAGAGTAACTTTACCTGCAGAGCTCCAAGAATCACCGCTATTCAGGTTAAGATCTGCTCCTGCTTGTACATCAACATTACCGTTTATTGTGGTTGCTACAGTATCCTTAACAGAACTTCCGTTAACCAAAGTCAAAGTTCCGCCGTTTACGTTTAAGTTTCCGCCTGTAGCATTTAACTTACCCGTATTTGTATTTGCCATATTAAAGTCAAGCGAACCCGAACTTAATTCAACATCCCCTGACCATTTGTCTTGTCCGTTCAAAGCAACAGAACCGCCGTCAACAATCAATTTACCGCCTGTAAGTTGAGTATTAACCGCACTTGCAATTGTGCTGCCAGAAGCAATTGTTAACTCTCCGCCTGAGATATTAACATTACCTGAATTTGCGTGTAATGCGCCGTTTGAAGTTAAATCGGTATAATTTAAAGTACCGCCTGATACTGTAATATCTGCACCTGCATTCCAACTGTCACCCGTATTAAGTGAAACAGAAGAACCTGAATTAAGTGTTACATCTTTATTGATTTCAGCATTTACTGCATCTTTTATGTAACTACCGTTACCAAGAGCTAAAGCACCGTTAATTTTCAACTCTCCGCTATCGGCTTTTAAAACACCGTTTGCGCCGTCTTTTGTACCTTGAAAATCAAGATTTCCGCCGCTTAATTTAACGGTTCCCGTTCCATTCCAAGTATCGTTGTTATTTAGAACAACATCACCTGTTGATTTAACATCATAAGTTACACCGTTTGTAATTGAAAGTTCTGCACCGTCTTCAATTGTACCGCTAACGTTAACTGTGCCTGTTGTGACATTAACCTTTCCTCCTGTCATTTCAGAACCGTCAGCTAATGAGAAAGAACCTCCGTTAACATTTACTATACCGCCTGAAATTGAACTGCCATTTGCAAGTTCAAAAGTTGAATCGGTAAGATTTAAAATGCCGCCGCTTTGGGTATAGTCTTTGCCTGAATCATTTCTTCCGCTAAGGTTTAATGTTCCGTCAGTATTTGTGATTGAACCGCTCCAATCGTCGTTTGCCTTTAAAGTTGCACTTCCGCCGTTATTGATATTTAAAGCTCCGCCGTCTGCAATCGTAATTTTACCTGTAGTATTTATTGACGCACCGTTACCGACTTCAACCTTTGCAGCATTATTTATTGTAAGAGCTAAAGCTCCTTCTATTTTTCCGTTATTATTAAGAGTTCCTGAAACATTAACAGAACCTGTACCGTTCATAGTACCGCTGTTGATTAATGTGCCGTTAACATTAGTTGTTCCGCCTGAAATTGTGCCTGAATTTGTAAAGCTTGAATCAACATTTGTTGTACTGTTTTCAATAGTACCTGAGTTAACAGAATCCGTACCGCTGACTGTAATGGTTGAACCTGTAATTTTACCTTTATTATCTAATGTTCCGTTAGCAACAATTGAACCGCCGCTGATTGTTTTATTCGCACTATTAGTAAGTTTTGCACCATTATTTACGGTAGTATTGCTGTTTGTAATTGAACCGTTATTGGTCAAATTACCGTCAACTTTAACTGTAGCCCCTGAAACAGCACCTTTGTTATCAAGAGTTCCGCCGTTAATGTTTAAGGTACCGTTAGAGATTGTACCGCTGTTGGTACCGCCGTTTTCAAGATTTAAAGTACCACCTGAGATTGTCCCGTTTGAGGTATTTTCAAAACTTGTATTAACAGTAACTGTTCCGCCATTATTATTGAAAGTTTTTTCATTTGTTAAATTATCTGCCGTCAGGTTAGATGTATTTGTAAATGTATTAGTATTGGCAACAGTTGTAGCTGTTAAATCAGCTTTATTATTAAATATGCCCGCATTTGTAACCGCTGTAACAGTGGTTGCAGCTTCGTTATTATAAGTTGCTCCGTTTTTATTATCAATTGAGCCTAAAGTTGAAGCAACTTTGTTTGTAAAAGTTCCGGCATTATTTGTAATCTTGTCAACATTCAAAGTTCCGCTATTAGCGTTAAAAGTACCTGAGTTTATTATATTTGCTTTGCTTGAAGCAGAACCTATTGTACCTGTATTGGTGAATGTTGCACCTGACACATTTGATACAGTACCTGTTACGGTTCCATTATTGTTAAACCGTCCTCTGTTTGTAACCGCAGCTGCGGCAGCTCCATCATTGGTAAAGGTTTTACCGACACTATTTTCAATAGTTGCAGCGGTTATTGAACCTGTCGCATCATTTGTAAACTCTCCACCATTAAGCAGTTTAGTAACAGCAGTTATGCTGTTACTGTTAGTAAATGTACCATTTACGCTCACGTTATTTTGAGTTATTGAACCCGTTGAAGAACCGTCTTTAACAGTCAAATTACCGTTATTTCCCGTAATTGTTCCTGTATTTTCAAAATTGGTTGTTGCAGTTAAAGAGTTATTATTTGCGAAATCACCTGCGATTTTAACATCTTTTTGAGAAATCGTACCGTCATTTGTTCCGCCGTTTCTGATATCTAAAGTACCGTTACGGCCTGAAATCTCTCCGTTTGAGGTATTATTAAAACTATTTGTAACATTTAAGCTATAATTATTGTTAATCTTGCCCGCGTTTGTTAACGTTGTAACCGTCGTTGCGGCGTCATTATTGTAAGTTGCACCGTTTTTGTTATCAATAGTACCAAAAGTTGAAGCAACTTTGTTTGTAAAGATTCCTGCATTATTCGTAATCTTGTCAACATTCAAAGTTCCGCTGTTAGCATTAAAAGTACCTGAGTTTGTAATATTAACTTTACTTGATTCTAACCCGATTACACCCGTATTGGTAAAGGCTCCTCCAACTTCATTTGATATTGCACCGTTAACCGTTCCGTTATTTGCAAATGTAGCTTTATTTATAACAGAACCTGTTACTGATGCGTTTTCTTCGTTAGTAAAGTTTGCGCCCACACTATTTGTAACCTCAGCAGTTATGCTTCCATTTTGACGATTAGTAAATTGAGCACTTATATTCATACTACTTTGAGTAATCGTACCGTAATTGCCATTAGTTCCGCTTACTATTGATAAAGTACCACCATTGTTAGTTGTAGTAATAGTACCATGGTTTTCAAACCCTCCAATGTTTGTCAAAGCGCCATTATTTGTTAATGTAAAACCAGTATCAACCAAAACTTGTGAATTTTCTCCGGCACTAAGATCAATATCACTATTATTGGTATAACTTATATCTGACGGGTCTACAGGATAAGTATCATTACCAATTTTAATAGCAGCTCCCGTTATAATTCCTTTATTTAAAATATTTGAACAACTAACATCTGCAGCCGTTGCCGTCGGTAAAACAAGCACTGACAAACAGCCTGCAACGCATAAAGAACGCTTAATTCCTAATTTCATTACATCCCTCCGGTTACTCTATCTCACTCTTTATTATAATTAAAATTTATAACAAACAGACATGATTTTCAACAACAAATTTGACTAAAAGTCACTTATCTTTTATTATTTATTTATGGAAAAGAAGAGTGAATATGTACGTTTAAGCAAAAGGATTACAAAAGGTCCGATTTACGACAAAATAGGATATGCAGATGAGCTTTATAAAAATGCTAGTTATAATGAAGCCATCAAAATTCTTAATGAAGCATTGAAAATGACGGATAAGTCTTTTGAGTTTGACATCTGCGAAATCTACAGAAAACTCGGCAACTGCTATTATGCTCAAAATAAACGCGACCAAGCAAGAGAAGCTTACGAAAAAACTCTTGATTATTGCACTACAAACTCAAGCATTTACGCTATGCTTGCTTATCTTTATTACTATGTTGATAACGACATCGCAATAAAATATTACTCTAAAGTTCTGGAATTAAAACCAACAGATGAAATTTCACTATCAGGCAAAGCTCTTACAATACTAAAATCTCACAATTATACCCAAGAACAATTAAAAGAAGCTATTGAAGCCGATGTAAAAAATTTTCGAGCTCATTATCTAACTTCGGATATTGAAATCTTTGACCATTCATCTAGAAACAGAAAAGATAAAAAGAGATTACATATCGGATATTTATCTTCTGATTTTAAGTGTCACGCTATGATGCAATTTATTCTTCCGCTTCTGGAATCTCATCATCAGGACAAATTTGACTTCTCTCTATTTTCGACAACAAAGAAAAATGATTATGTAACCGAAAGAATAAAACAAACAGGAATGTTATGGAACGATTGCAGTAATATGACAAATGAACAACTGGCAAAATTTATTTACTGTAATAACGTTGACATTCTTGTTGATTTGGGAGGTTTTACACATTGCAGAAGTTTTGCACTAATGCAAAAGCCCGCACCGATTCAAATGCAGTATTTGGGTTTTGTAAATACCTTAGGAATCCCCGAAATTGATTATATTTTCGCCGATGAATTTACCATACCAAAAGATTTCGCTAAAAATTATACAGAAAAACCGTTATACTTAGGCACCTGTATGCAAAGATTTTGCTTCAATAACAAAAATCAGGTTCTGCCCGAACTAAACGAACTTCCGTACCATAAAAACGGTTACATAACTTTCGGAAGCTTTAACTGCACATCAAAACTTAACGATTACACACTTGAGCTTTGGGCAAAACTTTTAAAAGAAGTTCCAAGCTCAAAACTCTTAATCTACAGAACCCAGATGACACCAAGTATTATCGAACGATTGAAATACAAATTTGAAAGTTTTGGCATAACATCCGACAGGCTTATATTTAACAATATTGTGTGTAAAGACTCACACTTCAGCGCATATAAACTTGCAGATATTGGACTTGACCCAACACCGTTTAACGGGCTTACTATCACAATAGAAGCAATTTCAATGGGGCTTCCTATATTAACCCTTATCGGTCAAAGCATGCAATCCCGCGGCTGCGCAAGAGTAAATAAAGCTCTTAAACTGGATGATCTTATCGCAACAAATGAAGATGAGTACATCAAAAAAGGCGTAAAACTTTCAAAAGATATTAAAAAACTTGATTACTACCGCAAAAACCTGCGAAATATCCTGTTCAATTCAAAGCTGATGAAAGATTCGGACGGGTTTGCAACTCGTGTCGAAAATGCTTACCAAAAAGCTTGGGATGATTATTGTAAATCTTTTTACATATAAGGTTTTACCCTTATTTACAACCGCCATTATTTAAACGATTAATGGTTGCTCTTGAAGCTGTTACAAAGCCGATTCGAGCCATTATTGATTGGTTTAAGAAACTAATTAAGCCTGTTGAAGATACAGGTGGAGCAGCTGAAAATATGGGGCTTCGTTTCGGTAAAGCAACCTCAGGAATCATTGTAAAATTCGTTGAACTGGTAACAAAAACCATTGAATGTAGTGCAAAAATTACTTCTATGCTTGCAGAAGGTATTATGCGAGGAATCGCAAAAGTCAAAGAATGTATTGCAAAAGTTTCTCAAGTTATTAGGGATCACTTACCACATTCTCCTGCTAAAACTGGGCCGTTGAAAGATTTGCACAAAGTAAAAATTGTTGAAACCGTTGCTTCTACCATAAAACCACTGCCTCTCAAAAATGCAATGAATAAATCTTTGTCATAAGACTTTCAACTGTTCCATATTGTTTGTATTTTGTACTCCAACGATATAAAGATGATCTTGAAACTTTACCTAATTGTTTATAAATATCTTTTAAATATTCGCCGGAATTGTATAAATCTAAAAATATTTCTTCGGCTTGTTTTTTACTTGGATAACGTGCTTCAAACTATTCAAAAGATTTAATAAGGTCTATTTTCGCTAATGCTTCAACTCTTAATTTTTCGGTTTTAAATTCATATTTTGGTTCTATATTATTATTAATATTAATAGGAACTAAATTTTTTGATTTAATTTCTTCATCTAAAATTTTCTCTTGTAATTCGGGTTCAAGTGTTGAAAATAATATTTCATAAGTAAAACCGCCCTGAACTTTAACTTTTCGGGCGGTATATTTTGAATTTTCTTTGTTAATTTTCTGTCTAATAGGGCGGTTTGTCGTGTAACCTTTTAATTTTGCGATTAGATCTATATCTATATATTTGTCTTTTTTATTTGCCATTAAGTACCTCAAATTAACTTCTTTTCTATATTTTAAAGTACTTTTGACCTTTTTTAAATCGTTTGCTAACTTTTGCTAAAATAAGTTTTTTATTACTTCCGAGAATAAAATTCAAACCGAATGATAAAATTTTAATTTCAAAAATTTTAGTAAAAATTTTTCTTCCGACTTTCCTTCCAAGTTTATAAAAAAATCTTCCGAGTTTTTAAATTTGCCGAAAAATACCAAACTGTTTGTGAAAAAATAAAAATTTTATAAAACTTCTGAAATTCAATTATATATTGACTTTCTCGAAATTGGAAAGTGTCGGAAGTTAAAGGGAACTAAAAAATGGTATGGTATAAAAATTTCAAAAAAAAATAAAATCGCCAAAATGCTTTCAATTATTGCATTTTGGCGATTTGTACCAAACTGTCTGAGATTTCCATACTTTTTGTGAAAATATAATAATACAACAAAAAACGAGGGCTAAAACCCTCGTTATATCTTTGTTTTAAATGGTGCCGCAACTCGGAATTGAACCAAGGACACAGGGATTTTCAGTCCCTTGCTCTACCAACTGAGCTATTGCGGCTAGCAAGTTGCCCTTCGTAACCATGCAGGCTACGTTTTTAATAATACCTGCTCAATGTTAAATGTCAAGACTTTTCTTTTACGAAGATTGACCAACCAAGTACAATGTTACATTTCGACCTTCCAGTTGAGGTTTTTTCTCTACTTGTATCGGATCATTTTCTAAGTCCGCAAGAAATCTGTTTGCCAGTTCGAATGCCAGATTTGAATGCTGCATCTCACGTCCGCGGAGCATTACAACAATCTTAACTTTATTACCTTGAGCGATAAATTTCCTTACACTTTTCAGACGTACTTCATAATCATGTACATCAATCTTGTATCTTACTTTAACTTCTTTAATTTCTACGACATGCTGTTTTTTCTTAGCTTCTTTTGCTCTTTTAGCAAGCTCATATTTATATTTGCCATAGTCTAAAATTTTTGCTACAGGAGGTGCCTGATTAGGGCTTATCAACACTAAATCTAAATCTGCTTCTTCTGCCATTGCCAAGGCTTTTGAAGTTGGAACCACACCATGATTTGTTCCTTTTTCATCAATTAATCTTACTTCTTTTGAACGTATACGTTCATTCATTATTGTTTTGTCCTTATCTTTCATGGACCTGTTATCGTTAGCTATTGTTGTATCTCCTATGTTAGTTAATATTTTACTACAGGTTTATAATAACATGAAAATAAAATAAAGCTATAGTGTAACATCAACCCAATGTTAACTTTTGTAACAAGCCAGATATCAATATATATACTATTTAGGCTATATTTTGTAAATTTATTTAAAATTTTACTAAAGTTTTAAAAAATTTTGCCGACATATAGACTGTTGATATTAAAGGATATTTTCCCCTCAGTAAAATTAAATAAGGAGTATTAAGTATGAAAACAGTTTCAGAAAGTGAAATGATGATGGGCACAGTGAATGAGAAGATTTATTCGGAAGCGAAAGGGATAGAGATTCCGATTCAGAATTTATTTGATGAATGTCTCAATTTTATTTCTGTAAATGACTTTAATGTTTAAACTTTAAAACTAATGTTTTTTATAAAGAGTAAGGTAACCTTGTTATCTTACTCTTTTAGTTTTATATAAAAAAATTTTACAATTAGCCGTTTGTGTATATACATAAGATAAATGTTATAATAGAATAGGGTCAAGGAAAGGGAGCAAACATGAAAAATTCATTGGTAAGTTTTGCTAAGCTATCGGTTGTAATATGTTTATTAAACGGGATTGCATTCGCAGATTTCAGAGAACACTTTGATTTGGGTCAAAGTTATTTAACGCAATTCCAGTATTCTGGAGCAATCACGGAATTTAAAAGTGCACTTAGAATAAACTACCTTGACACATCTGCAAGAATCGGACTTATTAATTCATATCTAGCACGAGGGGCTGAGTATGCTAATTCAAAATCCTGGGAAAAAGCTGCCAATGACTACCGAAGTGCTTTATTTTATTTAGTTTATTATCCTAATTCAGGAACTCCTGGGTCAAAAATTGACCAAATTGAAAAATATTTAGATATATGTCTTGACGCAATTGATTACGATATATCACCTGAGAACAGGTTTAACACTGCAAAGAAACTTCGTGCCGAAGGGAATTTTCCTGCCGCGGCTTACGAATTTAACCAGGCTTTGGGCGGAAAAGAATTACAGGCAAAAAGTTTTGAGCAAGTCGGTGATATTATGAAAATATTAGGTAACGAACCGAAAGCTGCCGAGTATTACAAAAAATCCATTTCCGTTAACCCGTCAGACATAAATTTAAGACTGGCTTATGCAAAAATTTTGGACAATCAGGGAAACGCTGATGATGCGTTAAAAGAGTACAGTTACGTACTTGAAAGAGTTAATGCGGATAACAAAGATATTTTATATAACTTAGAACGAACATTCAGTAAAAAAGTCGCGGCCACTCCAAATAACGCAAATTTAAACGCAAATATGGGTGCAATTTTACAAAAAGAAGGCAGATTGGATGAGGCGCTGAACTATTACAGACAAGCAGAAAGCCTGGATCCTTCAAATATTAATACAAGAATTAACGCAGGAACTCTATACCAACAAAAGGGAGACTACAGAACAGCTATTAAGGCTTATGAATCTGTCTTAATTCTTTACCCGAATAATGTTAATGCGTTATTATATAGGGCTCAATGTCATGATAAGCTTGGTGATACAAAGCTTGCCCAGGAAGGTTTTCAAAAAGTTCTGGCACTTGACCCTACAAACGATTACTTAAAGACTCAAATGCTTGAAAACGCTAAAAAAACAATGCAGCCTCAAGAATTTGTCGCATACGTTAATACAAATCTGAGCACTGAATCAAACCCGTCAGGCGTTTTATATGATTACGCGATTGAACTTCACAAAAAAGGCAAGATTAACGACGCGTTATATATGTACCAATCAGCGATAAAATCTAACTCACAAGTTCCTGAAATGTACGTAAATATGGCGCTTGCACAAGCTCAGGACAACAGGTTTGATGATGCGCTAAAGACACTGCAAACCGCTCAAACAAAATTCCCGAACGAGTCAACAATCGGAGCAACTTTAAAAAATATTTCATCAATGAAAACGGATAACCAACTGACGGTTGCAGCTAAAGCTTTTGGAGATAAAGATTACCAAACTGCTATAAACAGCTACCTTGCAATAAAACCCGCAACGGCAGACACAATGCTTGGGGTTGCAACGGCTTACCAGGAAATGGGTAACAGGACAAAGGCTATAGATTATTATAAAAAAGCACTTGAACTTAAACCTGTAGATTCAGATATTGCTTACGCAATTGCATGCCTGTACGGAGAAGGAGAGGATTACAAAAACACAAAAGAATACCTTCAAAAGGCTATAGCGTTTAATAAAAATAACACTCAGGCAATAGAATATTTAAAATCTATTGACGAAATGGAAAGTTCAAACCTGCTAAACGATGCAATTGCACTGTATGAAGCGAATAACTATGATGAAAGCTTAGTAAAATTCAATCAGATTCTTGCTAAGGATAAACAAAATTCGTACGCACTTTATTATCGTGGTATGATTTATGATGCGAAGGAAAAACGCAACGAAGCGATTGCGGATTTGAAAAAAGCTTATGACTTAAATAAGGAATTTACTATCTGTAATTATTTAATCGCATCTGATTATGATGCATTGGAAAAATACAAAGAGGCTTACACATACTATACGGCTTACGCTGAATCTGACGTTCAGGATGATGAGTATAAGCAATATGCAAAAGCCCGAGCCGAAGAATTAAAGGAATATGCAAAATAGAGTAAAAAACTTAATACAAAGTAAAGTTTCACTTGCCCCAATGGCAGGAATAACTGATTATGTTCTGCGTACTCTTGTGCGAAAATACGCACCGGATGCGCTTTTAACAACAGAAATGATAAGTTCCGAGTTTCTGGCACAAAACGTTAGAACAGAAATAACCAAACTTGATGACACACACCACCCGATAGTTTACCAGATAAACGGTCACAAGCCGCACTTAATGAGAGGAGCATCGCAGTATTTAACACAATTTGCGGATATGATAGATATTAATATGGGATGTCCCGTTAATAAAGTCGTTAAAGGGCAAGACGGTGCGGCGTTAATGAGAAACCCGAAACTTGCGGCGGATTTGGTTAAGGCTGTAAAAGAAGGAACCGATAAACCTGTCAGTGTTAAGTTTCGCCTTGGTTACACCGCGGATGAAATGAATTACGTTGAATTCGGTCAACAGATGCAGGAAGCGGGAGCCGAATTTATAACAATCCACGCTAGAACCCGTTCTCAGTTTTATGCGGGAAAAGCCGACTGGGATAAAATCAGGCTTTTAAAAGAAAACGTTGATGTTCCTGTTTTTGCAAACGGTGATATTGTATCTGTAGAAAGTGCTGTTGAATGTCTTGAAAAAAGTAAAGCTGACGGGATTGCAATCGGCAGAGGAATTTTAGGCGACCCGACACTTATCGGAAGAGTCGCACATTACCTTAAAACAGGTGAAAACTTACCACCTCCGACACTTGAAGATAAACTTGAAATGATGAAAATACACCTTGATGAAGAGATTAAACTTCGCGGGGAATCTGTCGGGATTAAATTCTTCCGCAAGTTTTACCCGTATTATATTGCAGGAATAAAAAATGCCTCAAAAATCAGAGGAGTACTTGTTTTAGAAGATAATTACGAAAAAATCTTAGAAGTAATTGATTATATAAAAGCTATTCCTGTATAGTTTTTGCAGTTTTAACTTTTTCATCAACAAACTTGAAAAACTCATCGGCTTTTTCAGGGGTTTGGAAAGCTCTTTTCGGGATAATTACTGCCTGATAATCACTTACAAAAAGTAAAAACGTACTTGGTGCAGAATAAACATCAACAATACCGTCCCAACTCATAAAAGTTGAAGCGTTTTTCCCCGTCATATTAAGCCCGCCGTCTTGTACTTCGACTTCAGCATCAAGTGCTCTGCCTTCAAGTATTTTAAACACACGTTTTGACGAATGTGAAAACGCATCTGTTGCACCGATAGACCAGGTTATAGCAAACAAAGCAAGCCAAATTCCGATAATCGGCAATACAACCTGAACAAGATATTGTAAAGCACCCTTATAAAACTCAACCATTTGAAAATCAGTTAAAGCCGCAAAAAAGGACATTCCGCCTTCACTCATCAAATACTGAACCCCTGTAAAAAGGTTAATAAACAACGGCAGCATATAAAGCACGACCAACACACTACCGATAACCCAAAACGGGATATAAGTTTTCAAAATAAACTTCTTAATTCTCGGGATCTTATACTGATATTTCACGTAATCTCTGCAATCTTCACAGGTAAGCGTGTAACTGATTTTTTCCATACAAAAGCTCTCCTTGTTTTTATAAGTATAATGTATTTTCAAAAAAGTTGCAAATATACAATTTTGAATTAACATTTTTATATGAAAAAGATTTTACTTATTATCACATGTTTGTTTTTACAGATTTCATTAAAAACTTTCGGAGCAGAATATCACCAAGCTTACAATTTAAACGGTGAAAAAGTTTTTGAATACTTAAAAGGCAATATAACATATTACAGTCCAGAAGCCTCGGTTATAAAAGACGAACAGGGATTCTTTTTACTGCTTAAAAACGGTAAAAAAAGTAAAAACTATGAATTTATTTCAAAAGCCATTTACGGTCCGTATTTTTTTGCAGGAAATGATAAAAAATTTGACTTATTAGATTCAAACGGAAAAATAATCATACCGTCAGATAATAATTATAATTGGGAATATCTTTGCCTTAATAACGGAGATATCATTGTATATGATGAGAAAGATAAAAACTGCTATAAAATAGACAAAACAGGTAAGAAAACAAAAATTACGGAAGAAGAATGGGATACCTATTACGAATACTCAGAAAACAGAAAAGCCGATTTTAAAATTTATTCCGTATCTTGCAATGATTTATGCGGAGTTAAACTTGACGGACAAGTAATCATCCCTGAAAAATATGAAGAAATTAAAACATCATCTAAGTATTTCACCTTTAAACAAAACTCCTTATGGGGTGTAAGTGATTACAATGATAACATTATTCTAAAACCTATATTTAAAAATAAAATAAAAGTTATAGGAAATTACATACTTTTAACAGAAGATGAAGATTTCTAACCCCCTTGATATCATCAAAAAAACTGTTATAATAAAAGCTATGAGATTTTTGTTAATAATATTAGCGATTATAAATTTTACCGTGACTTGTCAAAACTTTGTACAAGCCCAAGAAATTGAGAAGATAGAGTTTGAAATGCGTGATTATGATGAAATTATACTTCCGACAGGCTCGTTTATTCCAGTAATCACAACACAGGAAATCTCAACAGAAACCTGCCCGCAAGGGTATAAATTAAAATTTATCTCAACAAGCGATTTGTTTATGTATGAAACAAATATAATCCCGCGAAACACAGAGTTTTTCGGATATATCGAAAAAATTAACGAACCCGTTGTCGGAACAAACGCGTCTATGAAGATTAAGATAACAAAATTACTTCTTCCTGACGGGTTTGAAATCCCGATGAAAGGGTACATTTACACATCAAACGATAACCTTATCGGCGGAGAGTTAACACCGCCGTCAGAATGGGTTAAAATGCCGCATTACCAAAGCAAATTTCAGGGAATCTCCTGGAACCACCGCGCAGCAACTCTTCAAATCCGTCCCGGGGGAAGACGCAGTATGGGTTCTCATACAAGAATCCCAGCAGGCGACCAACAAATCATTATCCTCACCGCCCCTGCCCCGATTACCCACACACTTACGGATTAATATATAATTGACAAAACTTTTATATAATGTACAATATAAAATATAAAAGGGCTTTAGGGAAAAGGGGATATATTAATGAAAAAATACTATATAATTGCAACATTACTTGCGTTTTCGGGAAGTGCTTTTGCAGCACAGAATTACAATTATCAGCAAAACACACCAACTCCGACCTATAATCCGTCTTATTACAGTGCTGAAAGTTATAAACTGAATAATAACACTCTAAAAGGAAGTGTAGTAACAGTTCCAGCAGGACAGGTATTTAAAGCCGTTATGGCATCTCCCGTAAGCTCAGAGTCAGCCGTAACGGGACAAAATGTCACAATGGTGTTAGGTTCTGATTTCTACTACAACGGTTCAAGAATTGCACCCGCAGGAAGTACGGTTAACGGTTCCGTTATCGAAGTTTCAAAAGCAAAACACGGAAGCCTGAACGGTAAATTAACATTGAGATTTACTCAAATTATTACCCCTACAGGGCTTAACATCCCAATTTCAGCCGTAATCAAAACCGACGATTACACTGGAACCCTTATCGGCGGAACAAAACTTGATGTAGCTAAAGATTACACAAAAGATATAGCTGTCGGCGCAGGCGCAGGAGCTTTAACAGGTGTTATAATTTCACCGTTAGCCGGTGGAAGTGTCGGCAGAGGAACAGCTTTAGCAACAGCTGTTGGTGCTGGCGGAGGACTTCTTAAATCTGTTTGGGATAAAGGTTCTGATGTGGAAATTCCTGCAAACGCAGCGTTAGAGCTTATTTTAACCCAGCCAATTACTGTTAACCCCGAGAATAAGTCATTCGGGCAATAATATTATTAATGATTTTAAATAGAATTATTAACAAATAAGAGTAAATATTTGTTGTTAGGGAATAAAATGTCAATACTAGGAAAATATACAGAAGAAAACAGAAATGATTCATCAAAAGCACTGTTAAAAACAAGCAGTGATAACTTTAAAATGCCTGCCGTTACTCGGAAAGACAAAGTTTCAATCCCTCTTGATAAAGGGATAAAAATGTCAACAAGCATACACATTACAACAATCTTTTCTATATGGGCACTACTTACCATATTGGCGTTTTTCGGAATAACATTACACCTGTTTAACAAACCGAAACCTAAAGTAAATGATATCGAGTTTGTACTTGTAGACAGAGAAGAAAAACCAAAAGACCCGAACACAAAAAACAGAGCAGATAAAAACTCAAGAACAGGCGGTATTAATGATCCTAAAAAGCCTGTTTCAATGCCTTCAACGGCTCCTGCGAAAAAACCTCAGCAGTCTTCATCATCACCTTCTCTTGCTCCGAAAAAACCGAATATTATAAATAAAATAACACAGAGCGTAACCCAAAAACCTGCGGCAAAACCGACTCAAACGGTTACAACTCCGCAGAAAAACGTTCAACCGTCACCGACACCGCAGCAAGCAATTCCAAAACCGCAAGCTGCACGTCCACAGCCGCCGACGGCAAAACCTTCTGTTCGACCTGCTATGACTCCGAAAACAGTTTCAAAACCGACAGGCAGTCCGTTCAGGGTTCCCGTACCCGCAGGTGGTACTAAAGCGGGACAATACGCAACAGGACCGATTGGAGGCTCAGGTACGTCAAAAACAGGTGGTACATCAGGCGCAGGAACTCATTCTCCTAACCCGTCATTAGCACCTATCGGAAACGGTTCTGGGACAAGAACCGCATCAGGTTCCGGCAGGCCGGGAACGGGTTCTGGCTCAGGTACAGGAAGCGGACGCTCAGGTTCAGGCTCAGGCGGAGGCAATCCGGGAGGAGGCGGAGGACGCCCGGGAATTGACGCTATCAGAGAACCTGATTTCGGACCATACATGAGAGAACTACAACGCAGAATCAAAATGAACTGGGATCCGCCAAAAGGTAACGAAAGTAAACGCGTTGTTCTACTGTTCAAAATCGCAAAAGACGGAAGATTACTGTCTTGCAGTGTGTTTAAATCTTCAGGTCTTCCAAACGCGGATAAAGCAGCAATTAATGCAGTACACTTAGCTGCTCCATTCAGACCGCTGCCGCCTGATTTTAAAGGACAAAGTATAGATATCCAATTTACATTTGACTACAATGTATTTGGTGCAACAAAATATTAGTAGAGTTATATACAAAAAGTGAGGATAAAAAACTATGGAATTATTATTAGAGTCAATTAAAATGGACTGGCCCGTCTTATTACCAATCTTTGTCTGCTCAATCTTGGTACTGGGCGTTGTTATCAGCAAATGGTCTTTCTACCAGAAAAACCAAAGAGATATTACGATTTATATGAGAGAATTAAACTCAGTATTATCTAAAAACGACTTATCAGCAGCTCAAAACATCGCAATCCGTTGCGGCGGGGTTATCGGTGAAGTTATTGAAGAAGCTGTCAGAATTTTCTCTGAACAAAGAAACGGATTTTCCCGTTCATTTGACATCTCGGCAGCTTTAGCAACAAGAAAACTTGAAAGCCACTTAACAATCTTAGGTACAATTGGCGGTGTAGCACCGTTCTTAGGTTTGTTCGGTACCGTTGTCAGAATTCTTTTAACATTCAACATTTTGGCAGATTCAGGAAATCAGGCTGCAACGGTAGCGTCAGGTATCGGTTCTGCGTTGATTGCAACAGCTTTCGGTCTTGGTGTTGCGATTGTTGCGGTTGTATTTTTCAACTCTTTCCAATCAATTGTTAAACACTACGAAGACGATTTCCAACTTATCAAGTTGCTGTTCTTAAGCTTTGTTGATTCAGAAGCCGAACCGCAAGCAAAATACCCGTCTTCAAAAGTTCTTTAATCTATAAACAGGTGAAATAAAATGGCTTTTTCTACTAACAAAAAACAAAAAATGTTCAATGAAATCAATATTACGCCGTTAACAGATATTTTCTTGGTTCTGTTAATCATAATGATGGTTGTCGCACCGTCTTTCCAGTCAATGGATAATTCGATGGATGTACCAGAGGTTAACAACGGTATAAATATTGAAGATGAAAAGGTAACCGTATCGATTACAAAAGCAGGCGAAATGTACGTTAACGGAGAAAGCGTTCAAGCTTCTCAATTAACGGATAAATTACTTGCACTAAAAGGTGATACCGAAAAACCCGAAGTTATCGTAAAAGCCGATAAAGCCGTAAAAAGTGCAACAATAATGGATGTAATGAACGCAGCCCAAAACGCTGAATATCAAAAACTTGTTGTTGCAGGTGAACCTTTAAACAAAAAAGAACAAAAAGAGTTAGAAAAGAACTCGCAAGTTAATATTCCTCAAGAGGGAGAAGAATAATGAGAGACACATTTAACGAAATTAACATAACACCGTTAACAGATATCTTTTTGGTACTGTTAATCATAATGATGGTTATAGCTCCGTTACTTGATAAACAGGGAATAAGCTTAACCGTACCTGAAAACGTTGAACAATCTCAAGTTCAGGACGACCCTCAAATTTTGACAATAACAGTGACTCATAATGATAAGTATTATATAAATAATGAAGAAATTTCCCCTGATATCTTGGGAACGGTTCTTGCTCAGGAAATAAAAAAGTATCCTGACGGGCTTTTAATCCAAACCGACGGAGAATCAACCCACGGCGCGGTTGTAAAGCTTATGGATAAAGCAAGATATGCAGGGGTTAAAGCGATTTCAATAGATCAAATTTAATAATAATAAAAAAGTCGGGTGAAATTCCCGACCTTTTTATGTCTTGGATTTTCGGGTTGTCGGAAAGTTCTCAGCTTTCCTCCACCTTACGGGCGGAGTTCGCTACGCTCACACGACGCCCTACCGAAAATCCGCTAAGCATTAAATGTCTTGAATGTATTATCAACGTTTTTAGATACAACTTTTTTAACCGCTTCCATTTCGGTATTTATAGCATTTTCTTCGGTATCCAGTTGTTTTAATTTCAATTCTAAGCTTTTATCTTGTTGTTGAACGATTTCAATTTTTGAGTTGATATCTTGAACTTTTTGATTGTACTGATGTTGTTCGTAAGCATATTTGTTCATCGCATCATTATAAGCTTCTTCATCAGTTAGTGTATTTGTTGTTAAGTTGTATGTAATCCCGGGTTTATCTTCATCATCTTTGTCAAACAAAGTGATAGACAAATATCTGCCTGTAGAATCTTTTTCAACAATACCTTTTTGGTTCAAAACTTCTTTTGTTTTGGTTGAGCTGCCGATTGTATAGCAAGGTAAGCTACCTGAAAGATTATCGTCTTCATAGTTTGCTTCACTCTCAATATCTGATGATTTATAGAAAAATGGTGTATATCCGCCTGTTTGAGAATCTTTCACATAGCGAACGTAATAATCTTCACCTGTGCCGTTTTTCTCATTAAGCATTGATTTATAGTAGCTTTCCTGTTCAATCAGGTCAACAAACTGACTTTGTGTTAAAGTATTCAAATATTTATCGTTTTTGATAGCATCTGAATTTTGGAAGTTTTTAAAAGCTTCTTCATCCATATTTTGAATATCTTCGGTGCCGATATTACCTGCAAAAGTTCCGTCCATTTTTCTTAACTGCGCTGAACCGATTCTGTATTCATAATCACCACCGACTTCTTTTCTTGACACAACGCTTGTTGAGGCTGAAACGATTGAATAATCATCCTGCCATTGTTGAATATAGCTGATAGAGTATTCGTTACCGCCTTTTGCAATCATTGAAGTAATAGTGTTAGTCAACGCACCGTCATCAAATGTGTAAGACACTTTTGTATAATCGTCAATAGACGGAGGTGTCGGAACCACCATATTACATAATTCGCTGTAGTAGCTTCCTGACTCATTGGATAATGAAGTTCTTTGCTGGTTAATTTGCTGCCCTTCAAACTCAACATTATTTTTGCGAGCTGTTAGACATAAAAACCTTGCCTGTGATGCTGACATTCCCATAAGTTTGTCCTTTCCGTCATTGTTTTCCTTTAATCTTTATATCGGCAAACTTTACTTTATTCTTTAATAATTCGGCTCTTTTTGTAACAATTGTTTACAAAACCTAAAAATACCTTATAATAAAAAATATGAGCAATGATTACTCGGATTAAAAAGAGAAATTCTTAAACAATCCCCCAAATGTGACAGAATTTATTATATTATGGCACAATATCTGACAGATAATAAAGATTATAAAGGTGCAATCGAAGATTACAAGAAATCTCTTGAGTTTTACCCCGAGTATTATACAAACTACAGTGAAATCGCAAGCTGTTACGTTAAACTGAACGATATCGAAAAAGCTCTTTTTTATCTGGATATTGCAATAGAAAAAGATCCGAAAAATTATACTTTATATTCTGATAAAGTTAATTGTCTGCGGATTTTGAAAAAATATGATGAAGCACTAAAAATTCAACTGCAATATGACGAAATATACAAAAATGAATTTGGAGAAATTGAGTCATACGAAAAAACCGCAAACAGCTTTTTCAAAGCAGAAAACTACTCTCAAGCACTGAAATACATAAATAAAGCGATTAAACATAACGAAGGAAACGACTTATATTTAGCAAAATGCTGTATATTATTAGAAGCAAAAAAATACAAAAAACTTATCAAATATTGCGACAAAATCGCTAAGTCTACTCCCGACAAAGATAAACTGTACGGATTATATATATATAAAGGGCTTGCAAATTATTACGCGGATAACTACAAGGAAGCATTAGAATATTTCAACAAAACAATTAAAGCAAAACGGGATTACACAGACGCTTATCTTATGAAATATTATACCGAACATCTTCTCGGAAAGACAAAACAATCAATAAAAAACCTGCAAAAACTTATCAAAAAATACCCGATGAATACGCTTTCCTACGGATATTTGCTTGCAATATATTACGAAAAAGAATTATACATTGACTCAATAAAATTATGCAACCAATACCTGAAAGCCCAAAAAGGCAACAAATGTATATACGGACACCTGGCTTTTGCATACAAACAGCTTTGGGATTTTGAAAACTTCAAACTGAATTACGACAAAGTATTTGAAATAAATAAAAATATCACCAAACAATTACTCCTTGAAGATTTTGAATACATTTACCGCATAAAAATTAAATAATAATTAACATCCCTTTATTATAGTTATTTTTGAGTTAAAATAATATAAGTAAGAAAGGGAAAAACTATGTGGGATTATTCAGAGAAGGTTATGGACCATTACAGAAACCCAAGAAACGTCGGTTCAATTGATAATGCCGATGCTGTCGGGGTTGCGGGTTCATTAACTTGCGGAGACCAGTTAAAAATATATTTAAAAATAGAAAATAATATCGTAACGGATGCTAAATTCCAAACATTTGGCTGCGGCTCAGCGGTTGCAAGTTCAAGCATTTTGACAGAGATGATTATAGGTAAAACCGTTGATGAGGTTAGAAAAATTACAAACAAAGATATCGCAGACGAACTCGGTGGGTTGCCGCCTGAGAAAATGCACTGCTCTGTTATGGGTTATGAAGCTTTGGAAGACGCTTTAAAACACTATAGTGCAGACGGTTACGTTGATTTAGACGAAATTCTTGACGAACACTACGGCAAACCCGAGAAAAAAGAAAAAATGGTTTGTACATGTTTTGAAGTTACCGAAAACGCAATCTGGGATGCGATTAAGGTAAACGGATTAAAAACTGTTGAAGAAGTTACAAACTACACCAAAGCAGGCGGAGCTTGCGGCAAATGTAAATCCGCAATCCAGGATATCATTGACACATATTATAACAAACAAAAAACCGAAATCGAAAAATTAACACCGACTCAGTGGATTTTGAAGGTGAATAATGTTATAGAAACCCAAATATCACCTGAACTGCAAAAAGACGGCGGAGATATCGAACTTGTC
The DNA here is from genome assembly GCA_947570135.1 of uncultured Candidatus Melainabacteria bacterium. Lineage (GTDB taxonomy): Bacteria > Cyanobacteriota > Vampirovibrionia > Gastranaerophilales > Gastranaerophilaceae > Zag111. Next base: position 337,329 of record CANOTP010000001.1, on the reverse strand, counting down.
GATATAAAAAATAAAACAATTTACGTAAAACTGAAAGGCAGATGCTCAGGCTGCAAAAATTCAACAATGACATTAAAGAATTTTGCACAAAAAGTCCTTCAGGATTCCCTGGGAACTGATGTAACAGTTATTGAGGCAGAATAATATGACAAATCTTATATATTTAGATAACAACGCAACTACAAAAGTTGATGAAAGGGTACTTGATGAGATGATGCCGTATTTCAAAGAAGAATACGCAAACCCTTCAAGTATGTACAATTTTTCAAAAAAATCATCTGATGCGATTAAAGAAGCTCGCGTTAAAATTAGAGATTTTGTAAATGCAAAAGACGAAAAAGAAATATTTTTCACATCTTGCGGTTCTGAAAGCGCTAATATGGCAATTCGCGGGGTATTAAATTACAACAAAAACAAAAAACACATTATAACAACAAAAGTCGAACACCCGTGTGTTTTAAACCTTTATCAATCACTTGAAAAACAAGGATACAGGGTTGACTATATCGGGGTAAACTCTAACGGTGAACTTAATTTGGAAGAATTAGACGCCGCGATAAACGATGATACCGCTTTAGTATCTGTAATGTGGGCGAACAATGAAAACGGAATTATCAACCCAATAGAAAAGATTTCAGAAATCATAAAATCAAAAAACAAAGAAACAAAATTCTTTGTTGACGCGGTTCAAGCTGCGGGGAAAATCCCTATTGACGTGCAAAAAGCAGGAGTTGACCTTTTAGGAATCTCAGGTCACAAATTCCATGCACCAAAAGGAATCGGCGCGCTTTATATTAACTCTAAAACAATGATAACACCGCTTATTATAGGTGGTCACCAGGAACGCGGAAAACGTGCGGGAACGGAAAACACACCTTACATTGTCGGACTTGGTAAAGCGGCTGAACTTGCTCAAAACGGGTTGGATTTTGAGTTGATAGAAGTTAAAAGATTAAGAGATAAACTTGAAACAAACATCATAAACAAGATTTATAACGCGAGATTAAACACGGGAGCAGTGGCAAGCAGGGTTCCAAACACCACCAATATAGGTTTTGAATACATTGAAGGTGAACTCATACTTCTTCACATGTCTGATATAGGAATCTGCGCATCATCAGGTTCTGCGTGTACATCAGGCTCGCTTGAACCAAGCCATGTTCTAAGAGCAATGAATGTTCCGTTCACCGCAATTCACGGCAGCATAAGATTTAGTTTAAGCAGGTTCACAACCGAAGACGAAATTGATTACGTCATAGAAAAACTTCCGCAGATAATTGAAAAAGTCCGTTCAATTTCTCCATACCAAAAAGAACTTGAACAGTTAAAAAACTTACGGAGGTAAATAAAATTTTGTCATTCTGAACTTGATTCAGAATCTTAAAATTATTACATAGAATGTAATTAAACATAAAAACTACATAAAAAGTCCTATGTTTTTCAAAATATAGGACTTTTGTCTTACGAAAAAAGCCTCAAATTTCAAAATTGAAAAACTCCTGAATTGATGAATTGGTTTAGGTTTCAAAAAAACTTATTCTTAGCCTAAGGAGTTTTTAATGATGAAAAAATTAATTATATTCTTAGCATTAATATTCACCACAAGCAGTGCATTTGGAGCAAGCTCAAACAGCCAGGTTCTTGATAAAATCGAGAACTCAATATTCGGTTTTACATATTCAAAAGACGCAGAACAAACCCGTGTTGAACGTCTTGAAGAAAACATTTACGGGCAGAAATCAAGCGGAGCACTCCAAAACCGAATATCAAAACTTAAAAAAGATATGAGCGCTGAACTTATCGGGCAGGAAATTACACCAACAGAAGATTCGTTCCGTGAACCCGAAGACACCATTGTCTACGAAAAAGAACCCGTTGAAAGCAGTAAAATTGATTACCCTGTAATTAACGATCTTGAAAAACAAGTCTTTAAAAAAGAGTTTAAAGACCAAAATATAAAAAACCGCTTGTCTAACCTTGAAACAAAAACATTTGGCAAGACTTACGATAACGAAGATCTTTCAACCCGTGTAGACAGACTAAAAGCAGACATTCAGCCAAGAAGCTTTATGGATAATAAAATGGCAAAACAGGAAAACGATTTCTACGGTGGTGATATCGACCCTATGGCGCAAAATTACCACCTTGACTCATACGACCCGTATAACAGCACGGATATTTATGATACATTCAATTCTCGCCAAAACTATGGCTATGACGATTTCGGGTCTTCTACGAACGTATTTAAACCCGCAAAACAGCTAAACATTTCAACAATCGAAAAAACACTCTACAAAACAAAATACGAAAACGAACCGATGGCATCACGATTATCGAGAATTGAATCAAGTATCTTTGGAAGCGTATTTGCTCAAGACCCCGAAAGTGAGCGTATCGCAAGAATCTCAAGTGCGATTAACGCCCAAAAATCAGCCAAACGCTACGACAACAACAAATTCGGGCAAAACATGGCAACAGCATTCCAAATAGGAACGCTAATACTTATGGTTCTGGCATGTATCTTGTAACGATTATTTAATCCAAGGATAATCACTCGGAATTTTCCACCCGTTACGAGCGATTAAAGCAGTACAATAATGCCTGTTCGGATAGCTCTTATTGTAACATCCTGCAGCCATAGATTTAGAATTGTTTTTTAGCGTATTAATATCAGGAATATTGTAACCGACAGGTAATACAGCCTTTTTAGCAGGGTAATAATTAAACAGAAAAGTATTTCGCCCGTCATAACTTTCAAGCTTGCAAGATTTATCATTAACATCCACACAATAGAAGAAATGAATCACTGTTCCGCTGTTTGAAATATACGAAACAAAACCGCTGCCGTCAAGTAACATTACCTTAACATACGGACTTTTAACAGGATAATCTTTCGTATATTCGGCTTTGAGGTATTTCAACAAATTCTCATCATACCACTCGCGAAGAATAGCTCCGCGATTTCCCATATTTTCAGCGGAAACAGTATCAAATACTATATCATCATGTTCTGCAACAGACATTCTGACAGCTTGATTCATTACAGAAGAGAACTTTTTGAGTTTGGTTTCAACACGTTGCCTGTGACACCTTGTAATAAGACCCGGGATAGTTATCGCAGCAACAATCCCAATAATCCCGAGGGTTATTAATACTTCTGCAAGGGTAAATGCAAATCTTTTTGTCATTCCGTGCTTGACACGGAATCTGTAAATGTTGGTTTGTCCCGTTAGGGCCGGCATATACATGGATAGACCCTGAATCCACCCACAAGGGGTACCCTCCCTTGTAATCCTCGTTCCTCGCAAACAAGAAGAGCTGATGTTCAGAGTGACCTTACTTGCAAAACTATTCCGAAAGGAGCTTAAAAAGTTACCCCCCCCGAAATTCTAACTGTAGTCTGCTTTTTCATACTTTTTCTCCTTTTCCTTTTATCTGTTTGATAACCTATAATTTACCCCTTTAGCCCTACTCAGCCTGATACGCCCAGGCAGAATGATTATGAATACTTTCAAACGCCTCACAATCAACTTCAAAAGATTTAATTGTCGGATGATTTCGAAGCTTTACAACGACATCGCGTAAAACATCTTCCACAAACTTTGGATTTTCATAGGCTTGCTCAGTCACAAACTTCTCATCCTGACGTTTCAAAAGCGGATGTAACGGGCAAGACGCACATGATTCAATAAGTTCAATCAAATCCTCAAGCCAAATATGTTCTGATTCATCATAAGAAACCTTAACCGAAATCATTGCTCGCTGATTATGCGCACCGTATTGCGAAATTTCTTTAGAGCAAGGACAAAGCGTTGTAACAGGAACTTTTACTCCCAAAATAAACTTATAATCATCACCGTCCATAATTCCTTCAAACGAGCAATCATAACACATTGGAGCTGAAAGCTTTGTTACGGGCGATTCCTTATCTATAAAATATTTGAAATCAAACTCTAATTCACCGCTTTTAGCATGAAGTTTTTTGATAATTTTTTCAAGACATCCTTTTATATCAACGCCTAAAAGTTTTTTAGTCCGCCATTCGTTTAAAACCTCGACAAAACGGCTCATGTGAGTGCCTTTATAAGCTCGGGGCAGAGATACACAAACCCTTGCGGTTGCATAAACAACCTTATTTGAAGCGTTTTTACGTTCAATCGTTAAAGGCAATTCAATATGCTTTATTCCGACTTTTTGTATATCAACATTTCTGGTATCTTGTGTATTTTGTACGTCTTTCATCTATTTTGTAACTTCCTTTTTTGCTTTTCGCCAAAGCTCGTCAAACTCTTCAAAAGAATAATCATTAAGCGGCTTTACGGCAAGTTCTTCCATTTTACGAAATCTTAGTTCGAACTTTTTATTAGCTTTTAGTAAAGCCTGCTCGGCGTCTATTTTATTCCAACGTGCAAGATTTACCGTTGCAAACAGAATATCCCCGAACTCTTCTTCCATGTGAGCATTATCGCCTTCTTTTTTTGCATGTTTAAACTCTTCAAACTCTGACATTATACAATCATATAAAGATTCTTCATTCGGCCACTCAAAACCCGTTTTAACGGCACGTTTTGAAATCTTTTGAGCAGAAACCAATGCGGCCTGACATCTTGATAAACCGTCCATTGCAGAAATACGTTCGATTTTCTCTTCCTCTTTCAGCTTATCCCATGCCTCTTTTACATCGTCTGCAGTGTCAATTTTTGCATCACCAAAAACATGCGGATGACGATGAATAAGCTTATCTTTTAATTCCTTAGCAACATCTTCAATATTAAAATCACCGTTTTCGGAGGCAATTTGAGAATGCAAAAGCACCTGTAACAAAACATCCCCGAGCTCTTCTCTTAAATGTGCCATATCATTATCATCAATCGCATCAACAGCCTCATAAGCTTCCTCAATCATGTTCGGACGAAGAGTAGAATGAGTCTGCGCTCTGTCCCACGGACACCCATCGGGAGCTCGTAATTTCGCGATTACAGATATTAATTCTTCCAAGTTTTTATATTCCATATTCATATTTTAACACAAATCATTCAAAAGGTGGATTTATAAAAATAACGCTATGTTAAACTGAGGAAGTGATTAATTAAGAAAGAGGTTTATACATGTCAGCAATTGAAAAAGTAAATCAATTAAGCCACCGTATTTTTAATACGAGCAAAAACGAACAATCAACATCAAGAACCAGTAATCCGTTTGCTGCGTCAAATTTTCAAAAAAACATTTTAACAGAAGATGTTTTTGAATCAAGCAAATCAAAAGAAGCTAATAAAGTAAACTTTACAGGTAATTTATCTGCAAGCTCAAAAAGAATCTACTCTGTGTTTGTAGGTTCAATTAACGATATCGGAAGCAGAATTTCTTCAGGTATCGAATCTATTAAAGCTTTCGGAAGCAGAATGAAAGAAGGAATTGTTAACACTTGTGTTAATACTTGGAATAAAATTCACGAAATAGGAAACAAAGAAGAAAGTCTTAACGGCACAAAAGAATTGTTAGGAAGAGATATTACAACATTCTTTGTTAACAAGCGAGAAAGAGAAATCTCTAAAATGGCAAACATGAATCCTCACATGGAAGTTAAGTCTATATTTAAAGATGCACTACAAGCACTTGAAGCAGACATGGTTCAGGTTGCATAAGGAGGGATTAAATAATGGAAAAAACTAATATAAGAACAAATAAAAACTTTAATAAAGTAAGTGACATTATTGAATCATTAACAATCAATACAAATCCTGATTCGGTTGCTGTTTTGGAAGAAATCGGAACAAACTCTTCAATCGATGAAGTAAGAGAATTAACATCTCGCGCTTTAGTAAAAAGAAACGAACATGATTCACTTCAAGTTGTAATTTCTAACAGAGGAAAAGGTATAAACGATATGTCAACAATCGTTGCTATGAGTACTATTAATGAATTACTGTCATTGGAAAACAAAGAAGAAGCAATGAGAGTTTTAGAAAATACAATTTCATCAGAAGGTTTTGATGAAGAAGTTAAAGAAAATGCCCGCTCAGTAAAAGCATTAATGGCATTAAGCTAGGGTTTGTTCGTATTTTAATATATATAAATAAAGAAGAGGTTGATAAATATCAGCCTCTTTTAGTTATATAACTTTGCAATTCTTACTTTAAAAATTTCTTCAAGTCTAAGGTTATTTAATATATCCGAAATCAAGACTTCGGGCGCAAGCTTAGATGTATCCCCGTAATCAGGTAACGAACCGAGAATATTTACCCCCTCTGTGTATTCTTTCAAAATTTGCGGGAAATATTTTTCCTCAAGATTCTCAGAATTTTCGTTGTATTGATTAATAACTACACCAAGCAAATTAATTTTATTTGACGTTATATAATTTAACCCCATAAGAACTTTATCCATTGAGGTTTTAGAAGGATTAATAACCAACACAAGAGGTAATCTTAAACCTCTGATTATATCAACTTCCGTCATATTATCCGCAATCGGTGAAGCAATACTGTTAGAACCTTCTACGATATTGCATTCGGTTAAATTTGACATGGTTCTATACTCATTAAAAATCGTATCAATACTGATACTTACCTTATCCTCATAAGCACTTACAAAAGGAGACTCAGAGCCTGAAATCATATAAGTAGATAAAGTGTTAATATTTGAATCTATACGTTTAATAACTGATAAATCGGGAGAAGACTTAAATCCGTTAAGAATCTTAGCTCCTGTTTGGATTGGTTTATAGACACTTGTAGAATACGAAAGACTCTGCATAGTAGCAGCAAGCCCCGATGTTACAAGAGTTTTACCCGTTTGCCGTTCTAATCCCGAAATAAATATATTTAACATACCCACATACTATCATGAGCGATTATTTATTGCAAAATAAACTTCTTTTAAGCGTTTTTTGGTGATATGAGTGTAAAGCTGAGTTGTTGCAACGTCGCTATGCCCCAAAAGTTCCTGAACAACCCTCAAATCTGCTCCATTTTCAAGTAAATGTGTCGCAAAACTATGCCTTAAGGTATGTGGAGAGATATGTTTATGAATCTTTTCGCCCTGCTGCCTGATAAAATCATAAATATCCTGGCGGGTTACAGTTTTTCCGTTATCGCGCAGCAAAAGCGGCAGTTTTTTATCCTTTAAATTGTTATTAAGTAAAATATAATCTCTGAGTTTAAAATACTTTGTCAAAGCCGTTTTTGCTTTAGAACCGAACGGCACAATCCGCTCTTTTGAACCTTTTCCGTAACACTGAATATATTTTGATTTGATATCTATATTGCTAAGTTTTAAGTTTACAAGTTCTGATACCCTCAGTCCGCAGCCGTATAAAAGTTCGACAATAACAGCTTCTCTTTCACTTAATTTAGAATTAAGAATTGTATTAAGCTCATCAATTGTCATAACTTTCGGCAATCGTTTCGGAAGCTTTGGCTGTTCTAAAGTTTGTGCGGGATTTTTTGTCCCATATTCGTTTGCGCAAAACCACTTAAAAAAGCCTCTTAATGATGCAACTTTTCTTGTAACACTTGTAGGTGAATATTTTTTCTCACGAAGCTTCAAAATATAAGCATTTAAATCCCCTCGTTCGATTTTACAGACATCTGCCAACGATCGTTCGGTTACGTACTCAAAAAAATCGGTCAAATCACGACGGTATGCATCTAAAGTATTTTGACTTAACCCTTTTTCAATCTCCAAAAACTCTAAATATTCCGATAAGTACCAAATATCCATAAACCTGATTATACTCTTTTTAAGTAAAATATCAACCTATTTCCACGGATATGATTTATCAATCTTCCACCCTGCACGACGTATACGCTCGGCACAACATCTGCCGTCGTTAGCACCACGACAATACGCATTAACATAAGCATTTGGAGAATCTTTACATTCAGGATATACAGCATCATTTTCCTTAACTAAAAAGAAAACATCTCGTTCAAATCTGTTTGGAGGAGAAGAACCGTTTATATCTACAATTACAGCAGAACTCTCGGTATTAAAATCACGTATACTGACAAAGAACCCGTCCATTGTTAAAAAAAACAGCAATATTAGGAGTTATCAGTTCAGCCTGATAAGGATACCCGCCGGGGAAAACAAAAGGACAGTTTGATTTATACCCGCAAGCACTGTAAATATTACAATATGAAGCCTTTAAATACGGAGCCCAATAGGTTTTAAAATATTCTGCATTTGACATATCGGAAGGAGGTACTCCTAACCCCTCTTCATTCGCAAGTTTAGAAGCCTGATTTAATACAGATATTGCCTTTTGAAGTTTAGTAACAGTGATTCTTTTTGATGAGATGTAATAAGATTTGGGATAGTAAGTGCCGCAACAACCCCGATTATACCGAGGGTAATTAATATTTCAGCTAATGAGAATGCGCTCCGCGCTAAGCAAGAAAAGCTACCCCCCCCCGAAATTTTAACTGTAGCCTGCTTTTTCATACTTTTCTCTCCTTTTGTTTAATTTTATATACTAAACTATTATATTTATCACCGAAAGTTTTGTCAATTAATCCTGATTTTATATATAATCTTGACAAAAAATTATGAGCAGATAGAATTAAAAGTATCGTAGAATACTAAATTGAAAATAGTATATAGTAGACAAAAAAGAAGGAGATTAATCTCATGGCACGTGAAAAGTATGAACGTACGAAACCGCACGTTAACGTAGGTACAATCGGCCACGTTGACCACGGTAAAACTACATTAACAGCAGCTATTACCGGTACATTGGCTGCAGCAGGTAAAGCAGATGCTAAAAAATTCGATGAAATCGATGCTGCTCCGGAAGAAAAAGCAAGAGGTATTACCATCTCTACAGCTCACGTAGAATACGAAACAGATACAAGACACTATGCTCACGTTGACTGCCCGGGCCACGCCGACTATGTTAAAAACATGATTACAGGTGCTGCTCAAATGGACGGTGCAATTCTTGTAGTTGCAGCTACTGACGGTGCAATGCCTCAAACTCGTGAACACATTTTGCTTGCTCGCCAAGTTGGTGTTCCTAACCTTGTTGTATTCTTAAACAAATGCGATATGGTTGATGACCCTGAATTATTAGAATTAGTAGAAATGGAAGTTAGAGAACTTCTTTCTTCTTACGAATTCGACGGTGACAACATTCCGTTCATTCACGGTTCAGCTCTAAAAGCTTTAGAAGCAGTTCAAGCTAACCCTGCGGTTACTCGTGAAGATAACGAATGGACAGCTAAAATCTGGGATTTGATGGATGCATTGGATTCATACTTCCCTGAACCTGTCAGAGAATTAGACAAACCGTTCCTAATGCCTGTTGAAGACGTTTTCTCTATCACAGGTCGTGGTACTGTTGCTACAGGTCGTGTTGAACGTGGTGTAGTTAAAGTTGGTGACGAAGTTGAATTAGTTGGTTTAGGCGAAACTAAGAAAACTACAGTTACAGGTGTTGAAATGTTCAGAAAATCTCTTGACCAAGGTCAAGCAGGTGATAACGTTGGTGCTTTACTTCGTGGTATCGATAAAACTGAAATTCAACGTGGTCAAGTATTGGCTAAACCTGGATCTATTCACCCACACACTAAATTCACAGCAAACGTTTACGTATTGACTAAAGAAGAAGGCGGACGTCACACTCCATTCTTCCCTGGTTACAGACCTCAGTTCTACATCAGAACAACTGACGTAACTGGTTCAATCAAATTTGAAGGTCAAATGGTAATGCCTGGTGATAACGTAGTTATGGAAGTTGAACTTATCGCTCCTGTAGCTATCGAACAAGGTATGAGATTTGCTATCCGTGAAGGCGGTAGAACAGTTGGTGCAGGTGTTGTTGACTCTATCATCGAATAGTTTTTAACAATCTAAAAACCATTAAAAAAGACTTGATATAAATATATCAAGTCTTTTTTTCTATCCTTACTTTCTTTTTTACACAAGTTTAATCGTAAAAGCCATGAAGCTATTAGTTTAAAATTTTCAAGTTAAGCCAGTAATGCTTCTAAAATTTTAGCATTAGTCTGCGCTCTTCGAACTCTGAGTAAATACTTTTCAACATTAGCCCTGATTTCTTTGGCATCAGAATCAAGATATTTTACCTCATCATCAAGCAGTTTAACGTATTCGTTAACCGTAACCATTTGATAGTTGTTCTTTTTCATTTCCCCTGTCCTTAATATATTTTTCCCCAATTTCACTTATCCAAGAAGCGCTTCTAATATTTCAGCGTTAGATGCAGCTTTTTTTCCTGTTCTAACCTGACTTCTGTACATGTAAGTCCTTAATGCCTCACGAATCAATTCGGAACGTGTACGATTTTCTGAATCCGCTACTGAATCAATCTCGTCTAAAAACTTTTCGGGCATTGAAATTAATACTCTTGCCATGATAATTTTCTCCTTTTAATTTTTCCTGTATAAATCCCCTTACATATATATAAAGTATTTTCGATATAAAAAATTGCTTTTTTTTAATTAAAAAGTATATATTTGTAATATATTGTTACAAATATATATGCATAACCTTAAAATTCCGCAGGCAGTTTCCTTTTATAATTCATATAATACGAATCCGACACAGGGACCTATCATAAACGGCAAACAACAGGTAGGCATTTATGACAGAAAAAACCAAAAAATGCTACTAAAAAGGATACTGATTAACCGCATTAACAACAGCACCAGACATAAAAGCCGGTTCTGAACTTAGTATATGAAAGGTGCAATGTTACAAAATTCTTACAGCACAAACGAAAAGATATTATTAAAATCTTAGAATCAAATGGCTAAAATGCTTTTTGACCATTATTTGATTATATTGACAGATTCAACAATACATTCTGTTAAAAGCTTGGTTAAAGAAGGCGCACTCAGTAACGGAGCTTTAGCAAATAATAAATAAAAATACGAAAAGGGTTGATTTATTACTAATCAACCCTTTAAATTTGTTTTAGTTGTCATTTTTGATTATGCAAGTAATGCTTCAACAACTTTTGCGTTAGTTTTAGCTCTTTGAGCACTTAATAAATATTTTTCGATTTCAGCTTCGATTTGTTGTTCTTCAACTGATAATACTTTTACTGTTTCTAAGTTATTGATATATTCGCTTACTGTAATCATTTCATATTCGTTTCTCATAATATTTATTCCCTTTAATTTTTATCCCTTACATTTATATAAAGTATTTTTGTATTTAAAAATTGCCTAAATTATATTTAAAAAGTATATATTCGTTACAAAACTTAACAATCACAGAAAAGAGTGCAAAATAAGTGAGTTTGGGTTAAAATTAAATAACAGAATCAGCTTAAAAAGGAAATATAAATGCTTAGAACAGGAATAGTAGGACTGCCTAATGTAGGCAAATCAACATTATTTAACGCACTTACAAATGCAAGAAACGCACAGAGCGCAAATTATCCGTTTTGTACAATAGAACCGAATATCGGGGTTGTAGAAGTTCCCGATGAAAGACTGGAAATTCTTTCAACATTATGTAAAGCTCCGACAATTATCCCGACGGCAATTGAATTTGTAGATATTGCAGGCTTAGTTAAAGGTGCAAGCAAAGGTGAAGGGTTAGGTAATCAATTCTTACAAAATATTCGTGAAGTTGACGCTATAATTCAGGTTGTAAGATGTTTTGATGATGAAAATACTATTCACGTTGAAGGAAAAGTTGACCCGATTAGCGATATAGAAACAATTAACACAGAATTAGCACTTGCAGACATGGCATCAATAGAAAGACGCCTGGCAAGAATTGCAAAAACCGTTAAATCAGGTGATAAAGATGCAGTTTTAGAAGATAAAGTATTGAAAAAACTTAATGACCTGTTATCTGAATGCACATTTATTGATATAAATAAACATTTTGAAGGCGACGAGATTCCTGTTGCAAAAATGCTCAATTTACTGTCAACAAAACCTGTAATCTATTGTGCTAACGTATCTGAATTTGATTTAAAAGACGGCAACGATTACACAAGAAAAGTTGAAGAATACGCGAAATCACACGGTGCCGAAATGGTTGTAATTACGGCAAAAATAGAAGAAGAACTGGCAGAACTCGGAAAAGAAGAAGCCGAAGAGTATTTAAAAGAATTAGGTATTGAAGACAGCGGAATAAACAGAATGATTAAATCCGTTTATAATCTGCTAAAACTGAGAACATTTATCACTGCCGGCGAAAAAGAGGTTCATGCTTGGACAATCACGGCAGGAACAAAAGCTCCTCAAGCAGCAGGTGTAATCCATACGGACTTTGAAAAAGGATTTATCCGTGCAGAAATTACGCCATACAAAGACTTTGTGGAACTGGGCTCTTACAATGCCTGCAAAGAAAAAGGGGTAACCCGTCTTGAAGGTAAGGATTATGTTATGCAAGACGGTGATTTAGCACACTTCAGATTTAATGTTTAAAATAAAAAAGGTTAAGGTCTATACCTTAACCTTTTTATTATTCATATTATAAATTAATTTTAACCCTTCAAGTGTCAATATCGGATTTACACAGTCAAACGGTCTTTTCAAATAATTTGCTATCAAGCCGCAATATCCGCCTGTAGCAATAATTGTAGCTTTTTCACCAAGCTCTTTTTCGCACTGTTCAACAAGCCCGTCCACCATACACGCAGTCCCACGGATTACACCTGAGAGTATAGCATCTGTCGTGTTATGCCCGATTGCACTATTTGAAATTGAAACCTCTATTTTAGGTAACTTCGATGTAGAATTTTTTAAACATTTCATCTGGGTATTAATCCCGGGAGCGATTACTCCGCCTAAAAATTCGGATTTTGAATTAATTATATCAAAAGAAGTTGCGGTACCAAAATCAATTACAATAACCGCACCTTTATAAATTTTAGATGCCGCAACAGCATTAGCAATCCTGTCAGCACCGACTTCTGTCGGGTTATCCGTTTTTATTTTTATACCTAAATCTATAGTTGAATCCACAAACACTGAATCAATATTAAATACACTATCAACCGCACGCTTAAACTTGACATTCAATTCTTCAACAACAGAAGCAATAACACAACCTTCTATCACATAATCTTTAAACAAAGATTTTAAAAGAATTTCGTATTCTTCTTTAGACAAATCCTTATCTGAAGCCAACCTAAACTCATTTACATACTTATCATTATCAAATAACGCAAGTGTTATATTTGTATTTCCGATATCTGCGGTTAACAGCATAAAATGATCCTCTTTTGTATCCGAGAATCATTTTATTACAAACATAGTTTTAATGCAAAGTAATCACCAAGACAAATTATTTATCCAAATTAGCAGCAGCGGTTTGAACACCTGCGTGAGGATAATTACCGTTTAAGTAATCACCAATAAGAATATGCTGTCTTGCATTATACTGTTTAAATCTTTGCATCATATTTTTATAATAATCGGTTACGGAATTTGTACTTTTTGAACCGACTTTATCAATTGACATGTCCATAATCAAATCCTCCATATTAGTATATCTTATTTATATAAAGTATTTTTTAATAACCAAATTGCAGGAATGCAAAATTTTTGTTACATAACTTTACATAAAGATTATTCTTGAGGAGTTGAAGGTGTTTGCATTTTTGTTTGAGAATTTTTAATAACATTTTGGAATAAGTTTTTCATATTCTCTGAGTTTTGTTTTGCATTCTCTTTTGCCGCTTGGAACTCAGCTTTTGACTGCTCAAAATTGTTCTTAACTTCTTGTGCTTTATTTTTCTGAGTTTCAATAATATTATTTACATTTGTTTTAACATTTTGAACATTTGTTTTAGCTTCTTCAATCCTGTTTGTAACATTGGTTTTAACAGCATCTTTGGCATTTTCGAGCTCTTGTTTAAGATTCATTTCGGTAGTATCACAAGTAGAAAGCCATTTAAAACTTCTGACTGATGCGGAGCTTTCAACAGGACCGTTAAATACAACTTTAAAATCTTTATAAGTAGCACTTCCACCTGTTAAAGCTGGAATTAGCGCAACATTTTCATTTGCGGGATCTGCTGTTAATTGTTTTAACATATTAGATGTCATTGTACCGAATTTCGGAATAAATGATAACAGTTTTTCGGCAGATAAATCACCCAAAGGCCCGAGCAAAGATACAACCTTTGCTTCCAGACGCCCGAGAATTATTAAATTAGCACTGTTAGGCAAGATGTTATAAGTCCCTGTCACATAATAAGACATTAAAGGTCCTGCAACTAAGATTTCAGATAGGTTTGCTTTTCCTGAACCGAGAGCCATTTTACCCCTGATATATTTAAACTTATCGGTCTCTTGAACCGTTGCAACTGATGATAGAGCTGAAACTGCCGATTTTAATATAGAGTTTGATGAAACATTTTGAGCGGCAACAAGGTTTCCCAATCGTCCGATACTGATAAATTTTCCGTCTGTGATATTAAAATCTATATTCCCAAACATTGAATTTATAATATCTTTATCGGTTATACCTTGCATTTTTAAATTCGCGTCAAAGTCAAGCACACCTGTTAAAGCATTTTTTATCCCTACAGCCCCTTCAACGGCTTTTGTTGAATTTAAACCGTTTCCGCTAAATTCAACACCGATTTTAGAATCAGGGATTGAATACGACATATTACCTTTAACCTTGCCATCAAAAGCTTTTGCGGAAAAATCAGTCAAATAAAACTTAGAATAGTCTTTCAAAGAGAAATTACCCGTCAAATCGGTTGCAACAATTCCCCCTGATTTAAACTGTCTTACCGTAGCATGACCGTTAAGAATTTCGCCTGATAAATCTGCGGTTAAATCAGAGATTGCAAAATCCATATCTTTCATAGAAATATCCGTTAAGTTAATAGAACCGCGCATTTGAGGATTCAATGCCGAACCGACAACAGATACCGTTCCGTTTGCCGTTATATTTGAGTTTGGAACACCCCAAATCGGGAATGATACCTGATTCGGCACTGCAATATTAAGGTTCAGCTTAGGACTTGAATACAATTTTGTAACTTCGCCCGATAATTTTGCTACTGTCGTTTTATCATTTGAAATGCCTGTATTTGAGATATTCAGAGTATCTCCGATAACTTCTATATTTGAATGAATTTTCGTATTTTGGTTTTTAAGTACGTCTAAATCAGCCAAAGCAACATAGTTTTGAGGATTTGCATTAATTTCGGATTTTATATTTTGAATTTTAGAGCTTCCGCTAATTAAAACATTAACAGGCAAGCTTCCTTTTCCTGATATCAGGGAAGACAACTCGTTAGGTAACAACGCCATAATATCTGACGCATTCAGGTTTCCTTTTGCCAATACGTTTATATTCATTCTGTCTGTTATAAAATCTTTAACCGCGCCTGTAATATCAATTCTTGAGTTATTTAAGAGCAGATAGCATTTTTTAATATTTATATCTTTGGTATCTATCAAAATATTTGTATCAGGCACAGACAAACGTACAGACGGATGAGCTATAAGTAAGTCTTTTATATCAAAATCGCCTACAGCTGTTTTTCCGTCATAAAGAAGTTCAAATATAACTTTTTTAAGCGTAAGTTTTGCTCCTGAAGAGATATTTAAAACATCAACATTATCAACACTTGCGCTAAGTTCAGGTTTTATGGCATTTAACTTACCTTTTAAAACAGCGAGAACAGATAAATCTCCACTGTTGAATTTATTTTCTTTTAACAACGCACCTTGACCTGTTACGGCAAGAAGCCCTTTTAAGGACAATTTATCGACAGTCAGCTTAATATCTGTTTCGGAATCAGATTTAATTGATCCCGCAATATTCAACTGATGTCCCAAAATACTGAACCCTGCATTATGAATATCAATATTATTATTCATCATACCGACATCGGCTGTAATATTATCAATTAATACATCATAAAGTCCGTATTTAACACTTGAAGTCGGAATTTTTAAATAACCTGTTGATGCTACCTTTTTCAAATCAGAACTTATATTAAAATCAGCATCAATTCCGCCTGTTGCAGACAGGGTATCAAAATCGTTTACCCCGAAGGTTTTTGCAATCCTGTCTATTAGTGTAATTATATTGTTAAATTTGGCATTAGATCTTAAAGTCAAGTCTACGGAAGGCTTTTTACCTGATGTAATATCACCTATCAGTTGAGTTTTTTCTCTTTCATCAAAGGATGTAAAAAATATTGAATCAATCGAAGTTCTATTTCCTTTAAAAACTAAGTCAAGATAACTTTCAGGTAATTTATTCCCGTCAACCCCGACAGTTAAAGCATCTATCTTCATTTTACCGTTAATTTTATGATTTTTTAAAGTTCCCGTTAATTTTACATCAGTAGTTAAATCTGCGCTGAATTTGTTATTATAAACGGTTTTAAAAATATCAATGATATTAAACTGCATTTCGGCAGGTTCTTCTTCAACAGCAATTTCTTTTGGGAAAACCAAATCCTGTAGCTTAAGATTTGGCATAATTTTATTAAACAGTTTTATATCATAATTAGAAATCACACTGTCTTCAAATATGACTTTACCTACAGTTGAAATTTTAATCTTTTTATCAAGAATAAAGTCGGTAATATGAAGGGTTTCCCCTTCCAAACCATAAGACTTTGAAGTCATAGCATCAACAAAAGCCAGTTTGTATGCCTTAACCCTGACATTCGGCAGATGATTAGAAAGAGTAAAACCAAAAGGTAAGGCTGCCTGTGTTTGCACTTTAGATGAAGGCTTATCTTCCTGAATAAGAAAATCCTGGATTAAAAAAGTTCCGTCTTTTTTTATGACAAATTCACCTGTCAAATTATCCGCAGAAACTCCAGCAATTTGGATTTTTCTGAATAATAGAGGTAATAATGCAATTCTGCCTGACGCATTATACGCACTCACAAAAGGATTTTCAGCGGCGGGTACAGACATTGATAAGTTTTTAGCCTTTATTCCTGCGGTTAAATTCGGAGTTGCAACAAACGAAAGTTTTTCTATATTTGTATCAAAACCTGTTGCTGTTTTCACAGATGTAGCAATATCTTCCGAGTAAGAGTTTAATATCGGCGACACAACAATCGGTGAGATTAAAAACAATATATATAATCCTGCAATCACGTATGCAGTCCTTATTGAAACTTTTTTCCAATTTATAATCATAACATATACCCCTATATTTTTTATTTAATTTTACCACGAAAATTAAAGAGAGCGAACAAAATTAATCGCTTCGTCTTTCGTGTTAACCTCGCCTGAAATTTGAGCTTCTTTAAGCGCGTTTAAGATTTCCCCCAATCGTTTTGAAGGCTCAAGACCAAGAATTTTCATAACCTCGTTTCCGTCCAAAAGTTTTGGCAGAGGTTTTAGAGTTTCTCTGACATTTAAATAGAAATTTAATAAACTGTTCAATGCCGAAATATTTTCATTAACAATTTCTTCGGTTATCTCAGGACCGCGAGCAGATAACCTGTCAGCCTGAGCTATTAAGATATTATCAATCGCGTTATCTTCGGATTTTCTAACATAACGCATCATAATTTTTTCATTCAATTCAGGCGCAGATACAACCGCTGTCGGGTACATGTGTTTTTTTATAATATATTTAATATACTCAATTTGTTTATTTGAAAAAGTCAACTTCTTTAAAAACGGTACAGCAAGGTTGGCTCCGACTTCATCATGTCCAATAAAACGATGTCTTCCGTCATCTTCTATTGTCCAGGTAGAAAACTTGCCTATATCATGCATAAAACAGCCAAGACGCAAATGCGCCAACCTTGAAAACCCGCCGAAATCAACCCTTTGAAGATGCTCCTTAACCTCATTTGAGGAGGATTCATACAATAATCCGAGCTGCCTGACGGTTTCAATACTATGGTTAAACAAATCAAGATGATGATGCAAATTTGGCGGAACCCTTTTTAATTCAGCAACAAAGGGGAAAATTTCACTTAAAATGCCGCACTCATCCATTTTTAAAAGTGCCTTATGCACAAAATCTCCGCTGAAAAGTTTCATCAATTCATAAATAACACGTTCTCTTGCAGGTTTATTAATTAAATAAGCATATTTTGTGGCAATTTTAAGCAAGGATTCATCAATCTCAAATCCTAAAATCGAATAAAATCTGAAAACTCTTAAAAGTCTTAACGGGTCATCGGTGAAATTATCTTCTTTAATTCCGCGAATCACATGGTTTTCGATATCACATACCCCGCCGCAAACATCAATAATCTCGCCGCTGCGGATATCAACAGCAACAGCATTAATCGTTAAATCACGTCTTAACAAATCTTTTTCCAAAAACCCGTCTACAGGATTTGTAATATCAAAATAGTTCTCTTTATCAGCCAGCACAACTCTATAAATCTTATTTTCTTCATCAAGCGGAATAAACACACCGTCAAAAAACTCTGCAACTTTTAATGAAAACTCACGAGCATCCTCATCTGCTACAATCAAATCTCTATCTAAGGATGATTTTCCAAGCAGCGCGTCACGAACAGAACCTCCGACAAGATAAATTTTGTTAGGGAAAAAACTTGCCAGATTATTTAATAAATCATCTTCTTTTATTTTATCTACCAAAGTTTGAGTATTCATAAATAATATTTCCTAACGCCACCACAACAGCCGTTTCGGCTCTTAATATCAAATCCCCGAGTGTCAGCATCTCTAAGCCCTTTCCTTTAAAGAAATCAAATTCTGCTTGAGAAAATCCGCCCTCAGGTCCGATTATTACAAGAACCCTGTCACCTTTTTTTATAGGTTTTTCTTCGAAACTTTGTCTTAAAGTCTTATCCGCAATCCTTTCACAAAAAACAATCACCTTATCAAAAGTTTCAGAGTTAAGTAGGTTTTCTAGAGTCCTAACATCACAGCACTCAGGCACGACAGCTCTTTCACACTGTTTTGAGGATTCATACATAATCTTTTGCCACTTAGGGATTTTTTTCTCAACAACAGAACGATTTAACGCGCAATTATCGGTTATAACAGGATAAACTCTGCTTACACCAAGCTCGGTTGCCTTTTCAACCAACAACCCCTGAGCGTCTGATCTTAAAGGACTTTGCGCTAAACATAATTCAAAATCCAAATACCTGTTTGAAGGGTAAAATTTTTCGATTCGCGCTACAACCTCACGATTTGTAATCTCTGTAATAATTGTTTCATACTGAATCTGCTCCTCGTCAATCATAAGCAAAGACTCTCCGACGCGCGAGCGCAGCGAGCGCGCTATATGTTGATAGTTTTCTTTATCTGATATTGTTATAATATTATCTTTTACCTGACTTGAATTAATAAAAAAATGCGGCATAATTACCTCTTTAATACGATAATTATACCACAAATTTTATTTAAAAATTTAATTATACTTCTGCAGCAGCATTATCAGCAGCTTTTGCTCTGCGAGAGTTTATAATTTTATCAACTCCTGCTCCAATCAATTTACCGACTCCCACTGCTATAGCCATTGCAAGTAAAACACCCGCTCCTGCAGCCCCATAAGCCGCGATTTTCGGATTTTTCATACCTAAATTTCTTAAAGAAACCATAACCTTTGCAAGCGGACGTTTTAAACCGCCGTTTTTAACAAGCATTGCAGCACTTGTACCCACGTAAGCCGCTCCTGCAAACTCGCCCATTTTCTTACCTGCTTTTGATTTCTTGTAAGGATTACCATTTTTAGTTACACCAACACTTGATAAAGAATCTACACGCATAATAAACCTTTCTGAACTATTTCATCAACTCCACACAGACTTTATAAAGCAACAAATTAAAATTTTTTGCTAATATGTAACAATATATTAATCCAAAACAATCTCTGATTCGTTTCGGTAGGTAACATAACCTAAATTTGCCTTTGGGGGTTTTCGCAAGTACTTACGTTTTGTATAAATTACACCGATTTTAGATGAATCCTTCACGCTTGAATACTCTTTAGCAAGTTTTGCACAGCGTAAAATCAGTTCCTCTGTTACATTTTGCGACTTTAACAATATATGAGAGCCCGCACAATTATGTACGTGAAACCACAAATCGTCTTCATCTGCAAGTTTTGAAATTATATAATCGTTTTGTTTATTATTTTTCCCGATAAAAATCCGCGACCCGTCTTCTGTTTCAATCTTCATTATCTCAGACGATTTTTTCTCTGCTGCCCTCGGAGTTTCCTCTACCTCAGATGAAATTTCAAACAAATCCTCGATTTTTTCGGCACTGTTTATCGAATACAAAACCTGCTCTAAATAAATCTTTTTCTTCACAGATTCGTCAACTAAAGCAGTTAATTTTTCACGTGAAGTCTTACACTTATTATAAAGTTTATAAAAGGCATTTGCGTTATCCTTTATTGT
Organism: uncultured Candidatus Melainabacteria bacterium; assembly: GCA_947570135.1. Taxonomy (GTDB): domain Bacteria; phylum Cyanobacteriota; class Vampirovibrionia; order Gastranaerophilales; family Gastranaerophilaceae; genus Zag111. Next base: position 317,015 of record CANOTP010000001.1, on the reverse strand, counting down.
TTTTGTTTCATCTAAATTTATTTCAACTTGCTTGTCGTTTTCATAATCATAAACCGCCGCGGACTTACTATAATCACTCAGGGCATAAAGATTTGCCATTAACAAATCTCCGCACAGCCTGTATTTATCAAAATCAGAATCCGAACTTAGCTTATATTCCATTTGTTTTAATGATTTAACGACCTTTTTCAAACGTTGAGAAATAAGTGTTCGGTATTTTGTTTTTAGGGACTTAAATTTATCAAGTGAAATAAAGTGAGTATAATAATTATCAATCAGGTCATTTACAGAACCGCTTTCAAATAAGTTCAAAAGACTTGTCCAGGTTTGCTCTACATTATGTTTTGGAGGATAAACATAAGGGATACCACCGTAAATTTCCCGTTCTCGACTTTTTTCAGCACCCACATTGTGCGCACAACCTATAATTACATCAGTATCCGTATTATATAAAATCACATTTGAATGTTTACTCATAAGTTCAATGGCAAGACATAAATAAATCTTTTCGCCAAGTTCGTTATAAGTTTCTATAAAAAATTCTAAAATCCTCTCGCCATCAGGTTGATTTACCCTTGCAATTCGGGAATTTTCCAAATATTTTCGCAAAAGCATACAAAACATCGGCGGTTTTTGAGGAATTTCAATCAGCCGTTTTTGATAATTTTCCTTACTCATAAAACAAACATGGTAAAAAGCAGGATTAATGTTAATATACAACTGTCTTGATTCACTGTTGTTGCGCAGAGTCAGAACAAATTCTCTCCTTGTCGGCTGCTGAATCTTATTAATCCTTGCACCTGTAAGGAATTCGTCTTGTTCTTTTACAAATGCATTTAATGTAAAATTATCAAATGTAATCATAAAATAAGTTTACTAAAAAGCAAAACCATTGTCCAACCCATATTTTTATACTAAAATCCAATCATAAAAAAGAGAGGAAATAATGAAAAAATCAGAACAAAAAATAATTAAAATTTTAATTACTACAGAAGAATACCTTATAAGAGGCGACCTGGAATTACCTATTCCTTCTGTTGTTGATAACCCGACTACCGAAAATTTATTATTCTATGTTTTAAATTGCGGTAATATGTTCATCTCACTTCACAACTGTATAATAATGAGCAAAAACAGCGTAGAATACAAACCCGAAGAAATTAAATATTATAATATCAACTTAAATATTGTTCATTCTTGCCAAATTATTGAAGAATAAAATAACAAATGTTACATAGTATAGTTATTTTTTTGTGTTTTTGCTAAAATAATAACGCGAAATAAAATAGACAAAAGAGGGAATATGATATGATTAAAACAAATTATAAAGACCACGAATGCGGTAAACTTAATTTGACAAATGCAGGTGAAACCGTTACTCTTTCAGGCTGGGTTTCAACCATACGTGATTTGGGCGGAATTTTATTTGTAGAGTTACGTGACAGAAGCGGATTTTTCCAAATCGTTGCAAACCCGCAAATTAACCCAGATGTTCATAAAACATTAGAGCATGTCAGATCGGAATATGTTATTAAAGTAACAGGACAAGTTTCAAAAAGACCTGAAGAAACTTACAATGAAAAATATCCGACAGGTCAGGTTGAAATGTATCCGCAAAGCATTGAAGTACTGTCTGAATCAAAAGTTTTACCGTTTGTTTTAGACGATGAAAACGTATCTGAAGATATCAGATTAAAATACAGATACTTAGACTTAAGACGCGAACCAATGTTATCAAAAATGATTATGCGCCACAATATAGTTAAAGCTATCAGAAATTACATGAACAACCTTGATTTTCTGGAAGTTGAAACACCGATTCTTTGTAAAACAACACCTGAAGGCGCAAGAGATTACCTTGTTCCGTCACGTGTTCAGGAAGGTAAATTCTACGCGCTTCCTCAATCTCCGCAAATCTTTAAACAATTGCTAATGGTTGGCGGTATCGAAAGATACTACCAAATCGCAAAATGTTTCAGAGATGAAGATTTACGCGCAGACCGTCAACCTGAATTTACTCAAGTTGACATTGAAATGTCTTTTGTTGAACAACCTGACGTTATCAAAGTTGTTGAAGGCTTGATTGTTGATGCATTTAAAGCAGCAGGTGTTGAAGTTAAACCTCCGTTTATTCAAATGCCTTGGCAAGAAGCTATGGACAGATTCGGTTCAGATAAACCTGATACAAGATTTGGTTTGGAATTGTTTGATATAGGTGATATTATCCTTCAATCAGAATTCCAAATCGTTAAGAATACATTAGAAAACGGCGGAATCGTTCGCGGTATCAGAATACCGGGCGGAGCTAAGTATTCAAGAAAAGAAATTGATGATATTACAAAACTTGCAGTATCATTCGGCGCTAAAGCATTAGCAAATATTATCTACAACGAAGATGGAACGGCTAAATCTCCTGTATTGAAGTTTGTAACAGAAGAACAGGCAAAAGCTATTCAAGACAGAGCAGGTGCTCAACCTGGCGATATTATTTTCTTCGTAGCTGATAAACCAAAACTTGTATATGATATTATGGGCAGATTAAGATTACATTTCGGTAAATCTTTGAATCTGATTGATGAATCTAAACACGCACTTCTTTGGGTTGTAGACTTCCCAATGTTTGAATGGTCTGACGAAGAAGGAAGATTCAAAGCAATGCACCACCCGTTCACATCACCTTGCCTTGAAGATTTAGATAAATTGAAATCAGGTGATTTGGGCAATGTTAAATCAATCGCTTACGATATCGTTTATAACGGAACAGAACTTGGCGGAGGTTCTGTCAGAATCCATAATTCGGAAGTTCAATCAGCAATCTTCAAAGCTTTAGGCTTAACAGAAGAAGAAGCTCAGGAAAAATTCGGATTCATGGTTAATGCTCTTCAATACGGCACACCACCGCACGCAGGTCTTGCAATCGGATTAGACAGACTTGTAGCCTTGCTAGCAAGAACAGAGTCAATTCGTGACGTTATAGCATTCCCTAAAAACGCAGGTGCTAAATGTTTAATGAGTGATGCTCCTGGAATTGCTTCACTGCAGCAATTACGTGAACTTCACATAAAAAGTACAGCAAACGTTAATAAATAATCAAAAGAAAAAGGCTTGAATAAAAATTCAAGCCTTTTTTCTGACTATGCAACATATTGCTTATTATCTTCATTTAAAATTGCTCTATAAACATCAATATCAGAATAATCTTGTCTTTGCTGGTAAGAAAATAGCAAAATTAAAAATCTACCTGTTTTTAAAGCACCAAAACAATGAGATTTTTTTAATGATAAAACCACTAAATATCACAACCGATATTATAAATTATCTTTAATAAATTTATGAGCACGAATAACATCATCATAATCAATAGGAGGCGGGCCTTCCACTATCTCCAACGGATTATGATGATTTGCTTTTCTGTTGAAATTAAAAACAACTTCACCAAAATCTTTCCCGCATTTTGCGCATGATAAACTACAGAGCAAAATATCGCAATCCCTTTCGATAATTTTTATTGAATTTATATCAAATTCGTTTTTGCACCTCGAGCAGCAAAGCCCCGAAAACAGTGTTTTTATGTCTTTTTGAGTAAAGTTTTTCATATCAATATTTTAGATTAATTTTTGTAAACATTTCCACTATTTATACTATTTATTGTTATTTTACTTCAAAAAATGGGATTAATATACATGTAACCAAAGGAGGTTATCATGGCAATTAATTTAATCCTGTTCGGTTTTATTGTGTACACTGCGTTAATTGTTGTACCAAGCATCTGGGAAGAATTAACTACAGAATCATAGAAGCCGTAAAAAATTTCGTTTTTTGACATTTAAGAGGGTTTGGAAAGTTTTTAGTGTAAGAAATACGTTTATTTATTAAACGTTCGGTTTGTTGTGCTTAAATTTAATCTTCAGTAAGCTTAAACCCTTCAGGTAATCTTGCGTTAACTTCATCAATAAAATCTGTAAAATTCATACCTAAAGCGTTAACAAGTTTCCACAATGTGGAAATTTGAACATCACGTTTTCCCTTTTCCAGCTGGGCAATTGAACTACTCGGGATATCATACTCATAACTTAGCAGTAATATACCTTTATTCAAAGCTTTACGTTTTTCTTTTACAATTTGCCCCATTACATCAAGTAATAACAATTTATCATCTTGAGCTTTTTTATTTTGCTTTTTCATATAGACAATTCTAATGAGATATGATAGTATAGTCATGACTTATTAGTCATAACCAAAAGGAGATATCATGCATCATAAAGCTTTCACATTGGCTGAAACTCTTATAACTCTTGGGATAATTGGAGTAGTCGCAGCAATGACTATTCCAAACCTTATTGCACATTATCAGAAAACAAAAACCGTAACACAGTTAAAAGAATCATATTCAATTATTCAGCAAGCTATACGGTTATCGGAAGATGAAAATGGAGAAGCTGATGCATGGGATACCAAGTTAAGCGGACATGATTTTTTCCATAAGTACCTTGCAAATTATATAAAATGGCAAAAAGAATACACTACAACTGATTTAAAGAAGCAAGCACCGAGAAAACATCTTGACGGTTCACCATACACAGGAACATTTTATACAAGTAATATCACCTCGCACTTTTCTTTACTTAACGGCGCAATGATATCAGTTCAAGTAGAAACTAACGGGTTATTTATAGGAATAGATGTAAACGGACCTTCTAAACCAAACCGAATGGGGATAGACACATTTTTCTATTTTTTTTCAAACAAATACGGCTTAGTGCCAAACGGTGCTAACGGCACACCTTCTTTGTACAACTACGGAACATATTCTCGAAGTAAAATCAAGGGAACAGGCAATCAGTATGCCTGCAACAAAAGTAAAAAAGGTTATTGATGCGCGGCACTTATTATGCAGGACGGCTGGCAAATTTCAAGTGATTATCCGTGGTTTTAATTGTAAATATTCGGTTTAAATTCAATCCGTAACGACACTTTTGCACTATAATTATATTATGGATTACTTAAAAAACAAATTTGACATAATTATCGTTGGTGCGGGACACGCAGGATGTGAAGCTGCTTTGGCTTGCGCAAAATTAGGAACAAAGGTTTTGCTTTGTACATTAAACGTTGATAACATTGCACTTCAACCTTGCAACCCTGCTGTCGGCGGACCGGCTAAATCAACTTTAGTACGTGAAATTGACGCATTGGGCGGGGTTATGGGTGAAGTAACTGACGCCACATACTTACAGTTAAAAGTTTTAAATTCTTCAAAAGGACCTGCTGTAAGAGCACTTCGCGCACAATCAGATAAAGCCGAATATACCCGATATATGCGTAATTTAATCGAAAGTAACGAAAATATTTACTTAAAACAATGCTGTATAACTGAATTACTCGTTGAAAACGACAGAATAGTCGGCGCAATGGATGAATTCGGGGTAAATTACAGCGCAAGAGCAGTTGTATTAACAACTGGAACCTCTCTTGAAGGACGGATTTTTGTCGGATTAAAAGCTTACAGTGCAGGACGATTAGGTGAAAAAGCCGCAATCGGGTTATCAGATTCTCTGCACAGATTAGGTATCGAAACAAAAAAATTAAAAACAGGAACGCCTGCCCGTGTTGATAAAAGAACGATTGATTATTCAAAAATGACGATTCAACCGGGAGATGAAGAATTAAGTTTCTTCTCGTTTAAGCCGAACCGCCCGATAAGAAAGACTTATCCGTGTTACTTAACCCGCACAACAGAAGAAACCCACGAGATTATCCGCTCAAACCTTGATAAATCACCTATGTACCAAGGTTTGATTCACGGAGTCGGACCAAGATATTGTCCGTCAATCGAGGATAAAATCGTAAGATTTGCTTCAAACCCTTCTCATCATATTTTTATCGAACCTGAGGGTTTAGGAACTTATGAAACTTATATTCAAGGCTTTTCAACAAGCTTGCCTTATGATGTTCAGGAAAGGATGCTGAGAAGCTTACCGGGACTTGAAAACGCGCATATCATAAAACCTGCTTACGCTGTTGAATACGATTATGTACCCGCAGTTCAGACAACTCATTCTCTGATGTCTAAAAAGGTTAATGGATTGTTCTTCGGCGGTCAAATCAACGGAACAAGCGGTTATGAAGAAGCCGCAGCGCAAGGACTTATCGCAGGGATTAACGCATTTAATTACCTTAACGGAACTGAAATGCTTGAACTTTTAAGAAGTTCATCTTATATCGGGACACTTATTGATGATTTGGTAACAAAAGATATCCAAGATCCTTACAGGATGCTCACTTCGCGCTCAGAATACAGATTACTTTTAAGACAGGATAACGCTGATGAACGCTTAACTCCAATCGGTCACAAAGTCGGATTGATTGATGATGCGCAATTTGAAAGATTTAATACCAAACAACAATTGATTAAAGAAGAAAAAGAGCGTCTTGACGGGTTAAAAATCTCAGCCTGCGAAGAAGTGAACGAAATATTATCTAAATACGGTGAACATATTGACCGCGGCATGAGAGCTTCAGAACTCTTGAAACGTCCGAATATTACTTATAAAGTGCTTCAAGAACTTGACCCGACTTTAAGCATGCCAAAAGATGTTTATGAGCAGGTAGAAGTTATAATAAAATACGACGGATACATAAAACGTCAGGAAGATCAGGTTAATCAGGCAGGAAAACTTGAAAAATTCAAAATCCCTGATGATATTGATTACTCTAAAATAGAGCATATATCATCGGAAACCAAAGATAAACTTTCAAAAATACGTCCGAAAAACCTTGCCCAAGCATCCCGTATCGGAGGGGTAAAGCCTGCGGATATTTCAATTTTAATGGTAATGCTTGACCGCGGACTAAAGAAATAAACCTGTTAAAAAGCCCCAGCGATACAGTTTTATACCGTCAAAACTGACAGCTTTGCCATCACGGCAAACAATCGTCAGAGAACGGGTTTTAGAATCTTTTGCAATAATTTCACCCGCTTTGGCATCTACCGCACCTAAAACTTTGACCCCATACGGATTTACTATAAAAAATTTACCCCTATGAGTAATATAACAAGGCAAAAACGGATGAAGCGCTTTGACAGTCCTAAAAATCTCGTCTGATGTCTGAACCGTAAAATCAAGCATTTTCTCATCCCCCGAAATATTCGGGAAATAACTTGCCAAGCGTTCACTTTGCGCAATCGGCATTGTTATATTATCGTTTAAACTCATAATAAACTCCGCCACAAGCCCCCGAGCCGCGGTAACCGTTCGCTGACGAAGTTCTTTTGAGGTGTCATCGGTGTTAATTTTCACTTTAACCTGATTCAAAATTGCTCCCGTATCATAATTTTCATCAACTAAATGCAGCGTAACCCCTGATTCTTTTTCTCCGTGCAAAATCACTTGCATATAAGGATTTGGACCGCGATATTTTGGCAAAAGAGAAGGATGAACATTTACGGTACCGATTGTCGGCACAGTAAAAATATCTTTCCTTAAGCGCTCACGCCAGGTTCCGATAATCACCAAATCAACATTATTAGAAATTAAAAACCGTTTAAATTCCTCGCTGTTAGCTGATTTCACTCGTAATTGAGGCAAATTCATTTGTTTTATCAAAGTTAATTCTTTTGACGGATTAAAAATATCTTGTAAAAAAAGTTTTAACGGACTTGTACAAGTCTGTTCGTAGCGAAGTACTCCGACAATATTCGCACCTGAGTCTTGCAACCCCAACAAAATATTTGCAAGCATTAACCCTTTACCTAAAACAACAACTTTCATAAAAAATATTATAAAATAAAAAGTGCCTCGGGTAAATTTCCGAAACACTTTTTAATATATATTTTCAAGCTTAAAACTAAACTTCTTCTGCTGCCATTCTGTCAGCGATTTCGCTATCCATAAGATTTTGTCTTACTTCTTCTTGAGCTTCTTTAAGTTGAACAAAATTATCCATTGCAACTCTGTTTCGTACATTCACATGGTTTAAGCCATGAGCGAAAATTCCGCCTGCAAGAATGGCAGGAGAATAAGATGCGACCCACTTAGCTGCTGATTTTATTGAAGACGGAAGTTTATGAACAAGTTTTGAAACTTTGTTTAAACCCGCATGATTGTCTAAGAATTTTGAAGCTCTTTCAAGTCCTTTAGTCACTTTTGGAGCAACTTTTGCATAAAGTTTTGTATCCGTAACTTTTGGTAATAATTTATTAGCTGCCTTAACAAGACCGCGTCCACCCAGAGTCAATGCAGCAAATAAACCTGCAATAGTAGCACCCATAGTTAACATCGGATGTTTTTCTCTGACTTCTCGCAACTTAGGTATTTTACGTTCTAAAGCATTTTTACCGTCAAGCATTTTATCAACAGCAAACAAACCTGCTGTCATTGCCATTGAACCGCCAAAGAAAGCACCTAATTTACCAAGTCTTGACAAACCTTTTGAACCTGCCAATACGGCTAAACCGCCTGCTGTTGGTAATAATGCAAACATTGTATTGTTTATTTTTCTGTGTTTTTTATCATTTACCTGATTTGCTGCTGTGATATTAGCTAATATTTTTAAATCTCTATCATCCATATTAGCAAATTTTTCAGGAGTAATTTCGACCATTCTCTTTTGTTGAGGCCTTTTCTTACCTTCAAAACTCTGTGATGCTAATGAAACTGAATTTAAATGCATGTGTACACCCTTACCTTTCACATTTTAATTATATACATTTTAAAACGGAAAGTAAATTATTTTGCCAAATTTATAATATATGTAAAGAAAGATTTACAATAATAATTGTTTTCTATATTATAAAAGAATGAAAAAGTTTAACATTCACACAATGGGCTGTAAAGCTAACCAATTTGAAAGTTCGATAATAGAAGAAAATTTAATATCTCACGGGTTAAAAAAAGTTTCAGACACCGAAGATGCCGATATTTATATCTTAAATTCGTGCTCGGTTACACATAAAAGCGATAACGAAGCACTTTATCTTTTACGTGCAGCAAAACATAAAAATCCCGAGATTATTAACGTTGTGACAGGATGTTACGCTCAAATCGCAAAAGAAGAATTATTAAAAAACGATTTTATTGATTATGTTATAGGAAACGATGAGAAACTTCATCTCTATGAATACATAAATTCTGACGTAAGACTTCATGCAAAAGATATCCTAAAACAAATAGAGTTTAATAAAGTAGTATTAACCGACACCACAAAAACCCGTGCAAGCCTAAAAATCCAAGACGGATGCGACAACCGCTGTACTTATTGTATAATCTGGAAAGCTCGCGGAAAAAGCAGAAGTGCAGATATCCCGTTTATTTTAGAACAAATCAATAATTTTTCGGATGCAGGATTTAAAGAGGTTATGTTAACAGGCATCCATATCGGGCAATGGGGCAAGGATTTAGGGTTAACTCTTTTAGACCTGTTAAAAGAAATCGAAACAAAAACAAAAATCGAACGCTACAGATTAGGTTCACTGAACCCTACAGAAATCACACCCGAAATGCTTGAATTTTTAAAAACATCAACAAAATTCTGCCCGCATTTTCACCTGTCACTGCAATCTGCAAATGATAAAACCTTGCGTTCAATGAACAGATTCTATAAAACAGAAGACTATCTTGCTCAAATTGAAAAAATCAATCAAACTTTTGACCTGCCGTTTTTGGGAAGCGACATAATAGCAGGATTTGCAGGAGAAACCGAAGGCGATTTTGAAATAACTCGAAAAAACCTGACCAATTCAGGCTTAACCCAAATTCACACATTTCCGTATTCAAAACGCGCAGGCACAATCGGAGAATCACTGCCGGATCAGGTCACGGATGTAGAAAAAAACCGCAGAGCCACAATTATAAAAGAAATTTCAAAACAAAAACTTGAAGAATTTATCCTAAAAAACATCGGCTCAATAAAAGAAGTTCTTATAGAAAAACACAGAGCAAAAAATTCAGGTAACCTAAAAGGTATGACAAGAAATTATCTGACAGTACAAATAATTTCAGACAGAGAAGACCTGTTTAACACGCTCAAAAACGTAAAACTGGTAAAATACGAAAACGGTAAAATTTACGGGGAATTTATCTAAACAAATTCTTTTAAAAATTCGTCAACATCCAACTCTAAAATAGAAGATATTTTGACAAAATTATATAACGATAAAGACATCTCGCCCCGCTCGACAAAACCTATGTAAGAAAGACTGCAATCAGCCATTTCCGCTAATTTTTCCTGAGAAATTTTCCTGCGCATTCTCTCAACTTTAATCTTAAACCCGATTTCTTTTTTAAAACTGTCTTTATCCATGTTTTTATCATATATTATTGACCTTTCACTATCTATATATTATTATAGTTTTATCTTTATTATAATAGTGATATATTTATAAAAGAAAGGGAATATTTATGAAAAAAGGTTTTACACTGGCTGAAATATTAATCACCCTAGGTATAATAGGCGTAGTTGCTGCAATGACAATCCCGACACTGATTGCAAACACAAACGGTGCAAAATACCGTTCTCAATACAAAAAGACCCTTTCTTCACTAAATCAGGCAGTAAAAATGAATATCGCAAAACATGATTTTGACTTTGGTTCCGCAGGGCAAGCCTGCAACAAAACAGATAACCCTGAAACTACAATGTCTGTTTGTGCAATATTTAATGGAACAATGACTGGAGTTACTATTTTCAACTATACACAATTAAAAACAGCCAACAACACTCTTTATTACAAAGACTTATATAATAAAGGCACAACTTCAGATACTGAAATTAAAGAGCGAGGTGTTAATTTATACTACTACCAATTAAAAGACGGTTCTTTCTTCGCTTTCCACTCGCCAACAACAGAATGTTCTCTTGGCAACAAAACATTAGAACAACGAATGACAGAAACACAATTCCACAGATATTGCCTTGGGTGGATAGATGTTAATGGAGTAAGTCTTCCAAATAAAGAAGTTCGTTGCAAAGACGGAAAATCACACACTCGAGATATTAACGCATCTTGTGTTGTACCTAACTCTCCAAATTACATGGGAGACGTATTTCCTGTAGTATTTTATGACGGTACCGTTGCCCCCGCCTCAGCCGCCGCAAGATATGTTCTTAATACAACAAAATAATCTACAATTCATTTACAATATTATAAACAAGCATTAGTTTAGTTTCATCTAAAGCTTCAAGTCTTTTATAAATCTTTTGAATCAATTCATTTTTAGGTACTAAAAGCTTAAACTTAAAAATCTCTTCATAAGATACATCCAAACAGACTGAGATATGACGTATTTACATTTCAACTATTAGTTGGTATAGAGGAACCTGTACCAATGGGAGAACCTCGTTCTGCATAGCCGAATTTAACAAGAGAATGCAATGATAACAGTAATTCCACGACGAATGGAATAGCCTGTACCGTTAAAACAAAAGATGATCCTGATTACTTAAAAACATCAAATAACATAAGATAACAAAAAAGCCCTCCAAAATCGGAGAGCTTTTTTATATTATCTATAAAATTACATATCTTTTAGGAAAGATTCGTAATTTCTTGCAAGCAAGTGTGTCTTAACCTGATTAATTAAATCAAGTGCCACACCAACCATAATGATTAACGATGTAGAACCGATACCCTGCAAGGTTTCGATATGTGTTAAACCGCTTGCCAATGACGGAACAAGCGCGATTATCCCCAAACCTATAGCTCCGATAAATGTTGTTTTAGATAAAATTTTATCCAAAGCTTCTGCTGTAGGTCTGCCTGGTTTAATACCCGGAATTGATGAACCGTACTTTTTCAAGTTATCGGCAATATCTTTTGGCTGCATATTCGGCATAATTGATGCGTAGAAAAATGTCAACGCAATAATCAAACCTACATACAACACATAGTACCAAACACCGCTAGGACTCAATACAGTAGCCATTTTTGCAATAACATTGTTAAACGCAACGGACCCTACATTTGCCTGCCTTAACAATTCAAAAATCGTAGACGGGAACAATAAAATCGCAATAGCAAAGATTATCGGCATAACCCCGCCCGGGTTAAGTTTAAACGGGATAAACGAATTCATACCGCCGTAAACCTTGTTACCGATTTGTCTTTTCGGGTTAACTATAATAACTTTTCTTACAGCTTCCTGCATAATTACAACTAGAACCATTGCAAGGAAAAATATTGCAAGTAAAAGGACTAACCCGAGCTGCATTTGAGAACTTGCTTTAACAATTTTTGCCGTATTTGATGCGTATATCGGAATACCCGATAAGATACCACAGAAGATTATCAACGAACCCCCGTTTCCGATACCATTTTCGGTTATAAGTTCTGATATCCACATAACAAGAACTGCACCTGCCGTTAATACGCAAACTGAACTTGCATAAAACGCAACAGGGTTAACCTGCGCCATAATAGCGTTCGGTACATGATGCAAATACATCATAAATACAAATGATTGGAAGATAGCCAATACCACGGTAAATATTCTTGTATACTGTGATAATTTTCTTCTTCCCGCTTCGCCCTCTTCTTTTTGTAATTTTTCCAATGAAGGAATAACTACAGAAACAAGTTGAACAATGATTGATGAAGTGATGAAAGGTCCGATACCTAACGCAAGGATAGATACCTTACCTAATGCTCCGCCTGAAAATAAGTCAAGAAATCCTATTAAAGAATTACTTTGAGCAAGTGCGACAAACGCCTGGTTATTAATACCATACAAAGGCATTTGAACACCCAATCTCCAAACAGCAATCATCAGCAATGAGAAAATAATCTTCTGCTTTAAACCCGAAGCATTCCACATTGACATCAAATCATCAGTTGTCGGCATTTTTAAATTTTGTGCCATTATACTAACTCAACCTTTCCTCCGGCAGCTTCAATTTTTTCCTTAGCTGATGGAGTTACGTAAGCTGCCTTAACTGTAACTGCTGATTTAATTTCACCGTTGCCTAAAACTCTTAAGCCCACGCAAGACGGATGAATTGTTAATTTTTCTTTTAATGTTTCTAAAGAAACTTCTTTAAGACCTAAATCATCAAGTCTGCCAACATTGATTTGAGCATAGTTAAGTTTGTTATAAACCTGGAAGCCTTTCAATTTAGGAAGTCTTCTGTAAGCAGGCATTTGTCCGCCTTCAAAACCTCTTTTAGCAGAGTTTCCTGATCTTTGACCTTCACCGTTATGACCACGGCAAGAAGTTTTACCGTGTCCTGATGAACGTCCTCTACCGACTCTTTTAGATTTAGATGTAGAACCTTCAGCCGGTCTTAAATCTTCTAATGTTATATTTGACATATTATTTTCCTCTTTCTTTGTAATTTATAATAAATCTAAGTATTTGAGTAATTATTTAACAACTTCTAACAAGTGAGAAACTTTGTTAACCATACCCATGATTGTAGCAGAAGCTGCGTGTTCAACAACTTGGTCTTTTTTAGTTAAGCCTAAGCCTCTAACAACTCTGCGTTGGTGCTCAGAAGAGCCGATTAAACTTTTAACAAGCTTAATTTTTATCATATCATTTTTCTTATCTGTCATAATTTTAATTCCTTATAATTTTAATTTAAATACTACTTATTACTAGTTTAAAAGTTCAGCCATAGTAAGACCGCGTTTTTTAGCAACATCATTAAACGGAGTTAATGATTTCAAAGCTTCTATAGTAGCATTAGCTGCGTTAAGCGGAGATTTTGAACCTAAAGATTTTGAAAGGATGTTTTCAATACCTGCAAGTTCCAATACTGAACGAACAGCACCGCCTGCGATAATACCTGTACCTTCTGAAGCAGGTCTTAACATAACAGCACCTGCACCTGACTTACCTGTGATTGGGTGAGGAATAGTTGTTTTAAAGATAGGAACATTGATAACATTTTTTCTACCGTCAGCGATAGCTTTTTGAATAGCAATGATAACTTCAGCAGCTTTAGCACAACCGATACCTACCTGGCCTTTTTTGTTACCAACGATAACGATAGCACGGAAGCTTAATTTTTTACCACCCTTTACAACTTTTGTAACACGGCTGATTTGAACAACTGTTTCAGTCCAATCAGATTGAGGTTTTTCTTCTGTTGTTTCGATTTTTTGTCTTCTGCCGCGACCTTTTCTGCCACGAGCAGGTTTTTCTTCAGAAACAGCTTCAGTTGATTCAACAACTTCAACAGTTTCTTCAGCTTTAACTTCTTCTGCAGCTTCTACAGATTCAGTAACTTTTAATTCTTCATTGTTTTCCATTGATTTTACCTTTCTAAAATTGTTTAATAACATTTATTTTCAGGTTTTGGGTTACCCGATATAAAGAATACGCCAAAACATAAGCTGTTTTTGAGCTATTTTGAAATCGTATTCGACTGTTAACTTCTGACAAGGGTAAATGTAACACAAATAAAGTATCATGTCAATGATGATGTAAAGATTTTCTAACTTTGTGTTAGTATAAAAATATAAGAATATGAGGGAAATAAAATGGGACAAACTTTAGTAGAAAAAATTATATCAAACCACGCAGGACATAGCGTTAAAGCAGGCGAACTTGTTATCGCAAAAGTTGATGTTTGCGCGGTACAAGACGGTACGGGACCTTTAACGGTTCAGGAATTTAAAAAACTCGGTAAAGACAAATTAAACAACCCTGAGCGCACAATCCTGTTTATTGACCATGCTTCCCCGAGTCCTAAAAAAGAGTTATCAAATATGCACACGATTTTACGTGTTTTTTCACGCGAATACGGTGCTGTTTTATCGGAAGTCGGCTCGGGAGTTTGTCACCAGCGTTTGGTAGAAACTTTTGTTAACCCTACAGAAATCTTAGTGGGTGCTGATTCCCACACCTGTACATCAGGTGCATTAGGCGCGTTTGCAACAGGTATGGGCTCAACCGATGTTGCGGTTGCTATGGCTTTAGGTAAAACCTGGTTAAAAGTTCCTCAAACATTCAAAATTGTCGTCAGGGGTAAATTTAATGATGGCATATGTTCTAAGGATCTTATGCTGCACTTAATTGGAATGATTGGTGCAGACGGCGCGACATACAAGGCTTTGGAATTTTGCGGGGATACTATTGACAATATGTGTATGGCAGAGCGCTTTACTCTTGCTAATATGGCAGTTGAAGCTGGTGCTAAATGCGGTTTATTTGTACCTGATGAAAAAACAAAAGAATACTTAATTTCTCGTGGACGCGGCGATAAATATCAAAAAATCGAACCTGATAGTGATGCCGTATATGAAAGAGTAATTGAAATTGACGCATCCACTATCGAACATACCGTTTCATGCCCGCACACCGTTGATAATACTAAACTTGCAAAAGACTTAAACGATGTAAAAGTTCAGCAGGTTTATGTCGGGACTTGTACAAACGGAAGAATCGAAGATATGAGAACGGTTGCTAAAATTTTAAAAGGTAAAAAAGTTCATGAAGGTGTCAGAATGCTTATTTGCCCTGCTTCCCGTGATGTTTATAAACAGGCTTTGCAAGAAGGTTTGTTAGAAATCTTTGTAGATTCAAACGCAACAATACTACCACCCGGCTGCGGTCCTTGTGTAGGAATCCACGCAGGAATCTTAGCAGATGATGAAGTTTGCTTGACAACCCAAAACAGAAACTTCCAAGGCCGATTAGGTAATACTAAAGGTTATATTTATTTATCTTCACCTTATGTTGCAGCATATACGGCATTAAACGGTTATATAAGTTGTAAATAGAATAAAATTGGAAGAGGCGGAGCCTGCGGCTCCGCCTCTTTTTTTGTCTAATGTTGTTTATATACTTTTTTAGAATTACTTTCTATATACGGGGTATCAATTTCAAATATGTGAATACGACCAGGTCCTAACTCAAGTGCGATTTCACCTTTTGAAACCTGGAATTTACTTTCCTGCCCGTATTTTGGCAACAGATTTTTTAATTCCTGATTTTCCTTCAGGGTCGGAACCTTAACGATTGCGGCTACGGATCTGTCAACATTTTTATTTGCCAAAACAAGAAGAGTTTTTCCCTGTCTGTGACGGGCAAATGATATTATCTGATCCTGTTTGTCTTTTTTCTTATCAAGCATTATATATGAACCGCGTTTTAAAACATTTGCATAATCATCTCTAAACTTTAACGCAGCTGTCATAAATTCACCGATTTGAGGTTTATCACCTCCTGGCTTTCTTGAAAGGTTAAAGATATCCAATTTTCCCGGGTGAACCTTCATATAATTATAATCGGTATCGGATTTTTCAACATACTTATCACGATAGCTGTAATCATACATATCACCTGATTGGAAACCGTCGACAAAATACGGATTCAACATAGGTAAAGCGACCTGCAAACCTGTAGTCAGGTTACAGAAAACTTCGCCGCCGTGATACATAGGAGAAACATCATCATGGGTTGCAAATGAACCAATTAAAGATTTCCCGCGTTCTACTCTATATGACAGGTTAAGATTTTCTCTTACGTAATCATGCAAGTCTTTTGCTGTTGTCCATTCATGGAATATATGATACTGACCATAATAAGCATCAAACCCTGCGCGAAGAGAATCTTCAGGTCTGTCGTAAGGCATATTTGCCTGAGGTGAAGCATCTTCATAGGTATAAGTTTCTGCAAGCCAAGCAAATTCAGGGTTGCGTTTTCTTGAATACGGAATAATTATATCCCAAAACTCTACAGGTTTAGCTCTGGCAACATCAGCTCTAATTCCGTCAACTCCCGCATCTATCATCATATCAACAAATTTTCTGTGATATTCTAGAAGTTCAGGATTTAAAGTTCTTTTACCTTCGTCTTTCCATGGCTGAAACATTCTGATATCTTCCCAGCCCTGCGGAGTTTTAGCTAAGCCGTAACGATCTTTTGCCATAAGTTCGGGTTTTGCAAGATACAAATCGTAAGACGCGCAACTTGGCATATCAACCATAACCCTAATGTCTCTGTCATGACATGCGCTTACAAACTCTTTAAACTGTTCTTGAGGAGTTCGCGGATCGTTTTTGTCTATAAGTTTAGGATCAAGTTCAAGCATATCTAACGGTGAATACAAAGAACCGGCTGTTCCCATTGCATTATTTTTCCCCGGAGGATTTATCGGAAGAACGTGAAGTGTATTAAACCCTTGAGCTTTAACTTCATCAAGTCTTTCTATAGCATTTAAGAAGGTTCCGTGTTGTTCGTTTCCATCGATATATTCGTTATTGTTTGTATCTTTAGCATTAAATGTCCTTGGAATCATAGCCAAAATTTTTGCACCGTTTGTCAAAAATAATGTTCTTAAATCGTTTCGATAAGGTTTATGAACAACGGTTGCAGCTTCTGTAGTCTTTGTAACCGCAGGAGTATTAATTGCTGCAAGGTTATCTAAATACTGAGTCAGCAGGTTCGAACTATCTTTAACCTGAGGATTTATTTGCACTTGCGCATCCTGCTTTTTAGGAACAGCAGGCTGATAAGTACTTACGACTTTAGATATTAAATTTGTAGAAACATTCATCATACTATGCTGCCTCCTTTACAGGTTCAGGCTTTTTCATTCTACCCATAAAGAACTGAGATACCAAGGTTACACCAATAACAGCAGCTCCGAGTTTTCCAAATATTGAGAACCACTTGCCGCTGTTAAATTTATTGTTTGCAAGTTTATACATAAATTCGTTTGTCGCAGCCCCAAGCCTGTTGAATCTTTCTGTTGAATTAGCTTTATGTTCGATTCCGTCAACTAAAACTTGCGGGAATGCAAAATTTCGTTCTCCACCAAGTTTTTTAATTGCATCTTCGCGGTATGCCTGGAAGTCGTTAAAGAATACAGAACTTTTGATTCTTTCCGCAATATCAGAATGAACATCACCAAACATCAATTTCATAGCATCACTAAAGTAATTACTGTCGTTTGGCATTGATACGCGACTGTGTGCAGGAGTTTTTCCATAATAATCATACTGAACTTTACCGTTTACTACTTTAATATCGCCTATATCAGATAAATCAGGTGTTAAATTACGTCTTTGGTAAAGTTTTACCGCAAAATCAGCCGTATGACCTTCCATAAGAATTGATTTTACAAGTTCAACCATTTCTTCTTTAACTTCTCTCGGTCTAAAGTCTCCGATAACACCATTAATTCCTTTATCATGAGCTATTTTGTAATAAGTATTTATAGTTTGCAATAAGCGGTAGAACGAACTTCTTACACCCGTAATTCTTTCATTCATAAACGCATGATATAAACCTTTTATACCTGTTGCACCGTTTTCTCCAAAGCCTAAAAGTGAATCAACAGTTCTGTCTAAACCTAACTTACGTAATTCTTCTGCCGCATCCTTAAATGAAGAATTAACCAAATCATGATACAAATGATTATCTTTTTCCAACGGAGCGGTTTTTGAATATACAACGGATAGAAGTTTTTCCATTCTTGATACCAACTCACCGCACGCGGTTTTATCTGCAACTATATTTTCAATTCGTGCTCTTAATACATCACCTGCAACTTTACTGTCAAGTCTTGCTTTAGCAATTTCTTCAGGTGTCAATTTAAGCGCTTTAATAAAATCATCAGCTGTTTGGTTCCAAATATCAGCCAAGATAGTTTCCTGATCCTGCGCAACTTTTATATGCGAATATTTATCAAGAACGGAAGTTTTAGATCTTAAGGTATCAAATATAGAACCGATTTGTCTTATATGTTTTGCAATATCTTCTGTTAAAACACGTGAACTTTGAGTCTTAAACGCCTGTTCGAGCGGAGAATCTTGCCCTTTTTGAGCTTGGTGAATCATTTTATCCAACAAGAAACTCAAACGTCTTGACTGAACAGATTCAGGTTTTTGTCCGACAAATGCAGTAATTCTGTTTGTTAACAATTCCTGCATTGCAAGAGAATGTGATGAAAACTCTTTATACTCTCCGCCGACTAAACCTTTATCAGTTAAGAAGTTAAGCATTGTACTGTTTTCAGGAAGAAGTTTAGCAAGTTCTTCTTCTGATAAACCTGCGGGTTTCAACATATTTTTAAATGCTTCACGTACATTATCCAAAGTTACGGTTGAAATACTAAAATGTTCCCCGACAGGTATAACTGAACGTAAATCTTCCGTTACAGATTTTACAACGGCAGGATCTTGCCCTTGCGTTATATTTGATACAATTTGATTAAATAAATCCCGAGTTAAAGGTTGACCAAAATTATCTTCAATTATATTATCTAAAGCCATTTGACGAGGCTTGAAATCAGCTTTACTTATTTCTTCGTTAAAATGAGTCAATAATTCTTCACTTTGCTTATCTTTTCTGTTATGAAGATATTTTGCCACAGGACCTTCCAACCTGTTACAAATCAACGCACTTAACAGCGGAGTTGCAAAACCTGAGGTTAACATCCACATTGTATTATTTTGCAATGCAATTTTACGCATTTTTTCCTGAATATAATCTCTTCTGTTCGGAATATCTTTCGGTACTCTCAGCCTGTCGCCGATTTTATTGATTTCTTTATCGGAGTACAAATCCCACGGAATAAATTGATGATCTGAAAAGACCATTTTCTTTCTTCCGTAATTATCTTCATATTTTTGTCTTATATCAAAACCGTGAACAAGTCGTGCAGGAAGCTGTAAGAATAGTTTCGGCCAAATATTCATTGCTCCGAAAAACGCGGTTAATCCAATGAACTCAAACCACTTTGTCATCGGTGTACCTTTTCTTGTAAACAGGTAAGATGCTATTGCAAGCCCGCCGATTTTCATACCGACATCGTTCAGTTTACCGAGCTCGTGATCGTTAGCTTTACCGCTTAGCGCGTGCCTGAAAGCATTCCAATCGTATTTCAAGCCTTTTGAAATTTCTGACGGCATATCAAATAAACTCGGTCGTACCAATTTTCCGTTACCAGGAAGAGGTTTAATAAAAGTACGACTCATCAGTTCTTTATTTACATCAAAATTCTTAACAGCTTTATCTGCATTATACTTTCTTGATGCAGGATGTGAATTTACGTATGCTTGAATTAAATTATCTGTTCTCATCTAACCCACCACACATTCTTTCTTTTTATCCATAACTTCTTCGGCTTTCAGTTTTGACGGTTTCTTGGTTATATGGATTGTATTTAAGACACCTGCCACTGTTGATAATACTGCTAAACCGATTATAGCTTTACCTGCATGCTTATCGACCATTTTCACCGCATTTTCCTTGCCGTGCCACAATTCTTTTGACGCCTCTTTAAAACTTCTGCCAAAAATTTTCATTGAGTGAGCAAAATCTTTACCTTTCCAGAACTTAAAAGTTGCACAATTGAAATACTCAATCCATGCATCCTGGAACGCCAAACAAACACCCGTTGCAGCCCACAAAAAGGTTGAAATACTTTTTGCAACTTTTGATTTTACCAAAACTTCTTTATAAATAGGTTTTACTTCCTGATCGGAATCATTCAAATCCTTACCTAAGCCTACTCTTTTTGCAATCTTATCAAACCTGAAATTCCGTTTTTCACCTTTTTTAGGGTCGCCATAAAGCATATCCCAATATGTAAAATCAACGCTTTCACCGACTTTGTGATATTCAATAGACTTCAAATCAAAATCATTCGGATGTTCCTGTAATCTGTTATTTACTTTCGCATAAGGAAGCTCTGTATCAATACCTGTTGCAAGTTTTACTGGATAATTGATAAGGGTTTTTGAAAACCGCTTAAATAAGCCGTAAAACAGGACGCCAAGTGCCATTTTATTGCCAAGACGGGATGCTTCTTTACACCCAAAATGTGAGAAAAACGGATTAGCGGAATTAAATATTGCCATTAATGTTAAACTTCCGACAACATTAGGGAAATTACCCATTGTTAAAAATTCGTAGAAATTAGAGTTTTTACTACCATTAATACCATTTGCAGGGTATACAGTAAAGGCCTTTATAAACTTTTCCATACCGATTCTGGTACGGGTAGATAAATTATTTTTTAAAAGCGTATCATGTTCATAAGGTAATTCAGGCGCCTGTCCCTCTCCCTTTTCACGAGCCTGAAATGTCCTGTTATTCCCGTTTATACCCTTACTAATAGCTGATATCATGATAACTCCACATCATTAGAATACTTGTCAATAAAATTTTTTGTTACTTTAGTTTATTCTTGTTTACAAATTTTAACAAAAATTTTACTTAAAAACGCTGAAAAATATTAGTGTGAAAACTCCCATTATCACACAATAACAGCCAAAGAAATTAAGTGAAAATTTTGATATAAATTTCATAAAATATTTTATACACAGATAACCGACAACTCCTGAAACTATCGTTCCTAAAATTATGGCAATCCAATTATACGTTACAGCTTCGGATACATCGATTTTAACAAAAGGATAAACCATTGAGGCTCCCAAAATTATAGGAATACTCAGTAAAAACGAATACCTTGCCGAAGTTTGCCTGTCTAACCCCGCAAACAGCCCTGTTGCAATTGTCCACCCGGACCGTGAAAAACCCGGAAGTACAGCCAACCCCTGAGCAAGCCCGATTAAAACAGCCTGTTTTAAATTCAGTTCACTCTCTTTAAATTTACCCCTCCTTGATGACAAGTATTCACTAAAAAATAATACACCACCAGTAAGGATTAACAATCCCCCGACAAGCGCAGGGTGATACACAAGATGATTAGCAACCCCGTTAAACGGCAGGGCAAACAACACGGTTACAAAAGTGCCGAGAATTATATACAATCCTAATTTAGCATTATAAGAAGAAAAATCTCGTGATTTTAACGCATCCAATAATGCCTTGCAAATTTCAATTACATCTTTCCTAAAGAATATCAATACTGCTATCAACGTTCCTAAATGCAGCATAATATCAAAAAATACTTCTTCATTTGATTGCTCTACAATAGGTATATTTTGAAAGACTTTATAAAAATTAGATGTAAATACAAGATGCGCAGAACTAGACACAGGTAAAAATTCGCTCAACCCCTGAACTATTCCCATCAAAACCGATTGAATTAAATTCACTTAACTAAACCTCTTCAAAATACGAACAGCAGGAAGTCTGAGTTTCCCAAACAGTAATTTTGCTCAACTGAACGATTCTTTCTTTCAATTTCATATAAATATAAGCTGAAATCATCTCGCTTGAAGGGCTTTCACCTTTAAAATCAGGTAATTCATTTAAATCCTTATGATCAAGAGTTTCTAAAACCGCGTTCAATTCTCTTTTTAGAACTTTGTAATCAATTAGGATATTACTTTTATTCAAACTTTCACCCTGAACAAAAGCCTCAACCATCCAATTATGCCCGTGTTGATTTTCGCATTCACCGTCATAATTCAGCAAATGATGCGCTGCTGAAAAAAACGCTTGTGTCTTAATTTCGTACATCCCTTATCTCCTTATTTAATAATTAAACTTGTCTGTTATCAAAAACAAAATCACATAACTCTCGAACGGCACCGCGTCCACCACCGTTATTTGCGATAAAATTACATACAGCCTGAACCTTTGGTACAGCATCTTTTGGGCATGCCGCAATTCCGACTTTGTCTAAAATACAAATATCAGGTTCATCATCTCCCATATAAGCAACTTCGTCAAACTCAAACCCGTATTTTTGCATAATACCTTCCAATATAGGAAGCTTGTTTTTAACACCCTGAAAAACTTCTGTTACGCATAAATCAGCTGCACGGCAATCAACAGTTCCGTTTTTACGTCCCGTAATAATAGCTGTAACAAACCCGTTTTTAGCCATTTTAGCCAGTCCATGCCCGTCTTTTGCGTTAAATGTTTTATACTCAACGCCGTTTTCATCATAAGTTATACTGCCGTCAGTCATAACACCGTCAACATCAAAAGCCAGTAATTTTATTTTCTTTGCATTTTCTTCTAACGTCATTATGCAACACCCGCTCTTAATAAGTCGTGAACATGAATTACTCCGACAGGAATATTATCAGAATCTACTACAGCCAACGCCGTAATTGAATATTTTTCCATCAAGTTAAGTGCTGAAGCTGCGTAAGCCTCTTCGGTGATTCTTTTCGGATTAACTGTCATTACATCTTTTACTGACAATACTGATGAATTTTGGTGTTTAATAATGGTTCTTCTGATGTCACCGTCTGTTAAAACCCCGATTAAATGTCCTTTGTTATCTACAATCATTGCCATACCCAGTTTGAACTCTGATATTGTATTAATTACAGACATAAAGCTTTCAGAATCGGATACAACAGGCATTCTGTCACCTGTTATCATCAAATCGTTGACTTTGTAAGTTAAGCCTTTACCAAGTTTGCCTGATGGGTGGAACATTAAGAAGTCTTCTTTAGTAAACCCTTTTTTCTCCATTAAGCAAACAGCCAAAGTATCACCCATTGCTAAAGTTGCAGTGGTACTTGCAGTCGGCGCTTTACCTAAAGGACAAGCTTCACGTTCAACAGAAATATCTAAGACTACTTCACTTGTTTTAGCCAAAGTTGAGCTCATATTACCTGTCATCCCGATCATCGGGCAGCCAAAACGCTTAATCAGCGGTAATAAGTTCATCAATTCCTGAGTTTCACCGCTGTTAGAAATCGCGATAATAACGTCATCTCGTGTTATTACACCTGAATCCCCATGAGTACTTTCTGCAGGATGTAAAAAGTATGACGGAGTACCAGTTGAAGACATTGTCGCGGCAATTTTTTTACCTATCAAGCCTGATTTTCCCATACCCGTAACAATAACTCTGCCTTTGCAATTGTATAAAATATCAATAGCTTTATCAAATTCTTCGCCGATATTTGTTTTTAAACGTAAAATCGAATTTGCTTCAATTTCTAAAACTTCTTTTGCCAGTTCGTTAATTCTGCTTAATGTCATAGTTGTCATATCCCACCTCACTTAACTCATGACAAAATTATACAACAAACATCAATCATTTGAACTATCTTTACAAAAATTTTATTATTTACTTACGATTTACAAACTTAGTCAACATTTCTATTGAGCGACAAACCGTTCTGACTAAATTATCTTCGTGCGGGAAAATTGTATTTAATGTTCTTAAGCCCCTGTCTCCCGCAACAATAACCTGCTTTGGTTCAGAGTATTCAAAAGAATCTTGAGCAGAAGATAGTAATGAAACCCCGCATCTTTGGGTGCGGTTGTTTCTGACTAAAACCGCGATATCATTATCTGCTGCTTTTTCTAAAACGTGTGCGACATCAGGAGCAGAGTCAATTAAGTTTGAAGCCTTGGCAATACAGACATTAACCTTATTCTCCTTAACATAAGGGACAAACAAACCATGAACGGACTGAAGTCTTTTTAGCGCAGCATGCACGGTTTTGTTATCATAATCTTGTATAATCTTTACAGGTACAACTTTCATAAAAATCTCCTTTTACTTTTCAGATTATACACTAATAATAATTTATCTGCCACCCCTCTCGCAGAATTCTGGCAGCACAATACATTCCTGCCCCGCAATTTTTTAAAGTCTTATTACACCCGTTGCCTCCTGTTTTAACGGCACTATCAGATAAATTTTTACCCTTTGGTTCTATCCCGTTTTTATTGTTAACTTCAAAAATAAAAACATCTTTTCCAACAATGTTTGGTAATGTATAAGAACCGTTTGTATCAAGAATAATTTCATGCCTTGGTCCAAATCCGACACAAGCTCCGTTATGTAATTCCATAGACGCACGAACTTCCGCTATAGGATTTGAAATACCGCAATTTCCGCCTTGCCAAAGATAACCGCCGTTTCGTTTTACCTTCCGCCCTCCCCAATATTGGCGGTTCGGATTATAGCACATGGCTTTTAGTGCATCATATTGTGAATTTTCAAAAGTACCTGACCACTTTATATGGGGTTTTAAAGCATCTACAATTTCTTTAGGGGTAGATGAATATAAATCGTATTCCTGAGATGCTGAGCGAAAAGCCTGAGAAAGTTCGGAGTATTGCTTTTTTAATATATTAACATCACGGGTTCGTTGATAATTAGTCATTAACATCGTTATAGTTATAGCGGAGACAACGCCGATTATTCCAAGGGTAATTAATACCTCCGCTAATGTAAACCCCCTACTTGCGGAGCTGAGCTGTTGAAGTCGTATAAATACCGTTGGTGGCATGGTGCCCACTCCGGCCGAGGAGCTTAAAAAGTTACCCCCCCCGAAATCTTAGTCATAGTAACGTTTTTCATCTTTTTTATCCTCCTTGAACAAATTAATCATACCCGAGTTATTTTTAAATGTCAATTTACGAGCACCCTGAGTATCCGCAGTTTAAACAAATAAAACAACCTTCCGCCATTTGAATTTCATTCCCGCATTCGGGACATTTTACGGTTTTTATCTCACCTGTAGATTCTTCTTTTTTTACCTCGAGGTTCATCGGCTGAAAGTTTCGAGAATTGTTTCGATATACGGTTATCCCCTTTAAATTATTCTTATACGCGAGAATATACGTTTCTTTTATATCATCTTTTGTCGCTGATTCCACGAAATTAACCGTTTTTGATACCGCATTATCCGTATATTTTTGGAAAGCCGATTGCATTTTCACATGCCAGAATGGTGTTATATCATGCGCGGTTTGAAAAACGGCTTTAACCTCATTCGGAATTTCTTCAATATGAGCAACAGAACCCTCTTTTGATATTTTTGACATAAGCTCATCTGTATATAATTCGTGAGATTTCATGTAATTTTCAAATATCGGATTTACTTCAAGAAGTTCCGTGCCGTCCATAATATTACGGGAAAACACAAGTCCGAACAACGGTTCTATCCCGCCTGAAGCTCCTGCTATCATTGAAATCGTACCTGTCGGTGCGATACAGGTTGTTGTGGCATTTCGAATACCGTATTTTTTAACATCTTCATCAAGTTTTTGCCACTGCTCATCCGTAATTTTTCCACCACGATATTTGTTGTAAAAATAATTTTCGCTATCATAAAGACTTCCGTGAAAATTATTGAATCGTCCACGGTTTTTAGCCATTTCCACGGATTCTGTTTTGGAAACATAGTTTATAAACTCCATAACCTCAGCCGCAAGTTTTACCCCCTTATCTGAGGCGTAAGATATACCGAGTTTCATAAGCATATCAGCCCAACCCATTACACCAAGACCAATTTTACGGTTATTTGATACAATTTCTTTAATCTCAGGCAGCGGGTACTTATTTACGGTAATGACATTATCCAAAAATCTCATAGCAGTCCTGACGGTTTGCTCCAGTAAATCCCAATCAATCTCACTCGAATCATCAACCATTTGCCCCAGATTTATTGAACCTAAGTTACAAGCCTCATACGGCAATAACGGCACTTCTCCGCAAGGATTTGTCGATTCTATTTCTCCTAACTCAGGTGTCGGATTATCCGTATTTATTCTGTCAATAAATATAACCCCCGGTTCCCCGTTCTGCCAAGAACGCTCAACCAACAGTTCAAAAACCTCTTTCGCACTTTTCTTCGCAAAAACTTCACAGTCCTGAGGATTTATCAGTTCATAATCCTCTCCATTAATGTAGGCTTCCATAAACTTATCGGTTATCGCAACCGAGATATTAAAGTTATTTAACTTATTTAAATCTGTTTTACAATTAATAAAGTCAATAATATCAGGATGATCGACACGCAAGATACCCATATTCGCCCCACGCCTTGTTCCGCCTTGTTTAACGGCTTCTGTTGCCGCGTTATAAACCTCCATAAAAGAAACAGGACCTGAGGATACACCCATAGTTGACTTTACAATACTGTTTTTCGGACGCAATCGTGAGAATGAAAAACCTGTACCGCCACCCGATTGATGAATTAATGCAGTGCTTTTTAAAGTATCAAAAATACTTACCAAACTGTCTTCAATCGGCAGAACAAAACACGCGGCAAGCTGTCCGAGTTTTTTCCCCGCATTCATCAATGTAGGAGAATTCGGGATAAAATATCGCTTTGCCATAACATCATAAAATTGATTGGCTTCATCTGGGTTTCCTAACGCAATCGTATTCGAAACCCTTTGTAACATTTCTTTTGGGGTTTCGATACAATTTCCCTTATTATCCCTGTTTAAGTATCTTTTTTCTAAAACTTTTAAGGCATTTTCGGAAAAACCTAAACTCTCAGGACAATTTTTGTTATCCTGCATAATCTCTCCTTTTTAAATATCAGGACTTAACCAATCCATTCATTGATATCTTCACGAAGTTCTCGTTCTTTTTCTTCAGGATCTAAGCTGTCTAATCTTTCCTGTCTTTTTAAAGTTTCAATATACAACGGTTTTTTTGAAACTTCAGGTATTATTAACGCATTTGAAATTTGCGGATCTCTGACCATTCTGCGCAAGAATCTTCTGAAATCAGTGACAAGCGGACGAGCCTCTTCTATTTCAATCAATTCTTCGGCTTTTCTGGTATATTTACCATCAAAAGTAGCAATTAAAGTTTCTTTATCATCAACATTTACTCGTTTGACAGAAATGTTTACGGGTTTATCTTCAGGCCAAACTTCTCTTGCGACAAGAGGTCTTGTCGCAGGGTTGCAATTAAGAAAACTTTGAACTTTTTGTTCTGATTCTTCATTAAAATCATCCAATGCTTTATCCAATGCAACAATTTCTTCATGGATGGTTTTTGTCGAAGAGTAAGGTCGCTCACTACATAATTGATAATATAATTCTTTTGACGGCTTATCCAATTCATATTTTAAAAGCCCAAAATGTTGGTTATTTTTATTAGTATTTACAGAAACAGGTGCAACTCGCATAATTCAATTTCTCCTAAATTTTTATGTATTATTGTTCATTATAAGTTCAAACAAAAAAAAACTTGTTAAATATAAACCAAATACTTAATATTTTGTTACAATTAAATATTCAGCTATATCCTGTAAGATAATACAATTCATTCTTTTTATGATATATTGAAAACATGATTAGGAGAGTTTTTAAGGTTTTAACGGTAATTTTACTTGCAGCATTGCTGCTAAAAGGCTGCCTCGTAAAAGATGTTCCCGAAAGTGATGTTAAACCAAGTGAAGATAAAAATATATCATCAGATTGGACCTATCCGACACCAAAAAACGTAACAATAAATGGAGTCGATTATCTGCAATCACAAGCTCCAATCGGAAACTTTGGAGGAGAACTTATAACCTCTACTATTGGTGAAGGTCCTAAAACTTTTAACCCGTTTAATTGTAAAGATAATACCTCTCAAGTTATGGCAAGTATTATGTATGACGGGCTTTTGACAACCGATCCGATCTACGGAGAAACAATCCCGAAACTTGCAAAATCATATTCAATCTCACCTGACGGAAAAACTTATACAATAAAACTTCGTCATGGTGTTAAGTGGTCTGACGGAAAACCAATAACCGCAAATGATGTTGTTTTCACATGGCGAGATATAATTTTTGCGGGCTTTGGCGACACATCAACCAGGGATTCGCTTGTAATTGATGATAAATTACCGCAAGTTCGCAAAATTGATGATTATACAGTGGAATTTACAACCCATAAACCTTACGCACCGTTTATAAGGCTGCTATCTGCTTCAATTGCGCCAAAACATATATTCATGCCTGCCGTTAAAAAAGGAAAAGAATATTTTGACTCGTTTTTATCAACAAACACTCCACCAAAAGATTTTGTAACCTCAGGTGCGTTTAAGTTAAAAGAATACGTTCCCGCGCAAAGAGTAGTATTTGAAAGAAATCCGAATTATTACGAAATAAATAAAAAGGACCAAAAATTACCGTATTTGGATAAATACATATTTTTAATCGTCGGGGATTTAAATAACGAAGTTTTAAAGTTTGAAGCAAAAGAACTTGACGTTATATCGCTCCAGGGTTCAAAAGTCGCACGATATAAATCACTTGAACCGCATTCTGATTTTAAACTGTATAACCTTGGTCCAACGACAAGCACAACTTATTTATCAATGAACTTAAATAACCGCAAAAATAAAGACGGCAAGTTTTACGTAAACCCTGTCAAGCAAAAATGGTTTCAGGATATAAATTTCAGACACGCGGTTGATTATGCGATTGACAGAAAAAATATGGTGTTTAATATAGCAAACGGAATTGCGGCACCGTTGTTTACTCCAGAAAGCTTAAACTCAATTTACTTAAATAAAAACATAAAACCTTACGATAAAGACCTTGAAAAATCAAAAGAATTATTAAAAAAATCAGGTTTTTACACAAAAAAAGGCGTGCTATACGATAAAGACGGAAACCGCGTCGAATTTGACCTGTATACAAACGCGGGAAACACCGAACGTGAAGCAATCGGTGTTATGGTCAAACAGGATTTGGAAGACTTGGGGATGAAGGTTAATTTTAAACCTATCGAATTTAACTCGCTTGTAAATAAACTTGTAAGTACATTTGACTGGGATATGGTAATTATGGGTCTTACAGGCTCACCATTAGAACCAAACGGCGGAAAAAACGTTTGGCTTTCTGACGGAAGACTCCATATGTTCAATATGAGAACCCCGCAGGAAGGTAAAATCGGGATTTTATCGTGGGAAAAAGAGCTTGATGACTGTTTTACCAAAGGCGCTTTGGCAACTAAATTTGAAGACAGAAAAAAACATTACGACAGATATCAGGAAATCGTAAACCGTGAAAAACCGTTTGTTTATATTTATTCTCCTGTTGTAATTGTTGCAATCAGAGATAAATTTAAAAACATTTACCCTTCAAGTTTAGGCGGAATTACGCATAACATTGAAGAAATTTATGTCGGGAGGGAGAAATAATGGAACTTTTTAAATACATATTTAAAAGGATTATCCAGACGATACCGTTACTTATAATAGTATCTTTAATAAGCTTTTTTATAATAAGATTATCACCCGTTGACCCGCTCGCTGAGTTAAAATTAAACCCGTCGATTTCTCCTGAAACAGTAGAAAAAGAACGCCAACGCTTAGGACTTGATAAGCCTGTAATAATTCAATACGGCAAATGGGCGTTTTCATTTATTAAAGGCGATTTAGGAGTAACTTCAACGGGCGAAAAAGTCAGCCAAAAATTAAAAGAACGAATTCCGAATACTCTTTTATTAACTTCAATCGTAATCTTTTTAACCTGGCTTGTGGGGGTACCGTTAGGGATTATCGCGGCAGTTAAGTGGAAAACTCCGATTGACAGAATATTAACGGTTTTAACAAGTATCGGAATGGCTATTCCTTCATTTTTCTTTGCGGTTTTATTACTTTTATTTGCCGTAAAAACAGGGTGGTTTCCGATTGGCGGCTTAACAAGCCCTAATTTTTCCGACCTAAGTTTCGGCGGGAAGTTTATAGATATTGCTTATCATTTGGTTTTACCTGTATTTGTACTGTTTACGATATCTCTAGCGGGCTTGCAGCGCCAAATGAGAGCAAATATGCTTGATGTTTTAGATAGCGATTACGTAAAATTTGCACGGGCAAAAGGATTACCTGAAAGCGTTGTTATATATAAACACGCACTCAGAAACGCTGTTAATCCTATGATAACACTTCTGGGGTTTGAGTTTGCTGGGTTATTATCAGGTGCTGCGCTGACCGAGTATGTTTTTCAGTACCCGGGACTTGGCAGACTAATCTTAGAAGCCGTTCTAAAGTCTGACATCAATCTTGTTATGGCGTCACTTATGATGGGGGCAGTTATGCTTATCTTGGGAAACCTGATAGCAGATATTCTCCTTATTATTACCGACCCGAGGATTAGGGTGAAATCATGATAAAAGATATATTTAAACAACTTTGGAAAGATAAATTTGCAAGAATTGCCCTTCTTGTTCTCGGGGTAATCTATATTGCACTGTTTTTAGCTGATTTTATCGCACCTTATACTAAGGATTTTTCAGATAGAACAATGGCTTATGTTCCGCCGTCTAAACTCTTTACGATAGATGAAAACGGAAAACTTTCAAAACCTTATACATATAATTATGTCCGCGAGTTTGACAAAAATAACCTTGAAATAAAATACAGGCTTGACAGAAGTAAAAAACATTACATAAAGTTTTTCTCAAAAGGTCAACCGTATAAGTTTTTAGGGCTTATCCCTATGAAACGACATTTGTTTACAACAGACCGTGACGGAAGAATATTCTTACTCGGCACAGATATCAACGGTCGTGATGTATTTTCAAGACTGTTATTTGGCGGAAGAATTTCAATGACTATCGGATTTCTTGCCTTATTTGTATTATTCCCGATAGGGCTTTTGTTCGGTGGAATTTCGGGTTACATTGGCGGAAGGGTAGACAGTATTATGATGAGGTTCGCAGAAGCCATTATGTCAATCCCGAGTTTTTATCTTTTGATAATATTAGCCTCGATTCTACCGTCAGGAATGACAAGCACCCAAAGGTTTATGCTTATTGTTATAATCCTTGCACTAATCGGTTGGGCAGGGTTCGCAAGAGTTGTAAGAGGAATGGTTCTATCTGTTAAGAATCAGGAATACATTCAAGCGGCTCAATCAATCGGAGCTTCAAAAATGCGAATTATTACAAAACACCTTCTGCCACAGACCACAAGCTTTGTAATCGTAGCAATGACATTATCTGTTCCGTCTTATATTCTCTCTGAATCAGGTTTAAGCTTCTTAGGACTTGGAATTCAACAGCCGGATGCAAGTTGGGGAAATATGTTAAAAGAAGCCCAGGAGTTTACAAACATCCTATACAGACCATGGCTTCTAACTCCGGGTTTTTTAATTTTTGTATCAGTTTTGGCATTTAATTTAATAGGTGATACTATTAGAGATATATTAGACCCAAAATCTAAAGTGAGATAAGTTTTATGTCTAAGATGAAAAAGATTATTATATTAAGTATATTGATAATTGCAATCCTGATATTTGAATGGGGTTTGCCGTTTATACTTGTTTGGAATTCTTTTAATCAAACAGATAAACAAAAAGAACTTAAATTATTAAATACCGCTGTAAAAATCTCACTGTTTAATCCACAGAAAAAATACGCACTTGAATCAGCAATTCCAACTCTTGTTATCACAAAAGATTATTTAGGCGCAATTGAATATATTAAAGATTTGGAAAAACTTAAACCTTTAGATAACAGCATAAAATATCTTGCATCGTTTTCATATATGCAACTTGGGGATTTAGAAAACGCTATACAATATGCCATAGAATCAGGGAATAAAAAAATTCAGACAAAAATTTATAATAAAATAAAAGAAAAGAGGAAATAATGGAAGGTCTTATTAATTTAGAATTTTTCATAAGAATTGCCGTTGCCGTTGCATTCGGGTTTTGTATCGGATTGGAAAGAGAACTTACAAACAAATATGCAGGGTTAAGAACACATATCTTAGTATGTTTGGGCGCTTGCGTATTCACACTTATTTCAATCTACGGATTCCCGACATTTGCACCCGGCGATAACGTAATTATTGATCAAGCAACAGGTATACGCGACACATCCCGTGTTGCCGCGCAAATCGTAACAGGTATCGGTTTTATCGGTGCCGGTACGGTTTTAAGAAACGGTCCGATAGTTTTAGGACTTACAACAGCAGCAACCCTGTGGATTGCCGCAAGTATCGGTATGGCATGCGGTGCTGGAATGTTTGATATTGCGTTTTCGGGAACAATTCTTGCAATTTTAACCCTTGTCTCTATAAGAGTTTTAGAACGCAAAGTTCTTCCGACAAGCACAAAGAAAACCCGCAGAGTTAAACTGAGCCTTGTCTGCGTCAAAGATTGCACAGAAAAAATTCATAACTTTATATTAGACAAATACGACGAAATTTCGGAATTTTCTAAAAAAAGCCTTAAAAACGATGAATCACCAAGCACCAAAATAAGTTGTATCTTAGATGTGACAGGAAGAAAACCTATAAAAGACTTATATAAAACCTTCCAAAACCTTGAAGGAATAGAATCTATTACAATTCAGGAATATATGGAGTAAAATGCTTTACTTTAGGCTGAGTTTAGGCTAGGATAAAAATGGTAAATTTATTCAACCCTCGCAACATCCAAGGGAATATAAAGGGAGAAACAACATTGAAATATAAACGAATTTTATTAAAAATAAGCGGAGAAGCATTACTTGGCGAACAACAGTTCGGTATTGACCAAACACCTGTTGCAATGATTGCAAATGAAATTAAAAAAGTTACACAAAACGGCGCTCAGGTTGCGGTAGTAGTAGGCGGCGGAAACATCTTCCGCGGGATGAGAAACAGCGCAAAACTCGGTATGGATCAAGCATCAGGCGATTATGTCGGAATGCTTGCAACTGTGATGAACGCAATTGCACTGCAAAGTGCTTTAACACAAATCGGTGTACAATGCAGAGTTCAATCGGCAATCGCGATGAACCAAATTGCGGAACCGTACATCCGCCACAGAGCAATCAGACACCTTGAAAAAGGCAGAGTCGTAATATTTGCGGCAGGAACAGGCAATCCGTTTTTCACAACAGACACTGCAGCAGCTCTAAGAGCATCCGAAATTAACGCAGAAGCAATGTTAATGGCTAAAAACGGTGTTGACGGAGTTTACACTGATGACCCGAACACTAATCCTGATGCTAAAAAACTTGAAAATATCAACTACGACGATATTATAAAAAACGGCTTAAAAGTAATGGATACTTCAGCTTGCGCATTATGTAAGCAAAATAATATTCCGATTGTCGTATTTGACTTCAAAAAAGAAGACGGAATTAAAAACATCCTTAACGGTGAAAAATTAGGAACATATATTAATTAGTTAATAACGAAAGAGGTAAAAAATGACAGAATCTTTAGAAGAATTATTTTTATTCGGAGAAGAAAAAATGGAAAAAGCGATAGCCCAATTACAAAAAGAATTTGGTTCAATTCGCTCAGGACGTGCTAACCCGGGTATTTTAGACAAAGTTATCGTTGAATACTACGGAGCACCAACCCCACTAAGACAAATGTCACAAGTATCCGTTCAAGACGGTACAACACTTGTTATCACACCTTATGATAAATCTATTATGAAAGAAATCGAAAAAGCAATCATCAAAGCTGAAATCGGAATTACTCCAAACAGCGACGGAACCTGCTTAAGATTGGTTTTCCCTCCTCTAACAGAAGACAGAAGACGTGAAATTACAAAAGACGTTAAAAAGTTAGGAGAAGATGCGAAAGTTGCAGTAAGAAATATTCGCCGCGATATGACTGATAACCTTAAAAAATTAGAAAAAAGTGAAAATCTTCCTGAAGATTTGGTTAAAGATAATCAGGATAAAATCCAAAAATTAACGGATAAATATACTGCAAACATTGATTCTGCAGTTGCAGTAAAAGAAAAAGAGGTTATGACTGTATAATGATTGACTTAGACTTGAATAAAAACGCAACAAGAATGCTCACGGGCCTCATAATGGGCACAATAGTATTGTCTTGTATTATGGCAGGAGGAATTTATTTACTTGCTCTGCTTATATTTATGTTAATAGTAGGTTCAAGAGAATATGTAAAAATCCTTAACCATAAAGGTTTTTATCCAAGCCTTAAAGTCATTTATCTGACTGAGGCAATCTTAGCAACCGTAGTTTATTTTAACAGAGTAGATTTGGTTGCAATAACCTTAACTATTTGTGCAATTTGTTCATTTATGTGGGTGCTGTTTAAGGGCAGACAACCATATATTGCAAACGTTGCAACAACATTACTCGGTATGGTTTATTGTGGTTGGTTCCCGCTTCACTTAATGTTTCTGAGAAACCTTTCAAATACTAAATATGACAGCGGTTTAGGTTTTATTATACTAATGTTTACGTCAATATTACTAACCGATATCGGCGGATATTATATAGGAAGTAAATTCGGCAAACATAAACTTGCACCAGTTATCAGTCCTAATAAAACAATTGAAGGTTCTGTTGGCGGAATGACTTTTGCAATAATAGGCTCTCTTTTAATCTGGGCTTATATGAATTACCTTTTACATATTGAAGTACATTGGTATGTAATGGTTTGCGGCGCTGTAATTTGTACATTATTTGCCCAAATCGGTGACCTTTGCGAATCATTAATTAAACGTGATGCGGGAGTTAAAGATTCAGGTACAAGTCTTCCAGGGCACGGCGGGTTCTTAGACAGAACTGACAGTTTTATCTTAACAATTCCTGTTATGTATTATTTCTGTAAGTGCTTTATTTTCCACACCGAATGGATGCAAACCCTTGGCAACTTTGTGAAAGGATTGTTCTAATGAAATCGGTTGCTGAAATTTTCGGAATTGAAACAATTAGCAAAGACCTTTACAGATACGCACTTACACACTCTTCATATACTAAAGATTTAAATTTACCTGCAACAGAATGCTACGAACGTTTGGAGTTTTTGGGAGATGCAGTCTTAAAACTCTCAATATCTGATGTTTTATTCAGAAAATATCCTGATTCTCCCGAGGGCGAACTTTCAAAAATCAGAAGCATTATTGTTTCTGATAACACATTGGCTGATATTGCTAAGAAAAACGGACTTCAAAAACTTATCATAATGAGTAAACACGAAGAAAAACAAGGATGCAGAAACCTTAATTCTATTTGTGCGTGCGCATTTGAAGCAACCCTTGGAGCGTATTATCTGGACGGGAAGTATAACGAAATTGTCGAATATATAAAAACAACATTTGAACCGTATATTGAAGATGTTCAAAAACATTTTGAGAAGTTTAACGCAAAAGCAATCCTGCAAGAATACACTCAAGGGCTTACAAAAAACACACCTGTATACACTCTTATAAATGAAACAGGTCCACAGCATAAAAGAGTGTTTGAAATAGAGGTAAGCTATAACGGCGAAGTTTTAGCTGTAGAAAAAGGTTCTACAAAAAAAGAAGCCGAACAAAAATGCGCATACACGGCTTGTAAAAAATTAGGAATTATATAAAAATGACAAAAATTTACATATCACCGTCAATACTATCTGCTGATTTTGCAAATTTAGAACGAGATATTAAACTTGTTGAATCAAACGATGCCGATTGGATTCATGTTGATGTTATGGACGGGCATTTTGTCTCAAATATTACAATCGGAATTCCAGTTGTAAAATCACTTAGAAAAGTTACGAATTTACCTCTGGATGTTCATTTAATGATAGAAAATCCCGAAAAATACATAAATGATTTTGCTAATGCAGGAGCAGATATAATCACGTTTCACTATGAAGCTGTAGAGAAGGACAAAATTGAATCTGTCATTCAAATGATAAAATCAGCAGGTAAAAAAGCCGGATTATCAATAAAACCAAAAACTGAACCAAGTGTTATTTGCCCATATTTAAAGGACTTGGATTTAGTGCTTGTAATGACGGTAGAACCGGGGTTTGGCGGACAAAAATTTATGGAAGATTGCGCAGATAAAATCCCGCTAATTAAATCTAACGCCCCACAAGGGTTAATAATCCAAGTTGACGGCGGAATAAACAAAGTTACGGGCAAAATTTGCCGTAATAAAGGTGCCAACTCGCTTGTTGCAGGAAATTACATCTATAAATCAGACGATATTAAAAAAGCAATCGAATCTTTAAGATGATTCTGAGTTTACGTCTTCGCCTTTGCGAATCTTATATTTCATAATTTCGTCAATATTTCCACTTGCAATTGCGGCTTGTTGATTTTCTCCGCTTTTTTCTTCTGTTTGAGCTTTGGAACTTTCTTCGCCATCATTTTTAGCATCTTTTGATTTAGCATCACCTTCATCAAACGAAACAGCTGCTGCACCTGTTTTGGCAAAAATTTCGTTTTGTTTTTTTGAAACTTGTGATATATTTTGGGAATTTATGCTTGAAACCTCTTGTGCTGTTTGCTGAGCCATATCACCTTTTTCTATAGATTTTTTACCGTTTTTAATTATTTTTTTACCTATTATAAACAAAGATATCCAACTCGATTTTTTAAGTTTTTCACCCATTTCAACAGTTACATTACCCGTGTCAACAGCATCAGCGCCAATTGAACGTTGTGAATCAATAACTGAGTTATATTCATTTAAATCCGCGTCCGTTCCTGCTGTCATTGCCTGACCTGATGCTCCAAGCTGTTTTAATTGACGCTGCAGTTGAATAATTTTTGCAGCATTATCCAATTTATTATCTTTAGAATTTTTATTTTTTAATGATTCTATTTGCGATTTTAATTCATCAGCCTCTTCCAATAACGCGCTAATTGAAGACTCAAGGCTTTCAACTTTACTGTCTGAATTACTCCCTGTTTCATTTAAAATAGCATCAGCAATCACAGACTCTGCGGCTTTAACTTTACTTTCTGATGAAAATGTTCTTGCAACCTTATAATAACTTTCCCCTGATTCCAGCATTTTATCTCGACGCTGTTCTGCTGTAAGTTTTTCAGACTCTTGTTCTTCTGAGCCTTCGGAAGCTTCTTCACTCTGAGGCTGGGCTGTTGTATTAGCACTTGCAGCAGCTGCCGTTTCATAAGTTGTATCATCGTTATCACCTGCTTGCAGCGCGTTTTGAAAGTCTTTTGCCCACTGCAAATACTCATCAGGAACCTCGACACCTTCATTTTCATATTTAATTATTTCTTTTGCAGTCAGCCTACGCCAATCTATTTCTTTTGGTGAAACTGCACTTATCGCGGAAATTTCCATAGTAAGTCCTTAGTTTTTTATCTTATTATTGATTACGGCATTCTGACAATAAAACTTTAAAAACTACCCCTAATATTAACAAATATTAATCGTTTTCCTCTAATTAATGGATACCTTTTTTGAAATTACGGTTATAATAAAAGAAAAAAGGATTTAACTATGACTAATGAAGAGTTAATGCAAAAAGCTGTAGATGTTTCCAAAAACTCCTATTCACCTTACTCAAAGTTTCCAGTAGGAGCATGTATTCTGACAGATAAAGGCAACACTTATGTCGGGTGCAACTTTGAAAACGGAAGTTTAGGTATGACGATTTGCGCAGAACGAAACGCCATAGGAAATGCCATTGCAAACGGTGAAAGAAAAGTAAAAGCGATTGCAATATACTCTCCAAATCAAGATAATTGCACACCATGCGGTGCATGCCGCCAAGTTTTACATGAATTTTGCGAACGGGATGAAGAACTTGAAGTTATAGTTAAAGTCGGAGAAGAATTAAAAACTTACACGCTGGCTCAGCTTCTTCCCGAAAGCTTTACTCTTTAATTATGTATATTTTTGAACTGATAACACAAGCTTTTAAAAAGAATAAACAAAAAGATGTTTTTGACCCTCTAGAGATTTCTCAAGAAGATGATAGTAAAAATTGCAATCATCTTTTTATGCCGTTGGATTCTTCTAATGAGTTTTTTGCCTGCAAATATTGCGGACTTGTCATTCATAAAAATAAACTAAGAAATAATAATATGGCGGATACAAAAAACATTGAACTTCCTTAAACTGTTTTCACAAAAGGAGGTTTTTATGTCAAAAAATTTAGGCGAAGTTATTAACCATATTATGGAACAGAATTCAACAAAACAAGTAATGATAATTACAAATCACTTACAAATTCTTGGAACAATACATGATTACGAAGGTAAATGTAAAAGTTGCCACGATTGTCTTATCG
The DNA here is from genome assembly GCA_947570135.1 of uncultured Candidatus Melainabacteria bacterium. Taxonomy (GTDB): domain Bacteria; phylum Cyanobacteriota; class Vampirovibrionia; order Gastranaerophilales; family Gastranaerophilaceae; genus Zag111. The sequence goes on along the minus strand of CANOTP010000001.1, from coordinate 278,423 downwards.
CGTTAAAAGATGTTAAAGTTGCTCGACTAGAAGAAGTTTGCAACTGCAATAAACAAGGCTGCGAATGTAATATCGAAGTTTTTGTAGCTTACGATTGGTTTAATGTAAGCACAAACGCAATCGTAGGTTTCAGTATTCTTGGTTAATAAAAAAAGGGCAGAAGTTCAAAATGAACTTCTGCCCTTTTTAAAATTATTACAAAATCTTACACTTTCCTTTTACGAGCTGCTTCAGATTTATGTTTTCTTTTAACGCTTGGCTTTTCATATCTTTCGCGTTTTTTCACTTCAGAAAGAATACCTGCTTTTTGGATTTTCTTTTTGAAACGTCTTAAAGCGCTTTCGATACTTTCGTTTTCGCCAACTTTAACTTCTGCCATTTATATTTTCACCACCTTTATAGCTTGTTTTACAGGTACAGTATAATACAAACCTAAAAAAAGGTCAACACGGAGGTTTATTTCATCGGATAAGATTTCTCAATCTACCACCATGCACGACGAATTTTCTCTGCACAACATCTTCCATCGTTATCCCCTCTGCAATAAGCGTTAACATAAGCTGTTGGAGAATCATTACATTCTGGGTATATAACACCCTCTTCGGCAACTAAGAAAAAACATCCCGTTCAAATCTATTTGGAGCAGTTGAGCCGTTTATATCTAAAATTATAACTGAACGCACAGATGTAAAATCTAAAATACTTACATAAAACCATCCCAGGTTAAAAAAGCGGAAATACTCGGAACCAATAACGGCGTAAAGATATCCCCCCTCGAAATTCCGATCATATTGCACTTTTCATACTATCTCTTCTTTATTTACTTTGTAAAATAATCACAAATTAATTTTTCACGATGCGGAAGTAAATGTTTTATGCGATTTACTATAGATTTATTCTGTAAGTCTTCTAATTCCTTTTTCAGAGTAGCTTTTTCTATTAAAATTTTATTATACAAATCCGCGCAAACAACACTCTTATCGATGTGTTCGCTTAATTTCGACAGTTGTAATTCTTTTTCTCGGATAGAAAAAATAAGATTTTGTTTCACTTTACTTAAACCTCTCATATATCACATTAAAAGAATAAACTGTTCTTTAAGATTTAAAATCAACTTTTTAGGTGATTTTAAACTAAACCTTCAATAAATCATACTCATAACCGAGTTTTAAAGCCTCGATATTTTTCGGAATTAAAGCTTTACGATGCGGCGGAATCACGTTGTTTAAAGCTTTTTCTAAAGTTTCTAAAGAAACAAGATTACTTACACGAGCAAAAACACCTAATGCAAGTATATTAGACATTCTTACATTTGAGAGCCTGTCATGAGCTGTTTGGGTGATAGGAACAGAGATATAATTAATATCATCCCTTGATTTTTTAACCTGAGCTAAAGATGAATTAACAATAATTGTACCGCCTTTTTTAACACCTGCTTCAAACCTGTCAAATGATGCCTGATTCAGAACTATAATATAATCAGCCTGTGATTTTTGAACTGCACTGACATCATCATCTGACATTACAACAGTACAATTAACGGTTCCTCCGCGCATCTCCGCACCATAAGAAGGGTACCAGGTGACATTTTTATCATCTATCATAAACCCGTTAGCCAAAACTTCTCCTGCTAACAATACACCCTGTCCGCCAAATCCTGCAATAATAATATCTTTTTCCATAATTATTTACCTGACTTTTCTGTAATATCTTTATATATACCCGGTTTAAACACCTGCATCATTTCGTTTCTGACTCTGTCATGCGCCTGCTCGGGTGTCATTTTCCAGTTTGTAGGGCAACTTGAAAGAATTTCTACAAACCCGAAACCTAAACCTTTTAATTGAACTTCAAAAGCTTTTTTAATAGCTTGTTTAGCTTTTCTGATATTTGCAACCGTATCCAGAGAAACCCTTGCACTAAATGCTGTACCGTCACAAAGCGCAATATGTTCTGCTACCTTAATCGGATAACCGTAGTATTCAAGGTTTCTTCCTGTTGGCGAAGTTGTTGTAACCTGCCCGACCATTGTTGTAGGTCCAAGCTGTCCGCCTGTCATTCCGTAAGTTGTATTATTTATACAAATTGCCGAAATTTTTTCTCCGCGCAAAGCAGCATGCATACTTTCAGCCAAACCGATTGACGCAAAATCCCCGTCACCTTGGTATGTGAATACAAATTTATCGGGTCTTGCTCTTTTAATCCCTGTAGCTTCAGCCATTGCTCTGCCGTGAGGAGATTCCAAAGCATCAATATTCAAAAAATCATAAATTGTCACTGAACAACCGATCGCAGCGGCCACAATCGCTTTTTCTTTTAACCCGAGTTCTTCTAAGACTTCAGCAACAAGTCTTACGGCAACCCCATGGTCACACCCCGGACAGAAAGTATATTTCACATCTTTTCTGAATGTATCTGCGATTTTAAAAACTTGTGTTGCCATTACATTAACTCCTCAACTTTTGCTGCAATCTCTTCAGGAGAAGGCGGTGTGCCGACACCCTTATTTATAAGTTCTACAGGAACCCTGCCGTTAACGGCAAGCTTAACATCATTAACCATTTGTCCCATATTAACCTCCACAACTACAAACTTTTTGACAGATTTTGAAAGTTCTGCCAATCGATTATTAGGGAACGGGAACAATGTAATCGGTCTGAATGTTCCGACTTTTAAACCTTTTTGTCTGAGAAGTTTTGCTGCCGAATTAACATTTCTTGAAGTTGACCCGAAACTTACCAAAACGACATCCGCATCCTCGGCATTTAATTCTTCCCATTCTGTTTCATTTTCTTCAATTTTTTTGTATTTATCGTAAAGTTTTTCTAAAAATTCACACTGCCTGTCAGCTAATGGAGCATAAGAACGAATAATTCTGCCGTCACGACCTTTAGCTCCCGTTAAAGCCCAAGATGAGTTATCTATTTCAGGATACGGATAAGGCTTGAATTCAACAGGTTCCATCATTTGTCCCAACAAACCGTCTGCAAGTAAAACTGTCGGATTTTTGTATTTATGTGCAAGATAAAAAGCTTTATAAGTTAAATCTGCACATTCCTGAACCGTAGACGGAGCAAGAACAATAAGTTTATAATCACCATTTCCGCCACCTTTTGTTGACTGATTATAATCACCTTGAGAAGGATAAATATTACCTAACCCCGGCCCCCCGCGCATAACGCTTACCAAGACAACAGGCAATTCATCAGCCGTTGCGTAAGACAGAGCTTCCTGCATTAAAGCTACCGCACAAGAAGATGATGAAGACATAGCCTTAACACCTGTTGAGCATGCCCCAAGTACCATATTGATTGCAGCAAGTTCACTTTCTGCTGAGACATAAGCTCTGCCAAGCTCCTGCATCTTTCCGCTCATAAACTCGCCAATCTCACTCTGCGGAGTAATCGGATACCCAAAATAGCATTCACAACCCGCATTAACAGCAGCCTGAGCTATTGCATAATTACCTTTTATTAAAACTTTTTTACCTGTTAAACATTCAACTGCCATAATATATTTATCCTCTATAAACTTCTGTGATAGCTAAATCAGGACAACGCGTCGCACACATTGCACACCCCAAACATTCATGGTCAGGATCACAAAATTCAACAACATTATTCCCTAGATTATTTGTCCTCTCACTCACTTTTATAAGCTTTTTAGGACACTCTTTTATACATAAATAGCAAGCCTTACATCTGGATTCGTCTATAACTATATTGCTCATTCTATCCCTCATTCCGAATTAATAATATAACAACATTCTATCACCAATAACTTTTTTTTAGCAGTTAATCTTAACATTTGTAATAAAACTGCTTAATTAAATTTACTAAAAATTTTAAGCCTGCTAAAATTAAAATGTAGGGATAGATTTTAAGGACAAAGAAAATGGCTCAGGAATTAGAATTAATCGTTGAATTACTAAGGGAGATGAAAAGAGCTAACAGTTCAAACTCACAAAGTTTTGATAACCTGTTGGCAGAAATAAGCAGCAAAATTGACACTATGGGAAGATACTCCGCATCCGCAGAGCTTTTAAAAGCCTGCCTGGGAGAACTTGCCAAAAACCTTGATGACAAGTATTCAACAACCCAAGCAAGATTCACGGAAATCGAAAAAGCCTTAAGCGCCATGTTTAAAGTTCAGGATGAGCATGTCAAAAACAAAGAAATTAAAGAACTCTTTGAAATTTTCTCTGCAAACCTTAATAATTTCTACTCAGAATCCCGTCAGCAAAAAGCTATCCTTAGCGGAATTGAATCCCGTCTTGCCGATATCAGCACAGATAAATCCGATAAAGAAGATATTTTAAGAACAATTACGCTTTTAAGAAACGATTTTGAAAACCTGAACCACAGCTACAAAAGCGCAATTGACAGTGTTAATACGGATTTAAAATCAATCCTGTCAAACATGATAAAACTTGACCAGACAGACGCTAACGCTAAAATCAGCGAACAAGTTGACATCATGTACAAAGCAACAAGCGAAATAGTAAATTATTTAACAACAATAGATAAGCGTGATGAGAACCTTGAAAAAATTCTGTCAAATGTTGCTACAAACGAAAGCTTAAAACTTACTCAAGGCGTTATTGATTCAATTATACAAAAATCTGAAGAAATATCAGAAAAACTTACAATGCTTGCAGATAAAGCTGACATTAAGGGGTTGGAAACTGCCGCAAGCATTATGAACTGTAAGCTTGACGAAGCGGTAACAAAAGAATTATTTACAAAAATTGCAGCAGAAACAGAAGCTCTTATTTCTAAAACAGATGAGATAAAGCAAACACTTGCAGATGTTACAAAAAACATCGACGCTCAACCTGACACAAGAATGTTTGAAGATGCATTGCAAAATCTGTTTAAACAATTTGAAAGTCTTTCTCAAGATATAAGTAAACTTGATTCATCAGAAAATCTTGCAGAAATTGATACCCGAGTTAACACTATTACCAACGAACTTTCAGTTATAAAAAATATTGCATCGGACATAAATGAAGTAATTACAACAAAAGTATTAAATGCAATTGATGATATTTCATTTGAAAATCAAAGTTATGATATCAAAAACCACATCTCAAAAATATTGGCTGAACTTCCGCAAAAAGAAGACATCGACAGAGTTTTAGAAAACGCTGTTGAAACATTAATCGAAAAAACTGATATTTTAGCGGACAAGCTTGATAAACTTCCGACACATCAAGACATGGAAACGCTTAACAATAACCAGTTAAGTTTAGTTGAAAATCTTCAAGAAGTTGCCAATAAATCCGATATTGAAAAGCTTGAAGCAAAATCCGATGAAATCGAAGAAATGATTGATAATCTTAACTTTGATGAAGAATTTGAACAACTTTACGATAAAACTTCAACAATAGAAAACTGGCTTGTTGATTCAAAAATTAAAGAAAAATCTGAAGAGATTCTTTCACAATTCCCGCAAAAAGCAAACCAAAAAGATATTATAGAAATTCTTTCAACATCTAAAAAAATTGCAACGGATTTGGAAGAACTTTCAAAAAATACTGATGCTAAAAAAGTAAATCGTACAGTTTCCGAAGTCTATTCAATGATTGAAGACTTGAAAAACGACTTCATTAACACTACAGAAATGCACAATGATTCAATAATAGTTGCGCTTTCGGAACTTCAACAATCAGCATCAAATATTGTAACAGTTGAAGAATTTGACCGTTTCACTCAGGATTTAAAATCTTTTATCGAAAATCTTGCACTGAACCTTGAAGCTTTGAAAACAGGTACCGCAACAATAGATACCTCGATAGCTGAAATTAAAGAAATTCTTGAAACAAAAAAATCTAAAATTGAAGATATTGATACAACAAACAACAGACTTCTCTCAAAAATCGAAGCATATATATTAGAACTAAAAACCGCTCTTGATAATACTGAAGCTAATGCTCAAATAACTTCAAAATTAGCGGATTTGGAAGAAAACCTTGCAAATTTGAAATCCGTAAATGAGTCAGCTTTGCCTAAAATAATTGAAAAACTTGAAAACTTATCAACTGCTGAAATGCCGGATGAGTCTATTTCCGAGCTTTCTGAGATAAAAAATCAAGTTAAAACTCTTGGAACTTCATTTGATTCATTAAACTTTAGCAAGGGCTCGAATGAAGGTAATATCTCAGAATTTATCTCGGAAAAACTTGAAGAAATAAGTACTGATATAGAAAAACAAATAAATCAAGGATTTGTTTATAATTCAGAGCTTATTGAAGAAAAAACGGCATTACTTCTTGAACTTATTAAAGAACTACGCCATTCAAACAGCGGCAACATTGATATGTACGAAAGACTAACCGTTGCCGATAACAAATTGATAGACTTTAAACAGGAACTTGAACTTGTAAATACAGATATTATAAATAACATTAATGAAAGAAATGAAATTCTGATAAAAGAACTTAATCCGATTAAAGAACTTTTATCAAATATGTTATCTAATATAGTTCAATCAAGTTTTAGACAAGTGTCAGAACCTCTTGAAAATATTCGAAACACTGCAAACGAAGTCATTTTAGACAATTCGACTTTAGAAAAACTTGATGAAATTTATATTAAAATATCTAATGAAATAAGCACAAATGAAATGAATTTGAGAGATTTTGTACTCTCTGATATTGACGCTGTTTTGATAAAAATTGATTCGTTAAAATCAGAACTTGAAAGTTCAATTTCAACAATCACCCCGATTGATGTATCTGAGATGAAGGAATTCAGAGAATTTGCCGCCCAGGTAAATGGTTTTAGAAAAGAACAACAGGAACTTTTTGAAAAAATAGCAACAGATATTAATACAAATATCTCAGAACAATTTGCAAACCAAAGAGAAGATATAAAATCTATTCTCTCGGTTTACGATAACAGCGAGCAAATCCTTAGCGCCATTGAAAACCTGAAACAAAAAATGTCTCAAAATTCTTCTGATGAAGATTTCGGAACCAATGATTATGAAAAAGAGTTTGAAAATTCAAAATTGGTTGAAATAAAAGAAGATTTTGAAAAGTTTTCAACACTTTTAGGAGATTTATCAGAACAAAACCCTGAACTGGAAGAAGTTTTAAGTGCCATAAAAGAAAAACTTGGTTCCGTACCGTCTGAAAATACGGAAGAATTTGAGATTCTTGAAGAAGATTCAGACAGCTTTGATATAGTAAAAGCACTTGAGCTTTTGCAGGATGATATCAAAAAACTTCAACAAAATTCAGGTTCTGTTGACAACACTTGGCTTGAAGAGGTTAAAAACTACATAGCAGGTGATGATATTCGCTCAATGCTTAATCAAATAAACAGCAAAATCGATGTTCTGGCGCTATCTGATAATACCGAATGGGTTGAAGATATAAAACAGGTAATCTCTGATTTAGGTCAAACAGATGTAAGCGGGTTTATCGAATCAAACAGCCAAATTCAGTCAATGCTTAACCTTATCAATGAAAAAATTGATATCTTAGCTGCTACTGATAATTCTGCTGATTTTGAAGATATCAGATTCACACTTGACTCAATTGAAGAAAAACTTAATTCTCAGGAAAACGATAACGAAAACAAAAAGTTATCCGAGTCTGATGCCAAAATCACATCTATGCTTGAAGTTTTAAACCACAAGATAGATATCCTGGCAAATTACGATGATTCTGAAACTCAATTTGCCTTGGAAGATGTTAAAGCACTTATCTTAGAACAAAAAGATAACCTCGATAAGCTTGATAACAACAATAACACCGCAACTTTCAAAAAATGTCTTGATGAATTAAGCACAGAAGTTAACAATATCAATTCAAACAACTCACAAGAGATTCAAAAATCACTTAAAGATATGAAAGAGTCAATTATGGCTGCTGTTGTAACCATTTTTGAACAAGTGTCTTTCATTGAAGAAACCGAAGACATTAAAGATTTTGTCGAAGAAAAAACCGACGAAATTAACAAAAATCTTGTCGAAGTAACCGAACAGTTAAAACAAATAACCAATACCGATACGGATTACACATACTCAATGCAGGATATTGAATCCGATTTGGCAAAATTAAGAATAGCGTTAAACGAGCTTCAAAACTCAGACCAGGATTCCGAACAGTTAACGTTTATACTTGATAATATTAATCGTATAGGAACAACCGTTGAAGACCTTCAAAGTACTATTTCAAAAGAAGAAAACGTATCGGATTCAATCGGCAGAATAATCAATGACCAATTATCAACAAAAGTTGACAGAGTAACAAAACTTATCGAACGCTCAAATAACTCCGATAAAGTTATGCGTCAGGCTCTGATTTATATCGGAGAATGGATTGACTCAACAAGCGAGAGAATGAATAAAATTTCAACAAATTCAGATGAAATAGTTGATGTAAAACTGTCGCTTGAAAGTTTAAAATCCGTTATCCCACAGCACACAAGTATTCTTAACTCAATTGAAGAAAAATTTGATGAGCAGCAGGAAAGATTAGCGTTCTTTGAAAAACAAATCAATAAGCTTTGTAATATGGAAGAACGATTTGAACAACAGCAGGAAAGAATTGACAGACTTGAAATGTCTTTGGATAAAATTCTTTCAGCGGTTGAAGACATAGACGATTCAAAAGTTACAAGAAAAATCGATAAAATAGACAAACAACTTTTGAAATTAAGCACAAATATCGAGAAATTAGCATCGTATGTTGACTAGAAATTTAATAAAAGAACTGAATAAAACATTCCCTAAAGAAAATATCTTAACAGATACGGAAGAACGTTATGTATACTCGGTTGATGCATCAAACAACCCGTATGCTAAAACTGAGTTGCCTGATGCTGTTGTTTTTGTGGAAAATATCGAACAGGTTCAACAAATTGTAAAAATAGCCAACAAGTACATGACACCCGTTATTTGCAGAGGAGCAGGCACAAATACGGTTGGAGCATGCGCCCCTGTCCATGGCGGAATTATATTAAATTTTTCCAAGATGAACAAAATCCTTGAAATTAATCCTGAAAATATGACTGCACGAGTTCAACCCGGGGTGATTGTCGGAGATTTACAGCGGGAAGTTGAAAAAATCGGGCTTTTTTATCCGCCTGACCCGTCAAACTTGAAAGTATCGACAATCGGCGGAAGTATCGCACAAAACTCGGCAGGCGCAAGATGTTTTAAATACGGAGCAACAAAGGATTACATAATTGATATGCTTGTTGTCACAGCTAACGGCAGACTTATCAGAACGGGTTCAAATACTATTAAAAATGCCGCAGGATATAACTTAGGCAGTCTTTTTATCGGTTCTGAGGGCACTCTTGGAATCGTTGTTGAAGCAACATTAAAACTTCTAACAAAACCTCAAGCCTCACAAGTTATTATGGCTTATTTTGATACGGTTGAAGATTCTGTACTTGCAGTTAACAAAATCATTGAAAAGCAAGTACACCCGGCAACTATTGATTTTATGGACAAAAATGCAATTCAAACAGTTGAAAAGTTTTATCCGACGGGGCTTCTAACAGACAAAGAATCCGCATTAATTATTGAAATTGACGGGTATAAATCGGCACTTGAATATCAGCGCAGCACAATTTGTGAAACTCTAAAAGAAAATAATGCCTCAAAAATTCAGTTTTCATCAAACAAAAACGAAGCAGATAATATTTGGTCAGCCAGAAGGCTTTCAATGGCAGCTTGTACAAAGCTTGCCCCAAACGTGACAACAGATGATGTTATCGTTCCACGCGAAAACCTTGCAAAACTTGTTAAAGGGATTCAGGAAATCTGTACCCGCCACAAGCTTAATATCTGTATGGTCGGGCATGTAGGAGATGGAAGTATTCACCCGCAAATCCCGATTGATTATAATAATAAAGACGAATATAAACACTACAAAATTGCCAAATCTGAAATTTATCACCTTACAGTAACTTTAGGCGGAACAATTTCGGGCGAGCACGGCATCGGATTGGAGAAAAAAGCTTACCTGCCACACGTTGTAGAAGGCGGAGCACTTGATTACATGCGTCAAATTAAGAAAATCTTTGACCCGAATAATATCCTGAACCCGTATAAGATTTTTTAAGGTGCGTTAATATCAACATTTTAATTTACCCCACCGTTACCGAACAACATGCTTGTATTCGGACAATCGCCTGAAGGACACCGGCGTTGCTTCACCTTAATATCTTTCCAAGGGTAAATTACGTCTATATCATCAGTATAATATTTTTTAGTCATACTGTTTGTAAAGAACAACACATAACGGTCCTTACCAAGCTTGTTTGGTCCCGAAAACCCGTTAACATCAACTAGAATAGGCCACTCATCATTATTATAAAGATAATACGCAATACCTGAAGCATCAATAAAAGCATAAGAAGATTCAATACAGCGGAGGTTGCCTAAACCTGACTCACCATTTTGACACTCCCAACATTTATCGGCATTATTATCAAAACAAGTAGTTACACCCTTAAAATAAGCTGATAAAGCTTTAAAATTTTGACCGATTGCACTATTACCTGTATTTGCGCCGCCTTCGTGATTATATCCTCCGCCTTTTGTACTGCCAATAGCTCCGTCTTCGATTGCAGATTTTAGTGCCTGATTCACTGTGCTGTAGGCTTTTCTGTAAGATATCTGATAACGTTTTTCACTAATTTTTGCCATTAAGTTCGGAATAGTCATTGCAGCAACAACCCCGATAATTCCGATAGTGATAAGAACTTCTGCCAGAGTAAAACCAAATCTCACAATAATTGGTAGCGAAGTTATGTGCGTAGCACCTTCTGCCAGAGTAAATACTAAGGAGCGAGAAAAGCCCCCCCCCCCGAAATTCTAACTATAGTCTGCTTTTCATACTATTTCTCCTTTTTTATATAATATCATACAATGTTTCCGTTGTCTATTTTATAAATTTGGACATCTTTCAAAAATTCATCTTCAAAAAGTATCGTATCAACAGATGTTATGATTGTTTGGGTATTTGAACCAATTGATTTTAGCAGGTAATTTTGCCTGATATCATCAAGTTCGGCTAAAACGTCATCAAGCAGTAAAATCGGCTCATCTCCCGTTTTATCGGTTATTATATCAAGTTCTGAAAGTTTAAGCGCCAAAACAATTGTCCTTTGCTGACCTTGGGATGCGTATTTCGTTGCCTCAAGGTTATTTATATAAAACAAAACATCATCTCTGTGCGGTCCGACACACGATTGGCAACGACGAATTTCTTCCTGCTTTCGCTCTTCAAGTTGTTCCAAAAACGCGTATTGAATATCTTCAATCTCAGTATGCTCTCCGACAGAGGAATCGTATTTTATGGAAAGTTTTTCGGTTTCGCTTATCGTTCTGTGTTTTTCTATTGCTGTTTTTTCGATTTCTTTAAGATATTTTTGACGGATAAAAATTATATTACTGCCTGTAATTGATAACTGCTCGTTATAAACATCAAGCAGATTTTCATTCATATTACCCGTTTTTGCGCACTCTTTTAAAAAGTTATTTTTCTGAACCCTGATTTTTTCATATTTTGACATCCTGTCATCATAAGCAGGATAAATCTGCGAAATTGCACTGTCTAACCAATCTCGCCTATCTTGCGGTGCACCTCTCAATAAAAGCAAATCATTTGTTGAAAAAAGAACTATTTTTACAACCGATTTAAAATCTTTTATTGTCGACTTTGTGTGATTAACCTTAACTTCGCGTTTTTTTTCGTTATTATATGCATAATATAAACTTACATCGGTATTAGATTTTAAAATATCTGCTTCAAGCTTGAAATACTCACTTTCAAAATTAATCAGTTCAATATTATTAGAAGTCCGCGGAGATTTTAAACAAGACAAAAAATAAATACTTTCCAGGATATTAGTCTTGCCTTGAGCATTTTTCCCAATAATAAGTATTTTTGACTTATCAAATTCAAGTAAAAGCTCTTTACAATTTCTATAATTTGTCAAATCCAACGACTTAAGTTTCATAATATCATTATACTTCAAACAAATGATTTTTCGTCAAATATAGACAAGGTCTTAATTTTGGTGTATACTAATTATATTAAATGTTATATTAAGTGAAGGGTAGAGATTATGTTACCGGTTATTTCAGAAGATATTGCAACTACGGCTTTCAGTGAAATATTTGAAGATATGCCTAACTGGCGAAAAAAAATGATTCATTATATAAAGGATGAAAATCCTGAAATTAATACTGCAATTATTGAAGCTGCAAATAAAACTAATTTAGATCCTAAAGCAGTTGCTTTGGGAGCTTATATGACATATTTGCTTATCGAAATGGCATCTAAAGAAAATGATGCCATTATGAATTACTCAGAATAAGAAAAGGGGCTTGTAAAGTTATGATTATAGAAGATTTATTAAAAGAATTGTCTGATAAAAAAGGATCCGATTTACATATTTCAAGTAAGTTACCGCCAATCGCACGTATCGACGGTAAACTTATCAGACTTGATTACGATCCGCTGACATCAGAACAGGTTGAAGCATTATTATTTCCTATGATGTCAAATGAACAAAGACGCCACCTTGAACAAGAATGGGAACTTGACTTTTCTTACGGTATCGAAAATGTTGGCCGTTTCCGTGTGAACTTTTATAAAGATAAAGGTTCTTATGCTGCAGCTTTCCGTACAATTGCAACATCAGCTCCACAGCTTGAAGAACTCGGAATGCCGCCGATTGTAACAACTATTGCAGAAAAACCACGCGGACTTGTTCTTGTAACAGGACCTACAGGTTCAGGTAAATCTACAACTCTTGCGGCTATGATTGACTATATCAACAGAACAAGAGCCGAACATATTCTGACAATCGAAGACCCTGTCGAATTTGTGCATACATCTAAAATGAGTATTATTCACCAAAGAGAATTAGGTATGGATACAAGATCTTTTGCTAACGCATTAAAATCCGCACTCCGTGAAGACCCTGATATCATTCTGGTAGGTGAGATGCGTGACCACGAAACTATCTCGTTAGCACTAACAGCCGCAGAAACAGGTCACTTGGTGTTTGGAACACTGCACACATCTTCTGCTTCTCAAACAATTGACCGTATCATCGACGTTTTCCCTGAAGGTCAACAACAGCAAATCCGTGTACAGCTTGCAAACTCGTTGGTTGCTGTATTTTCACAAACACTTCTTTCAAAACGTCAACCTGACGGTTCTAAAAAAGGTCGTGTTATGGCTCAGGAAATCATGGTTGTTACTCCTGCTGTAGCTAACCTTATTCGTGAAGCTAAAGCTGCACAGATTTATTCTACAATTCAAACAAGCTCAGGTGCAGGCATGCAGACTCTTGAAGCTGCACTTGCCGAGTTATATAAAAAAGGTTTGGTTACTATTGAAGATGCGTTATCTAAATCTTCAAAACCAAACGAATTAAAACGTTTAATTCAAGGATAAAAAATGATATAAACGTTCCCTTAACGGGAACGTTTTAAAATAAAAAAGGAAAATATTATGGCAAATATAGTTGACGCATTTAATGACTCATTGACAGAAAATATGGCATACGTAAAAATTGCGATTTACGCTATTCCCGTATATATTATTGCAAATATGTTTGTAATAGGTAAAACAGATGCGTTACCGTTTTTTGCACCGATTGCAGGGTTGTTATTTCTTGCATTGTTAACCCAGGGAATAAATAACGTCAGGATGAACCGACGTGAAATTCTGTCATTTAACCCATTGCAACTGGGAAAAGCATTAATAAAAGCTTTAATAGTCTTACTGCCTAATATTCTTGTATTTGGAGCTATCGGATATAACTTAACAACAAAAGTAACTATTCCGATAGATTTACCGCAAGTTCCTCTGATTTATTCAATCTTGGTCTGGTCTATCGTATTTTCGATAATCCTTACTTCTTATCTTTCATTTGCAAAATATTTGAGAATTAAACAGGGGTTTAACTATAAAGCTATCTTTGAAGCTTGTATTGATGTCTTGATAAGCTTTTTATTTTTTATTCCGCAGCTTGCTTTGGCAAACGTAATCTTAATAGGACCTGTAGCGTATGTATTTTCGGTATTTAACCCTAATTTTATGAATCACTGGGGATTTGTTGCATACTGTTCAATGGCATTTGTAGTAAATATTTCTATTCTTGCCAATTATCTTGCTCAGGCTTCTTATGAACAAATAAAAGGCAACAACGAAGAATATGATGAAAACGTACAAATTAACGTTATTGATGATGCCGCAACAAGAATGAACGGTCAATAGGAGGGTAAACTCCTCACTTGGCGATGAGGCAACCCCTTATATATTTACCCCTTCATTTCGCGAAGTTTTTTCAGTTGGTCACGAATTTGTGCCGCACGCTCAAAATCAAGGATTCTAGCGGCTTTGTGCATATCTTTTTCAAGTTTATCGATAAGTTTCGGCAGGTCTTTTTTCTCAATGCCCAAATCTACCATTTCCTCGGCAACTATATCTTCTAAATCCCGATAACTTGCAACAAGCGACAGTAAATTATTTTCAACAGGTTTCTTAATCGTTTGCGGAACAATTCCGTATTTTTGGTTATACTCGATTTGAAGTTTTCTACGTCGCTCGGTTTCTTTAATGGCATTTTCCATTGACTCGGTCATTTTATCCGCATACATTATAACCTCGCCGCAAGAGTTTCTTGCAGCACGTCCTATTGTCTGGATTAAACTTGTTTCTGAGCGCAGGAAGCCTTCTTTATCGGCATCCATTATCGCAACAAGCGAAACTTCAGGAATATCGAGCCCCTCTCTTAAGAGGTTTACCCCGATTAAAACATCAAACTCACCCAGACGTAAATCCCTAAGGATTTCAACACGCTCAATTGATTTAATTTCACTGTGCAGATATCTGACACGGATTCCTTCCTGGATAAAGAAATCTGTCAAATCCTCCGCCATACGTTTTGTAAGTGTTGTGATAAGGATTCTTTCGTCTTTTTCGGCTCGTTTTTTAATTTCTGTTTTTAAGTCCTGAATCTGTGTATCAATAGGACGAACAGAAACTTTCGGATCCAAAAGCCCTGTCGGTCTGATAATTTGTTCAACGATTTGTTCTGAAGTTTCACGCTCAAACGCGGCAGGAGTCGCCGAGATATAAATCTTTTGTCCTACTTTATTATAAAACTCTTCATTTGTAAGAGGTCTGTTATCTTTCGCACAAGGCAGTCTGAACCCGTAATCAACAAGAACATTTTTACGTGCAGCATCCCCGTGGCTCATGCCTTTTATTTGCGGCAATGTAACGTGAGATTCATCAACAACAACAAGGAAATCTTTCGGGAAATAATCTAAAAGGGTTGCTGGTGCACTACCAGGAGGTCTACGCTCAATAATTCTTGAGTAATTTTCTATCCCCGTACAATAACCCATTTCTTTAATCATTTCGATATCGTATTTGACCCGCTGCTCAAGACGCTGAGCTTCAATAAGTTTGTTTTCGTTATTAAGTTCAATAAGGCGTTGCTGTAACTCTTGTCTTATCAAATCAATTGTTTCATCAACATTATCATCATCGGACAAATAGTGAACCGCAGGGTAAATAACAACAGACTGCGGAGTTTCAATAATCTCGCCCGATACGTTATCAATTCTGACAATCTTTTCAACTTCATCCCCGAAGAAATAAAACCTTGTGATAATTTTTTCATACGCAGGCATAATTTCGACAATATCCCCGCGCGCACGGAATGTTGAACACATAAGCTCCAAATCATTACGCTCATATCTTACATTTACAAAGTGTTTTAATAAATCATCTCTGTCGATTTCATCACCGACATTGATTTCCACAGACCCCTTAAAATAATTCTCAGGCAGCCCCAAACCGTAAATACAACTGACTGACGAGATTACAATAACATCATCGCGTTCATAAAGACTTCTTGTAGTATTATGGCGAAGCCTGTCGATTTCTTCGTTTATGGAAGAAGATTTTTCAATATAAGTATCTGTTCGCGGGATATAAGCCTCAGGTTGATAATAGTCATAGTAACTTATAAAATATTCAACCGCATTATCGGGAAAAAGTTCTTTAAACTCGTTATACAACTGAGCGGCAAGAGTTTTGTTATGAGCTATAATAAGCGTCGGTTTTTGAACCTTTTCAATTACGTTTGCAATGGTAAAAGTTTTCCCCGACCCCGTTATTCCTAAAAGTGTCTGGGTATCGCAACCTTTAATTACACCTTTTGATAACTGCTCGATAGCCTTTGGCTGATCACCTGAAGGTGAATATTTTGAACTGATTTTAAATTCCCTGTGTTCCATACTAAACATAATAGCACAAATTAAAAACCCTCCAACCCCTGAAAAAGGGACTTGATAAATTCAGAAAAACTGGTATGATAAGAAAATAAAAAAGGAGCTTTAGAAGTTATGGAAAAAATCTTAGAAACACTCAAAAGCCTTTACAAAGGGCAAGATGTAGTAAAAAGACATCTGATTTATTCGACATTATTTATTCTGCCTGCAATCGCGGGAAGCATTAAAAGCTATATTGATAAAGAAATGCCGACATCATTAAAAACAGCATTACTTATCGCAACATTGATATTTTTTGTTTTATCAATAATTCCGTGGTTTTCAATTTCAGGATATGTAATGAAGTTTATTCATGACAGATATTTAGGAGCAAAAGAAAATTTCCCTGAGGTTAATAAAGAATCTCTAAAAGAATCACTAATCTTAGGTCTTAAAGTCTTTCCGCTATCTTTCGTTTGGTGTATTTATTCTGTAATCCTGTTTCTCGCTCTGCTTGCAGTTGCACTGGCTCCAACAGTTATTGCTAGCATTTCCGGCTTAACATGGGTTGGTGTATTATTATCAGTATTACTCGTTATAGCATTAGTAATTGCAATGGTTATACTGACACCGTTTTTTATGTTTATTATTATTGAATATGCTAAAGATTTTGAATATTCAGCTCGTTTATTTAACCCGTTAACACTTATCGAATATATCAAAAAATCATTCAAACCTGCCATTATCACAGCTTTAAAATATTTGCTTGCAGGCATTATTGCAGCATTTGGCTCAGGTTTTGTTTATTTAATCTTTGTACTGCTTTTGATGTTGATTATGGCAATTATGGCAGTTACATCGCCTGAAAGCACTAACGTTGAATACCACCCATTAACTGTAACGGCATTTGTTGTTCTAATGAGCGTATGCGGAGTTATTGAATCCTACATTAGCGCAATTGTAGGGTTCGGATATGCGGCAGATTTTATTGATGTTTACAAAGAAAACATTGAATAAAAAGAATAAAAAATGAAGAGGGGTTAAATCCCCTCTTTTTTTACTTGTTATTAGATAATACCAAAATATCTTGTACAAATTCTTCTCTCTCAAACGCCGAATATGACCTATCCTTTAACTTACAGCAAAAATACGCAGCTATCATATTTTTTTGTTCAGATGTTGAATACTCGCTCCAGTAAGGAGTCTTTCTTATTTTGTCAATAATTTCGGTTTCCAAATCATCAAAGTTACGACTCCTTTTTATCGGATTTAAAACAACACTTACTTCTTTTTTTGTTGTTTTAAAAATATCTTTGGTTTCTAAACTATCACTAAATCTGTCCGCTAATCCCATTTTCTCCCCTATTGATTATTAAGTATATTTTCAAACTTTTTAACCATATTTTGTCTGAATAAATTATCAGAAATATGATATGCCAAATCTTTATAACTTTGCGCAACATTGGTTGAAGCGTTCACATCACTTACAGGAACCCCTTTATTTATCGCTGACATTATCGCAAAGTAATTGTTCGGAATCTTCCAATAAATTTCTTTAGATAACAATGTTTCAACATCAGTATCTTTTATTTCATCGTTTTCCATATACCGATTTATTACAATTTTTGTTTTGTTCTTGTCATAACCCAGTTTGTCAAAAAGTTCCAAGCATCTTTGGGTATTGCGAAGCGCAGGAAGATTTGCAACGGATACCAAAAGTACAATATCTGAATTATCAAGCGCTGCTATATTTTTACCGTCAAAACTTGACTCGGCGTCAACTATAATATATGAAAAAGTTTCCTTTAACGTATCAAACAATTTTGTAATCTGCGCAGGTTTAATTGTATCTGCCTGTTTAAAATACGGTGGATCCGCAAGCACGTATAGGCTTGAATTTTTATATCGTTCCAATGTGCTTAGCAGAAATGTTTCGTTAATCTTATCAAGGTTTTCCAACATATAAGAAATATTAAATGACGGCTTAAGGTTCAAAAACGTTGTAATATCGCCCATTTGGAAGTTTAAATCAATAAGTGCGACATTTTCTTTAGTATTTTTTGATAACTCGACCGCCAAATTTGCAGCCAGAGAGGTTTTTCCGATACCGCCTTTATTAGAAAATACCGAAATAATTTTACACCTGCGGTTTTTCTTAACTTCTTCATTGTCCTTAATAAGTTTATTTACTCCATCGAAAAATTCGCCCTTAATTACAGGGATAGGAATAAATTCCGCAGCACCCGCTCTCATTATCCTGATAATCAAATCAACCGACGGATTATCAGACATTGCAAGAATCTTACAATCAGGACAATTTTTTGAAACTTGAAGGATTAAATCAAGTTTTTCTAAAGTTCTATCTGATAAATCAACAACAAACAATGATTTGTCCTGAACATTTGAAATAACATCAAACACGTCAGACATGTTATGAGCAGCTTCAACAATATCCAAATTATCAAATTCCCCCAGAAAAAGTTTTAACACTTCCGCGGTTGAAAATTCATCTGTCAAAATTATAGTTGAAATTTTGCGCATAAACACACCCCTTACAATCTGATTATAACATATTAAGTGCAACAACGCAATAAAAAGCCCCCGTATAAGCGGATTTTGTTACCTGCTGTTGCTCGCAGGTGGGTGAGAACCCGGACTAATCCGTTTCCCGCTGGCGATACAAGTATCGGCGGGTATACTTCAATGCCCTGGAGTTAACTCTCCCTATTTATAAAAATGTAGGAACAAAATTAACGCCTATACGAAAGCTTAATATATTCTATCATATATTTAACAAACTTGTAAAGCCCCTAAAGACTACATTCCTTTTAAGGTGTCCTGAATATATTTTTCAGCCCTGTCGGCTTTAGCTAACGCCATTTGAGCAGGAGTTTCGTCTTTTGGCTGTAAAACTACAGGTTCAGGTGAGGGGATATAAGTTCTTACAGGTTCACCTGAAGCTAAACCATCTTCGTTTTTTTCTTCAACCTTAGACGGCTTTTTACCGTTAATTGTTTGTTTTATAAGATTTGTATCTCCAAAACCATTCGGATTAACAGGCTTTACGGGAGCTGCTGCGGTTTGAGTCTGCTGATTTTTCGGTGTCCCTTGGAACGGGACATTTTGCTGAGGTTCCTGAGGTTCTTCAGGTTCTTCATCAAGCACGGAGTGAGTCGGTCTGCCAAAAACAGCGTGAACCGCTTTTGTAGCCCATTTTGCAACAAATGGTGATACCATTGCCATAGGAATAATAATTCTTAGAGGTACACCTAAGATGTTTGCATTTTTAAACGCTCTAAGCCAGTTCAAGTTCCATTTTGAGGCTGATTTATAAGGTTTAATCCTTTGATTACCCATATTTATAAATTTACCGACTTTATGAAGAAGTTTTGTTATCGGATTCTTAATATTTTTAGCACCGAGTTTTTTATTAAGTTCTTTCACCGCCTGTTCATAAGCTTTTTTACTTGCAAACCCTTTTCTTGCATTCTTTGCATTCAATTTATTAAGAGCTTTTTCATAAGCGGCTACACTTTTTTTATCCAAACCTGCAAACTTAAATCCGCCGACTTTGTGCATAGCAAACATACCCAAAGGCAATGCTAAGAAGTATGAGAAGTCATTAACAAATCTTTCGGCTAAAGTTTTAAATTTTTCGCCTTTCGGAGCCATATAAGTATTTACAAGCATATCTCCAAAGATGTAAGCCTGCATTAATACTCCAAGCTTTCCGCCCGCAAATCTGTTAGTACAACCTTCTGCAAGCCAGCCCATTGCTTTTGGTAAAAATCTGCCGAGCTTTGTGCTGTTCCCTAAGCCTAACGCAGCTTTATATTTATTTAAATATTCACTTAAAGATGCAGTTCTCCCAAAGAAATGGTTTTTAACTTTGCCTAAACCGCCTTTACTTCTCCAAATTGAAATTTTCAGGTTAGGGTTTTTCTTAACGGCATTTTCTAAAGCCTGCATAATTTTTTGAGGATTTTCAAGGAATTTACCTTTTAACGCATTAAATTCCTTCATAGACTTAAAGCCTAACATTTGGACTTTTAAATGCTGAGCATATCCTTGAAGTCCTGCCAAACCTTTATTTCTGTAAATTCTTTCAATAACTTTTGAATCAACTCCGAGCAAGCTTAATTCTTTTTTCTGAAGTGCCAAAGCTTGTATATTGAACGGCTTACCTTTTAACCTATTGGCAAATGCATTAATATCTTTTGAACTCATTCCGTACTGTTCAAGTTTTTGGAAACAGTTTGAATGATTCATACCCATCATTGAACTTTTATTTGCAATAGGTTTTAAAAACTCTTCAAACAAGTGTTCCGTATCCTGAGCCAGGAATCCGTGAATACCTGCACCGGGAACTTTTGCAAATCCCCATTCGGGGTTGGTTTTATGATTGCGTAAAGAATAAATAATCTTACTCTTTTTTGATAAATTTTCAAGTTTTAAATCAGTCCATTTTAAAAGACTTTCAACTTTTCTGCCAACCCAGGTTTTTGTGCAGAACTTATCACCCAAACCTCCGAGTCTTCCTAAAATAGATTTGTCATAATCACCCGCACATTTCGGTCCAAACTTGTCCATTGCCAGGTTTGTCAAATACCAGGTGCCTGCTGTTGCTCCTAATACGGCCCTAGGGTCAGCTTCTTTAGAAGCATTCATCCTGTTTGATAAATACTTTGTATCAACGGTTTTATCAACCGCATTTTTTACGTTTTCGGCAGAAACACCTTGCATTGAGGGTAAAGTACCTTGTTGAAAAACAACAGATTTTTTATTGTCTAAACTCGGTATATTTAAATTAGTAACTTGATTGGACATGAAAACTTCCTTTTCCCTACAAGTATATAAAAACATTCTATGACAAAATTTTGCTAATTTATGAAAAAATCTTTCATAATGTAACGAAATGTAACAAGATTAAGCTAAATGTGAAATTTTTAAAAAGTTATATACTTTATATATACATGAGAGATAACTAATAAGAGAGAGATAAAAAATGGCATTAGCTAACTTAAAAAAGATTGATAAGAAATTACAAGATATTTATAAAGATCAGGTAACAACAACAGTTGCTGCAACACCTGAACCGTTTGTTGATAAATCGGATTTATTATTTGAACAAATGAACTTCATTGCAGCATATAACAAACAGTTGTTACACATCGCATAACAGGTTTTATTTTATATTTAACTCCAATTTAATTTTTCCCCTACAAATTTTATCCCTGATTTCTTTGAAATCAGGTTTTTTTTAGTATAAAGGGCTCACATTTTATGTGAGCCCTTTATTTAAATTATTTAAGGATAAGCTGGTTGCAATTCATTTTCTACAGGCTTAAAACCTGTACCGCTTCCTCCCTCCTGTTCCTGAACCGCTACCACTACCGGAAGAACGATTAGGTTTAAATGACCTGTTAAGCGAAAAATTAAATGAATTTCTACCGAAAGTATTATTAACACAAGGTCCGTAACCGGGACTACCAAGTGTCGGATTCACACAAAACTGCTCTATCTCTTTAGGATTATAACTTCTTTCACTTCCTGCAATAATAGGTAACCACCCATTTTTCCCACCATCATACTTAATCGCCATACCAACACAATATTTAGCACCATTACCCGTCACGGTAATATTAACTTTACCGTTACCGCCTTTAAATTCCATGTGACAATGATATTTACAAGCATCAGTTTCTTGTAACGAAGGATAATCATTACAACATTTATCTAAAGGATCAGTAATATCTTTTGTTTTACAACAAGCCCAACTATCAGGATAAGTTTCACACGCAGATTTTTGCGGACACCAAGGATTTGCAGGTTTTAGTGAACAACAAGATAATTGATTATCATCAAAGTATTCTTTTATATTACTGCAACAACTTGATTTATGTGCATTTGCATAATCCTTTGATATTGTACAACATTCAGCGTCTGTACCCTTTGTCGCACTGCATGTCTTACATTCTGCTCGGCTTCCGTATTTTTCAGGATAAGCCGTACAACAACCTGTACTGAAATTACTTTCACAACACTCTTCACTTGTATCGCCGTCACTGCACACTGGTTTTATATCTACCAACCTGTAATCCCACGTTACATCATTACTTGTTCTGTCTAAACCGCCTTTATCGGGTAACGGAATCTCGTATTCATGTAAATCACGGCCTTTTATATTCGGACCCTTTTTACCGTTTATATCTAACAATATTTTTACGCCATGTGTTGGATTTTTAGGTTCCATACAGATACTGCTCCCATTTTTTAAAGAAGCGCAGGCTCCTTTATATGTCGGGGTGTATACTGATTTATCGCCACTTTCGTATTTGTAATATTTACTTGCAAAACAATCTCCGTTATTGTCCCCGCAATACTTCGATACTTTTAAGTATTTTGTTATATACCTTCCGCTTGTATTTGCATAACTGCTCGGGTCTGTTTCACCTGTATACAACATCGTTTTATTATAATCATCGGTGTTTTCATTTATCAGTAAGGATGCTATTGATGATTCTATCGTCTGTTTTTCTCGTTTTAGCGCGGCGTCTAAGGTCTTTGTCTGGTAATCCTTCACTATCATAGGCAATACCAACGCTGCGATTATTCCCACTATCGCTATTGCAAGTAATACCTCTGTCAGGGTAAATGCTCGTTGATTTCCCGCGGAGCTGAGCTGTCGGAGTCGGGTTAATTCCATTGGTAGCATGGTGCCCACTCCGGCCGAGGAGCTTAAAGAGTTACCCCCCCCGCAATCCTAACTGTAGTCTGCTTTTTCATACTTTTTCTCCTCTCTATAAAATATAGAACAACTACACATCCTCTTCGTACTATCCATGTCGAGATGCTCGTTCCATTTCGCGTTTTTGGTCTTTTTTAGCTATATCTTCGCGTTTATCGTGCAGTTTTTTACCTTTGGCAAGCCCGATTTGAACCTTTGCAAACCCTCTGACGATATAAACTTCCAAAGGAACTATTGTATATCCGTCTTTTTTAATTTTAGAATGCATTTTAAGAATTTCTTTTTTTGTTAAAAGAAGTTTTCTTACCCGTTCTGCTTTATGGTTATAACGGTTGCCCTGTTCATAAGGCGAAATATGGCAGTTATACAAAAAAATCTCGTTATCTTCAATTTTGCAGAAACTGTCTTTTAAATTTATAGCACTTTTTCTTATGGATTTAATTTCTGTACCCATTAAAACTATTCCGGCTTCGTATTTTTCAAAAATCGTGAAGTCGTGAAAAGCTTTTCTGTTTGTGGTTATAACTTTTTTATCCATATTCGGATTATACCACAGAGTTCTCATATAAAAAACACTTGCAGCAATGATTGTCAGAAAATTTAATATTTTCGGGGTGCTTGCTTTTGCAAATATCCATTACATAAGGACATCTGGTATGGAATTTACAACCCTGCGGGATATTTTCAGGCGAAGGAAGCTCACCAGCTAATTGAATCCGTTCTTTTTCATTTTGAGGATTTAATTCGGGAACTGCGCTTAATAACGCTTTTGTATAAGGATGTTTCGGAGAATTGAAAATCTCTTCGGTTAAACCGATTTCAACGATTTCCCCTAAATACATAACAGCAATCCTGTCTGAAATATATTTTATAACGCTCAAATCATGCGAAATAAATAAAAATGTGAGATTAAAATCATCTTTTAATTGTTTTAAAAGATTTATAATCTGCGCTTGAATACTTACATCCAAAGCGCTTACCGGTTCATCCGCGATAATAAACTCGGGACTTAATATAAGAGAGCGGGCAATCGCAATTCTTTGTCTTTGACCGCCCGAAAACTCGTGCGGATATAACTCCAAAACACTTTTTTCAAGCCCGACTTTTTGAATTTTCTCTTCGATAATTTTTTGGATTTCGGGTTTATTTAAATTCGTATTTATTACAAGCGGTTCACTTAAAATCTCGCCGATTTTCATTTTGGGATTAAGACTTGAATAGGGGTTTTGGAAAATTATTTGAACTTTTTTA
Organism: uncultured Candidatus Melainabacteria bacterium; assembly: GCA_947570135.1. GTDB lineage: Bacteria > Cyanobacteriota > Vampirovibrionia > Gastranaerophilales > Gastranaerophilaceae > Zag111. The sequence goes on along the minus strand of CANOTP010000001.1, from coordinate 254,161 downwards.
TAAAAATCTTTTAAATTTTTAATATTTTCACCTTCAAACAATATTTCACCGCACTCGGGAGTAATTAATTTCATAACTGTTTTGGCTAATGTTGACTTACCGCACCCTGATTCACCTGCAATTGCAAGAATCTCGCCTTTTTTAACATCAAGCGACACATCATTTACGGCATAAACCAAACTTTCACCGCCTAATACACTTTTTTGCAATCTGTATACAACATCAAGATTTTTTATTTCCAAAAGATTATCTGACATAAGATGAGTTTAACTTAATTCTCATATAAAATCAATTATACTGTCAGACTCTTTCTTTTTGTGATAAAATTAATTTTGCAGTTGACATTTAATTATGAGGGATAAAATTATGACAAACAGAGTTGTAGTCGGCGCACAATGGGGTGATGAAGGTAAGGCTAAAATTACCGATTTACTTGCTCAAGACGCTGATTTAATTATAAGATACCAGGGCGGATGTAATGCAGGGCATACAGTAGTTGCACACGGCAAAACATTCAAATTTCACCTTATCCCTTCAGGAATTTTATATAAAGGAAAAACTTGTTTAATCGGTAACGGAACGGTTATTTTACCTGAGTATTTTGAAGAAGAACTTAACGGATTAAAAGCCGAAAATATCGACCTTTCAGGGTTAAAAGTAAGCCCGCTTGCCTCAATAACAATGCCTTGGCACACGGAAGTCGACGGATACAGCGAAAGTGTTGCGGGCAAAGGTAAAATCGGTACAACTAAAAAAGGCATCGGACCGACTTACACTGATAAAATGCAAAGAATCGGCTTAAAAATCGAAGATTTATACTCACCTGTTGCTCTGTCTGAAAAATTAGACATAATTTTACCTATAAAAAATAAACAACTGAAAGAAGTTTATAACCTGAAAACTTATACAAAAGAAGAAGTTCTTGAGCTTTGCAAAAGATACGCTGAAATTTTCAGACCTTATGTATGTTTTGATTGGCAAGACATGCTTCGCGATGCAAAAAGGGAAGGCAAAAAGGTTTTATTTGAAGGCGCTCAGGGCGTAATGCTTGATGTTGACTTCGGAACCTACCCGTTTGTAACAAGTTCAAACCCTGTCGGAGGCGGCGCGGGAACAGGTTCAGGATATGGGCCGACAGTAATTGATGAAGTTATCGGGGTTGCAAAAGCTTACGTAACAAGGGTTGGCGAAGGACCGTTTGTAACAGAATTAACAGACAAGACAGGCGAATCAATCCAAACAATCGGACACGAATTTGGAGTAACAACAGGCAGACCTCGCAGATGCGGCTGGTTTGATGCGGTTACAATGAAATACGCTTGTCTTGTCGGCGGTTTAACCTCAATTGCTCTAACAAAAATTGACGTATTTGATACATTTGACGAGATTAAAATCTGTACGGCATACAAAGACACCCGTGACGGTAAAGTTTACACCTCATACCCTACAGATGTGTTTTCTCACAAATACTTAGAACCTATTTACGAAACCCACGCAGGCTGGGGTGAAAATATTACAGGAATTCGCAATTACAAAAACCTGCCTGAAAATTGCAGAAAATATCTTGAACGTCTGGAAGAAATATTAGAAACCCCGATTTCTATAGTTTCAGTCGGACCTGACAGAGAACAGACTATTAATAAGTAATATTTCTTAATAAAATCCGCAAATTTTTACAAAAACATGTTTTTTATAAAAATATATAGGTAGGATTTTTATGAACTTTATACAAAATTATTTATTAACAACCAACAATACAGTGGCTGTTCAAGGGACAAACAATAAACAAAAAAGCAAAAACACCGTTACAAATCCGAGTACGGAGGTTAATGTAACGGAGCTTCAATCCGTTCAGCCCGATTATAACGTAAGAACACCGATTGCGTATACAAAGCTCAAAGATATTAAGCTAAATGATGACCTGACAGCAAACTGCTACAGACTTGCCAACGGTCAAAAGGTTGTAATCCTACCAAAAGACGGTCCGACAGTTGTCAAAACATACGTAAACACGGGTTCGTTTAACGAAACCGACAACATCCGCGGAATAAGTCATTATATCGAGCATAACCTGTTTAACGGTTCCGAGGCTCTTGGTGATAAGGTATTTTTTGACGAAGTTAACAAAATGGGCGCAGGGACAAACGCTTCAACCTCATTTTCCGTAACGGATTATTTTATCTCTTCAAACCTTTTAGAAGACACCGATTTTGAAAAAGAAATAGAGCTTCATGCCGGAATGCTCACATCACCTAAATTTTTAGTTGATAAGCTTGAAAAAGAAAAGAAAATCGTTAACTCCGAAATCAATATGTATATGGGTGAAGACTTTAGTATCGGCGAAACCCAAACAATTAAAAACCTGTTTAACGTAAAATCATCTTCACTTGATTTGGTTGCAGGAACAACTGATAATATAACAAAATTAACAAGGGATGATGTTGTTAATTACTTTAACAACAACTATTATCCTGCAAATATGACAACGGTAATTACGGGGGATGTCGATCCTGATCAAACAATGAAACTTGTTTCAAAATACTTCAACACCCCGAATAAAATAACGCAAGATCGCCATTTTGAGACCCTAAAACCGATTGAAAAGACAATAAGACAAGATATTATTTCGCCAAAATCAGAAAGTGCGGCATCCGTATTTTTAGGTTTTGCAGGTCCCGAGAATAACAATTATAAAGAAAAACTTGTAGTAAGTGCGATGAATGAACTTGCAGGCGGACTTATATATTCAAGAACCGCACCGATTGAGAAAAAATACGGTAACGGAATACATTTTGAAACGGAAAGAATAAGTTCTCGACCGCAAGATAAAGGACTTCTAATGGTCGGAGCTTCAATTCCTGACGATAAAGTCGAAGAGTTTTTGAAAGACTTATACGGCGCAATAGATAATTTATCAAAAGTTCCCGCCACAAATGAAGAACTTACGGCTGTAAAAAACCGATTGAAAAAAGCCCAATCAAGGACTTTTGAATACTCTCATGCACTTAATAATACCATTGGCAGAGCCTTCTTAAACGGTATTGAAGACAGCATTCAAGATTTTGACAAAATTGTTGATTCAATTACCTCTGAAGATATTATGAACGCCGCAAAAAAATATGCAAACCTAAATAAAGCCGCCTTAACGGTAGTTCACCCTAGCACGGCAACAGAAGCTAGTATTAAAAGTAACTTCTCAAAAAATTCAAATATCTCTTTTACGGGCGCAAACAAAAAAACTCCGATAAATACGAATACAATTACTTCATATAAAACTCATAACAATATTGAAGTAATCCTTAACGATGTTAATACAAACTCTGCGGAAGTAAGATTAAATCTTGATGAAAAAAAATGGACTCCGAAACAAGCCGCAACTGCCTCTGTTTTATCCGATATGTTTGAATACGCAGGGATAAAAAATAAATCAGGTAACGAAATTTCAAAACTGTTTGATACTTTAGGGGTTTCATCATCTCTTAATGCAGGAAATTACGGTATATTTTTAAACTTAAATGTCCCTGTTGAAAACTTAAAACAAGCACTTGAAATCTCAAATGAACGAATACTAAATTCGGTCTTTACACAGGAATTGTTTGAAAAATCGGTTGAAAGATTAAGAAACAGATTATCTACAGCAGAACCGTCAGCTTATGATAAATTTGAAGCAGAAATGTTTAAAGGCTTACCAATGCAATTCAACGCAAAAGATAAACTGGAAAGCCTTGATAAAATTACACTAAACGATGTTCTTGCATTCCATAAAGAAATACTTCAAAAAGCTCAAGGCTCAATCACGGTATCAGCACCGTTTTCAAAACACCCTGAATTAAAACAGGAAATATTTAATTCCCTGAATGTTTATCCTAAAGTTCAACCAAAAGATATTTCACTAAACAAAACTTATACACCCGTTAATGAAACTAAAGTATTCACCCAAGCCAACAAAAAAAATCAGGCTGAAATTATTGAAGGATTCAAATTTAAACATAGCGGGAACCTAAAAGATAAGGTCACACTTGATATTTTAAACATGATTCTTGGTGGAAACGCATCTTCAAGACTGTTCTCAGACCTTAGAGAAACACGACACCTTGCCTATAGCGTTGGTTCTGAAATTGATTACCTTGATGATATGGGAATTATGGAACTTTACATCCAAACAACCACTGAAAACCTTGAAACAGGTGAAAAATCATTTGACAATATCCAAAAAGCAATAGAAGGATTCAACGATAACATCGCAAAATTAAAGACCCAAAAAGTTACACCTCAAGAACTTGATGCGGCTAAAAAGACATTAAAATCAAATTTACTCACAATGCTTGAATCAACTGATGTCAAAACAAGAATAATAGACTCAGGCAGTAAGTCTTTCTACGGCGTTGATATGGCAAACAAAATACTTGAAACGATTGACACAATAACCGCTGATGATATTTTTAACGCAGCAAATTATATTTTTAAAGGGAAACCTGTTTACTCAATGACTGCAACCCAAGATACGCTTGACGCTAATAAAGAATACCTGGCAAGTTTAAGCTAAACAGTCCTGAATTTGCTTAACAATACGTTTTACCCCATCCAATTTTGCAAGGTTTAACGATGATTGTTGAATTTTAGCAAGTTTATCCTGATTTTCTATAAGGTCAACTATTAGCGACAAAAGTGTTTGCGCAGAAGTTTCAGAATCCTCCAAATACAACCCAGCACCTGATTCAACCATACATTTTGCGTTTTTTCGCTGATGATCGGCAGCCGCATAAGGATACGGGACAAATATTGGTGCAATCCCGCTTGCGCAAAGTTCCGAGATACTTAACGAACCTGCGCGCGACACCGCAATATCACAAGATTTTAAAACAGTCACCATATCTTCAAAATAAGGTCTTACAATAAGGTTTTTATCGGTTTTATACTCGGGGTAAATTTCTTTGAGCATAGCTTCAACATCTTCAAAGTTTCTCTTTCCCGTCTGAAAAATGACCTGCAAATTATATTTCTGCGACAATTCTTTTAAAATCCCGACAGCCGCAGAATTTATACTCTTAGCTCCTTGCGAACCGCCCATTATACATAGAGTTAATCTGTCATCTAACCCCAAATCTTTTCTTGCCTGAGATTTTGTCAATGTTGAAAACTTCTCTCTTATAGGGTTTCCATTAACTACACAATTCGTATTGTTAAGTTTAAATTTTGCCGCCTCAAATGCAACAGATAAACTTTTTGCAAACGGCGCAAGTTTCCTTGTTACAAGCCCCGGGTTAGCGTCACAATCGTGCAGGACAAACGGAACTTTCATAAAAGCTCCTGCCATAACAACAGGCGCAGACACATAACCGCCTGTCCCAAATATTACATCAGGCTTGTATTTTTGAATATATTTACAGCATTTTAAGAAGGCAAAAAACATCTTAAACGACCATTTAACAATCTCAAAACCAATTTTTCGCGGCATTCCCGAAGATTTCACGGGTAAAAACTCGTAATTTTTATTTTTCACAATTGAAGCTTCAAGATTATCGGGATTCCCGACATAATAAATTTTTTCGGTATCACCAAGCGTTAAAAGTTCATCCGCCACAGCTACCGCAGGGTAAATATGTCCGCCCGTTCCACCGCCTGTTATAAAATACTTACGCATTAACTTCCTCCGCTCTGATTCGTTTAATTCTCTGCTTTGAAATATTTAATAAAATACCGACCATAGCAAGCGACACAATAATAGAGGTTCCGCCGTAGCTTATAAACGGCAGAGTAACACCTGTTACAGGCATGAACGAACTTGCAACGGACATATTCAAAAACGCCTGGAAGCCAAAAATAAAAGTAATCCCGACAGCCAAAAGCTTGCCATACATATCAGGACAGCGTTTGGAAATTCTTAAGCCCCTATGAACAAGCGCAACAAACAATCCTACAACAAAGAAACATCCTAAAAACCCAAATTCTTCTGCGATAATAGCAAAAATAAAGTCCGTGTGACATTCGGGCAGATACGCAAGTTTTTGAATAGACCCGCCGTAACCGGCTCCGCTGAATCCTCCTGAGGCAAACGCTATCAGCGATTGAATAATATTATAACCCTTCCCTTGCGCGTCACTTCCGGGGTTAAGCCAAATATTAATTCTGTCCATTTGATACCCGTGCAAAAGTTTTGGCAACATCGTTAAAATACCCAAACCCATAACTCCCGAGCCTATCCAGATAGGAAGCCACGGTCCGCGAGCGCAAATATAAAGCGCTAATGTTGTCATACAAAGAATTATTGCCATACTTAAGTTTGGTTGTTTCAAAATCAGCAAAAGTATCACACCCATTGGAATAACAATATTGGTAAAATTCTTCGCAAACGTATTAAAATCAACCTTATCTTTAAACATACTTGCTATAACCATACAGAAAAGAGGTTTTGCAAGCTCTGACGGCTGCAACTGCATAAACCCCAGGTTTATCCAGCGTTTTGCACCGTTAATAGTAACCCCTAAAGGCGTAAACTGTAAAATCAACAACAAAACAATTACTGTCCACATGAACTTATTGTTATATTTTTCAAGTTTTTTATAGTCAAAATGAGCAAAAAATCCCATGGCAAAAAAACCTACACCCGCATATATGAGCTGTTTTACAAGGAAAGTTACAAGGTTAACTCCTTCTCTCATACATTTTGGCGCAGTAGCTGAAAATATTGCCAAAAAACCGATTATGACAAGGAATGCAACAATTACAATCAACGAATGATCGGGAGGTGAAAGTATAACGTCGGAATTTTTCTTTTTTCGACGTCTTTCTTTGCGTTCACGCTCTAATCTTTGTGGTGATTTATACTCGCGATAAGACATATTCTCTGAAAACATCTCCTCTTTGTTCATATCCCGTAAACATATCAAAACTTGCACAAGCAGGCGATAATAATACAACATCAGGTTTTAACCCTGTAGCATGGTCAATCGCCGATTGTATTGTTTTTTCCCTGATTATATTATCAAACCCGTTTTTGCGAAGCTCGGTTTCAAATCGCTCGGTTGCCTCCCCGATTAGAATAACGGTTTTAATATGACCTTTTACCGACTCACAAAACTCTGTTAAATCTGTATTTTTATCTCTTCCGCCCGCAATCAGGGCAACATCCGAGTTATTAAACGAATTTATGGCAACGATTGCAGCTTCGGGGTTTGTCGCCTTTGAATCGTTATAATATGTTATGCCATTTTTTTCTACAATTTTTTCTAATCTATGGGCAGGGGCTTTAAATTCCATAATTGCGTTTTTAATTGTTTCGTTATCAGTAGTTGTATCATTATAATTACCTGCTAAATTAGCACAAATTATTGCACACATAATATTTTGGTAATTATGATGCCCGATAATCGGACAATCTGAGAGTTTAATAACTGTTTCCACATCTCCGAGTTCTTTAAATTTAATTTCATCATCTTCTATATAGCAGCAATTATCACCGATATTTCCGTCAAAAAAGAAAACAGAGTCGCCTCCCATATTATCATTTTTAAGTGTATTTGCAAATTCGACCAATTTTTCATCTTTTGCATTTAATACAGAAAAAGATGAATATTTAAAGGCTTTTGTTTTAGCATTAAAGTAATTCTCTAACCCGTTATGCCAATCAATATGGTCAGGAGTAAAATTTGTCCATACAGAAACAAAAGATCCAAAGTATTTTGTCATGTCAAGTTGAAACGAGCTTGCTTCACAAACAAGCCAATCCAAATCTTCTTCATCAACAAGGTCACTTGCGGGGATACCGATATTTCCGCAGGCTTTTGCCTTAAGTCCTGCTTTTTTCAGTATAAATTCAGTGAGAGATGTTGTTGTAGTTTTACCGTTAGTTCCTGTTATAGTAATAAACTGTTTTGGTGTTTTATTTTTATCATTTTCTCTGTATGCAAATTCAAGCTCGGAAATAGTTTCGATATTACGAGTTTTAAGATTTTGAATAATTTCACTATGCGGAGGAATCCCCGGACTTGTGACGGCAAAATCTGATTTAGATATAAATTCATCGGAATGTCCTCCGTATTCTACATTTATCCCCAGTTCTCTAAGTTCCTCAACTAAATGCAATTTATCTTTTGAAACCTCATTTCCTTCTGATAAATAAACATTCGCGCCGTGTCTTTTCGCAAGTTTAGCTGCAGCAATTCCGCTTTTTGAAAGTCCAAGAACAAAAACTTTTTTACCGCGCAAATCCTGAACATCTTTGTTTTTTTTGAAAATATCAAATAATCCCATTATAAAATACCTCTACTAAATAATTCAAATAAAACTACGGCAACAATTGATAAAACAAGAGAAACCAACGTGAATACGACTACAACTTTTTTCTCATTCCAGCCTAAAAGTTCAAAATGGTGATGAATCGGTGCCATTTTAAAAACTCTTTTTCCTGTTGTTTTAAAACTTGTAACCTGAATAATTACAGACAAAGTTTCAACAACAAAAACACCGCCGATAAAGATTAACAAAAACTCAAATTTACCCAATACTGCCAAAGTACCGAGCAATCCGCCAATTGCAAGAGAGCCAGTATCACCCATAAATACTTCGGCTTTAGGCTTGTTAAATTTCAAAAAGCCTAATAATGCACCCGCAACAGCTGCTGAAATTATCGCTAATTCGGTTTCACCCATAGATAAAGAGATAACCGCGCATGCAATAAATGCAGGAACGCCGCACCCTGCAGCTAACCCGTCCAAGCCGTCAGTCAAATTATAAGCGTTAGATGCCCCTGTAATTACAAACACCGCAAAAAACGGATATAACCACTTCAAATCAATCGCAAAATTTCCGACAGAAAATATTGTGGCGCTTGGATTGGTAATAATTAAAAACAAAGTCGGTAAAAGTGCAATCGCAATTTGTCTGAAAAGTTTGCCGCGAGGGGTTAACCCGTCGTTTCCTTTTCCTTTTATTTTAATATAATCATCCTGAAATCCTGCAAATGTATAAAATACAAGCGTCATTATCGTAATAAGAGCTGTTGTTGTCATCTTTTGAGCAAGAGAAAGTGCTGTGACAGATGCCATAATAATAGCCGCAATAATGAAAACACCGCCTGTTGTCGGGGTTCCCTGTTTTTTAGCATGATTTTCGGGCGCCAATTCTTTTACGTACTGTCCAATCATTTTCTTTTTCAACATATCAATATAAGGTACGCCAAAAAGCATACACAGAACCATTCCCAATAAGAACGCTATTGTTATCATTATCATAATTTACATATTCCTCTTTTTACCGACTCTAAAATCTCTTCAAACTTCATTGAACGCGAAGCCTTTAAAAATATTGTATTACGGTGATTCAGGTTTTCAAGAATGTAACATGAAACCTGCTCGTTAGTCTCAAAAGAATTAACCTCAAAACCATGAGCTAAAAGGACTTTCCCTATTTCCCCCGCCAAATTTCCGACTGTTAAGTATTTAACATTTGGATTTAAATCCGCCAAAAACTCCCCAACCAGCCTGTGATACCCGACTTCGTTCTCTCCAAGCTCACCCATATCACCCAAGATAACAACAGGGTTTTCGTAAAGCTCTACAAACGCTTTAACGGAAGCTTTCATTGAATCTGGATTCGCGTTATAACTGTCGTTAATAAATTTTAATCCCTTAATTTCTTCAACTTCCCAACGTTTTTCAATAGGATGATAAGACGCTAAACCTTTACGAATCTCATCATAAGTCATTCCGAGCCTTACCCCGAGTTCAATTGCAGGAAGCGAGTTTTCGATATTGTAATCCCCTTCAACATTAAGTTCAAAAACCTCTCCGCGATATCCGAATTTTGAATAAGACGGCGCCCTGTCTAAAACTTCAACATCTTTTATTGAATAATAAACCTTTTCACCATCAAACTTAACGTGCTTTTTAATAATATCCTGATTTAGCGCAAAAAAGACACCCTCAGGTTTTAAGCCTGATGTTATTTCACATTTTGCAACCGCAATATTATCCAAAGACCCCAAACGCCCTACATGAGCCGTTCCGGAATTTGTCACAATTGCATAATCAGGGTTCAAATGTTTTGAAATAAGTTCAATTTCTCCTAAACCTCTCATACCTGCTTCAACTATCAATACCTGAGTGTCTTCACTCATACCAAATGCGGTTTGGCAAAACCCTATTTCATTATTATGATTTGAAAAAGTCTTATGGGTCTTGAATTTTTGAGAAAGCACGGAGTAAATAATTTCTTTTGTCGTAGTTTTCCCCGAACTTCCGGTAACACCGATAACAACTGGTGATACCTGCCTTATATAAAATTGTGCAAGTTTTAAATATGCATCCAGTGTATTTTCGACTTTCAGTACAAGTTTTGCACCGTCTGTAATTTTATCTGTTGTAGAAAAATAAGCCTTAAGCTGCGATGAATCAATAAACTTTTCGCCGTCAAAATTCGCACCTTTTAGAGGTAAATAAATATCATTTGCACTAATCGTGCGCGTATCGGTTGAAATTCCAAATTCTGTATTTCCTTCAACCTCGTCTTTTAAAATTACTGCTCCCGTTACCTTAATTAAATCCAGTTTAAACATCATATTTCTATTTTATACCAAAAATCTTAAGACGAATGTTATATTTATAAATGTTAACTAAAATTTAATAGGATAATCTTTAGGAATTTTCCACCCGTTACATTCAATCAATGCTGCACAATATGTCGCATAATATCCCTGATAATCATCTCTGCCCGGGTCTTCACTACGTTCACGAACATTTGTAATAACTTCATTGTCTGAACCTCTAAACGTTGAAGAGCATTTAAAATGATAATTTGAACCGTCTTTATTTACAGCCTTAATTTGCCCGTCTGGAACAAGAATAAGTTTAAAATAATCAACCCCGTAAATCATTTTATGTGAAGATATGCCCAAATCAATATCTACGGGTATAATATTACCCGTAGTATCCATATTGTAAAAAGCAAAACCTATCCCGTTAGGTAACACCAATTTTTCACCACTGACTATCCCCTGCCACTAAGAGAAATTTTTCGAAGCCCCAGTCATACATTGCCTCTGAGATATTCTGGCATCATAAGACTTAATTGATGAACAAGGAGCAGCTTTAATATATTTTAGAAGAATCTTATGAAAAGCTACACTTCTGTCGTTAAGATTTCCTGTATCAGGAATTCCTTGATAAATAGTCTGAAAGGAACCTTCTTCATCCTGAACCTGTCTGGCTAAATTAGAAAGCGCAGCTACCGTATATTTTAACCTTGTTTCAATAAGATGTTTTTTATAGGCATGCATTAAACTTGGTATGGTTAATGCCGACACAACACCAATAACACCAAGAGTAATTAATGTTTCTGCCAATGTAAAACCTCTTACTTTTCCCACAACCGCTTCCTTTCTTAAAATTTTTACCACAAAACCATAACGCGTATACGCGTTATGGTCAAATCAATACAACTAATATATACATTGTCCTAATTATACATAAATCAGTATATTATGAATAATAAAACAACGCGTATACGAAGGGTAAGCCATGAATGAAATTTCAGCACAACAAATAGGAAAAATCATTAAAGATTTCCGAAAGAATAATGGATTTACACAATTTGAACTGGCTGAACTTGTCGGGATTGACGACAAGCAAATAGGGGAAATAGAACGTGGTATACATTACCCGAGCGTTCCCACTTTTTTAAAAATATTAAACGTATTACAAATTAATATTGATAAATTTTACTCAATTGATAATAAATTAACTGTCGAGCAAGAAAATAAATTAAATAAACTTACCCGAAAACTTACCCCTAAACAATCGAAAAAAGCTTATAAATTAATAAAACTTTTAATTTCGGATTAATTAACAAAATTTAAAATTACTTGACAGCGCGTTGTGTCCGATAGATAATTACTATACGTGATTACTTGGGTCAATCGTTTACAAAACCCCGCAAAGGGTTACGAAACCCGCAAATGAAAGGACAAAAAGATGTACGCAATAGTCGAAACAGGCGGAAAGCAGTATCAACTTGAAGAAGGTCGCTACGTTGATATCGAATTGTTAGAAGGCGAAAAAGATTCAAAAGTAGTTTTTGACAAAATCGTTATGATTGTTAACGGTAAAAAATCTAAAATCGGTCAACCATACGTAACAGGAGCTTCTGTAGAAGGTAAAATCATGTTACATGACAGAGCTAAGAAAATTATCGTTTACAAACAAAGACCTAAAAAAGGTTACAGAAAAAAACAAGGTCACAGACAAGGCTTTACAAGAGTTATGATTTCAAAAATCAGAACATCAGCTAAAAAGTCTGCAAGTGAAGAAACAGCTGCAGCAGAATAAGCAGCCTAATATCGTTACAGTACAAACTTAAAAGGAGAAAATGAAAAATGGCACATAAGAAAGGTATGGGATCAACCCGTAACGGCCGCGACTCCGAAGCGAAGCGTTTAGGCGTTAAAAAATTCGGCGGAGAAGCTGTTAAAGCAGGTAACATCCTTGTCAGACAAAGAGGAACAAAAATTCACCCGGGTAACAATGTAGGTATCGGTTCTGATGATACATTGTTTGCATTGATTGACGGTACGGTTAAATTTGAACCTCACAGACGCGACAGAAAACAAGTTAGTGTTTACGCTGTATAATCAAACAAAACAATTAATAAAAAAAAGAGTCGATATACATATCGGCTCTTTTTTATTGCTTATTCAGACACTAAGTTTCACAATATTGTTGTTCTGGGCAATCTAAAACACCGTCTAAATGTTTCATCGTCTGATAATCAGATTCTGTAGGATTAAACTGAGCAAATCCGCCTTTCGGATATTTCGGAGCTTCAAAATCAAACTTGGCAGCTAAACTCTGAAACCTTGAATCGACAGAAACAAACCCCGTATCTTTAACGGCAAAACCGTCACCGAATGTGCTGTTTACGGTTGTTTTTACATTATCTTTTATACCTGTTAAGTTAATCTTAATATCATTATTAATTCTACCTGCGCCATCAATTCTGTTATTCATAATATGCTCTCCGTTATACTCTCTTATATTTTAATAAAGTATTTTTGGAAATCATTATTTCAGAAAAGATTTAAGTTGTTACATTTCTTAAAACTAATTTACTCAAAAAAAATATTATGTAATAATAAAACGCAAGAGGAGAACATTATGCAAAACCCAATCATAGAGCGCACTTTAGGGGGGGGGTAGAGCAAAAACCCGTACTGCAATTAGCTTTCAGGCATTTACATTAGCAGAGATTTTAATAACACTTGGAATCATCGGAGTTGTTGCAGCTTTAACAATTCCAGGTTTATTACAGAAAAATTATGATAGGACAGCATACACTAAACTATTAAAAACTTACGCAGTATTAAACCAAGCTTTTCAACAAGCTGTAGAAGAAGAAGGAACTGTTGACATGTGGTGTGATGCTTCAACATTTCATTCCGGAAACTTGGAAAGTTGCCAAAAAGCAATTCCTGAAGTACTTTCAAGATATTTAAATATACAAAAGTTAAAAGTACAAACAAAATACAAGTATAGAACTATTAAATCAAAATATTTTTATTTAGGAGCTAACAATAATTACACAACAGCCTACACATTAAAAGACGGAACTATATTATATTTTAGCATTTATGCAGGAGATAACTATTCAGAAAATTGGTGTAAAGCTTCAAAAGACTTAACCGGAGCCGGTAGATTTTATTATCACTGCGGAATATTACTAGTTGACATAAACGGCTTAAGCGGTCCAAACACTAACAATAGAGATTTATTCGGATTTAAAATATTTCAAGACGGAGTATCTCCAATTGGTAATATTGCAGATGAAAACGCCTCATATTGGCACAGATTCAAAGAATCTTGCATGCAAGATATAGGATCCGCAGGCTCTTGTGCAGGATGGGTACTTGAAACTGGAAATCTTGATTACCAATACTGTTCAGATTTAAGTTACAAAAATAAACGTAAATGTAAATAACTAATCTGATAACAACTCATATAAAGTCGAAGATTCCTGAATGCTAACGTTACCTGTCGGTACTTTTAGAACTTTTGCCTTAACAGTACGGTTTGCATATTCAATTGTGATAATATCATTTTCTTTAATTTGTTTAGCCGGTTTTGCGGGGTTATCATTAATAAAAACCCTGCCCATATCTGACACTTCGTTCGCAACAGTACGTCTTTTTATTAATCTTGATACTTTTAAAAACTTATCTAATCTCATAATGCTTATATTTTAACACATATTTTAATTTTATGATATAATTTCAGCAGGGAGAATGAAGTTTTTTATGAGAAAATTTTTATTATTAATTGTCGGATTGTTAATGAGTTTAGCATTTTCAAATTGTGCAGTTTTAGCTGATAATATCAAATTTGCACAAGTTACGGATACACATCTTTCTGCAAACTCCGAATATTCTGTAAATGTCTTAAAAGCAGCAATTGATGATATAAATTCTCAACCCGAAATTTCGTTTGTAGTATTTACGGGTGATAATATCGCAAACCCTAAAGAAGAAAACTTAAAAGTATTTGCAAAAGAGATAAAAAAACTAAAAGTTCCATACTATGTAGCAGTTGGAAACCATGATGTTTACAAATCAGGCGGATTATCAAAAGTCAAATACTACGAAATTTTGCATGAAGCAAACCCTTTTTATCTGCAAAATAAACCTAACTACAAATTCAGAAAAAACGGATTCATTTTCTTGGTTGTTGACGGAGCAAAAGAAATTATCCCGGGTTCTGTCGGATATTACAGAGAAGATACACTGAAATGGCTTGAGAAAGAACTTGCTCAGTATGACAAAAAGAAAAAACAAGTAGTTATACTACAGCATTTTCCTGTAGAATATCCGCAAGGAGTTGAATCCGCACTTAGAACTCATAAAACTTACAAAGTAGAGAATTATCAAAAAATCCTTTCTCAATATCATAACGTTTTAGCGGTAATTTCAGGACATTTTCACGTGAATTCCGAAAACATGAACGACGGAGTTTACCACATATCAAGTCCTTCGCTTTTATCAATGCCAAATTCTTACAAAATCATTGATATTGTTACAACAAAAGAATTTTCACCAATCATATACACAAGATTAAAAGAGTTCGAAGTTAAAGAATAAACCTATTTTGGAAGATTTTTAATAAACTTCACAATACCGTTTTTAATGCTTTTTCCAAAAAGAACAATGCTTGCAAATCCGATTACTCCCGTCAAATATTTCAAAACTTTCGGCACACCGCCTTTTTTAGGTTCCGGAGCTCGTTTTAGCCTGATATAAGTATCCTGTTGAATGTCATCATACATCTTTTTTGCATCAATTTTGGAATAATAAGAATGCTTATTAATAACATCTGGCGCATCAATTACCCCCACAAGGTTTTGCGTGCCGTAATGCATATTATGATTTGGCAAAGGTTTATTATTTTCTACTACCATATATTAATTAAAACACGTTCAAGTCAAAAATTGCCGTTATAATGTATATTTTTGTTAAAATTTTACTTGATTTTTTATTACCTTTAATATATATTAGACATACAGCCGTAGACAATTAGCGGGCGGCGGGCACAAAGGGCACAGGGAAGAAACCGAAAGGTTTGTAAGAACTTGACCCCGAGGCTTGTAAAAAAGCAAAACCCAAAGTCCTTAATAATCCAGCTAATCGAGGTTACACCAGAAATGTAAATAGTTTTATATTGATTTGTGTAAGATTTTGCGGCGAAAACTAGAAAAGCAAAATCTTTTTTAGTTTTTAACAAGGTCGATAACATAAAAAAGGAGCTAAAAATGGCAACAAAAGCATTTAAAACAGAAAAAATAGATGCTATTAAAACAAAAATCGAAAAGGCGCAAGTTGCAGTTATCACTGAGTATCAAGGACTTACTGTTGAAGATATCACAAAGTTAAGACGTGAAATCCAAAAAACAGGCGGCGATTATATGGTTACAAAAAACACTTTGGCTAAAATCGCTGTTAAAGGTACCGAATACGAAGCATTAGCTGAAAAAATGACTGGTCCTATCGCTTTGGCTTTCGGTTTTGAAGATCCTGTAACTCCTGCTAAAGCTGTTGCTAAATTTATCAAAGAATCTAAAAAAGGCGCTATCGTTGGTGCCGTATTAGACGGTAAATTATTAACAGAAGCAGAAACAAAAGCATTGGCAGAACTTCCTTCAAAAGAAGAACTTTTTGCAAAAATGCTTGGATCAATCAACTCACCAGCATCTGGTATCGTTGGATCTATCAACGCAGTTATGTCACAACTTACAAGAGCTATGGCAGCTGTCAGAGATCAAAAAGCTGCTTAACGCAGCATAAATTAAGCCTTTGCGCTTAAAAATCACTTCGTACAAAACAAAAAAATAATAAAAGGAGAAAAACAATGAGTGTAGAATCAATTTTAGAATCAATTGAAAAATTAACATTATTAGAAGCAGCTGAATTAGTTAAAGCTATGGAAGAAAAATTCGGTGTTTCTGCAGCAGCTCCAGTAGCAGTTGCAGCAGCTCCTGCAGCAGCAGCTCCAGCTGAAGATGCTGACGCTGAAGTTTCTGTTATCTTAGCTTCTGTTCCAGCTGATAAGAAAATCGCTGTATTAAAAGAAGTTAGAACTTTAACAGGTTTAGGCTTAAAAGAAGCTAAAGATCTAGTTGAAGCAGCTCCTAAAGCAGTTAAAGAAAACATCAAAAAAGAAGAAGCTGCTGAAATCAAGAAAACTCTTGAAGCAGCTGGTGCTGTTATCGAAATCAAATAGTTTGATTTTCAACTCTAAAAACTATTTAAAGGTGTTCGGTTTTTCCGGGCACCTTTATTTGATTTTTAAACCTCGCCGTGATATTATAAATTTGTAAGTAAGAAGATTATACGGAGCGTTAAATATTATGGATATGAAATTTTTATACGCAGGTATCGCTATAATGTTAATCATAATTTTGCGCGATTTCCTAAAAAAACGCTATGGATTTGATATGGATAATTTTGACATATCAAAATATACAACAAAGCTAAAACCCGTAAAAAAGGTATCAGTTATAAAAAGAGAACCTGTTTCAAAAGGTAAAAAACTTATACTTGTTGATGCAGGAGCAAATAAAGCAACAGTTATGGCAACATTAAGACAAATCACTGGGATTGACTATAACGCGGCAAAGACAATCGTAAACTCAACCCCTGCAGAAATTATGACTAATGTTTCAGAAAAAGAAGCGGATTTAACCAAAAAAGCACTTGAATTTGTTGGTGCAACACTTGAAATAAAATAAGAAATCAATAAAAAAGGCGGCGGATGACATTCATCCGCCGCCTTTTTTATAAACTTATATTGATAAAACAAAACCGCCTTTATCTGCATTTTTAAGAGCTTCGCCATCGATTTTTGCTCTTAAGTTTTTAATATACTTATAAACATAATCTCTTGGTAAGTCTAAAAGATTAGCTAAGTCTTTAGCATAAACAATCTTATTTTTATTAGCGGCAAAGTAATCAAAAACTTTTTGTTCTCTGTCTGTCAGAGCTTTTTTAAATACTACTCTAACCTCATCTCTTACAACATCACCTGTTTTAGTTTCGGACAGAACTTCTTCTTTAACAGCTTTAATCGTTTTTTCAGCTTTTTTAGGTTTAACTGTTTTAGCAGCTGGAGCTTTTTTAACAGGAGCTTCTTTTTTAACCGTTTGTTTTTCTACTTCAGGCTCATCAATTTTAAGATTTTGAGCAGAGAAAGGTGAAACATAAAGCTCTTTTTCTTTTTCATAAGCTTTATCAGCGATAGCACTTAAACGTTCAACCTTAGAATTCCAATTCGGAATATCAGACACTACGGGTTTACCGTGCAAAACAATATCTATAAGGTCGTTGGTTTCTTTTTTTTCTTCAACTTTTTTCCCTAATCTCGCAGCAAATTCCTCTAATGTAATTTTTTCTAATGAACTTCTCCATTGTTTTATCTCTTCTTTGCTCAGATATTCAGACATTCATTATCTCCTTAAAACTATTCCTAAATATATCCGTTTAATACCTTTAATTTAGCATAAACCATGCTCCATGACTCAAAATGTTTCGTAACGTAAATTTTTATTTATTTTGTAACATTTTACAAACTTCAGGCATTTATGAAGAAAAGTAAATTCCAATTTAAAAATGGTGGAAAAGCAGGAAGGGAAGCAATTTTTATCTGTTCCTGATTTTAATAAATATGTAGAAAAGTAGAAAGGAAGTAAGATGACAAGTATTAATTTAACACCACAAGACAATCAGTACCAGAAAACCTCCGCAGGTAAAAAATGGGGAACAATACTTGGAGCAGGTATTGGTGCTGCATATTCAGGACATACTATTGGCAAGTTTTTAAAAGAAAACAGCGCCGATGTATTTCAAAAATTAGGACAGCCGCTATCGAAAACAAAATTAAATAACTTTATTAGGTCAAAACAAATTGTCCTTGCGGTTGCTCTTACTACAGGCGCATTATTAGCAGGAGCAGCAGGAAGACTTATAGGTGCCATTCGCGATAAAATTGTTAATAAAAATCAAGCTTCTCAAACTGTTGAAAAAACATTACAAGAGGCTCCAAAATCAGAAAAACTTAAAGCAACTCTTGAAAAATGCGATAACCAATTAGCAGAAATCGATAAAGTCATCGCGGATTTAGGAGATGGTAAGCCAGAATTAACTGAAAGATTAATTCAAAAGAAAATCAAGCTGGAAGAATTCAGATTTAAAGTACTTAATGAATACCTTGACTCTATGAATGACTAAAAAGGAATCTTATGATTAATAAAATAAATTTTACATCTCAATTTAATCAAAGAACTCCAAACACTAAAACAAACAAAGCAGCATTAATTTTAGGAGGTTTAGGAACGTTAGCAATAGGGGGCAAGTATTAGCGGTTAAGAAAAAGGCTGATAATAACTATTTGAAACGTGTCCAGAAGATGTTTCAAGAAGCATTCATGCGTGATAATATCACACAATAACCGAAACAAAAGAAATCCTTAATCGATACAAGGAAATAGGAAAAATAGAACGTGATGAAGACTATTTAAAAGCCTTGTTTAAAGAAGTAAAAAAGAATTTTGGATTCGGAAATGGAAAGCCCTTCATTTATAGAAACATTGAGAAAGTTAAATCCCCGCGCGAAGAGTGGTTTTAACGCAGCAGTAGCACAAAGTTGTATTGAAGATTGTTTATCAATTTTTGGTATGAAAAGATTCAGTATAGAGGACTTACCAAAGAAATATCACAATTTTGCTAAAAAAATTATATCAGCCAAAAGACAATATGAAAACGGTCATACAAACCTTGCATCATATTTTCAGAATTTCGAAGAAGTAGATGCAAGAAGAATCGGCGAAGGTATGCAAAAATTATTAAAAAACATACCGAATATAACCTAACAACTTCCTGCAATACTGAAACATTTACCCCTCAAGCATTGCGGTATTGATTTTTCCGAATTTTGCGGACAAATTATCAATAAAGTGAATTACATATAATTCAGGTTCCAAATCTTTTTGGTTTAAATCGATAATCGCACCCCATTCAGCTCTTCCGTGGTGAGATGCAATCATTTTAGCAACCATTTTAAAACCAGCGCTCATACAAACACAGAACCCGTATTGAGAGTGTGAAATCCATTCTTCACGAAAATTTTGCGCATAATCTATCAAGCCTGTTTCGGTATCAACCGTGTATTCAAAGATTTTACCAAAATCGTGCAATAAACAAGCTGCATAAACTTCATCTTCATTCAACTTATAGCTGAAATTAGACATATTAAGCTCGGCAAACTCAGCACACTCAACGGTATGAACCAATAGACCGCCTACATAATTGTGGTGCATAAGTTTTGCTGCAGGTTTTGTTTTAAACTCGTTTTCATACTGTGAAAATTGAGAAGACACAAAAGTTCTCAACTTTTCGTCTTTTATTTTTGAAATATATGATTGAAGTTTTGCCCAGTATTTTTCAATTTCAGAGGCGTCAAGTCCTAATTTTGATTCTTTCACAAGCTCAAGTGCCGAAACAAGGCAATTATTGAACTTTTCGTTAAAACTAGCAGAAACTATTCTGACTAAATTCCCTGTTCTAAATATTTTAGCATCAAAACGGTTCAGAGTTTCTTCCCACAAAATACAGTTTAAAACGGTATTATCAACGGTATTTTTAAGCTGCAATTTACCCATTTTAGTACCTGCTTTTGTATCACCTATTGAAAATATAACTACTTCATATAAATCTTCCGTGTTGAACATAATTAATTCCTATCCTTATTTATAATCTTATCCTGCCCCCAAACAAAAGAAGAACGTATTTCTTCACCTGTTTTTTCTATAGGGTGTGAGGCATTTTCTTCACGTAATCTGTTAAAATTACGGCATCCTGACGCCATTTCGGTTGTAAATTCATCGGCAAACTTGCCTGACTGAATATCTTTTAAAATTTCTCTCATCGCATTTTTGGAAGCTTCACCGATAACCTTCGGACCGCGTGTCATATCACCGTATTCAGCGGTATTAGATATCGAATATCTCATATCGGCAAGCCCGCCCTGGTTTACGAGGTCGATGATAAGTTTCATTTCATGCAGAACCTCAAAATAAGCCATGTGAGGCGAGTATCCTGCCTCAGTTAAGACTTCAAATCCTGCTTTCATCAAGGCTGAAACACCGCCGCAAATAACAGCTTGTTCACCGAATAAATCGGTTTCTGTTTCTTCTTTAAATGAGGTTTCAATAATCCCTGCGCGCCCTGCACCGATTGCTGATGCGTAAGACAGTGAAACCTCTTTGGAATCACCTGAAGGGTCTTGGTAAATCGCAATCAAAGACGGTACACCTTTACCTTCTTCATACTGGCTTCTGACGGTATGCCCCGGCCCTTTCGGCGCAACCATAATCACATTTATATCACACGGCGGCACAATTTTTTTGTAATGAATATTGAACCCGTGAGAAAACATCAAATACTGACCTGCGCGCATATTAGGTTTAATTTGTTCTTCATAAACCCTTGCCTGCAACTCATCAGGAATCAAAACCTGAACGATATCTGCCCATTTTACGGCATCCTCGATTGTCATTGTTTTAAAACCGTAATTTTTAGCTTTAATATCAGACTTTCCGCCCTGTCTTAAGCCTAAAACAACCTCGCAACCCGAATCCTTCAAATTCATTGATTGACCATAGCCTTGTGAGCCAAAACCTATTATGGCAATCTTTTTACCCTTAATCAAATCCTGATCAATATCTTTATCAAGATAAATCTTTAAATTATCCATAATCAACCTCGATTCCCTTCTGTACAGTTATTTTATCACAAAGAAAATGGGGGGTAAATAGGAGTTGCACAAGATCATCAAAAATACTATAATATAGTTATGCAAATAAGAAGATTGACGTATTTTGATTACAGAAAGCTGAAAAAACTCGTATCATACCTTTGCACGGACGATAACGACAAACTTGCAAAATCAATAACAGAAGAACCTGCAGGATTTATAAATGCAATGCTGCCGCTTTCTATGAAGTTCAAATCAGAATCCTTTATTCTTGTTGAAGGAAAAGAAATCTTAGGGTTAATAACAGTTGTAACAACAGCAGGAAATCCTCGTAAAATTAATATAACAAGACTTATTTTTAAAGAAAACCTTTACGATGCGGGAAAACAGCTTGTAGATTTTGTTGTTCAAAAATACGGCTCAAAAGGAGCTCTGTCGTTTACGGTCACAATAGATGAGTGCCACGACGAATTGTTTAACTTGTTTATAAACGGCTGCGGATTCAGACAGTGCGCTTCAGAAACACTTTGGAAGATAGAAAAACCGACACCTGTTAAATCCGAGCTTCGCTGGCGATATGCCCAAAATTCGGACTCTAAACAAGTAGCCGAATTGTATAACTCTGAACTTATAAATATGTATAAACCGTCGTTACAAAGATATGACAAAGAGTTTCAGGAAGTGTTTTTTAAAGGTTTGACAGATGTTTATAAAATGCGCTATGTTATTGAAGATGAGAAAAACATTCTTGCATATTTTTCAATAACAACAAGCGATAACCTAAATTACATCCTTGATATGACCATAAACAGCGGCTATGAAATCGATTATAACAAAATTATAAACATTATGCTTTGCGAGATTGCAGGCAAGAAACGCGCATTCTACCCGATTATAAAACAGAAAAAATATGTAAAAAACGCGGAAAAGTTCGAAGAATTTCTCAAATCTCAAGGCTATAACCCAATCCAAACACAGCAAATACTTGTAAAAGATTTTTATAAACCGATAAAAGAAGAATCCGCAAACTGGAAAGTTTTTATACTTGGTGAAAACCAGGTTACACAGAATTAACAAAGAAGGCGCCGATGAAATTTTTCATCGGCGCCTTTTATAATTTATTTAATAGATTTATTTGCTCTATATAATGATGTGTCTTTTCCTAAGATTTCAAGGATTCCGACCATATCAGCCCCGCAGGTTCTTCCTGTAATCGCTGCTCTAACCGCCCACATCGTAACTTTAGGTTTAACACCTTTTTCTTTCCAATCAGCTCTGAAAGTTGCAAGAACTTCGTGAAGATTTTCTTCCGTCCATTCCCAATCTTTTGCTCTTTTTACAAAATCTTTCAAAACATCTTGAGCGGTTTCAGTATCAAGTGTTCCTGTTTGGGTTTCAGGTTGAATTTCAACATCTTTACCAAAGAAATACGGAACAGCATCTGTTATATCAGATAACAAGGTTAACGGTTCACGTGTTATTTCAACCATTTTTGTGTACTGTTCGTCTGTTAATTCATCTAAATTATATTGTGTTAAATACGGTTTTAACATTTCTTTCAATGTATCCATAGGTAACATCTTGATATAGTGGCTGTTCATCCATTTTAATTTGTCGTATTCAAAGATTGAATTTGATGAAGATATTTCACCGATTCTAAAATCTTGAGCGATAGCTTCAACAGGCTTAATTTCTTCCCCGTCTGACGGTGCCCAGCCTAAAAGCGCGACAAAGTTTATCAAAGCTTCTGTTAAGTAACCTTGTTTAACAAAATCAGAAACAGCAGTAGCACCGTGGCGTTTTGATAATTTACTTCTGTCCGGAGCCAAAATCATACCTAAATGTCCGAATTTCGGAACTTCTAATCCTAATGCTTCAAAGATTAAAATTTGTTTATAAGTATTTGAAATGTGGTCTTCTCCGCGGATAATGTGAGAAATCTTCATCAAAGCATCATCAATTACAACAGCAAAGTTATAAGTCGGTGCTCCGTTCGATTTTTGTATAACAAAGTCGCCTAAAAGGTCAGTATCCATGTGTAATTTACCTTTCACAAGGTCTTCAAATTCTAAGATTGAAGAATCATGGAATGCTTTTTGAGCTTTTGCAATATTAAATCTGATTGCAGGTTTTCTGCCTTCGGCTCTTAGTTTTGCTTTTTCTTCTTCTGTTAAGTTTTCACATTTTTTAGAATAAACGTAAGCTCTTTTTTCGGCAGTTGCCTGAGCTTTTTCTTCTTCAAGTTCTTCAGGTGTACAGAAACATTCGTACGCAAAGCCCGAATCCAAAAGCTGTTGAACGTATTTCGGGTAAATATCGAAACGTTCTGATTGTGTATATGGTCCGTAAGGTCCGCCAACATCAGGACCTTCATCCCAGTTTAAGCCTAAAGCTTTCAAACTGTCAAAAATATTATCGATATATTCTTGAGAAGTTCTTTCAGCATCAGTATCTTCAATTCTTAAAATAAATTTACCGTTATTTTTCTTTGCGAATAAATAATTAAATAAAGCGGTACGAGCAGTACCAACGTGTAAGTTACCGCTTGGTGACGGTGCTATTCTAACTCTTACTTCTGACATAATAATATCCTTCTTTCTTATTTATATTCAGCAATTTTAGGATATCACGAGGGGGTATAAATATCAAGGGGTAAATATTAAGGGGAAACACTATAAACAGGTCATTCTGAGCTTGAGCATAATAACACCATTCAATCATTGTCACTCCGTACTTGATACGGAGTCTATCAATGTCAATGTCCCCTTTCTGGAAAAACCAACATTGACAGATTCTGAATCAAGTTCAGAATGACAAAAATTTGGGTTCGTTTTGTAAAGTTCAATGTGACAAGATACAAAAGGCGGAACAAACAAATATTTGTTCCGCCTCAAATATTTTTCCTTCTATGTTGAAACACTTATGTATTCAACACGTCCGGCGAGGACTATTTAGAAGTTGTTAATACATATTTAGCAGCTGCTGAAGCAGGTTCTACGGTTGCATCGTGGAAGAATACAGGGAAGATATCTGTCATGTGGTTAGCATCGTTTTTAACTGCACATGGAGTAGTTACATCTTGAGCATCTTTTGTATCATCTGAACAAGAAACTTCTCTGTTAGGTAATGTTGCACCGTTTACGTCGATAAAACCTAAGCATTCAGGGTGATCATTATAGATATATGCTTTAGTTAATTGTTGTCCGATAGGAAGTTCACAACCTTGAGCATCAGCTGAGAATGCAACAATTGAACCGTCAGCTAATGTGTAAGCTAAGTAAGCTTCCGCAGTTGCTTTTGTTAAAGCAGAAACTGTTTTAATAGCATAAGCTTCTTCTGCACCGTTGTTGCTGCGTTTAATATTTGTAACAGCACCTTGGTAAGTTTGACCTGTTAATGTACCGTTCAAAATTGCACAGAAAGACATTACTGATTCAGGGTGTTGACCTGCATCGGTAGCAACTGTACCTGTACATTTTTCAGTAGTACCTGCATAGTCAAAGTCATACTGAGCTTGAGCCATCAAACCTGCCTGGTTCAATGTTGAAATTGTTTTCTTAAATTGTGAACGGAATTTTGCACCGTTTGTGTTTGCAATCAATGTAGGGATTGTCATTGCTGCTACAACACCAATAATACCTAAAGTGATCAATACTTCTGCCAAAGTAAAACCGAATCTTTTTGTCATAATTTTTTCACCTTTCTTTAAATAAGTTTAACTTATAATACGCTTTACGTTTTGATTATATTACTATTTTTTCAAAAATCTGTCAACCATTTGAATGATTTTTAAATTCTTATATAAATAATAAACCCAAATTAACTAGTAAAATAACATTAATTACAAAAAACTAATCCTTAGGGATTAGTTTTTTGTAATTATAATCGTTAAAATATGTATTATTATTAGATTTCAGACTTTGTAAAAAATTGTAACAACTTACCCTCTTTCAAGCTCAAAAATTCTGAATTCTCCCGGTTCAAGTTTGTCAAAATGAATACTGTCGGAGTTTTCGGTTTCTTGTGCTTGGAAGTCTTTTTCAATCAATACATACTCGTTTTTAAGATCATAATCACTCGGGATATAAATTTCTTTATCAAATATCGTATAACCCTCAACGATTTCTCGGTAACATTCGCCTGTAGGCGCTGTTTTTGTAACCTTTTCGGTCGGATATTTATAGTTTGAAACTACCAGGTAAGCTTTTCTCATCGGTTCACGGGTAATAAGCCATGCGCAAAAACCGTCTTCATCTTCTACGATTATCTGAGCCTCGCCCTGAGTAATTATATTATTACTTTTAACAAATCTGTCTATAGCGTCAAACTTGTTATAAAAATCCTCGTTATCGGAACGCATCATCGCAACTTCTTCACCGATTGTATATTCCGTTCCGCCTTGCGTAAAGCTTTCATCTCCGTCTACATACAGCATAGGACGTTGAGCGTATTTACCCCCTGGGAGAAGTTTATATTTTGCCCATTTATATAATGCGCCGTTTTCTCCTAACTGGGCAGGATACTGGTCTATACAGTGAAATTCGCCGTCTTGGTTATTGTAAGTTTTTAAAACTGAAAGCATGTTTCCTTTTTTAAATTTAACATTATATGCGGCAAGATACTGATTATCATCCATAATTTTTTCAGGGGTTTTATCAAACTGCGATACAATATCGTTACCCCACAACAGGTCAAACTTCATATCCTGGTGATATTCTTTATAAAAGTTATCCCAAAGCATATATTCTGCCAAAGTTGCAAAATAAGGGATTTTCTTTTTCATTGTTGAGTTTAATTTATTTAACACAACCCTTGGTGCTCTATAACTGATAGGAACACCGTTACGTTCAGAAACTTCATCAACGACATGATCTATATGGTCAACTCGGAATCCGTCAAAATTATAATCATGCTGCAATTGTTTCATACTATCAATAAATAAATCAATTACATCATCATTGAATTTACCGTTTTCCAGATTAACAAAGTAATACGGAGTCTGGCAATCAAGGTTTGCGAATGACGTTACATCATCCCCTTTGTAATCATAGTGTTTAAACATCGGATAGCCACCGCATTCGCTCATACCGTCATAAACAGGGACCCCCGCAGAACACCATGCTCCACCCGGAGCAGGCCATAAGCCTTCTTCCATTAGCACCTGAATGGTATCAATTTGTTTTGTTATATCTTTTTCTTCAAGTTTCTTCTTATCATTTTTAAATTCATGAACATTTGCAACAATTTCTTTTACGCGCTTATGAATTTTTATTTGAAAAGCCCTTGAAAGCATTGTATTTGAAAACTGTTTTTTATGTTCGGACATTATTCCTTCAAAGTTGTTGTAAAGCTCTTGGAATGCTGGACTTAAGTCACCTGAATTTCCTTGAAGATGCTGAATATAAATATCTTTAACAATCTGAATATCATCCTGATCATTATTTTTTGATAAAAATTCCGCAACTTCATCAACTTTAGCAACCAACTGTTTTTGAAGTTCAGTTATATCATACCACCTTGCTACCTGAGGATTTGCAAGCACGAATTTCGAAAATCTTCCCGTTTGCGGCAGAATATCATAAATCACAGGATGTCCCGCAAGCTGAGCCATTTCTATAAATGTTTGAACCTGCTGTTTTACATCCATGCCTGTAAGTTCTTCAATATGTGAATCATTAAGTTTTGAACTTACCTCGCTGCTTTTCGGAAGATATGCACAGCCAAATTCTCTGGGGTGAAACGGTATTAAATATATGGTTGTATTATATATTTTACTGTCAAGGTTTCCGGTAGGAAGAATTAACAGTTGTTTTAACCAGTCAAAAAACTTACCTGTTTCAGATGATTTATTGCCGTTACCGAGTGCGGCAAGGTTAATAAGCTTGATATTATGTCCTTCTTTCTTAAACCAATCAGAATGTTTTTCCTGATTTCTTGACAACGGACTTATTTGATTATTTTTAAAATGGAATTTACCGTCTTTAAATACATTATTTTGTTTCCATTTTTCTTCAAGCGCAAAAAGCGTTTCTTCATTTGTCAATTCATCCAACGCCTTCTGGTAAGGATATGTCAAATACCCATATTTCTGAATGTGCATGGAAAGGTATTTCTTTCTCATTTCCGAAATATTTTCAAACGGATAAGCTTTTTTTAATGCCTCATAAACCTTGTTCAATTCAGCATCTTTAACTACAGTTTCTGACTTCTCTCTTTTAAAAAATAATCTAAACATAAATATCTCCCTATGTATAAAGATTATATCATAAGAAAATATTAATACCGCAACATGTTAATATTACCCGACTGTCTAATTCATTTCTTTTGTTTTAGATATACATTTGTACTTAATCAGAAAGGGTTATCCCCCTATTATTTAATAAAGATGGAGAGTTAAAAAATGGTAACAGATCAAAAACAAATTTCAATTATTATTGTAGAGGATTTCAAATTAACAAGAGTAGGCTTAAGATGCGCACTTAATGCAAATCCTGATATGAACGTCATCGCGGAATGCGAAGATGCAATAATTGGTCTCGGGGAAATAGAAAAACTACACCCGGATGTTGTTTTGATGGATTTAGGGTTGCCCGGTATGAACGGGATTGAAGCTATGGTTAAAATAAGAGAAATGTCTTCCGATATAAAAATTGTAGCATTAACTTCTCACGACAGAGAAGAAGAAGTTCTTGCAGCATTAAGTTCAGGTGCCAACGCATATTGCTTAAAAGATATTGATCCTTCTAAACTTGCAGACGTTATAAGAGACGTATCACAAGGCGTTTGCTGGATTGACTCGGTTGTAGCAAACCTTGCATTAAAATCAATTCCGAGAACAGAAAATGTAGGTCTTTTAGGCAATCAGGTATCCGAACAAGCCCGTATTCCGCTGACAGAACGAGAATTTGAAGTTCTAAAACACCTTGTAGCGGGAAAAAGCAATACTGAAATTGCTAAAGAATTAATCGTAAGTGTTCACACAGCAAAAGCACACGTATGTTCAATCTTACAAAAAATGTGCGTAAATGACCGCGTTCAAGCAGCAGTAAAAGCTGTTAAAGAAGGCATGGTCTAGGAGTTTATATTATATATATTAATTAAATTAAATCTTAGCGGTATCTAATACAAATTGGGCTGCCCCTGATGCAGGTTCAACCGTAGCGTTATGAAAAACTATCGGATAAACATCAAGCAGCCTGTTTGCATTATTATCAACAATACAATTTGAACCCGCGTCAACTTTATTCTCTCCTGACGAACAGCGAACTTCACGGTTAGGCAGAGAAACCCCGTTTACATCAATAAACCCGACACAATTTTTTAACGACAACCCTTGAACTGTGCCTGTGAAAACCTCCTGAACAGGTCGTCTTCCGATAGGCAAATCACAATCTTTTGCCTCGGGATGAAACGCGACAATCGCACCGTTTGGCAACACATAAGCAAGAAAGTCTCCGTAATTATCAGGCAATGTTTCTTTTGTCGCAAGAGAATACGCAACTTCCGCATTCTTATTTTTTGAATCCGTACGTTTTAAATTGGAAACCTTACCGACATAAGTTGCTCCGACTAATGTTCCGTTAAAAATAGAGCAAAAACTGTGAACTTCTTCAGGACTGTGTTTAGCGCCATCCGCCGCAGCTTCTGGACAAACCTCATTTGTACCCGAATAATCAAACTCATACTTTGCCTGAGCCATTAATCCTGCCTGATTTAAAGTAGAATATGTCTTTTTTAACTGACCTCTGTATTTTGCACCGTTAGTATTAGAAATTAACACAGGAATCGTCATAGCCGCAACTATTCCAATAATCCCGAGTGTTATTAAAGTTTCTGCAAGCGAAAAACCAAGTCTCATATATTAATTATTTATTATTTTTTGAAAATGTCAATAGCTCAAGTAAAGTTTCTGACGGAAGCCCGATAACATTATCTAACTGCCCGTCAACCGATTTTACATACCCCTCAGGCAGTTCCTGAATCCCGTATGAACCCGCTTTATCAAACGGCTTGAAGTTTTCTATATAATACTTTATCTGCTCAGACGTTAAATCTTCAAAAGTTACATAAGTTGTAACAGATTTAACTCTAAATTCAAGACTTGGAGATTCAACTACTGCAACGGAGGTTACAACAAAATGAGTTCTTCCGGAGAGCATTTTTAGCATCTCGTACGCTTGAACCTTATCAGCAGGCTTACCAAGAATTTTATTATCAATTACAACAATAGTATCGGCGCCAATAACTTGCGCATTCTCTTTTATCCCCTTTGCAACATCAATCGCCTTGTTATACGCAAGACTTTCCACAAATTCATAAGAGAAATCCGTCTTGTCATGCGGTTCCACATAAGAAGACGGAATAATTTCAAAATCCAATTTTAGTTTCTTTAGAATATCTGCTCTTCTGGGAGATGAAGAGCCTAGGATAATTTTTCCCATAGTGTATCTCCTTGTGTTTTCCCTATTTTTAAACAAAAACAGGCACAATTCAACACAAACTTATTTATTATCTTCGACCCAAAGATTTTTGATAACGTGCTGTTCTTGCATTAATTGCATAACACGCGATATTTAATCTTTGTTTCAATTCCATCATGTTTCTAAGAGTTGCGGCATAATCATTCATAGCTTCCAACATCTTATTCGGATCAACCATTGACTCCATATTGTCGTGATTGTCAACTCGTTCTTCCTGATACTTTTGTACTAACATCTTATCGATGTAATCTTCTGCGCCAACGCCCATGCGTAGTCCTCCCTATTGATTTGTAATCATCCTGTTCCTGTAAAAAATATATCCTAGATATTCCTTATATACTTATAAAGTTTTTTTGTCTGTAAGAATTGCCTTTTTTTTAAATAAATATTAAGTTTTATTAACATAAAGTTATTTCGCTCAACTGTCAAAAAATATTTTTTTGAGATATTATATAAACAGTAAGATTTATATTAGGGAAATTAAGCCATGACACAATCAAAAACTGAAGAAAAAATTATAGGTATCCCCAGAGCAATGTCTTTTTACAATAATTATCCGTTTTACTACGGATTTTTTACGGATTTAGGCATCAAAATTATACTATCTGATGTTACAACTAAACAAACAATGTCAGAAGGTGCGGGACTTGTAGTAACAGAAACCTGTCTGCCGATTAAGGTTTACATCGGACATATCTTAAACCTACTGAACAAAGGGGTTGATAAGATATTTGTACCGTCACTTCAGTCTATTGATAATAAAATATATAACTGCTCAAAAATCAGAGGACTTCCTGATTTGGTGAGAAACGTTATTAAACAGCCATTCACAATGATTGAGGCAACATTGGATAAATCCGAAAAAAATCAGGGATTGTATGAATTTTTAGCAGAATGCGTAAAACCATACGGAATTACCGATATGAAGCTAATCAAAAAAGCATCTAAAGCAGGATGGAGATGTTATAACAACTTCTACGTTATGACAAAATCAGGAATGCCTTATTCAAAAGCTTTGAGCTACGCACTTCAAGGTAAAGTAGTTATTGCAAACAAATCAAAAGAATATCCGATTTCAATCGCACTGGTCGGACACGGTTATAATATTTACGATGAACGTGTTTGTATGAAAGTTCTTGATAAATTGGAAAAAATGGACGTTGAAGTTTGTACCTCGCTTCAACTGTCAGGCGAACAGCTTGATGAAGGTATTGCAAGCCTCGGTAACGAAAAATACTGGGCAAATGAAGATGAGATGACCGGCAGCGCAGGTCACTTCTTAAAAGATAATAAAGTTGACGGTGTTATTACAATTACGGCATTTGGCTGCGGACCTGATTCGTTAATGGTTGAACGTATTACAAGACGAGCTAAACAGTTTAACAAACCACTTTTGAACCTGACAATTGATGAACAAACAGGCGAAGCAGGATTTGTAACACGTTTGGAAGCCTTTGTAGATATGCTTTTCCGTAAAAAACGCGCAAGTATTGTAAGTAAACTAAACATCCAAAACGAAAGTTCCGAATACAAACCAAATATTGAATTTATCGAAACAAAATAGTATAAAAACAAAACTCCTGTTATTCTAAACTCGATTCAGAATCTTAGGAGTTTCGTATTGTCTTATATACTTAAAAATCCTCAATACTTATTGAGGATTTTTTTCGTCTTCTTCAGCCTTTGTAATCTTTATAACATTATTTTCTACCTTAACTTCCAACTTATCGGTTTCGGGATTAACATCAATAAGTTCTAATAAAGTCTTTGGCATAAACAGTGCCCAACCGCTGCCTGAACGGGATAATTTCTTTTTCATCACTACAACTCCATGATTTTGTATATATATTTACTTTACAAAATCTGTGAATTATAATATACTTGCATTTAATATTGATAATATAAGAATATTATAAGTGATAGAGAAAAAATTAGGTTTTACATTAGCTGAGATTTTAATCACCCTTGGAATAATCGGAGTTGTTGCCGCGGTAACTATTCCGATGCTTATCAGCAATTACCAAAAACGATCAACAGAAACTCAATTAAAAAAAGCTTATTCACTGCTGGTTAACGCAAGCAGGCAAGCCATTGCCGATGATAATTTGACATATAATCTTCCCGAAGTATATGATGTCACTTTAGGAAGTCATGATAAGTACGGCATTTTGCAACTTATTTTGCACCATATATGAGCGGTTCTACAATAAAAATTGCTAATTGGAGGGCTAGAACTCCGGCAGGCGAAGATGTATTTTCGGCAGGAAACTTTCAGAACGGATGCTATTTAGCCAATAACGGTATGTGCTTTCTTATGACAAACCACGGGACTAACTATTTTTATGTAGTTGTCGACTTGAACGGTCCCTCTGGACCTAACATAGTAGGAAGGGATATTTTTTATTTCGCTCTCCATTTTGTTGATACTGGGGTAAAAATCGACGGACACGTATATCAAGTAGGAGATAATACAACAAGAGCCGAACTTATCAGAAGGTGCGGGAAAGAAGGTACAGGTTGGAGCGGAGGGAGTTCCTGTACAGAGCTTATTATGCGCAGCGGTTGGAAGATTACTAAAGACTATCCGTGGTAATCTCTGCCACGCCGAAAGAAAATATTATGTTATAATAAAACCATGACTAACAACTATTACGAATTAAAATTACAAATCAATCCTGAAATGGAAGACTTAATTTCAGAAATATTTTTTGAAAACTTTGACTGTGAAGGTATTGTACTTGCCGAAGAAACTTACAAAGACTTAGAAATGGTTTCTACAACGCAAGGGACACTTAAAATTTTTCTTAAAAACGAATACGGCGATTCTTATGAAGATTTACTGTATGATATTGAAAACATTTTAGACCTGTCCCGTGAAGAATTTATCTCACGCGGAATGACAGAAGATGAATTGGGAAGCTGGGAATTTGTCTTGGAAGAAAAGGAAACAGAAGACTGGTCAAAAAAATGGAAAGAACAGTGGGACGTAACCCACGTAACAGATAAAATTGCAGTAGTTCCCGATTGGATTGAATACAAACCTGAAGAAGGTGAAGTTACCATAAAACTTGAACCGGGATGCGCATTTGGTACGGGAACCCACCAGACAACACAGCTTTGTATGAAAGCACTTGAAAAATATATGAAACAAGGCGATAAAGTCGCAGATATCGGTATGGGGTCTGGGATTTTATCAATTCTGGCAAAAAAACTCGGAGCCTCTTACGTATACGGATGCGATAACGATGATACGGTAATTGATGTTGCGCGCGAAAATGCCGTAAAAAATAACGTTGAATGTACATTTGAGCTTGGCACGGCAGATAAAATTACCGATAAATTTGATTTTGTATGCGCAAATATTCTTCACTTTGTTCTTGCCGAAATTATGGGTGATTTAAAAAATATAATGAAACAAGGTGCAAAAATGTCATTAAGCGGGATTCTTTACGAAAAACGTAATATGGTGATTGAAGCATACGAGCGCGTTGGACTTGAACTTGTTGAAGAAATTCAGCAAGATCAGTGGACATCATTTGTCGTTTTAAGGAGGGATTAAACATGACAAAAACAGCAATAATTATACCTGCAAGATACGGTTCATCAAGATTAGAAGGTAAACCTTTATTAAAAGTTTTAGGTAAATCAATAATTCAATGGGTTTATGAAAAAGCCCAAAAATCAAAACTTGCCGATTTGATTATTGTTGCAACGGATGATGAGCGAATTTTTAACGAAGTAAAATCATTCGGCGGCTCAGTCGAAATGACTTCAACCAAGCACAAATGCGGCTCCGACAGAATCATGGAAGTTGTTTCCCGCCACCCTGAAATATCATTTATCTGTAACCTCCAAGGCGACGAACCCCTGATTGAGCCTGACAGCATAGACGATGTCATAAGAAACGTTAAAGAAGACGACAATGCAGATATTTCAACACTAATTAGAATTTTAACAGACGAAGAAGAAATAAACAACCCTAACCTTGTTAAATGCGTAACCGACAAAAACGGCTTTGCACTGTATTTTTCCCGTTCTAAAATTCCGTTTGAAAGAAATTTGGGTTTTGCAACCTTCTACGGACATTTAGGGATTTACGGATATAAAAGAAAAGCCTTAGAAGCAATGACAACATTAGCTCAAACCCCACTGGAGCAAACAGAAAGCCTTGAACAATTAAGAGCGCTTGAAAACGGCATGAAAATTAAAACGTCCATTGTTAATTTTGTACCCGTCGGTATTGACACAAAAGACGATTTAGAAAAATTTAAACAAATCGTATCAGAAAGACTCTAAGACTCTTCAAAAAAATACTTCGGCTCAACATTAAAAAGAAAAGACAGCTTTAACAACATTTTAAGGCTCGGTTTTTCCTTCAAATTTTCCATTCTGCTGACAAATTCTCGCGAGCAGTTAATCTTTTCCGCGAAGTTTTCCTGCGACATTTTATGTGCCTTTCTCAGCTTTTTAATATTATCCGCTATAATTTTGTGATACATTACTTCATATTTTTGCATAATTTTATTTTCGCGAATTATAATATTAGTACTATGAAGTAATACATCACAACAAGGAGGGCAAATGAAAAAAGGCTTTACACTTGCAGAAGTGTTAATTATCCTCGGAATAATCGGAATTGTTGCGGCAATGACTATTCCGACCTTGATTACAACACATCAGAAAAAAGCTGCGGCAACTCAATTAAAAGAAGCCTATGCCATACTTACAAATGCTGCTCGTATGGCAAATAACGATGATGAATTAGTTTTTAATGAACCAAAAGATTACTGTAAAGGAGGATTAGAGACCCATGATATACACGGGATTTTTGCAACTTACTTTGCCCCATACTTAAACGGCTCAACAATAAAAAAAGATCGATTTTCCTGGAATGCAAAAACCCCTGCCGGAGAAGATACAATTTTGGTAGGCGCTTTTGGTGACGAATGTTATTCTCTAAATAACGGAATGTGCTCCGTATGACAAATCATTGTACTAATTATTTATATATACTTGTTGATTTGAATGGAGAATCGGAACCTAACAGAGTAGGAAGGGATGTTTTTTATTTCGCTCTCCATTTTACAGATACTGGGGTAAAAATCGACGGACACGTATATCAAGTAGGAGATAATACAACAAGAGCCGAACTTATCAGAAGGTGCGGGAAAGAAGGTACAGGTTGGAGCGGAGGGAGTTCCTGTACAGAGCTTATTATGCGCAGCGGTTGGAAGATTACTAATGATTATCCGTGGTAGCTGCACCTATATCACAAAGTATCCGAAATTAGTAAATTTTACCCCTCCCCCATGGAACTTATTTTAAAATTTTTCATAAATACATGCTTGCAATTTTTCTTAAATTAGTGTAACATAATGTTATAAAACTATAGAAAAATAAATAAAATTTAATAATTGTAATATTTTTCAGGGTTTATGACTATTGTATAAGATTTTAAGTAAGTAAGGAAAAGACTATGACAGAAAACTTGGAAATGCCTAATGAAACAGAAGATCGTCAGCGCATTCTTTTAGCTGATGATGAAGCAAGTATAAGACGTATCTTGGAAACCCGTTTAAAAATGGCAGGTTATGATGTTTACACCGCGCAAGACGGTGAAGAAGCAGTAAGCGCATTCAACAAATATAACCCTGATTTAGTAGTATTAGACGTTATGATGCCTAAAATGGACGGCTACGGAGTAACAAGAGAAGTAAGAAGATCTTCTGATGTTCCGATTATTATCTTGACAGCTTTAGGCGATGTTTCCGAAAGAATTACAGGCTTAGAATTAGGAGCTGACGATTATGTAATCAAACCTTTCAGCCCTAAAGAACTGGAAGCAAGAGTTAAAGCAGTATTAAGAAGAACAAATAACCGCGAAATGGTTACTCCTTCAGGAAAAGTTACCAAAAACGTTATCACAACAGGCAATATCAAGATTGACACAGCAAGACGTCAAGTTTACCGTAAAAACGAAAGAATCAGACTTACAGGCATGGAATTCAGTTTGTTAGAACTTTTGGTAAACAATTCAGGTCAAGCTTTTTCAAGAAACGAAATCTTGCAGCACGTTTGGGCTTATCCGCCTGATCACAGAATTGATACCCGCGTAGTTGACGTTCATATTTCAAGATTACGTTCAAAATTGGAAACAGACCCCGCTAACCCTGAGCTAATCCTTACAGCTCGCGGAATCGGATATATGTTTCAAAGAATTAACTAATATTATATAAATAAAAAAGCTCCTTTATCGGAGCTTTTTTAAATAAAACGGAGAACAAATGAATATTGATTTTGAAGATAGACGAATTCAAATGCTTTTAGCCGGTATAATATTTTTTTTCATGACCTTTTTTATAAACACTGACGCAACATTTGAATGTACATCACCTTGGAAATATTGTTTATTAAAAACCAAAAACATATACGGGATTGAGTCAACACATAAATCATTAATAGCAAAACACATTGATCATATAATTATTGACAGTTATTCGGTACGCAGAGGATCTAAATATAACAGAAGAACCGAAACCAAATATCAATTAAGCATAGTTTCTAAAAATGGTAGCGTAAAAAAAGTTTTTGATAATTACTCAAGATATGAATACGCAAATAAAACAGGCGAAAAAATAATAGATTGTATAAAAAAAGAACAATTTCCATGTAAATTTTCAAGATATTAAATTTTCTATAGACAAAAAATATTTTCATGCTATTATGGGATAGTAATCAATGGCGCCTGTCGTCAAGCGGTTAAGACCTCGGATTGTGGTTCCGATATGCATGGGTTCGAATCCCATCAGGCGCCCCATAAAAAAAGACCTTATTAAGAAGGTCTTTTTTCTTGTTAAATCAAGGTTTTCTTGCTTCTTACCGAAACAGAATAATCAACCTAAGCTTTCATAAAAACATGCGGCAACACTTTTACAAATCCGTTTCGCATTATAATAGACTCAACTCGATGTTCATCAATTTCACCTGTTACAAACAAACTGCCTTTTTTAAGATTGAAAGAATTATACATCATAAAGTTTTCAACCTCTCTATCTGTTAAATAATCAAGAATATTACGACATAACACTACGGTATTAGAATCATCCGTATGTTTTTTACTAACGTCAAACATATCACCCTGATGAAAATTTACATTTTCGGTCAATATCGGCAGAGCTTTATAAGTTTGAAAATGCTCAGAAGTATCATTGAGAATATTAATATTTTTGTCAGAATAAAATTCAAAATATTTGTCAACATCAATATTATTATCATTAAACTTTTTTAAATCGATAAAATTCATATTTAACAAACCGCTATTTGCTACATCACACATATTTTTATCAATATCATAAGCTTCAATAGGAAAAAATTTATCAATATTTTGTCCTTTAAAATTTTCCAACAAAGTAATAATTTGAGTATAAGCTTCAGATCCATCAGATGCGGCAAACTGTAAAATTTGTACTTTATCCTTATTCTTAAAATGCTTTACCATAAAATCAGTAAACCTGTTCCAATCTAAATCGGGACGAAACATCTGCGTAACAGTACCTATCGGATTACCGTTTTCTGATTTATAGTAACCGTTATTTGAAGTAAAATATTGAACATTAGGGCAAAAATTTATTCGCATATACAATTTAAAGCGTGTAAAGAATTAATTTTGCTACAATCAAAGGCGCGGATGAGTAAACTCATCCGCGCCATATTTTATTATTTTTCATTGCAACCGCAATTACATTCACATCTTACAGGTGGTCTTTTATGCATGCCTGCTCGATGTCTTTTTGCAAACTCTTGTCTGCGTTCTTGTTTGAGAGTTTCAAGTTTTTTTAGTTGTTTATCGGTTAAGATTGCTTCAAATTCTTTTTTATTTTGAATACGTAGTTCTCTTAATTGATTTCTTAACTCCAAAACTTCTTTGTCTTTTGCTTGAAGTTGTTCGAATATCGGCTTTACAGCTTCCATCTGTTTTTCTCGAAGCGCTTTTGCCTGTTCTTTTTGTTTGTCGGTTAAATTCAGTTCATCCTCAAACTTTTTGACATCAAAACAAGGTGGTCTGTGCATACGTTCAGGGCGAACACAATCAGGTCCGGATTTTTGACAACGTTCAATCGGACACGGACCCGGTTGAAGCGGTTGAGCGGGTTCATCCGCAAACACCGGTGATGATAAACCGATTGCTACAACGCCTGCTATTAGTAATAATTTTTTCATTTTTTAATCCTTTCATTAGCCTCTACATAATTTATAACGAAAATAAAAAACAATTGTTCATTTTATGATATTATAATAAATAACAGGAGGGTTAAATGAGGGATAAGAAAAAGGTTTTAGGGCTTTTAGCAATTTTTACCATAGGATTTATTTTAAGACTTTTATATATAAATACAGACTTTTGGTATGATGAAGCATGCTCTTGGTTTAGTGCAATGCAGAATTTCCCGCTGGGGATAATGGATAATTTACTAAACTTAGACTTGCAGCACACTCCCGTTTACTTTTTCTTACTGCATTTTTGGATGAAGATTTTTGGAGACGGCGAAATAGCGATAAGAACTTTATCACTAATTTTCGGAGTTTTTTCTGTTCCTATGGCATATATTGTGACAAAGAAGCTTTTTGATAAGACTCCTGCGCTGGCAGTAATGGCAATTGTGGCAGTAAGCCCATTGTTGGTATTTTTCTCAGTTGAAGCCAGAATGTATCCGTTATCGGTTTTTCTTGTTTTAGTATCTTTAAACTTTCTTGTTGATTTTGAACAAAAAGGTGACAAAAAATCTTTAATTAAATTAATTTTAACCAATATATTAATTCCATACACACTTGTCGGCGGAATCTTTTATAATTTGTCATTAGCTGTTTGCTACGGGATTTATCTTTTCAAAAAGAAAAAAGAAACTCTTAATCTGTATTTAAAAGGACTTGGTATTGAGGCAGCTTGTTTAATCCCTTATTTTGTCCTAATCGGGTACTACGCTAAAATGCGTTCATTATTTGTTATACGACATGAAGGGGAATTTGCGTTCTGGCAAATGGTTGAAGTTATCAGAAACTTTTTCGCTTCAACCATTGTAGACAACGCGTATTGGCCAACATTAAGGACTTACGATATGACACCTGCTCTGGTGCTACTTGTGATGATACCTTGCGGGTACTTTTTATACGGATTTGTTAAAGGGTATATTAAATCCTCAGGATTTTTAAAAAGTTTATACTGTTTATTTTTCCTAAACTTTGTATTGGCTCTGGTTTTCGCAATCTTTGAAGTAAATATTTTTACAATGAGATATATTTTGTATCTTTTAGCACCATTATTTATACTATCGGTTTACGGACTGATTTCAAGCCTTACAAAACACCATTTTATTATATTTTTGGCTTACTTTGTCTTAACATCAATCGGGTTTGATATACATTATTCTAAAAAAATCAAAACACTAAAACATCTGGCATTATCTGCAGTTCAAGAAGAAGCAAAATTATTAGGATTCACAAACCAAGACACGATTATTTCACCGTTTGGCTCTGATGCAGCGTATTACTTTAGGTTCACGAATTCTGCTAAAATGCATAATTTTGACTTCCACAAAGAACTCAGGAACCCTTATAACAGCAGATATTATGACTCTGAACAACAAAAACTTATGGATAAAGAGGCTAAATACGGAGTTATTTATGATTCGGTATTTGCTGATAAATGTTTTTCAGACAATTTTGTTGATTATTTCTTGAATGACATTAATAATAAAACAGAAACGGGCAGATTTGTCCTTGTTGCCCTGTACGGTGCTGACGGAGATAATATTGTTTCAATAGAAGATTTAAGAAATTCCGTTAAAAATATTAAAGATGTAAAAAATAATGCGGTTCAAATCTTGTTAAGAAAATATATCTATGACATATTATTCTTACTTGAAAGAGATTTTAATTTTATACAACGATATAAAAAAGATAATTTCACATACATACTGTACCAAAAGAAATAAGGTAACGAATGAAAAAAATAATTACATTTTTAATAATATTTATGAGCGTTCTTGGTGTTTTCGCAAGCGAAGAAATAAATTGGCAACGGGTTTGTGAGAATAATTACATAAACCCTGAGGGAATTGTCGGAACAGATGATATGTACGGATTTTCGTTTATTTTAAAATCATTTAACAAAGGTCAATATGAACCCGTTAACGGAAAAAAAATTCTTTATACACTAAGCAATTATACTATTGACTGTTCTAAAAAGAGATACAAAATCGGAGTAATCGATTCGTACGGCTATCAGGATAACTTTGTTAACGGAGATTACAACAAATACGCAAAGTTTCAACCTATAGCGGAGGGAACCGCAGTAAGCGAGGTTGCAAAAAGACTTTGCAGACCATAAGTATAAAAAAGGTGACCGCTGTAATACAGCGGTCGCCTTGAAAATTTTATCTTACTTTTTATGCAGCTACATCAAGCTTTTTACCGACTTCAGGAGCAGTCGGAGCTTTTGGAGTTTCTACAGGTGCCTGAGCAGGGGCTGGTGCATTATTTACAACAGGAACACTGTTTAAAAAATCTTTTAGAAACTCATCTACAGGCATTTGACGTGTACCGTTTTGATCACCTACAAGAGTTACAATACCGTTATTTTTTGTCGCGGAAACATGTTCTCCGTCTTTTGTTGTGTAATTTAACGTTGTAAACGGTTTATCTACCGTTAACGGTTTTACTGCTGAAACTGAATCTACCATATCTAACCTTCTTTCTTTTATACACTTATTATGAAACATAAAGATGAAAAATATTAAAATTTGCCTTATTTCAGGTACATTTTTTACATTTCTTAATTTTCATGGTTTAATAAATTTATGATAGAAATAATGATTTTATATGTTTTACTAAAACACGACTTAACGATGTACGCAATCCATAAGCGTATCAGCGAGTACTTTTTGGCGTATTCAACGCCAAGTTTCGGGGCAATAAAACCCGCTCTGGTAAGACTTGAAAAATCAGGATGTATCACATCTTCCAAAATTATGTCAGACGGCGGTAAATTATCAATCTTCTATACTCTAACAAAAGAAGGTAATAAAGAGCTCCAAAAACTTTTATTAAATCCGTTTTCGACCAACCCGCTTCAGTTTTTGTCTGATGCGAGGGTAAAAATTTCCTGCGCATCGGTTTTAAATAAAGAAGATTCCTGCGAATTATTTATGAATATAAAATCAATCGCACTGTTGCATAAAGTTAACGCAGAACAAATTCTGGCTGATGAATACACCCCTACTGATTTCTATCAGAAAATAGCTTTAGATAATACGATTTGTGAATACAAAAATTTTATCTCAATAGTAGAAGGTTTAGAAAAAAATGCCCGCAACAGTTAACAGTGTATTAGAAGGTTCTATAGCTGAAGAACTGGAAATAGAAAAAGGTGATGAGATTATTTCAATTGACGGCAACAAAATGCTTGATATGATTGATTATAATTTCTATATGAAGTCAGAGCTTATCACTATTGAAATAAAAAAAACAAACGGCGAAATTGAAGAAATCGAGATTGAAAAGGATTATGACGAGGATTTAGGAATAGTCTTTGAAAGCGCAGTTTTTGACAGGATTAAACCATGCCTGAACCATTGTATCTTTTGTTTTGTCGACCAGCAGCCAAAAGGATTAAGAAACACTTTATACATTAAAGATGATGACTATCGTCTTTCATATCTGCAAGGAACATATATTACACTGACAAATTTTAAAGATGAAGACAGGGAACGGATTAAGCGTATGCATCTCGGGCCGTTTTATGTATCAGTTCACACAACAAACCCCGAGTTGCGCGTAAAAATGCTCCGTAACCCTAACGCGGGTAATGCATTAGAAAACTTAAACTGGTTTCGTAAAAACAAAATCCCGTTTCATGCGCAAATCGTACTTTGTCCTGGGATAAATGACGGCGCAGAACTAGACAGAACCCTGTCAGATTTAGCCAAATTGAAAAATACTGTATTATCAGTTGCAATCGTACCTGTCGGAATCACCCAATTCAGACCTGAAGGGGAATTACGCAGAGTGGATAAAAAATGTGCTACCCAAACGATTGAAATAGCTTCAAAATATAAACGAGTCTGCTGTTCTGATGAGTTTTTCCTGCTTGCAGAAAAACCGATTCCGTCTGCTAAATATTACGGAAACTTTTGCCAACTTGATGACGGTGTAGGCTCTCTTAGAATGACACTGGATGATTTTTATACACATAAGCTTCCAAAAAGCTTATCCAAGCCTTATAAAATGGTTTTCGCCTGCTCATACGCGGCTAAAAATATGTTATCAGAAGTTGCCGAAACATTAAATAAAATCAAAAACTTAGAAATTGAAGTTCGCCCCGTTAAATCAGAATACTGGGGGCATGATATCACTGTTGCAGGACTTATCACAACAGAAGATTTAATTAGAACCGTCAAAGATGCGGATTGCGATATTGTAGTAATCCCGTCAGTCATGCTTCGTCCGTACTCAGAAGACTTTTTAGACGGTAAAACCCTGAGCTATGTAAAAGAACAGACAAACAAAAACTTCTTTGTTCAACAAAATATTTACTCACTAAAAGAAGTTGTTGAGTTTATTAAAACTCTTTAGTCCTTTTGAAACCCTGCTAATTCATCTAAGGATACATTAAACACTTGAGCAAGCTTTACAAATGTTGTAAAACCTATACTTTCTTTACCCGTTTCTAAACGATTAATATGTTCACGAGTCCTATCAATCAATTCTGCAAGATACTCTTGAGAATACTTATTTTCCATCCTAAATTTACGTATATTTTTCGCTAATCGGTCTTGATAGGTATTTACATCTTGCATAATTAGATTATACGTATATAATATAATTATTCTGTGATAAATACCGCACATAAGGAGAATAAAAAGGGACAATAAAGCAGGATTTACCTTAGCAGAGGTTCTTATTACCCTCGGGATTATCGGCGCGCAGCTATTACAATCCCTAACCTTATGAGCGCACACAAAGCTCACAGACTGCGTGCACAATTTTTAAAAACTTATTCAACAGTTTTATATACCTTTTTGTAAATTTAAACGGATACGGACAACCACCTAACAGGTTGGGATATGATTTGTTTGCATTTCAATTTATTGACGGGGAATTACTAACAATGGGCGATATAAAAACTAAATACAATGATGTAGATAGTCTTTGCTCGCTTGATAGCAATTCTCCACAAAATGGTATGACTTGTGCTCAAAAGGCAAAACAGAATACTGACTACTTTAAATGGTTAGTAAAAAATATTAAGTAATTACTTTAATAACTCATTAATATCAATACCCAACGCATTGGAAATTTTAAGTATTGATAACAACTTAGGATGCTGAGAACCTGTTTCAATCATACTTATTGTATGTCTTGTCGTATCCGCAAGCTCAGCTATTTCTTCTTGGGAAAAACCTTTTCTGACTCTTTCAGCTTTAATATTTCTGCCTATAACTTTTAAATCTAAATGATACATAAATAAATATTGGCATATTGACTTGGAATTTACTATATGCTACATATAACATGCGGTTATGCTTAGATAACATATATATATTTAAATATACCAATGAGAGGAAAAATGAAACAAAATATAAGAACGGTTTTACATTAGCTGAAGTGCTAATAACTCTTGGAATCGTTGGTGTGGTTGCCGCTCTTACTATTCCGAACTTGAGAAATGCATATAAAGCTCATTACTTAAAATCAAAATTTGTAACAATAAATTTAGCAAAATATTTAAAAGGGGCAAGTGTACAGTACCGCAACTACGCTCAAACATTTAGAGTTACTAATAGGGAACACAAATCTATGGATGGCACAGTAGTAGGTTCTTATTTTTTTGATGACGGTTTAACAATAATGGGTGATAATACGTGGTTATTTACGGAACTTGGAGGTCATGAACATATTATTATAATTGATATAAACGGACACTTGAATTTACCTATTTTCAAATATAAAAAAACGGAGAGTACCTATGGGGGGCAAAAGGTACAAAATACACTGATAAAGAAAAATATTGCAATCTTAACACCGCAAACAACCTGAACGGTGTAGCATGTGCTGAAAAAGCACTCCACGACGCGAATTATTTCAAATGGGCAGTAAAAAATATTAAATAATAGTATTTACCCCTTTCCCTAAGGCACTGGATCGTACCCTCCGGGATTTCCCGGGTGACAGCGACAAATTCTCTTCACACCCAACCAACTGCCTTTTAAGATTCCGTACTTTTCTATTGCCTGACGAGTATACTCGGAACACGTCGGATAAAATCTGCAAACTTTTGGCGTGAATTTTGAAAAATATTGATATATCCTAATTAAAAATAAAAAGACTTTTTTCATAATGTAAAATTTTATTAACCAGTAACAAAAATATTCTTGCTCAATTTTATAACATAATGTGAAGTTTTTCAACAGGAGTTTATTAAATGATTAACAAGATCGGATTACAAACAAACAATAAGGCATTTGGAGCTAAATTAAATCTTGAAGGCGGCGGAGTAAATAAAGATTTATGTGATTATGAAATTGTTGAATTTATAAAAAAAGCAGAACAAATCGGCTCTGATACAGATAAAATAGATATTTACCTTGGTTCTATATACAAAGATGAACATGGCTTAGACAGAAATTTCGAAACAAAAGCCATAATTGGGAATAACCTTATCAGGGATAACGTGGCATTAAGTTTTAACCAAGTTTTATATTCTCCCGCTTTAGCGATAGATAAATACCTGAGCAAAATGGCTGAACTGTTCCCTAAAA
The DNA here is from genome assembly GCA_947570135.1 of uncultured Candidatus Melainabacteria bacterium. GTDB lineage: Bacteria > Cyanobacteriota > Vampirovibrionia > Gastranaerophilales > Gastranaerophilaceae > Zag111. Next base: position 209,582 of record CANOTP010000001.1, on the reverse strand, counting down.
AAGATTAATCACCCATATACGCGTCACCGACCGTATCAATTGCTTCAACCTTGATATCTGTTATAAGTTCAGAATAAGAGATTACAACAATTGTCGGAATATGACGTTCCAAAAGCTGATAAAGCGGTAGTCTTATTCTTGGAGAGCAAAGAACTACAGGCTGTCGACCGCATGTTTGGTGAGCGCGAAGAAGTGTTGTCGCGGTTGTTTCAATAAGTTCCTGAACCTGAATAGGATTAAGCAGGAACATTGTACCAAGCTCGGTTCTTTGACAAGAATCATCAAGCGTTTTTTCCCACTCAGGGGAAAGAGTCAGTGCATATAAAACCTTATCTGACTGCACATTTGATAAGCAAATCTGGCGTCCTAAAGCTGCCCTTAAACGTTCAGATAAGATATCGGGTTCTTTTGAGAACCTCGCGTAATCACAAAGTCTTTCAAAGACAAATATAATATCTTTTATCGAAACTTTTTCACGAATTAAGTTAACAAAAATCTTACGTAAATCACTTGTTGAAATAATTGTCGGAACAAGATCGTTAACAAGCGTAGGGTCTTGAGAACGTACAAGTTCCATAAGCTTTAACACATCAGTCTTTGTCATAACATCATCAACATGTTTTCTTACACACTCTTGCAGGTGAGTAACAATAACATCTGTTGCATCAACCGCTGTAACAAGTCTTGCTGATTTCGCATCATCCTGGTTAATCCAATAAGCCTGAGTTTGATAAGTCGGGTCGATACCTATAATAGCATCCTCAGGAACTTCACGTTTCATAGAATCCCACTGATCGGCAATTACCATAAATTTACCAGGATAAACATAACCTGTAGCAACAGTGTTACCGCGGATAGAAATCATATACTCGTTAGCATCAAGTGCTGAGGAGTCCATAATACGAATATTAGGTAAAATATACCCCAACTCATCCGTTACCCTTTGACGAAGAGCTGCGATTTTAGCAAGCAATTGACCTTCCTGATCGGGATCTGCAATTACAAGCAGGTTTGAACCTACCTGTAAACTTAAAATATCAACCCCCAAACGTTCGTACATTCTGTTAGGATTAACAAGGTCTTGCATATTTTGTCGAACATTTTCCAATTGTCCTAACTGAGATTGAACATCGGCATTGATAAGTACCTGAAATCCCGCAACAAACAAACCTACAGCAAATAAAAGGAAAGGAAGCCAAGGCAACCCTGTCCAGTGTCCTGTTGCAGCAAGCAAGAGTAAGAAACCTGCCGCAAAAAACAATGCATACGGTTTACTTGTAATCTGAGCGGTAACATCAGAACCCAAAGAAGGGCTTGCTGCAGAGGCACGAGTCATAAACACACCTGCTGCAATTGACATCAACAATGACGGAACCTGAGAAGCAAGACCGTCACCGATTGTTAAAATTGTATATTTACCGACTGCATCAGCAATAGGCATTTGGTTCATCATACAACCTACGCACAATCCGCCGATAATGTTAATAAGTACAATAATAATACCTGCAATGGTATCCCCTTTTACGAACTTCATCGCACCGTCCATTGAACCCATTAAACTTGATTCTCTTGATAAGTCATCACGTTTTTTAGTCGCTTCTTCAGGTGACATCAAACCTGCGTTAAAATCCGCATCAATCTGCATTTGTTTACCGGGCATCGCGTCCAATGCAAAACGTGCCGAAACTTCCGCGATACGCTCAGCACCCTTGGTAATTACCATAAATTGTACAACCGTAATAATAAGGAAGATTACTCCCCCTACAATCATATTCCCGCCCGTAACAAACGTTCCGAACGCATGAACAACTTCTCCAGCTTCACCTTTTGCCAAAATCAAACGAGTTGAGGCAATAGATAAACAAAGCCTGAACATTGTACCAATCAAAATAATTGACGGAAAAGACGATAACTCCAAGGTCTTTTGAACATACAATGCAAACATCAAAAGTACAACGCCCAAAGTGATATTCAAACATATACAAATATTAATCATCCAGTTCGGCAATTCGCATAACAAGATAACCAAAAGGAATAGCACAAACAGTGCCATAAAAATTTCACTTATCGGATTTTGATTTCCTTCAGGTGCTGCCATTATACTTCTTTCAATACCTCACTTATTACCGCAAGCTGTGATTCTACAGTTGCATCAATAACACCGTTTGTGGTTGTTACAACACATCCGCCTTCCATTACGTTTTCATCGGATACCACAATTATTTTTGCTTCTAACCCCAGAGAACTTACGACCTCTGGTACATTCTGTTTTAAAATTGCAGCCTGCGTCGGGTTAACTTTCAAAGTAATCTTTGTTTCTTCTTTTGATAAACCCTTCATAATATCTTTGATGTTTTCAAGCAAAACTTGCGGATCTTCGCTCAATTCTTTTTTAATGATTTTTTTTGCGATATCAAGACTTATTTCCAAGATATCGGGAGCAATACTGTTATAAACTTCCTGTTTTGCATTCATAAATTCGGCAATTGAAGTTTTAATACTTTCGATATCAAACTTAGCTGCCTCTAATCCTGCATTATAACCTTCCTTGGCTGCAGCTTCTTTAATCGCATCGGCTTCTTCTCTTGCGCGCGATATAAGGTTTCTGTCATCAATCCTGCGAAAACCTCTGCGGCGGTCGCCTTTTCTGCGTTCCTGCCTTTGCTTAAAGTCTATATTATCAAGATCGAACAAATCAATTTCCTGCTCATCTATGGATTCGGAGATTTGCTCCTCTTCCTGCACGACAGCTTGTTCTAATTCTCCCTCGTCTGTTTTTTTAGTTTTCTTTTTTATAATCATGATACAACATTATTATACACTACTTGCAAGGTGTGTGGCAACAATACTTGCTACCTTAGAAGGGATTTTATCGTAATATTTACCCTCTAAAGCATTAAACACAAGGCGTTTAACCTCAATTCGCTCGCGAATCAATATTGTATCTATTTCTTTACTTGAATATTTTGAAACAGCTTTTCTTATCCTTGAAACAACGCTGTTCGGATTAAGCTCGGTATTTTTAGGCAGATTAGTTTTTATTTCCTGCAAGCAGCGAAGCGCATTAGCCGCTCCGATTCGCTCAGGCAAATTCGGAACCTGCATAAATTTAATTACGTCCTGCGCGTCTTCAGGTGTAAATTTATTTAAAATTGTCTGAACTTTATCCTGATTCATTTTCTTAAACAGCATTGCGACAGTTGCAAGTTTAAGAACTTTAGAGTCAACTTTAGGAAACTCGGCAGCTCCTGCACCCATTGGAGGCATTGAACCGTCAGCATTTGGCATAGAAACTTCTTCGCCGCCGTCTTGTTGTTGTTTCATTTCCTGCGCCATTTTATCCATATTGGATTGACCGAGCGCAAATTCCATTAAACCTTCGTCAATCGCGCCTTTATCTTTAAGTTCTGTTATGGCTTCTGCGTAACTTTTTTTAACGTGGTGTTCGACAAGTTCTAAAATTTTGTCATGCGGTAATCCTTGAGAAAAAGTTTGTTTTGCAATTTCAAAAATCGTATATGCAATTTTTTGCATAACAGCATCCCAATACTGTTGCGGGATACCTGAACGAATCAAATCGACGGATTTATGGAATGACCATTCTGCAATAATTTGGGTAATCGTTACCGCCTGATTCTCATCAAAATTAAGGTTCGGGTCTTCTGCGATAGCTTTTCCCGATAAAAGCGAAAAGTTACCTAATGTATTTATAACATATTGTTTCTGATTATCGTCAAACTCGGGCGGAACAAGGTCTTGAGCCTGCGCGGCAAGGTTTTGAGCAAATGCTTCGTAATCAAAATTTTGTGTTGACATAAATTACTACCCTTCTTTTGCCGTGCCTTCTTCAATCCAGCTTTTTATCTTATCTGCCGCATCTTCCGTTATTTCACCTGAAATTGCATCAAGCGAATCAATCAGTAAGTTTTCATCAAACTGCGGAATAGCAACTCTTTGCTGTTGGTTAATCAAGTCTTGAGCAAGTTCTGATTGACGTTGTGTTAACTGACTTGCACGGGAATTGATATCACTTAACTGTCTTTCCTGTTCTAAAGCTTTTTGTCTTAATGATTCGACTTCAATTTCGTTTTCTTCTCTTATGCGTTTAACTTTCGCTGAAATTGCTTTAAAGACTATGATAAGTCCTACCGCACAGATGATTAATGCTAACCACCATGGGTTGCCTGATTCATCAACTTTCGGTAAATTTTGTTGTCTTTCAGGAGTCAAATACGGATCATTTGAAGTTGTATACGCAAGTGAAACATTATCTGCCGTAACTTTAGGGCTTGCGGCACGCGCAATAAGTTCTTTTAACTCTTCAGGTGTTGTATCTGACGGCATATTATTTCTGTCAATTGTTACCGCAATTGAAATATCTTCAACCACACCGGGTTTTATGTATTCGTTTGTTTGGGTTTTTGTAACCCCGTATTGTGTTTCTGTTGCTGTACGGGAATAATTCCTGTTTTGACTTGAATCTGTTCCGCCTGTCGGTAAACCATTCGGTAGATATGTACTGACAGCATTGATCCCTTGAGACTGGTCTTTTGTTTGATCACCTAAACCTTCTCTGAATGATTGCTCTGTAACAGATGCTTTTTTATTCGGGTCATACTCTATCGAAAATCTTTCAATAGGAGTTTGACGCAAGAATGTACTTACGGTTGCAACATAATTTCCCGGTCCGACAAGTCGGTCTAATTGTTTAGAAATCTTTTGCTGCATGTATTTATCGTTTTCTTCAAGTTTTTGAAGCATCTCATCTTCTGCATTCATAACACTGTGGTAAACATTACCGTTAGTATCTGTTATTGCGATATTTTCAGCGGTTAAACCGGATACACTGCCCAAAAGCAGGTTAGTTATAGCTTTAACCTTTAACGGTTCGAGTTTTTCACCTGACGGGATTACAATCTGAACCGTTGCGGTTTTCGGTTTAGGGTCATCAAACATTGAACCGCTTTCTGGAATTGAAATAAATACGGTTGCGTTTTGAATCGGCTTAATCTGTTTGATAAGTCTTGCAAGTTCTCCGTTCATTGCACGCGCAAGACGGATTCTTTTATCTTCTTTGGTTGATGTAAAATCACCCTTGTCAAAGATTTCCAGACCTACATTTTGGTCAACCAAACCGCTTTGAACAATTGCAATCAAAGCGTTATCTCTATCTGTTATCGTACATTTTTTTGTTAATGTAGAACAGTTTTTGGCATTTAAAACAAGCATTGATTTTGTACCGTCAAGCTGTCTTTCAACGGTAATCCCCTGTTTTGCAAGTAAAGCCTGAATTTCCAAAGCTTTACCCAGATTATCGGTAGTAAGCAAATTCACATTAGTTTTTAAAGGCTCACCGCCGACGACTGTTCCTTCCGATTTACCTTTATTTCCCCCGCCTACTGCTACTGCAATTGCTACAACCACAATAACGATTACCAGAACAACCCCGCCGATTATTCCGAATAGTAAAGGCTTATTTTCTGTTAATTTACTAAAATCCATTTGAAGTCCCGCTGTCTGAATATTATATTATTTGTACAAATTTTAAGAAGTAATTTTATACGGAAATTTGAGAGATTCTGTCATAAGCGTTTATGACTTTACCTACCATTTGAGTTGCCACCGAGATACTTATTTCAGATTTTGACATAGCTGTCATAACGTCATGGATATCAACATTTTGATTGCCTGACATTACATCTTTCAACATGTTATCAGGAGCATTTGCTTCTGCGTTAAGGTTTTCCACAAGTCCCGTAAATACTTGTTTAAAGTTTAAAGTTTCGGGCTTTTCGACACCGTCAAGACGCATACTCGGCATATTAAATCCTGATGTGAATTTTGAATGCTCGATTCTTGATGCTAAATCGTATCGTGGAAAATTGCTTTGCATAAATACTACCTCTCTTTTTTATAATACTTCATAAGCCCCCTTTGTTTCAACTTTTAACGGTAAAAATCAACCAAAAGGAGTATAATTGCGGGTTTTATGCTTAATATTTAATAATATTTTCACGTTAGTCAACTATTCCAACTTAAGCCACACAACCGCAAACGGATACATCAAAAGCCTTGTCTTTTTATCTTTTAATGAAATGTTTAATTTGTATTCATCATTTGTTAAAACATTTTTCAAATAGACCTGATGTTTATTTTTCAAAGATTTAACCAAAACATCTGTCGGAAGTTCTACTTCTGCGGTGCATCTTTTATCTGATAAGTTATTAACGATTAAATATTTTTCACCTTTATAGCTTCTAAGATAAGCAAAAACATAAGGCTGTTCGGTTTTTAAAATACTCAAAGTTCCGCGTCGCAGGGCAGGGATTTGCTTACGAAGTTCAATCATTTTTTGAACTTTATGGAAAATTTTTCCGCTGTAAGTTCTGGTATTTGATGCCGCATCGTAAAATGCCTCTCGTGTTAGGGAACCTCTGTTTATATCGCGGCTGTCAAAAAATGACAACAGTTTAATCTTCTTTTTACGGTTGTTATCGCGACGCAATTGAGCTGATTTTCGAGCGTTTGCAAAGTTATTTTTTGCGCCTATCTCATCCCCATAGTATATAATCGGAATCCCCGGCATTGAAAGTAAAACCGAAAACGCCATTTCTATATGATCGTGGTTTTCATCCAAAAAGTTTGCCATACGACCTGATACACCGAAACCCTTCCTAAACGGCGCACCTTTTGGTTCTAACGCTTCATAAATCAATTGGCGCATCTCGGGAGTTACCATTTCCAAAGTTAACTCGTCATGAACTCTCAAAAAAGTTGCCCAGCTTGCAGATTCGGGGATTTGCGGAGTTTGTTTCACCGCAGTTTTAAAATACGTACTGTCCTGCGCAATAAAACTTGCCCACAACGCAGGCATATACGGGAAATTATACGCAATCTGAACTTCATCCGTGCGTTTTAAATCCTTTACAGTATCATCAATTATACTTTCGATCTTTCGCTCTGTTCCAAAATACGGAATAACGTCTTTTGGCAATTGACAAGCTTCGGCCTGTAATACAGTTCTTGGCGCCACGGCTTGCAGATAATTACTCAAAATCTTAATAACAGAATGAGTTTTGGGTAAATTTTCGGCATTTGTACCTTTTTCCTTGATTAAATACGGAATTGCATCTAACCTAAAAATATCTACACCCAGATTTGCCCAGTAATTCATTGTTTCAAGGTTATAATACAAGACTTCGGGATTTTCCCAGTTTATGTCAAGCTGAAAAGGGTAAAATGTGTGATACAGGTAATAATCTTTACCCTCAATTGTAACCTTTCGGTAATTGTTTTCGGTAATCTCGGGGAAAATAAGTCTGCGCTTACTTACCTGACCGTCGTCTTCTTTGTATTCAACAACGGTTCCAAGCTTTTCATCAACATATTTTGAATATTCGGGCATATCCTCACGGGTTACAAAGTAATCAAGTTTTTCAACATCACCGTTTTGTGCTTTTTGAAACCACTCGTGCTGATCGGAAAAATGATTTAAAACCAAATCGGCTTTTATATTAAAACCTTTAACCTTGGCTTGTTTTATAAACGCCTCAAATTGAGGTTTTCCACCCAAATCTTTTCTTATATCCTGCGGATTTTTCACATCAAACCCCGCATCCTCCATCGGAGAATCCGCAAAAGGAAGCATATAAAGCGTCGTCACCCCGAGCTTTTTTAGGTAATCAAGCATTTTAACGGTATCACTGAACCTGTTCGGACGCTCGGGCGTCACCGTTCCGAATTGGTCAACATAAAACATATATATAATTTCGTCTTTATACCAATCGGCGGGTCGGTTTATATCATCGTCTTTCAATTGCTCGGAACGTTTACTTTTGGCTGATTTTGCAATCTCAACGATTTTTGAGTAAATCTCATCAACATTTTCTGCCCCGTAAACCTTAGAAATATTTGTTCTTAACTCTTTTTCTATTTTAGTAGAAATAATCTGAGGTTCAAGTGTTACGTAAACGCCGCCGTTCGGCACACTGATATCTTCTGCCGCAAAAGCACACGGCGCAGATAACATTAATAATAAAATTAACGATAAAATTTTCAGTTTAGACATTTTCAAGTTCTTTTCTTATATCCTCAACAGAAACTCTTACAATCGGTGAATTTTCATCTTTTTTCAACACACATTGTTTAATTCCTGCCTGTACAATAAATCTTTTACACAAAATACAGATAAAATTATGCCCCCAAATGTATATTGTTGCATCTTTACACCTGTCTTGCCCTGCCTGGATAATCGCGTTTTGCTCGGCATGAATTGAGCGACAGGTTTCATACTTTGTGCCTGATTCAATATTGTTTTTTATACGATAGCAAAAACCTCTCTCCGCACAGGAATCAACCTTTGAAGGAGTTCCGTTATAACCCGTTGCCTTAATCTTTTTATCTTCGCCGACAATAACAGCACCGACCTGCGCTCTTAAACAATTTGAACGCGTTGCACAAGTCTTTGCCATATCAAGAAAATAATCATCCCACGCTTTTATTTCCATAAGAACCCCTTAGTATCTGTTATTTTTGATACCTGTTTTTATAAGTACAATATTATATTTATCGGCAAGCTTTGCGATTTTAGATGATATTTCGGCATCTCCCGATTCTATAATCAATCCTATACGGTTTTGAACGGCAGCATTCAAAGTTCCTTCTGAAGAAATTTCACCGTCAACTGCCATAACGGCTTCTTTAGCATTTTCGCACGCAATATCAAGTGCTGATTCTGCGGCAATAACCTGATTTGAAGCACCCTGAACAATCGCTTTTGTTGACAGATCTTTTGCAATAACAACCGAATTTGATTTTGTATACTTTGCAACCTTCCAGGCAAATATCGCATCTTCTGCCATTTGCTGAGTAGGTTTTGTTTTGCCTGAAACCTTGAATGAAGATTTTGTAAGTTTGCTGTGATTTTGTTCCTGTACCAGGTATCCAAACGGTGTAACCTTTATATCATCCGCGTTAAACCCTAAAACTTCCTGCAACGGGCTTTTTACCTGAATAACATTCATTTCGGTCATTTCAAGTAAATATTTCAAAGCTTCATTAGAAAGTTTTGGTGCGATAAGGTTTCTAACATCCATACTTTTAAGCTGTTTTGCAACCTCTAATGTTACTTCCTTGCTAAACCCTACAGTTGAACCGACAATTGATAACGGATTGTTATCAACTACCTTTTGATATGCATCTTCAACAGAACTTCCTAAAGCCGAAGCGCAAAGCATACCGTCTTTTGCAATAGCACAAGAATTTACATCAAAAAATTCGGCTAAAATCTCTAAAACCTTAGTTAGATTCAAATAATCTATATATTCTAAAGCTTTATCATCCCTTAAAACTTCATATTCAACGCCGCCTTCAATTTGTGCAATCCTTGCAGATTGATGAGTATTCTCGCCATACAAAAGTGGCATAAAATCATTTATCTCTATTGTTTCCATAATATCCCTCACTAACTTACGTGATAGTAGCATAAAGACTTTTTACTATCAAGTTAATAAATCTTAGAATATCAAAAAATATTCTTGAAATATGAGCATGTCTTTACTATAATCTGAATTGTTTATAAATAATAGTTGAAGAGGAATTATGGCATTAGATAACATGAGTGACGGAGTGGGAAAAAAAATTGTTGAAGCTTTAAAAATGCAGGACGAAGTTTCAAATGACGAACTTTCATTAGATAATGATGAATTTTCATCCGCAGGCGATGACGATTGGGATAATTTTGAAGCACCTAAAACAGAAACTTACCGCGAACCGATAAGTATTTCTCAGCCAAGCATAGATACAGCGTTCCAACAAAGTATCGCAAACAACCTTGGAACAAGTGTTAACTCTTTCTCTGATGATTTTGATTACCCTGCAAATGTTGCGGTTCTGAAACAACTTATCACAAAACTTCCTACAGGCGTTTCAAAACAAACAGGCGCACTGATTATTAAGCAAACAATGGAAGCTCTCGGGATTTCAATGAGCAATGTTTTACAAGAAGCACGACAGGTTCAGGAAACTTTTGCAAACAACTCTAGAGAATGCCAAAATAATATTATCGAATACAAAAAACAAATTACTGTCTTGGAGGCAAAAGCTCAGCAATATCAAAGACAGCATGCCGTAATGAACGACATTATTAATTTATTCCTTCAAACAGGTGCCCGATAAGTTTTTATTATCCGCCAACACTATAAGAGAACGAAGACTTGATATTAGCATCAATCATTTGTTCGCAAGATTGAAGTTCTGCTGAAATTTCTTTCAATTGCGTTTCCAAAGCTTGTTTTTGTTGATCTATTTTTTCTTCATAAACTTTAAGCTGATATCTTCTTGTTTGTAATCTTTTTGCTACAACACTGTCGGTTTCGTAATCGGTTCCGACCTGCATCAAATCATTAACGGATTCTTGGGCAACACTTTTTGCCTGCGTAATAAGCGTCAAATTCCATTCGGCTGCCGCCTGCATTTTCCTTAATTCGCGCCTTCTTATGAGAGCAATGAATAAACCCATTTTAATTTCCGCCTTTTATCTTTTTTGATCGAGATGTGACCCTTTTAAGAAACTGTGTTGGCTGTTTTCGGCTATCAGTTGTTCCATTTTGTTTAACTGGTGCCTGTGATAATTAAGCCTGTACTGAGCCATTTTTAACTTCTTTTTTACAGTCAGAATATCTTTTACCCCTTCAACAACCGAGTTTGCTAACATCATCAGCGGGTTGTTTCGGATAAAGTAATTCTTTGTGTAAATTAAGAATTCCATTATTCTTTTTATGTATAGTTCTAGAGTTTGACGAAACATGATGCTCCTTGGACTTTAGACCTACATATATTAAAAAACATTGTTTTGATTAAAATTGTTACTTTTTTAAGGTAAAATTAATATTTCTTAATATTGCAGACTTTAGATTTATTCACTACAATAAGCATACGGCACAAATAAAAAAAACTTTAGCTAGATTTGTAAAAAATAATACGGATAATGTAAAAAATCATTACCCGTATCAAATAATAAGTATTTTTTATTTTCTATAAGTTTTGGATTGCTTTTGAATCGCTGTCGATACCTTCTTTTAACATTTTCTTTGCAACATCGCCCTGTGTATCAAGCATTTTACAGACAGTTTCAATGTTTCTTACTTTTGTTGAAAGAATTGTATCGGCGTTTGCCGTAATATTACCCGAAATATTTTGATAAGCGGCTAATGCAGCAGAACTTGTACCCTGCATTAAGTTTCCTAAAACGGTAGTTCCCGCGCCATATACACCCAAATAAGGAGAAACAGCAGTTAAGATACCGCCAAAACCTGAAATACAACTTGCAAAAGGCATTACAATGTTTGAAGCGATTTTGCCTAATCCTGATCCTGTTCCGATACCGTAAGCCGCTGCACTTGCAATATCTGTCAACCCGCCGATATTTGAAGCATAACCCGTTGCATAACCTTGATTATTACTTCCCCAACCGTTCAGAATTGATGAAGCTCCGCCTGTAGACAGTCCGTAAATTGAGCTGATAGGCGCCGCACCGTTAAATCCGGGGAAATTATACAAAGAATCTACACCGTAAGCATTTCCCGCATTAGATTTTGAATAATACGAAGTACCTGAAATATTCATTGTTTCGGAACTTCCGAATATTGTTGCAAAAGATGACGGCGCAAGTAAACTTGCCAAATTATACAACAAGCCGCCTGCTGATTCAAAACCTGTTCCCGTTCCGCTGCCTGACACGGTTAAATCTCTTAACCTATCATAAGTTTCCCACATTTGGGCTTTAGCTGCAGAGCTTGCGTCTCCGAATCTGTTTGCTATTACTAAGTTACTATCATTTTTATAAGACATCTTGACCTCTATATTATTATCTTAAACCCTCGAAGAATAAGAAGGAAAAAGATTCTATTAACTTTCAAATGTTTTGAATGTACCATCAATATTTTTGGATATAATCTTGTGAACTGCATCCATTTCTGTTTGAAGAGCACTTTGCTCGGTATCAAGAGCTTTTAATCTTAATTCAAGCGTTCTGTCTTCTGTTTGAATCTGTTCGGTTTTTGCGTTGATATCCTGAACGCGTTTTTCGTAAACCTGCTGCTCATAATTATATTGATTCATAGCATCTTGGTAAGCGTTATCATCAGTAACACTTGACGCAGCCAGCGGATAGGTAATACTTGAACCTTCAAGTTGAAGATTTGTTGCTCTACCTGACGCATCATAATCAATTATACCGAATTTTGAAACCTCTTTATTTGTTGATTGGTAATCCGCATAATAAGCATGAAGCGCTAATGTCGAATCCTGTCTGCAAGCTTCTAACGAATCATTTGTATTAGAGTTTTGCGATACAAAATTTATTTCATTGTTGTTATCTGTCCAGAACCAGATATTATCAAGAATTGCAGCATCTTTTGTTTCTTTATAGTTTAACCAGTCTTTCGCAAGCTGTGAATCAGGCCAATCCTCAGCAATCTGAGATAGTGCCGCATCATAAGTTTCCCACATTTTTTTGTTATCTTCGCTTGCATCTGTAGGAACTGAACTCAAACAGTTTAACTTCTTGGTTCCGACCATATAATATCCGGGTTGCTCAAGTTCCTGATTTAATACGTACTGCACCTGAGGATTAGATTTTGTATTTCTTATACCCGTATACTCAGAAATCTTTGTATAATAAGTTACATAAGAATTGTAATGAATACCGTCATTATCAGTGTAATCAGCATCCTGAATTGAAGATATTGTTTGTTTTGAATCACCTACGTCAAAAGAGTACTGAGTAGTTGTGAAATCACTTGTACTCGGAGCTGTCGGGACATCCATTTGATAAAGACTGTTCCAAAGTTCAGAACTTTGATTGGATAAGGCAGTTCTTGCCTGGTTAATTTGTTGTCCTTCATATTCAACATTTGATTTTCTAGCGGCAAGTGCTATCCATCTTGCCTGTGAAGCTGCCATGCCCATAAACTTATCTCCTTCTTGGATTATATTATTCTTTCTACCTTTTGGGTTTATAATTATATTTTTTGTAAAGTCAATATAATATATTATAATTATACGTTATTTATTAAGTTTTATGTACGAATTTCAGCAAAAATCAACTATATGAAGGATTTTTAAAAAGCCGAAAACTTATACTTTACAGCTTATTTATGTTTCTGTTAAAATACATATAGGCTTAATATTAAGGAAGGGCAGATAATGAAATTTTCATCATCGTTTAAGGTTGGATTATTAACACTTGCGGCACTTGTGCTTCTTGTCGGTACTGTTTTGAAAGTAAAAGGAAGAGCTTTTTCTTCAGCTAAACGTGTTGAAATCCAGTTTAAAGATGTAAACGGATTAAGACCCGGTGCAGGCGTTCAGATTATGGGTCTGAAAGTCGGTCAGGTAGAAGAAATTACACCTGTTGTCGAAGGTGAAAACAGCTATGTAAAAGTAAAATTCGTTGTCACTGACCCAAATGTTCAAATCCCGAGAGCTTCATCTTTCTCTATCCAACAATCAGGCTTAATCGGTGAATTATTCCTTGAAATTACACCTCCGAAAACCAGAACTATCTATATTCCAATGGAATCATCACATTTATTATATAAAAACGATTACGTTCAAATGAAATTGAGCGATAAGTATTATGACGTAGGTTTGGTAAAATCTGTTGACGTTATTTCAAGAAACTCTGTTCCGTTTTCATACAAAAACAGTATAAAAACAGCTTATGCATATAAAGTTGATTATTTTATCAACTTACCGGGGCTTATTATGCCTGAATTTATCAAGGGTTCAGCCGTAAACGACGGAAAAGAACATAAATTAAGACTTGTTCCACTTGATGAAATGCCGTTGTCATATCCGACTCAGGATTCTGAATATACAATAATTGAGCCGATGAGATTATCGGATTTTATGGATTGGCAGTATAAAGCAGCAGAAACATTAACCGAAACAAACAGAAAAGTTAACGAAATCCTGACAGATGAAACAATTGCAGACTTAAAGAAAACTATCGCAAGTGTTGAATCTTTAACAGCTCGCTCAAATGAAACTTTAGGAAAAGTCGATAACCTTTTAGATTCATCTAAATCAGATATTGAACAACTTCTTACTATGACACAGCAGGCAACTGATGATTTTGCAAGATTATCTCACAACCTTAATAACATCATCGGCGATAAACAATTTAAAACTACTATGATGTCAACAGCCGATTCAATTGATAAACTGTCAAGAAACCTAAATAAAGTTATGGATTCGGTTGACGCAGAAGCTACAGGAAAGAATTTGAAAATTATATCAGAAAACTTAGCTCAAATCAGCCAAAGTGTTAACTCAATGACAAAAGACGACAGACTGAAAAACCAAATCGAAACAGCTATTACAAACGTGAATTGCGCAATGTCTGAGGTTGCAACAGCACTTGATACGGTTAATAAAGTTAACCCGTCAAATCCTAACCAGGCATCAGATTTACAGCAAATAGTGTCTGATACGGTTGTAACAACTAATAATTTAAGAAAATTCTCTGATAAACTTAATAAGAGATTCTTATTGTTCAGGTTATTATTCTAATATGATAAATATAAAAACAAAAATTACACAATTACACTACCAAAGAGACCCGAAAGGAATTTTGTTTGATTTTTTAAAATTCTGTTCACGATTTTACGGGTTTGGAAGTGCATTGAAAAATTTTTGTTACGATAAAAAACTTATTAAGCCTAAAAAAGTTGACGCTTACGTAATTTCTGTCGGCAACATGACAACGGGAGGTGTCGGAAAAACCCCTGTCGTATCAGAAATCGCAAAGTTTTTGATAAACCAATGCGGACAAAAGGTTGCAATCGTATCACGCGGATACGGCGGAAGATTAAATAACAAAAATATCAACTTAATCTCTGACGGTAAAACGATTTATTTTGACGCTGTTCAAGCAGGAGACGAACCGTTTTGGCTAAGTGAAAATACGCCCGAATGTTATGTTTTTACCTGCCGAAACAGATATTTGGCTGCAAAAACCGCGGTTGAAAAATTCGGGGTTCAGGTAATAATTTTAGACGACGGATTTCAACATCGAAAACTTCATAGGGACTTAGATATAGTCTTAATGGACAGTGTAAAAGGTTTCGGAAATGAATGTTTACTGCCCGCAGGCCCCCTAAGAGAAGGCGCGGAAGCTTTGGATCGTATAGATAAACTTGTTGTTGTAAGTAAAAGCGTAAAACACGATACCGCGCAACAAGTTGCGGAAATTATGCAAGAGCGTTTAAATATTCCGACAAGTATTTGTTACACCGAGCCTGATTATGTTTATAATATCAAAACAGGTCAGCGCTTAATGGAAGGCTTAGCAGTTACCGCGATGTGTGCAATCGGGCAGCCGCAACAGTTTTACGACTTTTTAGATAAATATCATGTTGTTAAAACATTAACATTTGATGATCATCACCAATACGCACCGATTGATATTGTTGATATCTCAGGAAGTATTATCACAACAGAAAAAGATGCCGTAAAACTTGCACGTTTTGACAGAAACGATATTTACGCACTTAGATTAAAAACAACAATTGATGTTGAAAACTTATTAAATAAATAAGTTTTTTATAGGATTCCAAGCCCTTTAATTTAAGCTAAAATCTTAAAAGAAAAGAGGTATATTATGTTGGAATACTTTTTAGGCTCATATATTATCACGATTGCCGGGGTAATCGGGGCTTATTTCTGGGGCGAACATGTTCACCCGGGTTCCGGTTTAGCAAGTGTTTTTATCGTAGCTGTTCTTGCAATACTAGAAACAAGCTTATCATTTGATAACGCGGTTGTTAACGCCATGAAACTTGAAAAAATGTCACACGAGTGGCGTCACAGATTTTTAACATGGGGTATTGCGATTGCGGTATTCGGGATGAGATTTTTATTCCCTGTTTTAGTTGTTGCAATTTTTGCACATTTAGATATGGTAACGGTAACAAAAATCGCACTTACAGATGCAAATCGTTACGCAGGGTATTTGCACGCAACACATGCTCCTATTGTAACCTTTGGCGGAATGTTTTTAATCATGCTTTTTCTTAACTACTTTTTCAACCACAAAAAAGAAGTTCATTGGATTGCGCCTATTGAATCACACTTATCAAAATTAGACCACATAAGAGGAATTGAAATTGTAATTTCATTACTTATGTTAATTACAACACAAAGCTTTATCCCGCAGGATGAAAAAGTATCGGTTATGATTGCCGGTATGGCAGGGATAATTACATATCTTGCAATCGACGGAGTTGCACACTTCTTAGAAAAACATGAAGAAATGCGTAACGCTCAATATGTTGGGAACGCCGTAAAATGTACGGGCTTAATCAGTTTTATTTATTTGGAACTTATTGATGCGTCATTTTCTTTAGACGGCGTTTTAGGCGCTTTTGCTTTAAGTAACGATGTAATAATCATAACAATCGGGCTTGCAATCGGCGCGATGTTTGTAAGGTCTTTAACAATTATGCTTGTTGAAAAGAAAACTTTAGCACAGTTTTTATACCTTGAACACGGTGCACATTGGGCAATCGGAGCGCTAGCTGTTATAATGCTTGTAACAACGGTTAAAGAAGTTCCCGAAGTCGTAACTGGACTTATCGGGCTTGTGTTTATAGTTGCAGCACTTATCTCATCAATTATTCATAATAAAAAAAGCGGGACTTAAAAAGTCCCGTCTTTTTTTAGATTTTCCAACTGTTTAAATACTCTTGCTGCTGAGGAGTCAGGGTATCTATTTGAATCCCCATTGATTGAAGTTTTAACTCAGCGATTTTTACATCAACTTCGTAAGGAAGTGTGTATAATTTATTTTCAAGTTTACCCTGGTTTTTAACAAGGAACTCAATACCTAATGCCTGGTTTGCAAAACTCATATCCATAACACTTGCAGGATGACCTTCAGCAGATACAAGGTTAACAAGTCTGCCTTGAGCAAATACGTAAATTGATTTTCCGTTATCAAGAACATATTCTTCTAATGTAGGTCTGATTTGGTTAATTTCTACAGCGTGTTCTCTCAAATCGCCAACGTTAACTTCCCAGTCAAAGTGACCGACGTTACCTACAAATGCACCATCTTTCATTGATAAAAGATGTTCAACATCAATTACATGTTTGTCACCCGTTACGGTTAAGAACAAGTCACCTTCTAATGCGGCTTTCGCGATAGGCATAACTCTGTAACCTTCCATAGCTGCTTCTAAAGCTTTAAGAGGGTCAACTTCGCAAACAATAACGTTAGCACCTAACGCTTTTGCTCTTAATGCAACACCTTTACCGCACCAGCCGTAACCCGAAACTACAACCGTTTTACCTGCAATTAAAATATTTGCAGCTCTTAAAACACCGTCAAATGAGCTTTGACCTGTGCCGTAGCGGTTATCGTATAAGTGTTTTGTCAAACTTGTATTAACTCCGACAGCAGGGAACCCTAACACACCTTGAGCTTCCAATGCTTGAAGTCTTATAATACCTGTTGTTGTTTCTTCGGTTGAACCGATAATCTTATCGATTAAATCAGGTCGTTGTTCGTGAATTGTAGAAACCATATCACAACCGTCATCAATAATAATATCAGGGTTATGATTGATAGCTTCCTGAATGTGTGCTCTATACTGTTCAACAGTTTCACCTGAAACCGCAAAAACAGGGATATTATAATATTTTACCAAAGCTGCCGCTACATCATCCTGAGTTGATAAAGGATTAGATGCAACCAAAACCGCATCAGCGCCACCCGCCTGCATAACAGTACACAATGCAGCGGTTTCTTTTGTAACGTGAACACATGCCGATAATTTTAAACCTTTAAACGGCTGCTCTTTTATAAATCTTTCTCTGATTGTCTTTAAAACAGGCATATCCTTAAACGCCCAGTCAATCTGTTTTTTCCCTTGTTCAGCTAATGTAATATCTTTGATATCGCATTTCATTTCGGTTGTCACCATTTTATTCTCCTTGAAAATTAATTGTATTTTCTACACGTATAATTATATGCAAAAAAATATTATTTCCCAATAAAATAAACAGTTTGTAAAATTTTCTTAATAATGGGTACCCAAGTAACAAAATTTTATCTTTATGGTTGTTATAATTGACGTTAAGGAGTATTTTGTGAAGGTAAATTTTGATTTAAACAAGGATAGAACAAAAAATAAGAGTATACCGACATTTAAAGGGTATGCATTTAAAAAATCCGATACTGGTTTCAGAGAATTTGCAGTATCATTTCCATTTGACAGCGATAAAGAAAACTGTTATCTGGAAATTTATAAAGTAGATAAAGACCAATACGGCAACTATTTTACGACAGAAAGAGCGCAAACTAAAGACAAACAGAATTTACGCCAACTTAACAAGGGATTAAATAAAATAGATTTGGTCAAGGAATACGGGATTTCCGATAATCAACCGTTCGCGTATCATTACGTTTTGGAACACAAAAACGGCGGCGGAAAATGGACTAAAATTGATGCAGGCGATGTTATAGATGAAGGTCGTGACGAAAACAATTTAAAAAAGATTTTTAATATCGTCATGCCAAACCGTTCAAATATTTCACGCGGCGGTTCAATGAAACTTGTTATTATTGACTCCCAAAAAGTCGGATATGTTTATGATGAAAACAATAATATCAATTTTGATTCAGATTTGGCAAAACGCGGAATGAAAGGTGTTAAAACCCTAAACAACAAATTCGGCGGAACTCTTGCAGGTTTAGAAAAAGCTGTTGAAGACGGAGAGTATGACGGTTACGATAAAATTATTTCATTACCGATATTTACGGATGATGATTTTACAGCACACGCTTATTGGAACAAAAACTGCTTCCAAACCGCAAGCTCGCTTGGCAACATCAACAACTACTCATCATTATCGCGTAAAATGTTTGCTCACGGCTTAAACTTTGTATCTGACGGAGCTTACGTTAATGAAGGCTTACAGGGGGTTCACTTCCAAAGTATAAGCAAATGGGGTAAGGATTCTCCGTTTAAATACTGGTTCAAAACTCCCGGATTAAAAGACGGTCCGCTTAATTACGGCGTTTTTGTCAAAAACAGCGAATATATTTCGCACAAAGTCGTCAACGCACCTTACTATTACTTTGATGAAGGTGCAGGGAAAACAGGCTGGCGCGAAAACACTTCTTATGACAAAACCAAACCGACATATATCCAGTTCTTTGATACAAGACTTGTAACCGATGATGAAAGAAAAGACTCACAAAAACTTATCAAAACATACTCAAAAATGAATACCGACAACCCGTACGAATTACACGACTTTAACGATTCCGTTTATCCGTACGCATTTGAAATAAACCCGAAGGAATACCACAAAAACGTCAAAAACCTTAACGAATATAACAAAATAAACATCGGTAGCGAAATCGCAACAATCGACAGCCCGTTGGGTACAAGATTGGTGTCAAAATTCACAAACTTCAACATCGACGGACAATTTGAAGGCGGATTTGAAACATGGGATGCTAACCCTGATATTGCAAAACTTAACTTTGCTTTCTCTACAAATGACAGCAAAAGTATCAAAAACCTTCCTGAAGACGAACAAAAAGCAGAAGAAAACAGAATCCGTCAAGGAAACTGTCAGGTTCAGGATTACTCAATAGAATCAGGTAAATATTGGACCCAAAAAACAGACGACATTTTAAGACTTTATGTTGCCCAAACCCTAAAAAACATTGATAAAGCCAATCCGACCCTTGTTTATAATAATATTCAATCTCGGGCAAACAATAAAACACTACCTGTATCAGTGAGAGCTCAAGTTTCCCAAGTCGAAGTCGAAAATGTTTTATTAGATTTATACAACAACAAACGTCAGCTTTCTAATGAAGATAAGAAATCACAAATTCTTGAAGGATTAATGAACTTACCGCTAGATTCTATAGAATTTGGTGATAACATCGTATCTGTTTTAAGTTCTCCTTTGATATCAAAAAGAGCAGTAACTCCTGATGATATTGGAGTTTCCAGATACAATTTATTTAAACAGGGTAACAAAAACCTTCTTCCTCAATATAAAGAAACTTACGATAAGATGGACAGCATTTATACCAATGAAATGTCTGATTTTGCTCAAAAAGTTTTGGATATTGTGGATTCGAAACAGCCTGATGATAAAAAACTCTTTGACGGCGATAACGTAACAGAATTCGGTAAATACGTACTTCCGCTGTTAACCTCTGAAATCGCTAAGTATTCAATGATTAAAGCGTTAACTGCAGATAATATCAGAACAACAGTTATCCCTGAAAACGGCGAGATAGCTTATGATTATAAAGCGTTAAAAGATACTCACCTCCAAAGTTTAGGTATTACAAACCCTGCCTCTCCACGTGATGAAGCCGATATGCTTCTTGAAAAGATTCAGGAAGGAATGAAAACGCTTGACTTGTCAGAAAACAGCCAAATTGTTGAAAGTTTATTAAAAACATTAAAAGATACAAGTCTTGAAAGCTTTAAACTTGCAGATTTAATCATTGATAAGACTCAAGCAGGCTTAGACTGGAGAATCGACGCAACAAAAGATATCGCAGATGTTGAATCCTTAAGATGCGGCGGTACAAAATTTGAAGATACCTGGAATACAATCATAGATTTCTGGAAGAAATTTGCTCAAGGAGTTCTTTCTAAAAACCCTAACTCATACCTTGTTGCTGAAGTAACAGATGAAAATGACCTGCATAACAAAGGTTTTGGTGGTAATTCAAAAAGATTCCCGAACTTTGAATCAATTTTGGCAAAATTCAAACGAGAAACAGGAATAACAGCAATCGCGGATTATTCGTTCTTTTTCTCTAAAGTATCAAACGAGTTTACAAAAAGCTTTGAGCATGGCGGGAAAATAGGTAACGATGATTATCCGCAAACCGTATTAAATAAATTATTAATCGGCGGAGATGGTCAAATGCCACTTGTCAGATCAGGCTCGCTTGATTCATTGATGTATGCGTATACATTTATCGGAAACCACGATAAACCAAGAGCCCTTCATTGCTCAGCAATGGATATGGAATTTTTCTGCTGTGATTTAACAAAAGATAATTCAAAAAATGTTTGGGAAAACAGACGCAGAGCGTTTAAAGTTCTTGAAGACCGCTCAATGAATAATTTCAGCCAAGAAGAAGTCGACAAATATGATTGGGGTTCCGTATCACCAAAAGCTGTTGCAATGGCAGAAGCTTTACGCCCGGCATTTGTGGATGTTCTGAACGAATATAAAAAACAGGGTAAATTCTCATCTAATGAAGAGTTTGACAAAAAAGCGTTCATTCCGATAAGTAAAGCCGTTGCGGATTTGGCAAAAGGTCAGTTCTTAGGCAAACCGTTTAACCCTGAAGCGTTCGGAGTAAGTCCGTTTGATGTAAATATTTCAATGGTATTAAAACAAGCCAAAGAAGTTTACGGATTCAACCTTCCTCAAGGATTAGAAAAAGACTACGAAAAACAGGTTTTTGAAACCGTCTTAACCCCTGCAATCAAAAAACTGATGGGAATGATGAAATACTTAGTAGCACTTCCAGGGTTACCGACACTCTTTGAGGGAGATGAGTCGGGCGCAACGGGTTACGATACAAAAACAAAAAACATGTTCTTAAAAGGCAGACAAAGGATTCATGACGAATGGTTCACCGATTCAAACAACGAAAAATACATGAAATTTATTGATAAATACAGAAAAGAATTTAATAAAATCATGTCAACCCGTAAAAATCCTCAGTGCGAAGCCTTAAATAACGGTGCAATCTTCCCGTTAAAAATGCAAATATCTCAAAAGGGATATAAGTTACCTGCAATTTTCAGGCAAAGTCCTGACGGAAACATGGCAATAACGATTTTCAACACATCAAACCTAAACCCTGATCACAGATATTTTTACGAACCTCAAAAACTATATCTTGATAAAATTTGGTTAGACGAAGTTTCAGACCATATAGGTATTGCAGGCTTACCGAATGATACACCGTTTTATAATATCGATCCGACTGATGAAGGCAGATATTATGTAAAAATTGAGAACGGAAAACATTACATATCAAGAGTTTACGGAGATAAAGATGTTCCAACACCTATCGAAGATTCAACACTGATTCTTTCAAGCATTCCGCCTGAAAAGAAAGAAGAAAAAGATAAAAGTAATGTTCCGTTCCAAGGCAGATTTATGCCAAACCCGAGTGTTGCAGCTAACGCTTACGAAACAAAAACAACTGACTTTGGCAAAAAACTGTCACTTTCAGGGGTTTAAATATTTCTTGTTTGGTATAATATAAACTTATGGAAAAAAGAACATTATTCAGCGGACAACCTGTTAAAATCGGTATGGAAAGCGCTCAAGATAACTATATTATGGCAATAGAATCAAGTTGTGATGAAACAGCTTGCGCTATTGTAAAAAACGGGCGTGAAGTTATATCAAATATCGTAGCTTCACAAATCAAAACCCACGAAAAATTCGGCGGAGTAATCCCTGAAATCGCAGCTCGCGAGCACTTGGATTCTATAAATATAGTTGTAGAAGAAGCTTTTGAACAATCTGGATTAAAACCTGCAGACATTTCAGCATTCGCAGCAACCGTCGGACCCGGGCTTGTAGGATGCTTGCTTGTCGGATTAAACGCAGCAAAAACACTTGCGTTAGTCCACGATAAACCATTTATCGGAGTAAACCACTTAAACGCACACCTTTGTGCAAACTATATTGATACAGACTTAAAACCACCGTTTATGGCGCTTTTAGTCAGTGGCGGACACACCCAGATTATTGATGTTGAGTCTTACTCCAAACAAACAATTTTAGGTGAAACAATAGATGATGCGGTCGGAGAAGCTTACGATAAAGTTGCAAGGCTGATAGGTCTGCCGTACCCGGGAGGTCCAAGGTTAGATAAACTGGCTCAGGAAGGTAATCCGCACGCGTTTATACTTCCCGAAGGCAAAGTTGACGGGTATAACTTCAGTTTCAGCGGACTGAAAACAGCCGTACTGCGTCTTGTAAAATCCTTTGACGGAAAAGAATTGCCCGTTAACGATATTTGTGCAAGCTTCCAGGAATGTGTTTCTAAAACATTAGTAAAAAAACTCAAAAAAGCATTAATTGAACGCGGTTATAACCAAGTTGTAATAGCTGGCGGAGTAGCCGCAAACTCAGAAATTCGTAAAAAAGTTTTCGCACTCTCTGATGAAGGGTTTATTGTTAAAGCTCCCGCTATGAAATACTGTACGGATAACGCATCTATGGTAGCATCTTGTGCTTATTTTAATACAAACACCTTTGATGATATTGATATTGAAGTTTTTTCAAGAGCCTAAGATTTTGCTAACTGACGCATTATTGCCTGAACTTTTTTAATTTCTCCGTTCAATTCATTTGTGACATCGACACCACGGATTTCCTGATATTTCAAGTCCCGAATCCTGTTTGTTAATGTACTTAAAAGTTTTATATATTTTTTATTATCAAATAACTCTAAATCAGCAAAAACTCTTATCAAATCTCCAAAACCGAAATAATCAAAATGACAGCAAGGTTTAACACCCGGTTTAAATTCTTCTAAGCCTGCATTCATAACTTTTTCTGCTATAATTTTATGCTGTGCTTCAGTTGTATATTCATGAACCATGCTCGCATATATATATGCTAAATGCCTTGCAGCTTCAGGAGCGTCAGGATCATTCCTATAAAAATCAATTGCCGTAAGTTTTTTATTCTTCGAATCTACAATAACATTAGCACTCAGACAATCCATTACCATATCTTTGTCATAAGCATCACTCAACTGATGTAACAACGCACTAAACGCAGACTTAGGTAAAGTACAAATTTGTTCGGAAACTTTATAAATCTCAGACTCGCTCATTCTTAAAGATAGAACGGGAGAACCCTCAATTATCGGCATAATCGTCACGGAATTTGCATATTTTGCAACTATATGGTTAACTTTATCCTGTTCTGTAACTTTCTTTGTGAATTTACTTTTTAGAGATTTTAAATCTTTAAGCTCAACAAAAGAACTTTTTTTAACGCAATAGCCGCTATCACCTATTTTATATACCTGACCTTCACCGCCTTCACCAATCAGTTCACCGTTTTCTATTGCTTCCTTGACTTTTTTAAAAATTGCACCATCAGATAAAGACATTAAATCATCTTTGGCACGGGTAGAGCCAAAACAAACAGTGTCTGCACTCAATTGAGGTTTAAGTGTTACAGATTGAGTTTTTTGCGTAGGTTTGACATTCGGGGTAAATCGTAAACCCAAAATCGGAGTAATCATACCCTGAATAAAACGTCAACAAAAATTATTTTGCTAATTTAATACAAGATTTGACATTTCAACTTTCGAGATTATAAAATCAGCAATATTATCTTCAAGATGACATCCGAAATGATTATTAATTTCTCTGATAAAATAACAAGGACTTGTCACGTTAACCTCAATAATCTTACCGTCAATAACGTCCAACCCTGCCATAAATATTCCCATTTCGTTAAGTTTTTTTGCTACAGGCAGAAATCTTTCACGTTCATCGTCC
Source organism: uncultured Candidatus Melainabacteria bacterium (assembly GCA_947570135.1). Taxonomy (GTDB): domain Bacteria; phylum Cyanobacteriota; class Vampirovibrionia; order Gastranaerophilales; family Gastranaerophilaceae; genus Zag111. The sequence goes on along the minus strand of CANOTP010000001.1, from coordinate 184,986 downwards.
GTTAAAACAGCTTTTTGGATGTGAGAATCATCATGTTCGCAGAATTTAAAATCATCGTTGCTCGGAACTTTTTGAACACAATAAGGCAATACATCTTCACCCAAAATCAGAACACGTTTATCTCCAAATACAGCTTTTGAAATAAACTTTTGAACCATAATAAGCTGTTTTCCCTCATTCGTCATCGAATTAATGATTACCGCGGTATTTTTATCACCGCGTTTTAAATACATAACCCCGCCGCCAAAACATTGGTTTAAAGGCTTTAAAATTATCTCTTCGTTTGCATTCAAAAACTCGATAATATCTGATTTTGAAGAAGTTACGATATATTTTGGCATTAAATCTTCAAAATAAATGCTGTGAAGTTTTTCGTTAAAATTCCGAACGGCTGTTGTATCATTCATTATAAAAGTTTTGGTTCTATCCACAAAATCAAAAACATAAGTCGCGTTAATATAATCTAAATCAACAGGCGGATCGGGGCGAAACATTACAAGTTGAAAATCTTCTATTTGGTGTTCTGTTAAACTGTTTTTATCAAAACGAATTTCTTCATCATCCAAAAACGACTTATAACAAGAGGTGAAAGCCTTTTGAGATTTGAGTTTCAGCATATCAATCGTTGATATAAATACTTTGTGACCTCGCTGTAAGAAGCTTTTTATTATCCAAAAATTAGTCACTAAATCATTAAATTCAAAATATTTTAACTCAATTCTGTCTATAACAAATAATATATTCATAACACCTCATATTAAAGGCGCCGCAGGCGCATGTCTGCGGCGCCTTTTTATAATTAATTAACTTCAGTCGGATTCAGAATTTGGCAGGCAGTATTACCAAAAGCAATAAGCTGCGTGAATTTTTCCAAATCAGCTTCAATTTCAGGGAATGTTCCGTAATGCATAGGGATAACTGTTCTTACCCCTAACCATTTTGCAGCCATAGCAGCATGTTCAACATCCATTGTATAAGTTCCGCCGATAGGTAAAAGTGCAATCTGCGGAGCATATAATTCTTTTATTGTTTTCATTTCACTTGTTAAGCAAGTATCGCCCGCGTGGAAAATTCTTACACCGTCCACATCTAATAAAATACTTGCGGCACACCCGCCGTACCTGCCATCAGGCAATGAACTTGAATGAAACGCAGGTAAAAATACTGCACGCCCCCATGAAAAATTAATCCAGGAACCCAATCCGACAGGTTTTGTTTTTGCACCCTGATCGGCACAATAATTTGCAAGTTCAAATACTGCAGTTATTTCAATATCTTTTTCTTTCGCAATTTCAATAGCCTGCCCTAAATGATCGCCGTGAGCATGAGTTAACAAAATATCTGTTACGGGTTCATCATGCCAGTTAAATTTTTCGTTTACGGAAACAAGCGGGTCAATTAAAACAGCTTTATCACCGTTTTTAACTTCAAACGCGCTATGTCCGATATATTTTAAATCTACCATAAGTCCTCTCCTATCTCCTAACTATTTTAATTTATCATAATTTAAGATAGAATACAAATATGAAACAATATAATCACTACATGAATAAGTGTATAGAACTTGCACGCCAAGCACAAGGGGACACCTCGCCTAACCCTTTGGTCGGGTGTGTTATTTTAAATAACCAAGGAGAAATCATTTCAACGGGATACCATAGAAAATACGGAGAAAACCACGCAGAGCGCGATGCTTTGTTAAAACTTGACAGAGCTGATGATTGTACGCTTGTTGTTAACCTTGAACCATGTTCACACTTTGGCAAAACCCCGCCCTGTACTGATATAATTATTGAAAAAGGGATAAAAAAAGTTGTTTACGGAATGAAAGATCCAAACCCCGTTGTGTCAGGTAACGGGCTTAAAAAACTTCGGGATGCGGGGGTTGAAGTTATCGGACCCGTTTTAGAAGATGAATGCAGAAAGCTTAACGAAATTTTTATAAAAAATCACACCAAAAAACAAACTTTTGTCGCGATAAAAACGGCAACAACAATTGACGGGAAAATAGCAACATACACGGACGACTCAAAATGGATTACATCAGATGCTGCCCGCTCGGAAGTTAGAAATTTACGCAAAAAATACGACGCAATTTTAACATCATCTGCAACAATTCTTGCAGACAACCCGACAATGGAGCACAAGAAAAAAGTTATTTTAGACAGGGAAAATAAAACATCTCTCGATGCAAACATTTATAAGCAAGGCGAAATCTACGTTTTCTCAAAGGAAAACACACCCGTTAAAGATAATAAACTTGATGTTGAATTTATCCTGAATAAGCTTTATGAACTCGGAATTATGAGTGTATTTGTCGAAGCAGGCGGAGGTTTAAATGAAAGTTTTCTACCATATTGTGACAAATTATACCACTTTATCGCGCCGAAAATCTTAGGAGATAATACGGGGAAATCCTGTTTTTACGGGAAATCGCAAGACAAAATCTCAAACTGTACAAACCTGAGATTTGAAAGCTTTTCACAATTTCCGCCTGATATTTTGATAACTTATTCTAAGTGATTTTTAACTTTATTCCTTGCTTAAATCATTAGCAAGTTTAAACAAATAATCATCCCTGGCACTGCATTTTAACCCTGTAGGAATAAATAATTCTTTAAACCGCTCAACGGCGTACCGATCTGTCATGCCTGAAATATAATCGGTCACAACCCTTTCAATATACTCAATCGGACAAGTCGGCTTTAACATATCGCAATAGTAATAAAACAATTCCTGTATAACATTTCGCGCCTTGCGCTCTTCAAGTTTTGCGGTGGATTCGTCATTATAAACATTTTCAAACATCCATTTGCGAAGCTTTGTCGTATACCCCCAAGCCTCTTCACTCATCATAATTTCTGATTTGCCTATAGAATTTGTGATAATCTCGGTTATCATCTTATTTAAACGTTCACTTTGAACGGATGAAAAATATTCAATACAGTCTTTTGGTAAGTCGCTTTCTGAAATTACCCCTGCGCGAATCGAGTCTTCTATATCATGATTTATATAAGCTATTTTATCCGCAAGCTGAACAACTTTCGCTTCCGGAGTTAAAGGCTCATATCCCCAGGAATGTGTTCGGATTCCGTCAATTGTTTCTTGACAAAGGTTAAGATTTTCCAAAACCTCGACAACCCTGACACTTTGAAGATTGTGATAAAATCCGTCAGCAATAAGCTCGTTTAAAACACCTTCACCGCAATGACCGAACGGGGTATGCCCCAAATCGTGACCTAACGAAATTGCTTCAACCAAATCTTCATTCAAATCCAAAGCTCTTGCTATCGTTCTGCCGATTTGCGAAACCTCAAGAGTATGTGTTAAACGGGTTCTAAAGTGATCATCAAAAGGTGATAAAAACACTTGTGTCTTATGTTTTAACCTTCTGAACGCCTTTGAATGCAGGATTCTGTCACGATCACGCTGAAACTCCGTTCTTAAATCACACGGATTTATAGGAACTTTACGACCCTTTGTTTGAGCGGATTTTGTTGCAATATCACTTAAGGTTTCAAACTCTCGCTGTTCTAATTTTTCACGTATAGTTAATTCTGTCATTCCTCACCCACATTGTTTTAGGGACAAACCTCCCTCCAGTGTAATTTTAACAAAAAGTTGAATTTTGACTATACAGTTTTTGGAGGATTTTCAACTGCTTTTGATTGCTTATATTTTTTCAAAGTATTATCTGCCCAAACGCCTAATCTGTTAACAGACAGAGATAATAAGGAAGCACAAATTAAAGCTTTTGAACCAGCAAACAATTTAGCATTAAAATACAATGAACCGCCGATACCGGCTAAAGCAGGGATTCCGTATTTTAGTGCAATTGATGTTCTTTGATCATTATCTTTTGATTTTGCAAGGTTATAACCTAAAATTCCAAGTGACCCGAGTACTGTTAAGATATCAGTAGGCGCCGACCCCATAGCTAAATCTCTCAGTTTGCCCATAAAGTCTTCTGTTTCGGTTTTTATAGACTTATCTAATGATTTTAGCCAAGCTTTGTAAGCAGTTTCAACTTTTTTATATTCAGCTTTCGGTAGAATTTGTCTGTATATTGATAAAAGTTCTTCAACCTTACCCGGCTTATATCCTGCAATATTAGCTTTTAACTCTGTCATTGCAGATAAAACATCTTTCCCTGCTTTATCTGACAGAAGTCCTGACTGTACGGACTCTCCAATACCTTGCATGAAATTATCCATATCTGCAGCAAGCTTATTGGTTAACTCTTGCCGAGCTTGAGAATTTTTACATTTTCCAAGTTTTCGGAGCATTGAACGAATATTTCTCAATTGGGTTATTCTGTCGGTATCTTTAAAACTCAAAGAGCCGACAATTTTCATAACAGATTCATCAGAATCTTTTACCAATTGTGTAATCGGGTAAGAAAGTTCACGCCTGTTTGCCATAACCGAACGGATCACTGCTTCTCTTTTTTCGACAATTTGAGAATCAGCCATAAATTTTGTGTAAAGGTCTTTTGACAAAAATACCTTCATCTTGCTAAAAGCTTGTTTTAAGGATTCTGCAGCTGATTTAAACGAAAAATATCTTGTCTGCAGCGCGCGTTTTCCAAAATATTTATCACTTAATAATCCCAATTTAAGATTAATTACCTCAGCTTTATCTGCAAGCTGTCTTATGCGTGGTGAATCAGACACAACAGAAGACTCAGAGGCTGTAGTGACAGCTTTATGAAATAATCCGTCAGTTTTTCTATAGGTATTAACTACAGCCTGACGGCCGAGTTTTTCAAAACCTCGGGTAATTTTATCGTGAAAACTGGATAAATACTTATTCCAACCCATCATTTTCTTAAACAGCAAGTCTTTGACTGTATTATAATTATTTATAACACCTGAGCGCTCCTGAAATTTATTTAATTTATCAAGCGCATATACATAAACTCTGTCAGTTGTTGATAAAACACTATCACCGTTAAGTTTTGCTTTTTGAACCTTTTTCTCCAAAAATATTCTTAACGAATTAAAACTCTTACTCAAACCTTTAGGACCGCCCTTTAAGAGGAAGAAAATTGTTCCTGCCGTTAAAATAGTTGCTCCGGCTATTGATAGACCAATGATTTTTATATTATTTGTTTTTCTTGCTTCTTCAGGAGTAATAATTTTAATTTTATCAAGATAAGGTGAAGCTGCAAGATAAGTAGCATCACTGACTTGAGGTTTTATTGCAGGCTGTGAAACAACATCTGACGGAAGCTTTTGAACTTGTGGTAACTGTTGAGGCTTAGGTTTTTCAAGCCAATAATCACTCGGATTATTCCTTACGGTTACTTTTCCAAATGTATTAGCAGAATTAGATTCAATTTTTGGGATTGAATTAAGCATAAAATCACTAGCCTACATAATTATTAAGTAACATTTCTGATAAAATTTGCCAGAACAAACATTAATATTAACTTATATTAAGAAAACAACTCTCTATCAATAACTTTAGCCACTTCAAGTGCCGAATTTTTATCGGAAAGCATTTCTTTTACCATTCCGAGCTGCCTGATATTTTCTTCGCGGCGTTCTTTGTTATACAAAAGTTCTTCAATCTCATAAGTTATATTATTCGGAGTAACCTTATCTTGAATAATTTCGGGAACTATTGATTTATCAGCAATAATATTCGGCAGTGACACTCGTTTAATACATCTGACAAGCAGATAAACCCAGTAGAAAAATTTTGGTCCGCGATATGCTATAATCATCGGGGTTTTATATAGACATGCTTCTAATGCCACAGTACCCGATGCTAAAATTAAAGCATCTGATACACTTAACAAAGCCTGATTTTCTCCTTTTATAACCTTGATATTGCAATCACCCAAATATTTTTGATAAATTTCATCAGACAAATTCGGAGCCTGAGAAATACAGAACTGTAAATCCGCATGCCTGTGACTTAAGCGTTCAACCGTTTGCTTAAATACTTTCATCAAATGTTTTAATTCAAATTCTCTTGACCCCGGAAACACCGAAACAAGCCTTTTCTCAACATTTAACCCGTGCTTTCTGAAAAACTCGCGGCGGCCTGCTGCTACAGGAAGTTGCGCGACAAGCGGGTGTCCGCAATAGTGCGCATCGATTCCGTATTGAGCATACAAAGGTCTTTCAAAAGGAAATATACACAAAACTTTATCCACAAACTTTTGAATAAGTTTAATTCTATACTTACGGCTTGCCCAAACCTGAGGCGGAATATAGTAAAATACTTTTATCCCCGCTTTTTTCAAAAACCTTGCAATTGTAAGGTTAAATGCCCCATAATCAATCAGCAAAACCAAATCAGGCTTATAATCATTTTTTAAATAATCTAAAACAGCTTTGCCTAATTTGATATGATTTATCAAAATTTGCGGAGTAAGCCCCATTGCTGACATTTTTTCCTGTGTTGAAAAAAGTTTCACGCCTTCGTTTTGCAAATTAATACCGCCGATTCCTTCTATTTCCAAATCCGAACCAAGCGCACGCAATTCTTTTACAACTTTTGCCGCGTGAATGTCGCCTGAATATTCACCAGTTATTATAAATAATTTCTTCATCTAAACCGCCATTATAACGATATTGTGTTCATCTGCGTATTTTACTACTTTTTCCTGATCAACAATAATTGTTTCATTAGCCTCAACTGCAATCAGCGCTGCATGCTTATGGCTCATTGTTCTTAAGGTTCTCATACCGATTGCGGGGATATCAAAACGTTTATCTTGTTTTGGTTTTGCAACCTTAACAATCACCGCAGCTTCTTTTGCAAGCTTTGCACCGCGTTTTATACAAACATCGGTACCTTCAATCGCTTCTACCGCCATAATCATTTTATCTTTAATTACAACAGACTGTCCGACATCAAGCTTACCCATTTCTTTTGCAAGCCAGAAGCCGTAATTAACATCTTCCATTTGTTCAGGAGTAGGTTTATGTTTACCAAGAACCCCCGCAGGTATCATAAGATTTTTGATAAAAATTGTCTGGTTAAGAACTTCAACACCGATTTTTGCCAATTCATCAACTATCATCAGCATTACCTGATCATCATTTAATCTTGATGCTTCTTTAATTAAATCAATCGCTCTTTTATCAAATTTGTGAAGCTGTAATAAAACTTTCTTATGCACCTTGCCTAAAAACGTAAGCTGTTTGATTTTTTCTTTCTTTAAAATTGATTCAATCCTGTCAACTTCCCCGGGGTGACAGCTATAGACTTTTGAGCAGTACTTCTTTAGCTCTCTTAAGTTATCTTTAGCCAAAGAAATACACACGACATCAAACCCATTTTCTTTAGCATACTGAGCCATTTTGACAGGTAATGTTCCGTCACCTGCTATCAAACCTTGTTTATTTTCCAATGTTATTGACACTATTTTTTTCCTCTTTTACTTATTCCTTAATAAATATATTTTCTTAATTTCCTCTACAGGTAATATTTTAGCACCACCAAGAAATTTTGTACAAATAATTGTTTTAGCGTAATTTTCGGCAAGCTCAAGCTTTAAATACGCATCTTTTACAGACTCCGCACCGATTATAACCCCATGATTCTGCATTAAAATAACATCAAAATCATCAAAATATTTTGAAGTTTTCTTAACAAGTTCATCAGACCCCGGGATTGCATACTGTGCAATCGGAATTTCTCCAAAACAATAAATAATTTCAGGAGAAATACCTTCACTTAACCCGATTCCGCAAGAAGCAAACGCAGTCAGGTAAGGTGAATGCACATGAAAAATACAATTCACATCAGGTCGTTTTTTGTAAAACTCCAAATGCAAAAACTTCTCGCTTGAAGCTTTTTTGTCTCCCTCAACAATATTGCCATCAAAATCAATAATTACCAAATCATCCGAATCCAAATAACCGTTAGCGGAACCCGATGCAGTGATGATAACGTTATCCCCGTATCTTGCGGAAATATTGCCAGAAATTCCCGGGGTATAATCTTTTACCCCTGCCAAATGTCCGTATTTAATTATTTCTTGTTTGATTATATTTGACATATTATTGAACCGTTTCCTTATCAGGATCCTCAATTTCAATTATTTGTGCATATTTTAGTACGGCAGGTTTTGCAATTTCAGATTCTTTTTGTTTTTTTGAAGAAACTTTGACTTCACTGCTTTGTTTTTTAGCAGGAGCAAAAGCAACCTTACGCTCTTCTCTTTCCTGACGTTTGCCTAAGCGTTCAGGATTTTTTATCTCCATTCTGCCGTATTCAATCGTTGTACCTTTTGTGTCAAATGCAACGTCGAATCCAAAATATGTAGTTTGTCTTACAAAGTCATACCCGAGACGAATTTTTAAATCGTCAGGCCCGATTGCAAACACGAACCTGTTTTCCTGGAATAACTTACCGTTTGGAGAATCGTCACTTAAGTTAACCATACCTGACCAACCGACAGAAAGGTATTTGTTTAATCTGAAAATTTCTGCAATATACAAACTTGAATGACCATATCTGTAGCTGTCATAACGCGGGACAGGGCTGTTATCGTCATATCCTGATTGATAGTATGCCAAATCCTGCATCCAGTTTTTATATTGAATATGCGCACTTGGTCCGACTCTTCCGATAAACTGAGTATCACCGGTACCGTAAACGGCAGCCACACCCTGTAAAGCTAAAGATAAGTCAAAATAAAACTTATGTTCTGGATTTTGATAAGCATACAAAGCCTGTCTTAATTCAGCCATATATCTTAATCTTGTGGTTGCGATACCTTTTGACGCAATTTTTTCACCATAGTAATTTCTGTCATTATCTTCCATTATACCAAAACCCGCTCTATGACGGAAAGTTAAGGTTTTCTTTTCCGCTAAGAAATCAGGTAATCTGTGAGATTTATCATAAAAAACCTCAGCCATATATTTAGGCATTCTGGCACCAAGAAACCATTCATCCATAAATGAATTGGCACTATATTGCAAATATAAATTATCATCCAATCGTTGGTGACCGCGCATAAAAAATACGTCAGATGCCGAAGCATAACCTAATTCTGTTGTATTATAGGTGTTACGATACTTTAAAGCACCGCCGAATCCGAAATCACCGTGTTGATAATTCAAAAAAGGTATTGCTTTCATAATAGAGCCGTTCGGACCGCCAAATACAAAACCAGGACCTAAGAACATCCCGACTTTTCTTCTTGTCCCGAATTCAGGATAATTAGCTTCAAAATAATCTCTGTCTTTATTTGTGTAAGCTGTCAGACTCGGCCAGGTGAACCAGTATTTTCCGCGTCTTCTGACTTCAATATTTTTTAATGTAAATACATCGTGATTTTTTCTTGCTTCAACATAAATTTTATCGGCGTTAATATGAAGTTTATTACCACGCGGATCACTTAAGAAGAACGATTTATCACTGTCATCAAGCGTCATACTTATAAACCTCGGACCAATCATTCTTGAAGACATACGATGAATTTGAGATTCTTCGGAGTATAAGGTACCGTCTTCCAGTATAATTTTAGCATCTTTTTGAATACCTTTTCTTGCATTCATCATCATTGTTTCGGATTTTGTGTGAACATTATCCATAAACATAAGTTCTTCATTCATATCCACTTCAAAATAATCAGTCTTAGTAGGGTTTCCGTCTTTTATAACAATGACATCTCCCATAGCTTTTAAAATATTAGATTCTTCGTTATAAACAATTTTATCTGCAATAACCCTTGTTTTCTGAGGCGGGATATACAAGTCAGGTCTGCCTGTGGCAACCATATCGCCTGTTTCTTCATCAAAATTCACAAAATCACAGTCCAGTTGAAGCTGCTTTTCTGTCACCTGTTCTGCAATACCTGTTTCAAATGACAAAGTTTCAGGGATATCTGTTTCTATCTCATCCTGAATTGAACCTGCAATTGAGCCTTCTTCAGGTTCGATTTTAATCTCTTCAAACGGAGTTTCCGCTTTATTCCAAAATTTAAGTTTTCCAATACGTTTTTTGCGTGCTTCTTTGCGCTGCAAGATTTCTTCTTCAGTCTTTTCATCAGTCAATCTTGAAATCTTTTCGGTCAAATTAACCCTGACTTTTTTAAATAAAGGCATATTATCAGGATTAATTTCTTTTGTTGAAGGACCGCCCGCGCTGCGCATACCTGCAGAATAATTATCAAAACTGCGATAAATCGGGTCTTCCCTTAAATCGGGCATCATTGTACTCATCGGAGATTTAAAGAAGTTTTCCGTCTGCAAATCCTCAGGAGAAACCGCAGAATACTCATTCCCGTCATCTACCGCGTAAACACCGTTCACAAAAGCTAATATAAAAAATATTACAAGTAAAAATCTTTTCAACATTCTACCCTTTATCTGACATAATTCAACGGATTCACAGGTTTACCGTTAACCCTGACTTCAAAGTGACAGTGCGGTCCCGTACTGTAACCTGTCGAACCTTCTCTGCCGACTGCTTGACCTTTTTTAACCATTTGCCCGTTACTTACATTTATTGAAGACATGTGAGCATATAATGTTGTTATCGGCTGTCCGTTAACAACGCCATGGTCTAAGATTACGACTTTACCGTAACCGCCGTACCAACCAGAGTAAATGACTTTACCGTCATTTGAAGCTTTGATTGCACCGCCGTTTGGTCCGCCGATATCAATACCAGAGTGGAATATCCGGCTTTTAAATATCGGGTGAACCCTATACCCGAACGGTGAAGTTATAGGACCTGAAATAGGTCTTATAAATCCCGTAGATGATACTACAACTTTTGAAGTCGACTGACCACCCGTAAGGTTTGCAATCATACTCTGAATACTTGCCGATTGTCTTGCCAGTTCACGTTCTGAGCGTTCATAGTAATTCTTATCTTTTTTCAAACGCTCAATCATATTTTTATTTTCGGCAATTGAACCTTGAATCGCCGATCTTTGAGAATTAATATCGCGAATTGAGGCTTCAATCATTCTTTTTTGACGCTCAACCTGAGCTTTTAATGCGGCAATTTCATTGGCTTTTGCTTTCAGCGCCTGCATACGTTTGTAATCATCACGGATAATTATCTTTTCAAAATAGAACACATCCATAAGAGTATTAACGTCAGTTGTTGATAATATCAACTCAAACATTCCGTTTCTTTGGTGTTTATACACCTGCCTGATACGTTCTTTCATCTGAGCATCAAGGTTACGAAAATCGGATATTGCACTGTTCAATTGACGTTCCATTGATGTCAAATTAGATTGCAAAGAGTTGTATTTTTGCGTAGTTGCTGCCAATTCATGCTGAGCACGTTCTAATTTTTGTTGATTATTACTAAGTTTATTACGTTCATTTCTCAGCTTAACATCAGCTTGCCTTTTCTTTTCCCGGAAATAATATCTTTTATTGTTGGTTTGTTTTAACTTTTGATCTAACGAAGCTCTGGACGGAGCAGCAAAAGACGGTGCCGTCCAGCTTACGGCTAACCCTGTTAACATCCAACTTATTAATACATATTTAAAGATACTTTTTTTCATATTGATATTATTTTACAAATAACGGAAACAGCATTAAACCTACCGTCCACGCAACAAAAGTCAAGATAATTATTCCGATTATAAGCTTTTGGTGCTTTCTGAAAAATTCCATAATTTCTCCCCTTATACGTTTCACATTCTACTATAAAAATATTCTTTGTTCAAGTATTTACTTTTTAATATTTACCCCTGAACTTTTTTCGTTTATAATCGTTATAAGAGTATAGAGGTATAAAACTATGAACAAAAAATGCTCAAAATACGAAGCTTTATTCACATTCAGAACCGAAGAAGAACTGAACGAGCACATCAATCAGTGCGAAGATTGCAGGGCTGAACATGAAAAAATGCTTCGGGTATCTGAACTTATACAAGAGGCTAAACCATACTTTAGAGAAAGACGCAAAAATATTGCAAAACTTAAAGCTGCTTGTGCTCTTTTTGTAATTATGCTCAGCGGTACCACTCTCGGAGTGCTTAATCTTAATACCGATATCTCTGATACTTTAAAATACGGTACGACTTTAAGCTCTGAAGATTTAGGGCTTCCCGTAGATTCTTACGGGCTTATTTCACTGGATTAAACGGGATTAATGAATTTTAACGAAGTAATACAAACCAATAAACAAAATATTAAAAATATCATACGACTTATAACAAAAGAAGATAATGAAGATATTGAACAGGAAGTCTATGTCAAAATCTGGAAAAACTCTGATAAGTACAAAGAAAAAGGCTCCATAAAAAGCTGGATTTCAATTATAACAAGAAATGCATCTTTAGATTATTTAAAATCGGCATATCATAAGGTTTCTCAAACATCAACTTCAGACGAGTTAACAGTTACAAACATAAAAGATAAAAAAACAACACCTGATGATAACGCAATAAAATCAGAACGTCAAAAAATAATAGTTGATGCAATTAATAACCTTAAACCAAAGTTTAAAGAAGTTATCATAATGTGTGAAATCAACGGTTACTCATACGAAGAATGCGCAAGAAAACTAAAATGCCCTTTGGGTACCGTAAAATCAAGAATTTATAACGCAAAAAAAGAACTCGCTCAAGAATTAAAAGATTTATTATAAACAGAAAGGATTAAAATGAAAAAGACACTTTCATTATTATTCACGGCAATTATATTAGGGGCAAATATCGGAACAGCTATGGCAATGCCGCCGTCGCAGGATAATGTTTCAATAATGCACAAGCATTCAAAAGCTCAAATGCGCAAAGAATTTGAACAAAGACTAAACCTGACGGAAAAACAAAAAGAAAAAGCCCGAATTATACATAAACAAGGAAGAGAACAAATCAGACCTGTCATGATGCAAATAGACTTAAAACGTCAGGAAATAGAAACCGTTAAATTATCAAGAATTTCTGTTAAAATGCAGGAAGAAAAAATCGCACAATTAAACGCAGAAATAAAAGAACTTGAAAAACAAGCACAAGAAATCCGCAAAAAAAATTCGCAGGAATTTGAAAAACTTTTAAACAAAAAGCAAAAAGCCGAACTTGACAAGATGAAAGCCGAAGGCAGAGCAAGATTTGAGCAAAAACATCCGCCGCGCGCGCCATTTCAGGGTTTAGGAACTCCAAACTTTTTATTAAGACCACTTTTGCCGCCACCTGCGCATAACAACGGACTTAGATAGAACACACCCCTAATTGTCTAAGCTGTTTTTGCGGGATTCTTCGTCTTTAATAAACTGACAAAGTTCCTCAAGACGGTTATCTTCCATAGCATCCATAAGTGCTTGGATATCATCAAATTTGCCAAGTGCAAAACCTGTTTCGGCTAACAACACGCAATCATTACAAAGTCTGTATCTGCCGTAACCGATTGAACCTGCCATTGATTTATTTTTACCGCAGCAATCGCATTCAAAATACTCGTTGGCTATATCAGGATTTTCTTCCAAATCGTCAATAACCATTTGTGCTACAACCTGCTGCATTTCTTCTATAATTTCTTCTTGTGTTTTTTTCATTTATTTTACCAAATCTTTCATCATTTTAACTGCTTCACCAAGTCCCGTAAATACGGCTTTTGAGATAATACTGTGACCGATATTCAGTTCATAAAGCCCGTCGATTTCATGCATTCTGTGAACATTTTCATAATTTAAACCGTGGCCTGCGTTAACTCTTAAACCTAAATTTTGTGCGATTTCAGCAGCATTCTTTAAATCATCAAAAGCTTTTCCTTCATCGGGTGTTCCATAAGCATTTGAATAAGTTCCCGTATGAAGTTCAATAAATTGCGCACCCGTTTTTGCACTTGCAACAACCTGCTCTTCATTTGGGTCAATAAACAAACTTACCAAAATTCCCGCATCTGTTAAAGGTTTTACGAATCTTGTTATTTTATCAAGCTGACCTGCAACATCCAAACCGCCTTCTGTTGTTACCTCCTGACGTTTTTCGGGCACAAGACAAACCGAATGAGGTTTTATTTCAAGCGCAATTTGTTGCATTTCAGATGTTACTGCCATTTCAAGGTTTAAATTTGTTTTTAATGTTTTTATTAAAGTTCTTACATCACTGTCTTTTATGTGGCGTCTGTCTTCACGTAAGTGTGTCGTAATTGAAGTTGCACCGTTATTTTCGCAAATTTCTGCTGCAAGAATCGTATCAGGCTCAATCCCGCCTCTTGCGTTTCTTAATGTTGCAACGTGATCTATATTTACTCCTAAAAGCATAATTTATCCTTTCTGAAATTTCATTTTAGTAATCTTTAATAACGCGGTATAAGAAGGTAAAATCGTAATCTTTTCATCCTTATCCACTGATGAAGCAGCGAATTCTATTGCGGATTTTATATCTTCTTTTATTATAATTTTTTCCTGCGGAATCCCTGCATATTTAAGACGCAGTGCCATATCTTTTGCTCTTATGCCTGAAGTTATGACAAGTTTTCTTGCGTCTTTCAACTGTTCAAAATCGCTGTCCCAAAGCCACGAAATATCTCGCCCGTCAGCATAATTATCATTAATTGCAATAACAATATTTGAATCTAAATCAACGGTTTTCAAAACCTCACTTGCTCCTGTCGGGTTTTTAATAAGCTGAACTAAGGTATCATGACCGTTTATTACACGTCTTTCAGCTCGCCCAAAAATCGACTTATATGACATCAAAGATTCTCGTATTACATCTTCACTAACGCCGTAATACAAAGCACAGGATATCGCAGCCAAAGCGTTATAAGCATTATAAAGTCCTACCTGATTAACTCTGAATGAGTATTCTTTAGCTGCTTTTACATCACAAACCGTTAATTGTGAATAATCGGAATATATTCTAACAGTCGCCCTATAGTCAAGTTCGGGACGCTTATACCCGCAATACTCACAATAATAATGGCCTTGCTGCGCGAAAAACTGTTTCTTATAACTTAACGGCTTGCCGCAAATACAATTAAAAACTTCTGTCGGCGCATTTGATTCTGATTTATGAACATCAGAACAAACCTCAACATCTTCAAACCCGTAATATATACCGTTTCTACTTAAGTTTGTCACAAGAGGGTCATCAGCGTTTAAAAATATATTTGCCGAAGGATTTTTCCCGATTGCATCTTTTATAAATCCTGCGGTTGTAGCAAGTTCTCCGTATCTGTCTAACTGGTCGCGAAAAAGATTTGTCACTATAAGACAATCAGTTTTAAAATAATCATATAATTTAGTCAAATAGGCTTCATCAGATTCAATAACAGCATAATCGAACTTTTTAAACGGTTTTACCCAGAGCGCAAACACATTTGCAACACCTGTAAGCATATTAGCGCCTTTTGTATTATGAATAACCGATTGTTTATCAGTTTCCAAAATATACGCCAACATCCCCGAAGTTGTCGTCTTTCCATTTGTCCCAGAAACCGCAACCGAACGCTTTGCATAACTTTTACAATAAGCCAAAAAATCAGGACAAAGCTTTAAGGTCATCATCCCAACAAAAGATGTTCCCGATGTGCGACTTAGAATCTTTATTCCTAAATATGCCAATCTTGCAAATACTAATACCGTATAAAATCTCACTCTACCCATAAATAGTCCTTTAGACGTATTCAAATTTTAACCTCTGTCATATATTATGTTATTAATATAATACAAAAGTAAGAAAAGTTAAAAGATGTTAGTTTTATTTTTTACAATAATATTTATCGCAGAATTAATCATTGCAGGCTGGCTTGTCAGCGGTATAACAAGCCTTAACAAAAAAGTTTGTGCAACAAACCAAGAAGTCATTGAGTTTCAGCCGCAAATAAAAACCTGCCTGAAAAATGCCAAAGAAGAGATAAAAAAAGTTTCACGAAGCCTTGAATGCTTCACAGACTTCGTTGCAAAAAAACAAACCGATTGCAAAGAGAGTTTCAAAAAAAATCTGCCATCTAAAATAATTCTTTCTATTCTTAAAATACCTGCAAAAAGACTTATTACGATTATAGAAATAGTCTTAGCAATAAAAAAATTCTTAAAGTAATCTAAATTTACCCTGCACTATTGAAATTCACTAAAAAATATGTTACAATTGTGAAGAAAATTTGAAAGAATGAGGTTTACAACTATGAGTAAAAACAAAGCATTTATGTTTTCTATCGGCGTAATTGCCGGTGTTGTAGGAGGCATTATCGGTGGTGTGCTTTTTGCCCCTAAATCAGGAGAAGAATCAAGAAAAGAACTTAAAGATACCATTTGTGATCTTTACGACAAACACGCTCCGCAGATTTCTGATGCAAAAAAACAAGCTCTTGAATCTATAGATTTGATGAAATATAAAATGGAAAGACAATTTAGAAAATTAAACAATTCAGTCAAATCTAAAAAAATGAAAAAAGCTAAAGAATTGGAAGATTCCGAAAACGGTACCAATGAAAACGAATTTGATTATTAAATAAAAAGCAAAGGATTTTAAAATGAGTATAGAGATATCACAAATTGTATTGAACAGCGGATTAACATTTCTTGCCGTATCAACAGCAGTTATTTTAATTGTTGTAGGATGCTTCCTTGTAAAACTGTTGAAAGACTTATCCGTTTTGGCTAAAAACGTTAATGAAACATCAATTATGCTTAATACTGAACTTAGACCAACACTTGAAGAATTAAATGAAACAATGCAATCAATTAATTCTTTGGTTCAAAGTACAGATGAAGGCGTAGGTAACGTAAAAATCGGCATAGAAAACGCAATCTCTAAAACTAAAGCTTTCTCTGAAAGCCTTTTGGGCGGATTTTTTAAAGGTTTTATGACAGTATTTTCTCTAATGAAAAGAAAATAAAACTTTTAGGGAATGAAAATTCCCGATAACAGATTTACAATCATGTAAGACAACAAAAGGAGAAATATAAAATGTCAACATCAAGATTTTTAGCAGGTTTCATCGTAGGCGGCGCAATCGGCGCGATTGCAGGTATTTTGCTTGCACCAAAGTCAGGTGAAGAAACAAGACAAATATTAGCTGATACGGCTCAAGATATGGTAAAAAGAGCTGATGAAACAGCAAAGCAAATTCAGGTAAAAGCAGATGACGTAGTTTCAGATCTTCAAAAAAGAGGAGAAGAAATTAAAGAAAAACTGCAAGACTTAATCTCTAAACAAAAAGACGAAAAAGAAGACGACGAAGACGAAGAATAAGTCTTAAAGATTTTTAAAACAGGGCGAATGTTTCACATTCGCCCTGTTTACTTATTAATAAAAAAAACGCCTTGTAAAAAGGCGATTGGAATCTTTTTTCAATTCCTCGTAATAGTGAAGTGTGAAGTGTGTGTGCTTAAGTCCTGTGTGATTCCTCAATTTAAGCACTCCTCGTGTTTACATATATATAAAGTATTTTTAGTATATAAAATTGCTATATTTTCCATATCCAACTTTACAACTCTTAATATAATGAAAATTTATTATCACTGTTTTATACTAAAAGTAAGGTTACACTAAATACGAAGGATTTTTATGAATATTTTAATATCAAACGATGACGGAATCGCTGCAAACGGGATAAGAGTTTTAACAGAAGAATTATCAAAACATCATAATGTTTACGTTATCGCTCCCGACAGGGAAAGAAGTGCCGCAGGACATTCTCTTACTCTACATACTCCACTGAGAGTCGAAGAACTTGATAACGGTAAAAACGGTGCTACAAGAACATGGGTTACAACAGGAACCCCCGGAGACTGCGTAAAAATCGGCATTAATGCAATTCTATCGGAAGAAGAACAACCAGATATCGTAATTTCAGGGATTAATCACGGACCAAATCTTGGCGCGGATATTCTTTACTCAGGTACGGTAAGCTGCGCTATGGAAGGTGCAATGCTTGGAGTACCGAGTATTGCGGTATCTTTAGCCAGCATGAGTGCTGATTATGAAGACTTTAAATTTAGTGCAAAATTTGTAGCCTCATTATTAAACAAACTAAAAGAGTTTAAATTCCCACCAAAAAGTATCTTAAATGTTAATGTTCCCAAACTTGACGCAGACGATATTGTCGGAGTCGCTATAACAGAACTTGGCAGAAAAATGTTTACGGATGCTTACGAAAAACGTGTAGATCCTCGCGGAAAAGTTTATTACTGGCTTGCTGGAGAGCTTATTAACGAACCTGAAGATGCTCCGACAGACATCGCAGCAGTTCGTAACAACAAAATCTCAATCACTCCCGTAACTTATGAAATGACAAGAACCGAAACAATTGATGATTTAGACAAAATACTTTGCGGTTCTGGAAATTGCGACTGGTATTAAACAAAAAATCCCCCTCTCCACTTTAAATTTATACCAACATAGTTTATAATATTAATAGGGATATAGGAACTATGGAACAAATTTATTCTTCAAACCTAAGGGTCGCTCAGCAAAAACCCCTGACATCCGAGTTTGTCGTTAAAAATCATAACGGCAACACATACTCTTACGAACCGACCCCCAAAAACGATTTTGCATACGCAGTCTATGGCGACGGACCATATAATTTAAATATGCCAAATCAGTCATCTGACATTCTTGCTCTAAACATTGATTACATCGCATAATTATATATTTTGTTAAAATAATATTAAGATTCTTTAACATAAATTTCATAAAAAAGGCAATTTTCTCAAAAAAAAATACTTTATATAAGAGTAAATAGGAATGAGGATTTCAATTTAATGAAAGAACAAGAATTAAACACTTTAATGTCAGTTATTGCAGATCCAATTGAAAATGTGTATAAAATTGAATCGTATAAAGACTTAGCAGAAATTCAAAGAATTATCAGAATTTTTAATATCTCAGAAGAACAACATAACAAACATACAATGTTATCAATCAAAAACCTGGCAACATTCCGCCTTGTTTTAAGTAACAATTAATCAGTTAAGAAATACAAATAGCATAAATCGGGTTCTTGCATTTTTTGTAAAGAACCCTTACTGTTTTTTAAGCGTTCAGAAGGTTTACAAAAACGGGAGCAAATAACAATACCCCGACTAAAACAGCAGTTACTGTAACAACAAGTACTGCACCTGCTGCTATGTCTTTTGCCATTCCTACCATTCGGGAGTACCTGTTGTGAAAAATCGCATCAAGCGAAAATTCTATTGCCGAGTTAAACATCTCTGCAGAAATCACAGCAGCTATTGTTAAAAGCAATATGCTAAACTTTACTAATGAAAAATTAAAACAATAAGCGCTTATTAAAACCAATATTGCTACAAATATATGTACCCTGATGTTTCGCTCACTTTTCAGGGTTAATCTCATGCCTTTACGTGCGTTTTTGAATGTATTTGAAAAACCTTGTTTTTTATATTTTGTCATAACATATTCCCATACTTTTTAGTGCCTGCTTTTGGTAATTGACAACAAACTCAAATTCTTCTTCACTTTGATGATCAAACCCTAAAAGATGCATTATCCCATGGCTAATCAAAAATATCAGTTCAGATTCTTTTGAGATTTCTTTTTTTGCTGCTTCCTCAATTACCTTATCTAATGCTATTATAATCTCTCCTAAATTAATGTCCAATTCCAGAACGAATTTTTCATCCTCGGGAGAATCCGCAAACACTGCAAACGTGATAATATCGGCAGGATAGTCTTTCCCGCGGTATTCTTTATTTATTTCGTGGGTTTTAACGCCGGCACAAAACAAGAAATCAAAAGATACCGTATTATACTCATACCCTGTAAGAGCACAATTTTGAGCAATTTCAGGGATACTCATATAAAAATTAAAAATATCATTAGCAGCCTTTGTTAATTTTTCACAATCAGACTCCCAACCGTTAAAAGTATTTTCGATATAAATATTTGTATTTATCATAAATCGTTATTGTTATTATCTGTCGGATTTTTTGATTCTTCCAACTCTTTTATTTTCTTTTCAAAATCCTCATCTAAAATCTTGTTTGGCATTTCGATTTTATTTTTCGCGAATTCTTCCGCAATATTTTCCTGGTATTTAATTCTATTGTGCTGCATACCGCGTAAAACTCTGCTGAAAGTTTGCGCAATAACCTTTAAGTCGTTTAATGTTAGAGGGCTGTCCGCAAGCTGACCGTCATTCAGACGTTCAACAATGATTTTATCGATGATATTTTCGATTTCTTCTGCTGTTGCACCTTTCATAGCGCGAACGGCAGACTCAACGGCATCTGCAATCATAAGAATGGCGGTTTCTTTTCTGTTAGGTTTTGGTCCTGTGTAACGGAACTGTTCTTCTTTAACATTTTCCGCACCTTCTTCTATTACAGCCTGATTATAGAAGTATTTTGCTATACCTTCACCATGATGTTGAAGGATAAAATCATTTATAATACTTGGCAAGCCATTTTTCTTGGCAAGCTCAACACCGTCTTTCGGGTGAGCTGTGATAACCATTTTACTTAACCTCGGATTAAGTTTATTATGAGGATTTTCAATACTAAAGTATGATTGGTTTTCCACAAAGAACAACGGACGTTTTAATTTCCCGATATCATGATAAAAAGCTCCGACTCTTGCTAAAATCGGGTTCGCCCCAATTGCTTCTGCTGCGGCTTCACAAAGCGTTGAAACCATAAGACTGTGGTGATAAGTTCCCGGCGCTTCCATTTGCAAGCGTTTCAATAACGGTTGATTATGGTCACCAAATTCTGCAAGCCCGTAAGGCGTTATTATATGGAACGAACTTTCCAATAATGGAGAGGCTCCAAGCACGATTATTGAACTTAACAATGAATTTGCAAAAATATAAATGCAATTTCTCAAGATTAAATTATTACTTACATCAATCAAACATTTATCGATAAAATATAAGCTCAGCATAATCAACACACCCGCAATCCCAAGATTAAAACCGACTTTAATAAGGTCAAATCTTCTGGTATAACGAATTTTTGATATTGTAATCATACCGATTAAAGATAAAACAATAAATACGATTATAAATTGAGATTCATACTGTAACCCTACAGTAAGGATTACAAGCAGTAAAGACGAGATTAAGAACGAAATTCTCGGGCTTAAAAATATCGCGGAAATAATTACAACACCCGGAATCGGCAGGACATACGGAGAAAATCCCGTCGGAAGAACCACAGCAAAAAAGCAGGTCAGAGATACAAGCATAGCGGTTAACGATAAATAACGCGGTTCCAAAAAGCTTTTTTCAAATACTTTTAAGTAAGCAATAAAGATTAATGTTAAAAGCAGAACCAAAACATAAACAGATAAAATTCCCTGCCAGTTAAGTTCATAAACATTATAACCCGCTTCTCTTAAGGCATCGCGTTTTAATCTGGTAACAGGTTCACCTTCAAAAACGATTTTTTCACCTTTTTGGAATGTAACTTTGTAAGGCTTAACAGAATCCTGAGCATTAAGCTTAGCAATTTCCGTTGCCGTATCATCCACAACAAGGTTAGGAACTATTACCTGCTCCAGCATTGCCGTAATAACCGATACCTGACGCTTAGAAACATTACTTACAAGATTTGCTTGTATAAGTGATTGAATATTATCCTTTTCGTAATCTCTTTCACTGATTCCGACTTGCAAAATATTAACAAGCGAAACAGATGCCTTATCAAAGGATTCTCTTAATGACGGTTCATCAACATTTAACAAAAAGTCGATAATAAAATCTTTTCTCGGATTTCCAGACAAATCAAAAAGAATATTTAATTCATCAATTTTTTCCTGTTCTGATGTATTTTTTTTCCTTATTTGTAAAATAGAATTTTGTAAGGTTTCTAAATTAGTTTTAATAAAATCGTCTTCGGCAGGAACCAAAATCGGATCAACCTTTTGGGCAACTTCACGCTTATGTTGTTCGGTTCTTTTAATATCCTCAACGGTTAACGTCTTCTGAGCAATAATATCTTTTTTACTTATCCCGTTTTCAATAATACTTTGAAAAAAGAAGTTCTGTGAAGCTATAATTGCCGTCACAAGCACGGTAAATAGAAGCATATAGACAGCTTTTATAAACATAGACGAAGTAAAAAAGTCTTTCACTCTCTCAATATATTCATTTTTAATCATATAAAATAATCCTGTTTTTACTTTTTTATTATAAATCAATTTTATAACTTAAAAAGTAAAAATACAAGCTTAATTGTTAACATGCTCGGTAACGTAAACTTCGGCTAATTTACCGCCGCGCGGAGTTTTAAACTTAACTTCTTTATATTCAGGTTCTTTCGGTTTAAATTCGTCTTTTTGGTAATCGAATAAAAATCTCATAAATTCTTTACTATACATACTTACTCCTTACACACGCAGGCAATTTAAAACTTCACACATATATATTAAAACATTTTTTAGAAAAAATTTGCTTAATATAAACAAATTGTTACAAAGTTAGCAGTACAAATATTACCCGGTCGAATAAGTAGTTTCGCTAATGTTTTAAGCAATACAAAAAGTACATAATCTGGTATAAGTTTGTTTTTTAAATAAAACTTTTGTTTATTTTAAACAAAACTCACACTAAACAAGGAGGTAAAAATGTCAATTAAAAAACTAACTGTGGCAGCTGCGATTGCCGTTGGAATAGCAACGTGTTCCTTGAATCCTGTAATGGCAGCTTGCCCGTGCAATACGCAAGCACCGGTAGAAGCTCTGCCTGTGGTAACAGGTCCTGCATGTCCTGTTGCAACGCCACAGCCGCAAACTTGCAACAAATGCAAAAAAATTAAAAAAGATTGCGGATGCAAGAAAAAAGACCCATGTCCTGTAGTAAAAGAGGAATGCGGATGCAAAGATGACTTAAGTTGCGACAAACCTGCAGTACCGTCAACAGCACTTTGCCCACAAACAGGTAAACCTGCAAGAGACGAAATGAAACAGGTTTACGGATATCCTCAAGCTGTTTACGGTTCAAACAACTATGTAGGTGAACCTGCAAACTCTATTTTCTCTACAGAAACAGCAATGAGAGGATGCCCTGCAAGCAGAATGTCTTCATCTATCAGCGGTGCAACCGTTGCTACTGATGGTATGATGACTGGCGCAGCTACTCAAATGCCATGCTTAAATGAATGTCCGAATAAATATAACGGCGTTTTAATCGACAGAAACGAATGCCGCGCTAACGGAGCATCTTGCCCCATAGATATTCAAACATCAAACTCAATTAATGCTGTTAAAAAATCATTAATTCCTTATGAAATTCCGCAGCAAATCCAAAACATCACAGGAGCTGCAGCTCCGTTCGGTGGATGTATGTTCCCCGATGTCCCAAACAGTCACTGGGCAGCATGCGACATCGACAAACTTGCGGTAAATGATGTTGTTGTAGGTTATCCTGACGGATTATTCAAACCAAACAGAAACATTTCTCGTGCAGAATTTGCAACAATGCTTGTAAAAGGTTTCAACCTAAACTGCGGAGAAATGCCTAGAGATACAATGTTTACAGACGTTCCAAGAAACAACTGGGCTAACCCTGCTATTGCAAAAGCAGTAGATGAAGACTTACTCAAAGGTTACCCGAACCAAAAATTCAGACCGAACGCTCCCGTAACCCGTGTTGAAGCATTAACTTCAATCGCAAAAGGTATGACTTGCGACATAGATAAATGCAAAGCAGACGAAATCTTAAGCCGTTACGCAGACGGTAACAAGATTCCTGACTGGGCAAGAATCCCTGTTGCTAAATCTTTGGAAAACGGTGCTTTAAAAGATTCACCTACTCCTAATATGATTTTACCTAACAAAGATGCATCTCGTGCAGATATTGCGTCTATGATGCAAACAGTACGTGTGGCTTTAGGTTACGACACTAACCCTAAAACCGCAAACAATATCTGTCCTGCTTGTCCAATCGAAAAGAATGCTTTGATTGAACACGAAGAAATAGTTAAAATCCCTACATTACAATTGTCCATGATAGACCAGATTACAGCTAAATCTTCACACGTAGGTCAATACTTCAGAGCAAACACTCTTGAAGATGTAACAATCAACGGCGTAACTTACCCTTGCGGCTCAACCGTAACAGGTCAGGTTGTCGAAGTTATCAGACCTTCAGGATGCGAAAAAGGTGCCCTAAAATTAGCATTTACAGAAATAAAAAACGGAGATTGCAAAACCAAACTGCCTAAACAAATCTTACAGGCTCAAATTAACAAATCCAAAAACGTTAACCCTGTAGCAAGACTTGTTGAAATGCCATTTACTTGGGCAGGTTCATTAGTCGGTGTTGTTGGCAGAACAGCCGGCGGTATTGTTACTAACTTAGGTAACGCTGTTGAAAACGTTTCAAACGACGCAGGTTACATGTTAGGACACGCATTCCAGGGTCAATTCGGAGCTGCTTCAAGAAACCTTGTTGACGGATTATTTGAAACAGTTAAAGCTCCTGTTGACATAACAAGAACGGCTTTATCAGGTACTATGGGCTTATTCCAAACTACCGGTGATGAATTTGCTTACCTTGTTGACCCGCGCGGATACAAAATATCTGCTGTAAATCCAAGAGAACACCTTACTATCGCTTTTGGATGTAATGAATAATCATTAACTCCTGAAAGTTAATAGTTGACTGTCATCATCTTAGATATCGGGACGGCTTCGCCGTCCCGATATACTATTTTACAACTAAACCCAAATCATAAGGCTTATACCAAAAGTTATCAACACCTCAGCCAATGTAAAACCAAATTTTCTCATATCTTCCCCCTTTATTGTATTGAAACAAATTGGAAAGAATATTCAAAAAGCACGCATGGAAAAAGGATACACACAAGAGACTTTTTCTGAACTCAGGGATGTATCCTGGAGTTATGTTGCAAAAATAGAATCGGGGATTTAAAATTTATCTGTCGGAAAAATATTTGAAATAGCTAATTACCTTAATACAGATTCATCCTGTATAATTTTCTTGAGCAAGATAATCCTGCACCATGTTTATTGCAATCTGAGGTGTCATCCATATACGGAACTATGAAATTATTTCCATCCTTCAGACCGAACGCAAATATATCACGCCCAATTATATTTGGAAGAGAAGAACCGTTTATATATAAAACCTGACAGCCCATTCCGTTTGAGAAAAAATATTGCTATGGTTGCCACGCTTTTTAATTGCATGCGACAATTAAACCAAGCTTCATATATAATGTCCTATTGCCCAATTAGGAACAGACTTAGAAATTTGTCCGATAAACATTAAACGCGACCTGCTTAAATAAGCAGGTCGCGTCAGTAATTAATGTAAATATTTAAAATACAAATAAACCGAACTTAATGTTAACGAAATAAATGTAACTAACCCACCGTATTTCATAAATCTTAAGAACGAGATTTTGTACCCTTTAGATGCTGCGGTTTCACTGACTAGCACGTTAGCTGCCGCACCGATGATTGTAAGGTTTCCACCTAAACACGCACCCAGTGATAATGCCCACCACAGAGCATGTGAATTTCCGCCGATAGCGTTCGGATTAGCAGGATTGATAAGCTCTGATATTAATGGAGCCATTGTTGCTGTATACGGGATATTATCAATAATCCCCGACAGGATTCCTGAAGCCCAAAGAATAATCATTGTAGCTGCTTCCAGACTTCCGTGAGTTAATACAATCAATTGATCTGCAAGGAACTTAATCCCGCCGTTTGCCTCAAACCCGCCGATAATAATAAATAAACCGATAAAGAAGAATATTGTTAACCATTCAACATCACGGTAAATTTCTTTAGGTTTTTCAAATAAAAGTAAGAATGACGCACCGGCAACTGCAAACACAAACGCTGAAATATGTGTAATATCGTGAGTTACAAAACCTAAAATTACAAGTGCAAGAGTAATTACCGAGCGAATCATCAGATTTTTATCAGTAATTGTTTTTGAATTATCAAGGTTTGCGATATGTTCCATTTTTTCAGGAGTAGCCTTCAAGCCTTTTCTAAATAAGAACACCAAAGTTCCGATTGCAATAAGAAATATTACAAAAATAACAGGGGTTAATTCTTTAACAAAGTCCATAAAGCTTAAACCTGCACGGGTTCCGATAATGATATTTGGCGGGTCACCGATTAAGGTTGCAGTTCCGCCGATATTTGATGCTAAAACTTCCGTAATCAAAAACGGAACAGGATCTGTATCAAACTCTTTTGCAATAACAAATGTAATAGGCATCATAAGAACAACAGTTGTAACGTTATCCAAAAACGCTGAAGCTATTGCGGTGAACGCCGCAAGCGCAAATAAAACGGTTTTCGGATGTCCTTTTGTTGCTTTTAACAAATTAAGCGCCATCCACTTGAATACACCGCTTCGGCTTGCAATATTAACAATAATCATCATACCGATAAGTAAGAAAATTACCTCAAAATCAACGTATTCAAATACGCCTTTAACGTTATCTTCAAGGTGCAAAGATAACGGAATCAATCCGAGTAACATTGTCAACGATGCACCGACAAGTGCCACAACAGATTTTTGAATTTTTTCGCTGGCAATAAATATATATGCAATTAAAAGGATTGCACCTGAAATAATCATGCCATGCGAGTGAATAAAATCTAACATCTTTATATTTCTCCCTTTATACAAAGTTAATTATAACATGAACAGGGGTAAATTATCCTTGATTACAAATTTTAGAATATTCACATTTTGAACAACACTCTTCAACAGGATTGTACAACGTATCTAAACTTATCTTTTGACAAGTTTCTACAATTATTTTTTCATACTCGGTTTTTAAGTTTTCGTTGAATTTTATAACATAATTCGTATTATTTTTAAGATTAGTATATACAAAATTCAATGAATCATAGTTTTCTAAAAGTCTGTCTAAACAAAGCAAATAAACCATTGTTTGAAAATCATACTCGGGAGTTTTCGGAGTGGAACCCGTTTTATAATCTAAAATATAATAATCTTTATCGTCATGCACGACAGCATCCAATCGACCACCGACCCAAAATTCGCCTAACTTGCAAGTCAGTGTGTACTCTGAGTGAAGACAGTCTTTTTTGAAATACTCATTATTAAGCAACAGCTCCCATGCCTGACGCTCAGGAATTGTCAAAGCCATTTCGATACGCGAAATATTTACACCTTGCAGAAAATAATTGGCAAGTGCGTGAATCTTCTTACCTTTTTCAAACAGGAGAGCGGATTTTGGAACCTGAATATCTTCAATATATTGATAAAAATATTTTCTCGGACAGGTCTTATAGGTTTTTAACATATTAGGAGAAAAACTTGTTAACATACCAAATCTCCTTTTACCTGTTCAAAAATTACGCTCGGCTCGTTAGTTTGTTCTTTTCCGTAACGTGTCTTTGATTTGGAACTTACCGTAAATATAAGCCTGTTTTTAGCTCGCGTTATTGCGACATATAAAAGCCGCAAATTTTCTTCCAGGATTTCTTTTTTTAATTCATATTCCGATTTTTTATTATAGTTCGGGTTAAGACTTTTAACCGATTCAATAAAATCGGAAGACTTTAAATTTATCCCGTCAACCGTCAACGAAAGATTTTTTTCTATCATCTCAGGTAAAAATACCAAATTAAACTCATCTCCTTTAGATTTATGCATAGTCATAATTTGCACTTTACCTGCAAGGAAAGATTTATCATCCTCATCAACTTCCGAGAAGAACTTAAATCCGCTTAAATTAGGTTTCTTTGAAAGTTCAGCCAGCCTGTTAATTGCATACTCAAGAGAATTATTTCTTATACAAATTCTCTTTATAAGTGTCGAAATCAGATGGATGTTGGATTTTTCGATTTCGCTTTTGAAAAAATACATCCCGATTTTGACTGCAAGTTCATCAGGCGTCAAATAACAAAGGCTTACCCAATAGTTTAAATCCCAGTAAAACTGTTCTAAAGGAAGATTATCAATATTGTCTGCATTAACCTGTATGAAAGGATTTTCGTATTTTCTAATTTCACCTGAGATACCGCGTCTGTAAAAGCCTAAATCTGTCAAAATTTCAAGGTTTGATGCGATAACCTCGTTATCAAACGGTTTTAAAACCATATTCATAACCGCATATATAGCTTTAAATATAGATTTTTGTTCCAAACATTCGTTACGAGTGATAACTTTTAGTCCGCTGTTCTCAATCAAATTTTGCCATGCAGCAACCTGATAATTATAGCGCAACAAAATCCCAACCGTATAATCAGGATGTTTTGAAAGAGTGTCTTTGATAACTTTTAATACATAATTTTTCTCTTCCAAGCCCGTATCAAAAATCTCGCCGCTTACGGCTTTTAAACCTTCTGTTTTTGGGTTTCGGCCTTCAACAGGTGCCATAAGCATTTTAAAAAAGGCGTTTTGTGTATCTTGTTCAAGCGACGATGTCTCAACCAACCCGTTTGCAAACCTCCAAACACCTTCCGTACAGCGCTGAGAACAGTTCATAGATACGTTATAATTTTCCGTGATAAATCGCCTAAACCCTTCAACATCCGCGTTTGAAAAAGTTCCCGTAATAGACTGGTTCACATCCCCGCAGCGGATAATGTTTTTGTGTTTACCTGATAACAGCGCAATGAGTTCTTGCTGAACAGAAGATGAATCCTGCGCCTCATCTTCTATAATATATTCGCAAATCTTCTGATAATGCGCCAAAATATCGGGATTTTCTTTCAAAATTCTCACTGAACCCGTTAACATATCATCGTAATCTATAAGATTAAATTCTTTCAAACTTTCTTGATAAGCATCAAAAAACGACTTAAATTTATTCAGTTTTTCATCAGTCACTTCTGCGCCAAACGTCCCGCCGCCGATTTTTAACACTGAAATTGCTCCCGCAAACTCATCAGCAAGTTTCTGGGTAAATTTAAATTTAGAAGCTATTTCTTTTATAATTCTGCCTCTTTGCGAATCATCACAAATTTCAAAATCAGACGAAAGCCCGAGTTTTTCGTAGTTACCGTTTTCTTTTAAAATTCTTAAGGCAAGCCCGTGAATTGTTGAAATATTAGGAAGTTTTGACGAGTTTTTGCGAACATTTTTAATACGTTCTCTGAAATTTCTCGCAGCAGAATCCATATAGGTTAAAACAAAAATTCTCTCGGGATTCACTCCGCGCTCTAAAAGCTTTATTATTAAAGCAAGCAAAATTGTGGTTTTCCCCGCCCCGGGAACCGCAGAAATCCCCATATAACCTTTTGTGTAATCTAAAACAGGCTTTTGGTCAGGTCGGGGTGTAATATTAAATCTCTGCTCCTTACTTTCTTCAACCACATCCGATACGATTATAACAGGCTCTATCCCGCCATAGTTTTCTACCCCGTTTGAATCAAACAAGCTGGAATAACAAAAGACTTTTTCTTCTGCGCAAAGGGTTAACTTCCTCAAAACTCTTGCGTTTTTATCTTTTGACAGATTTATATTATCTTCAATAGTATACTCATCCTTGTACCAGTCTTTTTGGAAGACCCAAGCGTTATACAATGGTCCCGTGTCAGATTTTATCCATTCTGAATTTGATATATCAAGCCAAATTTGATACTTTGTTTTAATGTGGTTATCAATAATCTTTTGCGGGGTGGAAACAACCAAATCATTTCTGCCGATTTCAAGAACAGAATACGGATTCTCCGCAATAATAGAGTTTTCAATCTGTAAAATTATTTCTGACTTGCGTTTGTTAAACTCAACCCCGAAAATATTTTCAAAATCAGTAATCTGTTTAATAAAAAAGTTAAACTTTTTAAGTTCAGCAGATTTAATAACCCCAAAATCAAACAGAGTATTATAAATCTCGACAATTTGCTCGGAAATTCTAGCTTCTGACACTGATAACCGTTCGACAAGCGCTAAAAATTCACGATAACGCACAGTATATTCTTCATCCGCAAACTCATAAACAACAAGATCTTTAGTCTTTTGAAACTGTTCCAAAATCTCAGCGCAATATTTTAACGGAATCTGCAAAAATTCAGACAAAATCACTCTTATATCAAACTCAGATAAAAAACTTTTTAACTCGGTATTTAATTTCAGTATAGTTAAGGTTGCCTGAACAAGCCTGTTTTGAATAAGTTTTTCGCTTCCTGACAGATACAAAAGATTAATATTCCCCCTCAAGCTTTCTTTCAAGCTAAACTTCAACATATCATCAATAACAGGCGACACAATCGCAATCTCGGACGGCGAGACCTTGTTTTTTATAATAAGTTCGTTAACCTTTTTTACAACAGCTTCAACCATTGACGAACGCTTTGCAAAAGATTCGTAAGTGAAATTGCACAGAAGGTTCTGTTCATCTTTTGCCGTATTGTTAAATATTTTTTCGGCATCAGCTTCTACGCAGTCAAGCGAAATTACATCGCCTTTAAATATTGTTTTCAGTTTAGTGAAATTATTTTTATCGGCACTTAAATAGCCACACCTGCTTGAACCTTCCGGGTCAAACGCTATATAAAAATCTTCAAGCTGTTTTGATAAATACTCCAAAAAATCAACACAAATCGGGGTGCATTCATCCGCATCATCAACGATAAGATACTTAATATTTTTAAAATAATCCGTATTTTGGTAAATAAAATTAAATAGCGAACACTGGCGAAGATAGTCAAAATCACGAAGTTCCAGCGTTTTTTTCATAAGTTTTTTTATCGCCAAATCAGCTTCATCAGAAAACCCTTCTTTTAAAATTTCAGCCCGCTTTTGAACATCAGACGACGAGAGATTATTTTGAATAATCAGCGAATATCTTCTGAAAATCTGGTGTAAAAGCGACATTCTTGAATTATATCCGCGAAACTTAACCTCGTTTAAAATATCTTTTAAAATAAACTGAGAAACTTCAAGCCCTGCAAGATTAGGTAAAATCACGGGATTATCAAAGATATTTCTGTCTTCCAAAAACGCCCAATTATCAGACACCGCATTATAAACAAGCGAGAAAAACGAATGAACCTGCATCTTTTCTAAAACATCAACATTCAGTTTTTCAAAAGTTTTTTTGATAAAATTATTTTTCAGAGTTGAGTTTTGCACAAGCACCAAAATTTCTGATGCTTTTACCCCGCCATTTAGTAACTGCGCATATTTATCAATCAAAAATTCTGTTTTATCCGATGCTAAACTGCCTTCAATTAACAATTTCAATACTCCCGTTAATGTATATTCTAACATAAAAACTCAACTCTTAAAATGATTGTCAAAAATTCACAAATACCTTATGATTTGAATATCGAAAAAGTGTAACACGTACAATAATCCAAAGGAGAAAAAGTCATGGCAAAAAAAGTAATGCTTTCACAAGAAGAAAGAATCGGATTCGCAGCAGGAGAAATCTACAACTACTTGAACGAAAACGGAACAACTTCATTTTCTAAAATGAAAAAAGATTTAGACCTTAAAGGTAACTTTG
This sequence comes from uncultured Candidatus Melainabacteria bacterium, assembly GCA_947570135.1. GTDB lineage: Bacteria > Cyanobacteriota > Vampirovibrionia > Gastranaerophilales > Gastranaerophilaceae > Zag111. The sequence goes on along the minus strand of CANOTP010000001.1, from coordinate 153,660 downwards.
CAGACTTAGGTTTAGGCTGGTTAGCAAGAGAAAACAAAGTTGAAATCTCTCAAAAAGGACCTGCTGTAAAAGTAAGCTTAAGATAGTTTTAATCAGATTTACATTATATAAGATAAAAAACGGAATTTCTGTCATTCTGGACTTGATTCAGAATCTTAGAAATTCCGTTTTAGCGATAATTAAGAAATAATTAAAAATACAAAAAAATCTTCAATTTTATATTATGATTAAGTTAGGAGAAACTTATGAAATATAAAGACTATTATGAAACCCTCGGGATAAAAAGAGAAGCAACGGAAGCCGAAATCAAATCGGCATACAGAAAACTTGCAAGAAAATACCACCCCGACGTAAATAAAACAAAAGAAGCAGAAGAAAAATTCAAAGAAATAAATGAAGCCTATGAAGTTTTAGGTGATAAACAAAAACGCGCGCGCTACGACAGTTTAGGCGCAAACTGGCAGGGAGGTGCTGATTACACACCTCCTCCGGGGTTTGAAAACTTTAACTTTGGCGGCGGTCAAGGTTATCAGCAATTTAATTTTAACGGACAGGACATGGGCGGATTCTCAGACTTTTTCAGCTCACTGTTTGGTGATATGATGGGCGGAGCAGGTGCAAGCGGCGCTCGCGGAGGATTTTCGGGCTTTGACTTTGGAGATATGGGAGGAGCACAACAGACTTACACCCGAACATCAGGCAGAAAACGCGCACAACAACAAAAATCAGAAGACCTTGATGTTACAAAAACCCTGAATGTTACAGCACAAGACCTGTTTTCATCTGACCCGATTACGGTAAAATTTAACGACATGAGAAAATGCACCCAATGTCCGGGAGGCGGCGGATATTGCACGGCTTGCGGCGGAACGGGAATTATAAATGAAAATAAATCTCTAAAAGTTAAGCTCCCGAAAGAAGTAAAAGAAGGTCAAAAAATAAGACTTAAAGGGGAAGGAAAAACCGACGCTTACGGACAAAAAGGCGACTTATACCTTGTTATAACCCCTAAAGACTCCGAATACGAAATCCACGGTTCAGACCTTACAAAAGAGGTCGAAATAACTCCGCCTGAAGCGGTTCTCGGGTGCAAAAAAGAAATTAATACACTTCACGGAAACATCACAATAAAAATCCCGCCAATGACTTCAAGCGGAAAAACTTTAAGACTTAAAGACCTCGGTCTGCCTAAAAAATCAGGAGGTTTCGGGTTCCTAAACGCTAAAATAAAAATCGTATTACCCGAAAAACTTTCAAAAGAACAAATCGAGCTTTACAAACAATTATTAAAAACGAGTTAAATCAGACACCGTAGTATCTAAAGCCTTTGCGATTTCAATCAAAGTATCAAGTGAAGGCTTAGAAAACGCAACTTCAATTTTGCCGACAAAATTCAATGACATCTCAAGCCTGTCAGCCAAATCCTGCTGGGTCAGGTTTAAAAATTTTCGCCTGTTTTTAATGTTTTTACCCAAATTTTTATAGAACTCATCGCGCATATACGTACAGTCTATACGTAAATTTTTGTAAATAATACGTATTAGCAGTACGTAATTAATGATAATATATGGGCAGGAGAGATTAGAAATGAAAATATTTAAAGCTTTTACGTTGGCAGAAATATTGATAACCCTTGGAATTATCGGAATTGTCGCAGCTATGACTATTCCTAATTTAATGACAAACTACTTTGAAAAAAGAACAGTTAATCAACTAAAAGCAGCTCAATCAATAATTTCAAGAGCAATAAGATTAGCAGGTGAAGAACTCGGAGAAGTTGAAAGTTGGGGAATTCAAGAAAACTCTTGGTCTAGCAATAATGCACAGATTGTAGCAAATAATCTAAAACCATTTCTCAAAATTGCAACCGATTGCGGATTATCAGACTCTCAAAGAAAATGTATCCCTCAAAATTACAAACGACTAAATGGACAAAAACATGATATAGACTACGCAACAGATACCAGATATTACAAAATAACATTAAACAACGGGTCAGCATTATGGTGGAAAGCAGGTGCTGAAAAGATAAGCCTAATTACAATTTGGGTAGATACAAATGGGAATTATCCGCCTAACACATATGGAAAAGATTTATTTGTTTTTTCTTACGAAAACGGAGGCGTAAGACCTTGGGGTGCTCCGGACGGTGATTCGTCAGCAACAGTAAGCTGTAAAAAAAATTCTACAGGATATGGCTGCGCTTATCCCGTACTTCAAACAGGTAAAATGGATTACCTTCATAACTCGAAATAAACCATTGACATGACAACTTCTCGCGTGCCACAATAATAGTAGTTTTGAGGGGGAAGAATTATCATGGTTAAAGAAACATACTTACACGACAAACACGTGAATTTAGGCGCAAGAATGGTTGATTTTGCGGGCTGGCACATGCCTGTTCAGTATTCATCTATCATTGAAGAACATAAAACCGTTCGTGAAAACGTAGGTCTGTTTGATGTTTCTCATATGGGAGAAGTTTTTGTATCAGGTAAAGACGCTACAGAATTTTTAAATAAAATTGTACCGCAAGATATTACAAAACTTGATTACGAAAAAGCTGTTTATTGCCAGCTTCCGAACAAAAACGGCGGACTTATTGATGATTTAATTATTTACAAGCTTGGTATAAATAATTACCTTGTAATCTGTAACGCTTCCCGTATTGATGAGGATTTAAACTGGATTGTCAGAAACAAACGCGGTATGGATGTAAAAATCGATAACCAATCACATAATTTCTCGCTTCTGGCTGTTCAGGGTCCGCACGCCATAGATTTGATGAGAAAAATGGGTTATAACATTGAAAACCAAAAATCATTTACGATAAAACCCGCAATAATTGAAGGGATTAAACTTCTTGCATCCCGCACAGGATATACGGGAGAAGACGGGTTTGAATTATTGGTCGAAAACGAATACTCTGAATTCCTGTGGGATAAGATTTTAGATGAAGGTAAAGAGTTTGGGATAAAACCAATCGGATTAGGCGCCCGCGATACTTTAAGACTTGAAGCGGCACTTCATCTTTACGGAAACGATTTAGACGAAACCACAACTCCGATTGAAGCAGGTTTATCCTGGTCAGTTCCAAAAGACAAACAAGCCGACTATAACGGCAAAGAAATTATTATGAACCAAATCGCAAACGGAACATCAAAAAAACTTATAGGACTTGTAATGCTTGACAAAAACATTGCCCGCCACGGTTACGACGTATATTTTAACGGAGAAAAAACAGGACACATTACAAGCGGATGCGTATCACCTTCTACAGGTAAAAATATCGCTCTTGCCTATGTAAAAAATAACAAAGAAATTTGCACAGGAGCAACCGTTCAGGTTATGATAAGAGAAAAACTTCACGATGCTAAAGTTGTTAAACGACCATTTGTTGAAAAACGAAACAAAGTATAAATGATAAGGAGAATAAAATGAGTTATACAGAAAAAATATTATGTACAAAATCTCACGAATACGTATTAAAAGGCGAACCTTGTATTGTAGGTTTGACAGATTACGCTATTGAACAATTGGGAGATATCGTATTTTTGGAATTACCGTCAGTAGGTGATGAATTTAAAAAAGGCGAAACTTTTGCAAATATCGAATCGGTCAAGGCTGCATCAGAAATTTACATGCCAATCAGCGGTAAAATCGTTGAGGTTAACGACGCTTTAGTTGACGCACCTGAAAGCTTAAACGAAGATTGCTACGAAAACGGTTGGCTTGTAAAAGTTTTACCGACAGCAGGAGAAGATGAATATTCAGACCTTTTAACATACGCAGATTATAAAGAAGAATTGGAATAATATGAATAATTTTTTAGTACATAACAAACAAACAATTGAACAAATGTGTGAAGATATCGGGATAAAAAACACGCAAGAGTTATTTTCACAAATCCCGCAAGATGTCCGAATGGAAGATTTAAACCTTCCTGACGGACTTAGTGAAATGGAAACACAAAGAGTAGTAAAAAGACTTGCAAAAGAAAACAACGCAGATTTTGCCTGCTTTTTAGGAGGCGGAATATATAACAAATTCATTCCTGCCTGCATTTCGCAAGTCGCAAGCCGATTTGAATTTAACACGGCATACACTCCTTACCAGCCCGAAATCTCACAAGGCACATTGCAGGTTATGTACGAATTTCAAACAATGATTTGCCGATTAACAGGTATGGATATAGCAAATGCAACAGTTTATGATGCGGGAACGGCGTGTGCGGAAAGCATCTTAATGGCTTGCAGAATTTCTAAAAAATATAAAGCCTGCGTTCATAACAATTTGAACCCTGAATATAAACAAATTATAAAAACTTACACAGATTCTCAATCAATCGAAATTGATTGGGTTGACGAGATACCTCAAGATACCGCGGATTACGCGTGCGTATTAGTTCAAACACCTGATTATTTCGGGGAAATAATTGAACCTCAAAAAGTTGATTGCTTATCTGTTGTATGCTGTGATATTTCAACATTATCAGCTTTAAAGCCGCCGTCAGAGTATGACGCGGATATAGTTGTGGGAGATATTCAAACACTTGGTATTCCGATGAACTTTGGCGGACCGAGTGCAGGATTTATGGCATGTCGTGAAAAATTCATGCGCCAGCTTCCGGGAAGACTTGCAGGACGTACTGTTGATAAAGACGGTAAACAAGCTTTTTGTCTGACAATCCAAACCAGAGAACAGCATATTAAACGAGAAAAAGCAACAAGTAATATTTGCTCAAACCAGGCACTTATCGGACTTTGCGCAACTTTATATTTATCTGTAATGGGAGAAAAAGGGTTTAAACAAGCAGGATACCTGTCTGTTAAAAACGCTCACACCTTATCTGAAAAGCTTGCAGCAAAAGGAATTAAAACCCTAAATAAAAATTTCTTTAACGAGTTTGTTATAGAAGTTGATAATGCCGATAAATTCCTGTTAAAACTAAAAGAAAACCAAATCTTAGGCGGAATCAAGCTTGATAATAAAAAAATTCTTGTTGCCGCAACCGAAATGAACACGGATGAAGAGATAGAAAAATACATTTCTCTTTGTTAAGTTTTCGTAATAATCGCATAAAATTCATCAATTTTTATTTTCAGGAAAGTTTATATACTTGAAAGAAATTGAAAGGTTTTGTATGAATTACACAAGAGAAATAGTATTAACCGTAAACGGTTATAGAAAAGTTATGACCGGCGAAATGCGCTCACTTATGAAAAAAGGTATTGAAAGACATTTGGTACCTGCAAGTGAATTTAAAGGTCCGCACCTTAAACTGGATTCGGAATCCAAAGCTGAAATAAAAACACTACAAAATAGTATCCACAGATGTAAAAAACAATTATATAAATTAGAATGTAAAAAATCAGAACTTAACGTCAGCCCATCTAAAATTCGGGATATTGAAGTCGAAATGGAAAAACTTCAATTTGATATATTTGAATGTCAAACAAAAATCAGAGATATCAAAAAAGCCTGCTACAAAAATCAAACTTCAAGTATTGATTTAGACGCTTAAAATTTTAATGACGGGAAGAACGGCGTTGAATTTTTGCAGCTCGTCCTACAGTTTTATTAAGTCTTGTAGTATCTCGTAAAGTTGAGGTATTTGATTTTTGAGCCATACCGACGATAGAACCCGTAAGGTTTGCAGTTGTTTCGACACCTTTACCGACTTTTTCCGTAACGCTACCTGCACTATCTAAGCCTTTTCCTGCTGAAGATACACTTGTACCACTTGTTTGTGTAGCAGTGCCGGAACCTTGAAGAGAAGCCCCAGCAGGTGCGGTAAATACTCCCGCAAGTAAACCTGTTCCTGATGAAAATAATGCTGTACCGACGGTTTGAAGAGTATTACCTGTTGCATCCATAGCTTTTCCGCCGACCTGCATACCTTTTCCGACCGCTTGAGCTGTTTTTCCGCTTAATTGGGCAACCTGAACAGTTTTTTGTGCTGCCGCCAATTTTTTATTTTCTTGAGATAATTTAGCTTGATTTGCTTTGACTAACGATTGTGACGATTTAACCTGTTTTTGAAATCTTTTTTGTACCTGAGTTAAACTGTTACTTCTTGTTTTAATTTTATTATCAAGAGTAGCTTTTTTAGTGGTATTGGTTTCTAATTTTGAATGAATTTCGTTTAATCTGTCACTTTTAGCTTGAATTTTGGCACTAATATCATCTTCTTGCCCGCCGCCTTGCATTCCAAAACCACTGTCATCTTCTTCTGAAGCTCCGTTTACGGCACCTGCATCTTGCTGACTTCTTAAAGCCTCAATTTCCTGATTAAGAGTTTCTTCTTCCGCTTGTAACTCTTTATCTTCTTCATCTGTTTTCTCTATTTCAGCTTGGTCGGTTTCAATCTCATTATTAGCTTTATCCATTTCTTTTTCAACTTTTTTACCTTCTTTATCTAGAGATTTTTCAGTCTTTTGCATTTCAACCGACATTTTTTTGTTATCTTGTTGAATTTTTGAACTTGACTTTGAAATTGAACCCATTGAAGAGCCGTCATTTTCGGCAGTTGCAGACGTTGAATTACCTTCACCTATTTTTGATTTGGAACTTGAAACAGAACTTTTTTCACTTGTTCCTGCATTTTTGGCAATTTCTTTACCTTCATTTGCTTGATTATTTGCTTGCTGCTCGGATACTTCTTCTTTTTTTTCATTACCATTTCCTGCACGCTTAGCTTGCTCGGATTTAACTTTTTTCAACTTATCATTTAGTGAATTTTCAAGGTAACGCGGAATGTTAGGATCATCCTTCATGTCCGTAATCTCTGATGCTAAATCTTTTAATTCACCGTCACTTAATGAAACAAGATTATCAAAATTTATATTAGAAATATCAGGCTTGCTTTCACCATTATCGGGTTGTTGAGCCGTATTATTCGGTTTTTGCGAAACCCCTGACACAGACGGTTGTTGTTGAACAGAATTTGGCTTACCGACACTAAATATTGACCCGTCTTTGGTCATACTTTTATCTACCGAATCGGGGGTTTGAGATTGTCCGACATTATTTTTTCGGGACAAAGAATCAGTTTTGGCAGCACCTGCTTTGTTATTCTTAAAAAATTTTAAATTAAATTGACTGTTGACTTGTCCGACATTCATCAGGCGCTCTCCTCAGATTTTTAAACTCTCTTAGAAATATAAAAACCTGAAAAAACAGACAATTTCACCCACCCACCCACCACATCATATAGGAGATTATAACTGAATTTGAGACTGTTTTACAACTTTTACAAAACTTTACATTTATTGAAACATTTCATAACATTATGCCAAATTGAAATTTTCAACTTTTTAAGTTATAATCAGTTCACGAGAGTTTGAATTATTTATATTGAAAGGTTATTTTTATGAACAAAAGTCAATCAATGGGTATGTATGTAATATTAGCTATTATTGTACTTACATTTATATCATCTATTGCTATGAAAGGTCAGTTAACCAATACCTCTGAAATTTCATACACAAACTTTTTACAAAAACTTGAAAATAAAGAGTTTTCAAAGATAGAAAAGTTTGACGATACAATAATTGCGATACCAAAAGAACAACCTGCCCCAAAAACAAATGAAAAGAAAAATACAATTTCTCCGTTTTTAAACATTGAAAACGAAAACGGTCAAACCCCATTGTATCAATACAGAGTTCAAATTCCGACAAATGATAACGAATTAATGGATAAATTAAACGCATCAGAAGCTGATATTACGGTAAAAAAAGCTCCCGAAACAAATCAGCTTGCAGGAAATATCGGAACATTTATAATAATATTATTTGCAATAATTTCTCTTGGTTTAATGCTAAAAGCTTTACAAGCAGGCGGTTCTCAGGCAATGTCATTCGGCAAAAGCAAAGCAAAAATGCTCTTAGATTCTAAAGTTAAAACAACCTTTAACGATGTTGCGGGAATTGACGAAGAGAAAAAAGAACTTGAAGAAATCGTTGATTTTCTAAAAAACGGCGAAAAATATATGAAATTAGGCGCAAAAATTCCGAAAGGCGTGCTTTTAGTCGGACCTCCTGGGACAGGTAAAACCTTAATGGCAAAAGCTGTTGCGGGTGAAGCAAGCGTGCCGTTTTTCTCAATTTCAGGTTCTGATTTTGTAGAGATGTTTGTCGGTGTCGGTGCCAGCCGTGTGAGAGATTTGTTTGAACAGGCAAAAAAACACCAGCCTTGTATAATCTTTATAGATGAAATTGATGCGGTAGGTCGTCAGCGCGGTGCAGGCTTAGGCGGCGGACACGACGAAAGAGAACAAACTCTTAACCAGTTACTTGTTGAAATGGACGGTTTTGATGTTAATACAAATATCATTGTCATTGCAGCAACAAACAGACCTGACATCTTAGATAACGCTCTTTTAAGACCCGGAAGATTTGACCGTCAAATCTATATTAACGCACCTGATGTTAAAGGCAGAGAACAGATTTTGGAAGTTCATGCCAAAAACAAAAAACTTGATAAAGATGTTGATTTAAAAGTTCTTGCAAAAAGAACCCCGGGCTTTACAGGCGCTGATTTACAGAACTTGTTAAATGAATCAGCACTTCTTGCAGCGCGTAACAACGAAACAAAAATTACAATGAACGATATTGACCGCTCAATTGACAGAGTAATCGCAGGGGTTGAAAAACGCAGCAAAGTCTTAACTGATGCTGACAAAGAGTTAACCTCATACCACGAAGTCGGTCACGCATTAATTGACAAATTATTGCCTGATGCCAATGAACTTCACAAAGTTTCAATAATCCCTCGCGGAATGGCACTTGGCGTTACCTGGACAAGACCGAAAGATGAATCCGTTCACGTAAGTAAAGCAAAATTACTTGCAAAAATTACAGTATCACTTGGCGGACGTGCCGCAGAAGAAATCGTTTACGGTAAAGATAAAGTAAGTACAGGAGCCTCTCAAGATTTGATTAACGTAACCGATATGGCTCGTAAAATGGTTACTGCTTGGGGTATGTCAGAAAAACTCGGCACAATGGCTTACGGCAAAAATCAGGAAAACGTATTTATGGGAAGAGATTTCGGACACCAAAGAGATTACTCGGAGCAAGTAGCTTATGAAATAGACCAGGAAATCAAAAGCATCGTTGATGAACGCTATGAACTTGCAAAACAATTACTTTCAGAAAATCGCGATATGCTTGAAATGATTTCAAAAGAACTTCTCGATAAAGAAACAATCGATGAAAAAGAATTTGAAGACCTGATGAATAAAGTTCGCAGCGTAAGAGGATAAATAAATTAAAAAAGACCGATATTAAATCGGTCTTTTTTATTCTTATACGGATTTTATTATTTCGTTTATATCAACATCCAAAACCCTTGCAATATCAATAATTTTTAAAATCGTAGGATTTTGTCTTGCTGTTTCAATCATACTTATTGTCATTCTTGAAGTATTAACAAGTTCCGCTAACTCTTCTTGTGAAACATGAGAAATTTTGGATTTACACTGGCAGAGGTCTTAATCACCCTCAGAATTATCTGAGTTGTTACAGCAATGACTATTCCGAACCTGATTACCGCCCATCAAAAAAAAGTAACCGCAACTAAACTGCAAAAAGCAATTTCTACATTAAAGCAAGCATACAGACTTTCTTTTGAGGACGCTGGAGAGCCTGAAAATGCACTAAAAATTGGTGCCGAAGATTATTTTAAAACGTATTAGGCACCGTATTTAAAAGTCGCAACATATTATGCCAATTATCAAGCTTGCAATTATCCGAAACATCAACCGTTTACTTACGCAAATAAAAGAGCCTCAGATAGAGAATTTACCAGATTTGGTAATGACAGAACAACATTTTTCACCCCTGACGGATTTTTATTTATTATGCACATTGGATTAAACGGCGGAGCTTTGTTTTTAAATGAAGTTGTCCTTGACATAAACGGCGCAAAAGGACCTAATCGGTACGGGTGTGACGTATTTTTTCTTATACGAGAAAATGGTGTAATAGCATCGTCAGGATATAACAAGACAAACGAGCAAATCAACAATAACTGTTCCGTTCATGGAATAGGAGATTACTGTGCCGAAAAAATCAAACGCGCAGGCTGGCAAATAGATAAATCATACCCGTGGAAATAATTACTTTGTCCGACCTCCGTTACCCCAAGGATAATCTTTACTTATTGTCCAACCGTCTTTTTGCATCACCGCAGCGCAATATCCGCCACGATAATATATCCAGTCTTCACCTCTTTGACAGGCTCTGGTCATTGCCAACGGTACATTACACCACCCGCAATATCAACTATAGCTTGCTTTTTCATACTTTCTCTCCTTTTTATAACAACTCATGAATAATTAATACTACCGTTTCGCCGGGCATTAGATTCAACATAACCTTACCGTTTTTAACATCAGGCATTGACGTAATTTTTATAGGCAAAACATTTTGGCGTTTCGGGTTGAACTTAGGAACTTTTACAACCGTTTTTTTCGGATTTTCAAAATCCAGATTGCCGATTGTTATAACTTTTTTTATATTATTTGAAAACATATAAGCAAAAACTTCATTATGATTGGTTTTCAATGGAGTAAAAACTCCTTCGTTTAAAATAGGCAGAACACTTTTTTTAACATCATTTCCAAGCAAAAAGCTATTCTTAAGTCCGTCATATTTCCCCATAGGTTTTCTTGAAAGATTAAAAATATCAATTTTCCCGCGGTGTGTAAAATACATATCATCATCGGTATTTGATGACGGAGCTAACTTGTTACCCATTTTATAAGCGTAATCATCCCCTGTTTGAAACCCGTCTACGAAATACGAATTTACAGGCAAAGTCGCACTAAGCCAAATTATCATATCACTGAACTCAGGGCCTTTCAGAATTATCGGACTTACTTCATCGTGAGTGGTAAAACTTCCGATAACAGATTTTTTGTCAGGGAATTTTTTCACTTCATTCAAACTGAATGTTATATCTTTATACATTTCTTTAGAGTTTTTCCAGTCCTTAACCTTGAAAAACGAACCGTAATAACCGTCAAAACCTGATTCTAAAAGTTTATTATAAGAAGTAAAAACACCATAATCGGAAATTCCTTCCGTCCAACTATCAGAAGACTCAGCCAGCCACAAAAATTCAGGGTCTTTTTCTCTTGAATATTCAATCAAATTTTTCCAAAATACTGATGTTTTACAGTGTGCAACATCAGCTCGGATTCCGTCAACACCAAGCGATAGCACATATTTTACAAAATCTTTATAAAGATTATAAACATTTGAATCAAGTTTATCTTCGGTTCCGACAGATAATAATCTTACATCAGTCCAATCAGCGGGCACTACAGGCTCTCCTGACGGGGACGTAACAAACAAATCAGGACGCTGTAAATATAAATCATAAGATGCGCAGGCAGGAACATCAACAATAATTCTAATCCCGCGCTTATGAGCTTCTTCTATAAACTTTTTGAATTGATCTTCAGATGTTAAATCAGAGGTTTTATCAACCATATCTTCATTTAACGAGTCAAAACTTGCTGCAGCGTAAAGACTTCCTGCGGTACCGAGGGCTTTTAATTTACCGGTAGGTGTTATCGGTAAAACATGAAGAGTATTTACCCCGAGATTTTTTAATTCATCAAGACGCTCAATTGCATTTAAAAAAGTTCCGCGCTCTTCTCCGATATCTTCCTGAATAAACCCGTCACCGTCAAGGTCTTTAGCATTAAACGAACGGATATTAACTTCCATTATAACTGTTTCATTGTTTAAAAATCTGGTGCGCAAATCGTTATTCCACCCGTCTTCAATAGAAAACGTTCCTAAACACGAGTTGAACAACAAAGCACCCGTAAGTAACATTCGATTAAGAAATTTCATCCGTATCCTTTCAAAAAATTATTGCATAGGAATAAGTAATTCTTGGTCAATATTTATTCTGTCCAATGATTGCATATTATTTGCTTTCATTATCAATTCAGCTTTTTCAGGTGAATAAGTACCGTAATTTTTCTTAATAATACTTTCAACAGTATCACCGTTTTTAACAACATATTTTTTCATCTTGGATTTATCAAAAACAGGTTCTGCCTGAGTCGGTTCTTGCAGCTCTTCTGCTGTCACGACAGTATTATCTTCTTCTCTTGGAACAACAACTTTAGCATCAACTTCTTCTTGCGCAGCATTTGCCTGCTCTTCAAGACTTGAAACCTCAACAGGAGCCGGAGCATACAATGCTTTATTACCGATATGAAGGGTACCGCCTGACTTTGTAACAGCTAAACCTAAGATAACAAAAGTAATCACAGAAACTACAATCCCGATTGCAAACCCTAATAAAAGATAAGCAGTAGGAGAATTTGAACTAAATTGGGTTGTTTTAAAATTCTGCCATAACAAATCTATTTCCTGAGCCTTACTAGCCAAAGAATCTTCGCTTTCTTTTACTTCATAATCCTCAGGTCTTACATATTCACCCAAATCTTGATTATTATTTTCTTTAGCCAGTGTCTCTATAACATCCATAGACTCTTTTGAAAGAGTTGATCTTCTGATTGTCGAACTTTTCATAATTCCTCCCTAATAATAAAAATGGTAGCACGAAACCGTGTATTATTCAAGTTTTTATTAAAAAAGCAGGTAATCAAATGATTACCTGCCGCAAAACTTTTATTTAAGTAATTGAAATTACTTAACAAGTTCTTTGAATTTTTTACCTGCTGAGAAAGCTGGAACAGTTTTAGCAGCGATTTTCAAAGCTGCACCTGTTTGAGGGTTTCTGCCTGTTCTAGCAGCTCTTTTGCGAGCTTCAAAAGTACCAAAGCCAACTAATGTAACTTTTTTACCTTTAGAAACTGTTTTTTGGATAGTTTCTAATGTAGCTGATAAGATGTCAGCAGTAGCTTTTTGAGAAACTTTTGCTTTTTTTGATACTTCTTTTACTAATTCTTCTTTGTTCATTACGAACCTCCTTCTTCCTTGTCTGCGGGGTATAACCATTAACCGCAGTATGTGTGTAATCGACTAAATTATTATAACATTTTTTACAGTCCTGTCAAGGGTTTTAGATAATATTTTTTGAAAGAATCCAGTTATAGTTAATATATACCGACAGACATATCCAAAAAACCTTTCATAGCAAGAGTTTACCCCTCTTGATTAAGCTTGGCAAATTTCACATTTTGGTAGAAATATTGTAAAATTTGATAAGCATTGTAACCTTGTTTTGCTAAATTATTAGCGCCATGCTGCGACATGCCCACGCCATGCCCGTTTTTCTTTACATTATCATCAAATGAAGGGACAGACCTCAAATACGGAACATGCCCACCCCAAACAGAAGTTGAAGTTTGCCCGCCCGCTGATGCTGAATAATACGCAGAAATTATCTGCATATCATAAGTTAAAACAAGCCCGTGGGTTTCATCTACCGCCTTATTGGTAATATTTGTTTCTGCTGATGCTCCGCCATAAGCTTGATCTTCGGTGTTATCCTTCAGGTCATACCCGAACTTTGACTGTTTGCCAAGATTTGCAAGCGCAAAACTTCTTGCAGCAATCGCTTGAGCTTTTAAAGCTTCAAATTCCCATGCCGCAGGCATTTCAGAAGGCACGACCCCTTTTAAATAATTTTCTAAATCAATATCATTAATCACGGTAAGCTTGCCGTTAAGATTTTTAATCATTAACTTTCCGTGATACCATTTGCCTTTTGTACTCACATAACCGTCTTTATCAGGGCGAAGTACAACAGACTCGGTACCTAAAGTATAATATTTACCCCCTGATTTTATGGCAATATCGTTTTTGTACGGAACAAGAACATAACCCTTCATGGCGGTAGTTGTACATACAGTTTTATTAGTATGAACGTCAATCAAACGCCCGTCAACATTTGTCCCTATTCCTGCTTCTTCGACTTGAGTCAATAATCCTATTTTTATCGCGTAACTCGGATTTGTTATTACCAAGTTAAATAATATGACAGCTATTGTAATTATAATCTTTCTCATAGTCTTTATTTTAGCACTTTCACCGAAATTGTAATAAACCAAAAGTATGATTTTTACTGTTCTTGGTATATTCTTGTGTAGTTCCAGTAGCTCCTGAAAACTTTTTTCACATAAGTTTGGGTTTCTTCATACGGAATCTGCTCAACAAACTCATCAATATCACTGTATTTTAAATCAGCTTTCCATTTTGAAACCGAACCGATTCCACCATTATAAGCAGCGACCGCGTGAACATCTTTATTTTCGAGCATTCCACGAATTGTTGAAAAATACATATTTCCAAGTTTTATATTTAACTCAGGATTTAACAAGTATTGGGTATTAAACTCAAGCCCGTTTTTCTGCCCGATTTCGTGCGCAGTTGACGGCATCAACTGCATTAACCCCATCGCGCCGACACCACTTTGGGCTTCTGAGTTAAAATAACTTTCTTCTCTTATAATTGACATAATTAAAGCGTCATTATTTTTAAACTGCCTTGCATACCCGTGAACCTGGATATAATAATTCTGCGGATAAACAAGACGCCAACGCAAATCATTTTTTACGGGTTTTACGTCAACTTTTGCCATAGCATCGCGTGCAATAAGAGCTGATCTTGAATAGTTACCTTTTTTATACTCAACCCAGCTTTTTATAAATTCATCTTTTGAAAATTTTGCAATCAAATCATAATCATCAACTGACATCAAATCATGTAAAAAATCACCTTTTGAAGGCATTTTATATGGGTATACAACAGGTTTATACTCTAAAGATGCCTTAATAACGGCAGGTCCGACGCTGTTTAAAATCCAAAACGCACGATACGCGTAATATGAATCGGGGTATTTTTTGATAACTTCCTGAAAACAGTTCATAGCATCAGCCCTGCGGGAGTATTTTAACTCGGTTTTACCAAGCCAAAACATTACCTCTGCCGCGTTTTCTGACTCTGAAAAACGATTCAAATAGTCATGAGCAAGTTTTTTTACTTCTGCATAATTCTTATTTGCAAGTGCAAGCTTAAACAACTGATACAGCGCGTATTGCGCGTATTCACCATTAGGATAATTAGCATATAATGAGTTAAAACATGCGGCTTTTTCTGCTTTTGGAGAAGTTTCACACTTCAAATTCCAAATATAATCCTTATTTTTACCCTTGGCTAAAGAGAAAAGTTTTGAAGTGTAAGTATATTTATCATCATCTTTAAATATTTTCAAATAATCTCTGACCGCCCGTTTGTAATCTTCATCGGATACCGCATCCGCATATTTTAATATACCTTCTTCAACCAAAGTTTTAGTTTTTTCAACATTCTTTTTAGAGTAAGCAATCGAAGCTTTTAGCGCCCAGGTTTCTTTTGAATCATTCAATACGGCATCCGCATCATTATACATAGATGCCAAATAGTATGCTTTTGAAACCAAAAGTGCATCAGATGTTGATAATTCGGGGTTAAACTTTTTCCATGTATTTACAACATTAACAGCTAATCTTCCGTCAGGTGCATGCTCTAAATATTCACGAAAAGCCTGTTCAACTTTTTCGAATTTTTTATTTTTAAAAGGTGATTTTGAATACCTTAATCTGCCGGCCTCAATCCTTGCCTGATAGTATGCTGAGGCAATCCTATAATCTTCATCAATGTCAGATTTAGATACAGCATTAAAATACTTTTGAGCAAGTAAAGGATTTTCATCAATAAGCAGCTGTCCTGCCTGATATCTTGCTTCCATACTCAATTTACTTGATGGATAATATTTAAACAGTTTTTGATAAATTTTTAACTCAGTCTTCTTATCACCCAAAGCTTTGGCGCATAACCCTTGACGATACATTGCCATTGGCTTTAACGCAGATAAATACCCTACACGAGAAAATAAATAATATGAATTTGAAAAATTCCCGTTATCGTAATCTTTTAAGGCGTTTTTGTATATCCGGACAGTCTTCCCTGCAGGCTGATAAACCCTTGCAAATAAAAACCCGAAACATAAAACTATAACCAGTACCGCTATTTTAAACGTGTTCTTATACATATCCCTCTTTTATACAGTTTACCAAATTCATAACTAAAGTAAAAATATTTATAAAATATTTACATTAACCATTTAGTCTATATAATAAAATAAATGAAAGGATAAAACAATGCCAAACTGGGAAAAAGGTTTAATCGCTCTGGGTATAAACATAGTATTAATCATTGTTTTGTTTACCATAATTGACGTTATTGACAGAAAAATTATAGAAAAAATTCGTAATCAGGAATCAAATTCGCCTCTGTTAAGATTCATACCGATTATAATGAAACTGTTAAAAGCAATAATTATATTTATCGCAATAACAGGACTTTTGCAAAGCCAAGGTTATTCAATTTCATCAATTCTGGCAGGTTTCGGAATAGGCGGTATCGCAGTCGGTATGGCTGCAAAAGACGCATTAGCTAATATCTTCGGAAGCCTTGAAATACTATCCGATCACGTATATAAAATCGGTGATTACGTTAAAATTAACGGAATCGAAGGTTACATTGAAGATATTAACATCCGCTCAACAAAAATAAGAGATTTAGACCACTTTTTAATTAACATACCAAATAACGTTGCAGCAAACGCAGTAATAACAAACGTATCACGAGCCAAGAAAAGATTCATAAATATAACTTTCGGGGTTGTGTATTCAACCGACAATGCTAAGATTCAACTTGCTCAAAATATACTGAAAGAAACAGCCATTAATCATAAAGAAATCCACAACGAATTTACTGTTGCCGTACACGATTTAGGAGAAAGTTCAATAAATATAAGATTCCGCGGATACGTAAAATCAGGTTCTTACGATAAATTCTTAAAAGTTCGTGGCGAATTTTTGGAAGAAATTATACAAAAATACAGAGCGGCAAATATTGATTTTGCATTCCCGTCCAGCTCAATCTATATAGAAAGTGACAATACAAAAGTTGAAAATTAAAATTATAGCACTTGGTAAAATTAAAGAAAAATTCTTAAGTCAAGGGATAGATGAATTTATGAAAAGGCTTACGCCTTATGCGTCTGTATCAATCATTGAACTTTCCCCGATTGAAATTAAAGACGAAAACCTGACAAATAAAATACTTGAAAATGAAGGCGAAAAGATTTTATCAAACATAAAACCGCTTGATTATGTTATCACAATGGAAATCGAAGGAAAACAATTATCAAGCGAAGAATTTGCGGATAAAATTACCGAACTTACAAACGACGGAGTACAGGAAATCGTGTTTGTAATCGGTTCATCCTGCGGAATCGGTAAAAACGTTTCGAAACGCGCAAATTTTAAAATGAGTATGTCAAAAATGACATTTCTGCATCAGTTTGCAAGATTAATTCTTGTTGAGCAGATTTACCGCGCGTTCAAAATTATCAAGGGTGAAACCTACCACAAATAGGTACTTCGTACCGTACTTTGCTACCAGTTACCTTACTCTTTGCCAAGTTTATGCGCTCCGCGGGGAGTAATCGCCACACGGGGTACTCTGCTACCGATTATGGTTTTTCCTTGCTAGGTAAACGCGCTCCGCGGGGGTGCTTCGCCGCGGGATGTTTCGTCATTGCAGGGCTTAAAGTTTATGTGTCACAAGCGCGTAAACATCATTAAATATCAACAAAAACGCCAATATTACAATTATTGCGAAAAATACAGTGCTTGAAATTTCTATAGCCTTCTCACTGACAGGTTTTCCTCTGAGTTTTTCAATAATTAAAAACATCATGTGTCCGCCATCTAAAGCAGGTATCGGCAAGAAATTAAGTATAGCAAGCCAAGCTGAGATTATCGCAGTTAACAACAAACCTGAAGCTAATCCGCCATTATTTATTACATCACCGCCGATTTTTGCAACAGCAACTATACCATGCATCTCTTTTGCAGGGATTTTACCTGTTACAAGCTGATAAAATCCGTAAATTTGCATGGCAGTCTGTTTCCAAAGATACTTTGAACCTTCTTTTACAATCTGCGGCAGGTTTTTTGTTTCAACCGTTATCGCCTCGATTTTCGGCATAACCCTGATTAAACCTTCTTTATCAGGGTAAATCGTTTTTAATTGAACTTTTTCTCCACCGCGAGAAACAACAATATCTAACGGTCTGACGTTATCAGATATTGCGTAAGCTATATCTTCTAAAGTTAAAGTGCCGTCAGCTTTGTAAGTCGTTTTTCCGACAAGTTCATCTCTTAGTTTAACTTGGTTTACACTAAGTTTTAACTGATTATCTTTATAAAACGCAACACCTTTTAAAATATCATCGCTCAGTTTAAGTTCAGACTCGGTTAATCCTTGAGGAAGCTTAACAACCGTACCGTCTGCGATAACAGCTTCTTTAGTTATACCTTTATTTAAGTTTTCAAGTTTTGCAATATTTTCATCTAAAGTTGCTTTTTCAACCTTTCCGTCATAAGCCGCACTGTTTTTAATGTATGTAGTAAACGCATAACCTGAATTAATTTTTGAACCATTGATTGTAAGAATCCTGTCACCGTTTTGCATTCCACCAAGATATGCAGGAGAATTACTTTCCGTTAAAACTTTGCCCGCAAAAACTTCCTGACGTCCTGACGGTAATTCGCCCCAAACACCTGCAACGATAAACACAAGTAAAAACGCTACCACAAGGTTCATCAAAACGCCTGCTGAGATTACAATCATTCTTTTCCAAACGGGATTGTTCACAAATCTTTCTTTTGAATCCAACGGCAAATCCGAATCCTTTTCATCATCAGGAAACGCTACGTATCCGCCGATTAAACAAGCATGAATAAGGTATTCTACATCACCGATTTTTTTACTCCACAAAGTAGGTCCAATAGGAAATCCCAACGCAAATTTTGAAACTTTGATTCCCAGCGCTCTTGCCGCGAAGAAATGTCCCATTTCGTGAATCAGGATTAAAAATCCTAACAGTAAAATCATTATAACTATTGACATAAATACCTCATTTTATTTGCTGTAAAAATCCCGTGGAGGGCGATTACTTAAACTGCTCTAAAAATCTTACATCATTATTAAAGAACAATCTGATGTCGTCAACTGCATACTTAAGCATAGCCAATCTTTCAACTCCCATACCGAAAGCAAATCCTGAATACACATCAGGATCAATACCGACACCACGTAATACGTTCGGGTCAACCATGCCTGCACCTAAGATTTCTAACCAGCCTGTGCCTGAACATGTTCTGCATCCTTTACCTTCACACATAATACATTGAACGTCAATTTCGGCAGAAGGCTCCGTGAACGGGAAGAAACTGCTTCTGAATCTTGTAGGACGGCTTGCTCCGAAATATAGTCTGATAAATTCGTTTAAAACACCTTTCAAATCCCCAAATGTTATATCTTTATCAACGTAAAGCCCTTCAATCTGGTGGAAGAAGTTGTTTTTACGCGAATTAATATTTTCGTTTCTGTAAACTCTACCCGGTGCAATAACTCTGATTGGCGGATTTTTACCTTCCATAGCGTGAATTTGAGCACCTGATGTTTGGCTTCTTAAAATTACATTTGGCGCAACATTTGTGTAGAAAGTGTCCTGCATATCACGTGCAGGGTGATCTTTTGGAACATTCAACATATCAAAGTTAAAGTATTCCGTTTCAACTTCAGGAGAATTTTCATTAGATACAACAGAAAATCCTAAACTTTGGAATATTGAAACAATTTCGTTTGTTGTTGATGTAAGCGGGTGAACATGTCCCATTGGAACGTACTGACCAGGAAGAGTTACATCAATTCTTTCTTTTTCAAGTTTTTTATTTAACTCTTGTTCATAGAAAACTTTGAACTTTTCACTAATTGATGATTCAAGTTTTTGAGTAATCTCGTTAGCTAAGGAACCAACAACCCTTTTATCTTCAGGTGATAAGTCTTTTAAACCTTTTTTAATTTCGTTAAACTCACCTTTACGGCTTAAATATTTGAATTTTATATCTTCTAAATCTTTAACGGTTGCAGCTTTATCAATATCTGCTACAGCACTTGAATAAATTTTTTCTAATTGTTCCTTCATTTTTATTTAACCTCTATATATTTAAAATTTCGTTATATTTTTTCTCAAAACCGATAGTGGTTTTAGCACCGTGCCCGGGAAAAACTTCCGTATCATCAGGCAAGGTGAACAGTTTATTTTTAATACTGTCTGTAATATTTTTTAAGCTTCCGCCTGGTAAGTCGCATCTGCCCACACTTACTTGAAACAACGTATCGCCCGAAAAGAGTTTATCACCGACAAGATAGCACATCCCGCCTTGCGTATGCCCCGGGGTTGAGATTGCCTTAATCTTTGTATCGCCGATAACAAATTCATCACCGTCTTTTACAAAATGACTGATACCTGAAATATTTACAGGCACCATTCCAGCAAACATCTGCATCATATTCGGTACAAGATTAACCTGTTCCATATCGTCTTGCGCAACATAAGTATCAACACCGAAGACTTCTTTAAACTTATCGACACCCAGCAGGTGGTCAAAATGTCCGTGAGTTAAAAGAATATATTTAAGATTAACACCTGAGTCTTTTATTGCGTTAATAAATTCGGGACGCGCTGATGAACAGTCAATTAAGACCGCATCATTTGTTCTTTCATCAATTATAAGATAATTATTAGCGTCAATCGGACCTTCGACAAAAGTTTTTAATATCATTTAACGCTATCCTCTGACAACTTCAAAAATTTTCTTACACATAGCAAAAAGTTCTTTGGCATCTTTCAGTGCAACCATGTTAGGTCCGTCACAAAGCGCTTTATCAGGCTCAGGGTGAACTTCAAAAAATAAAACATTAGCACCGACGGCCATTGCAGCTTTAGCTAACACTGGAACAAATCTTCTGTCACCGCCTGAACATGTTCCGTTAGCCCCAGGCAATTGAACACTGTGAGTTGCATCAAACACAACAGGATAGCCAAAAGATTGCATTATAGGGATTCCTCTGAAATCTGTTACAAGGTTGTTATAACCAAAACTTGAACCTCTATCTGTCAACATAATATTTGTATTGCCCGAATCCTCAACTTTTTTAACCAAGCTTCCCATTTGCTCGGGCGCTAAAAACTGCCCTTTTTTGATATTGACAATTTTACCTGTTTTGGCTGCAGCGACAAGTAAATCGGTCTGACGGCATAAAAACGCAGGAATTTGAATAATATCGGCAACTTCTGCCGCAATCGCAGCCTGTTCGGGTGTGTGGATATCGGTTACAATCGGTAAATCGTACTTATCCTTCACCTCTTGAAGCATTTTCAAACCCTTTTCAATCCCCGGCCCTCTGAAGGAATTGATTGATGAGCGGTTTGCTTTATCAAATGAAGACTTGAACACAAAATTTATATCCAATTCTTTTGTAATTTCTTTTAAACCTTGCGCGGTTTCATTTAAAATTTCTTGGCTTTCAATAGCACACGGACCCGCGAGAATAGTTAACTTATCCCCACCGATCTCAAAATCCCTTAATTTAATTCTCTTAATATTTTCCATACGAGAATTATAAGTAAAATAAACTTAATTATCAAGTATTGAGTTCACGTTCTAAAATAGCAATTTCAGCCTTGGTCTGCTCGATTCTTATCATTAAAGAATTCTTTTCAGTTGGAGTTTTCGCCGTACTTAATTGTTCGGTTAAACGTTTAATTTTTTCGGCAAGCTGCTTAAGCTTACGCATAATAGCTTTCATTCGAGCACTGCCGACACCTCCGCCAAATGCTTTGCAACAGTGACGTTTTTTATTTATTAAACTATCAGGATCATAGTTCCAATAATTAAAATTGAGCATAGGAAACCGCCATTCACACTTACCTGTTTTATATAAAACATTTTTTAAGGCTTTTTTTCATATTTAAAAAAAATCGTTACAATTTATAACAATTAGTAATTCATTTTCCACCCGTCTTGGATAATTTTTCTTGAACAAGACAACCCCGAGCCCTGTTTATTACAATCAGAGGTATCATCCATACACGGAACTATTGAATTATTACCGCCTTTCAGTCCGAACGCAAATATATCACGCCCGATGATATTTGGCGGAGAGGAGCCGTTTATATCTATCATAAACGCAGCATACATTTTTTTAGTATGCAACGGCCACAAATAACCGCCACAGGTTCCTTCTCTGAAATACACTGCAACAGTTGCTCCGCTTTTCAATTGCATACTGCGGCTATGTTCACCTTGAAAAACATACCCGCCGACAGCCCACTCGGGAACTGCACTTGCGAGTTTACCGTTCATCATTTTAGCATTTGAAGCTAAGCCGTATTGCTCGTACTTTTTTATACCAATTCGACCTCTGACAGATAAAGCCGAAAGTTCTGTTGCGTATCGTTTAAATATTTCAGTATTCGCATTGTCATTAGTCGTTGAATTCGCATCAGAAGTAGAATACAGCCACTGTTCAGGAGTCCCGAATTCATCATTTATTGTTTTCTAAGCTACAAGAAGTTTGCTGTAAACAGCTTTTAATTGTGTGGGGTATGATATTCTTCTATATGTATTAACTATCAGGGGTATTGTTATTGCGGCGACAATACCGATTACGCCAATGGTTATTAATGTTTCTGCTAACGTGAAATCTAAGAAGCAGGAAAAGTTACCCTCACCGAAATTCTAGTTATGGATTGATTTTTCATGCTTTTTCTCCTTTTCTACTCTACAACTACACGTGCAGGAAAATTACTTTTTAACAATGAATTTGCAAATTGCTGAGCTTTTTCTCTTGTTGAATACGAACCGACCTGTAATGTGTAATATCCGCCCATATTTTTAACAATCGGAGTAACCCCGAGTCCCGCATCCTGGATTATACTTTTAGCAACATCAGCTTGTTTTTCGGTTGCATAATATCCGACAACAACTTTCGCATTAACACTTGGAGTGGCTACAGGTGCTTGAGGTTTTGGTGCTGGTTTTACTGATTCCTTTGCCGCCTGAGTTACCGAATCATGTGCTTCATTAAGCTTTTGTTCGGTAACTTTATTTTCTGCGGCTTTATTTTTTTCGGCTTCCATTTCTCCGACTGTTTTTCTACGCTGTTTCGGTAAAATTACCCTCTCATCAAGTTCAGGTGAAAACATTTCTTCTTCACCTTCTTTTTTACCCTCATCTTCAATTTTCAACTTGCGTAATCTTTCGTCAATAATAGAAGTTGCTGAGGTTGTTTCATCATCCTCTGCCGATATCGCGTTTTCATCGTTCACGGAAATTGCAACGTCAACATTCGGTGATAATATCTTTGCAAACCCTAGTATTATTAAAACACCAACCATAAATACAGATACAAATATCATTAAATCTCTGTTATTTGAAGTTCTAGCTCTTTTCTTTTTGTTATAATCCTCATAAGAAAAATGAGTTGAATCTTCGAATTTGTCAGTATTTTTTAACATTAAACACCTCGTACCTTCGTACTTGCAAGAACAATATCATCAATTTCTTCTGCGTATCTTTCCATAACATCAACAGCAAACTCTTTTATATTCTTAATCCCCATATCGCTTTCTAATCCTGATACAGCAATAGGTGCCCCCTCTGATAAAATATTTACACCCGTATGAATAAGAACTGATGTCACTGATTTTGTCGCAATAGAAACAGATAATTTTTTATCGTCTACAAACAAATCATCACCGCTTCTTCTAACCTTGAACCCGCGAGCTTCCAAAGCTTCTTTGATACAGCAAATCAAAAGTCTTTGTCTGAATACACCTTCAACAAGCTCAATATTAAATTGTTCAGAAATAAAACTCAGCATATATTTGCTGTAAATCGGTTCATTATTTATAACATCTTCGATATCAACCATTTCGGTTAATTTAACTTCACACTCACCGCAAAACGCAACAATAGCATTTCCTTGAATCTTAAAATTCTTATAAATCCAATGCGGCGCCAACTGCGACCCGATATATTTAATTTCTTCATCTATAAATAATGTCTTCATCTTCTTACTCAAAAAGAACCTTTATATATTTTTCGTCATGGTTTACTTTAAGTGCATTTTTAAGTCTTGTGCATGACTCACATATCCCACAATGCTTTCCTCCGCCTTGATAACAACTCATCGTCAACTCTAACGGAATTTTATTTTTTAAAGCTAGCATGACTATATCATTTTTATCACAATTTATCAAGGGGGCTATTACTTTTGGGGACAAATCTTTTTGGGTTGAGAACTTAAATTCCTCATTAACCGCGTCAATAAATTCCTGTCTGTTATCGGAAAAGGTCTGTGCTTCCTCTTTATTTGCACCGATTAATATATAATCATACCCGAAAGAATCCGCAAAACACCCTGCAATATTCAAAAACAAACCGTTACGATTCGGAACCCAGACAGACTTTGCCGACTCATCAGAATCGTTAAGCTCGTTACCCGTCGGAACCGCAGCATCAGATACCAGAGATGTTTTTGTAATGTTTTTAAGCCAATCAAGTTTTATAACTTCATGTTTAATCTTATAATAATCACATATTTTTTTTGAGGCTTCAATTTCTTCTTGTGCGGACTTTTGACCGTAATCAAATGTGAGCGCAAGTTCAATGTTTAACTCTTCTTTCTTTAAACCTAAACTTACCAATGAATCCAATCCGCCTGAAAGTAGTATCAAAGACTTAACCATTACTCTTCGTCCTCATACTCTTCAATAATTGAAACAGCTTCAACTTTCAATGCATCGGAATAATCGGGAGAGTTTATAACTTCATCAAGAATACTTCTGTCTGACATATTATATAAAGCTATCATAGCATTTTTCTTAACTTCAACATCCGAGTCTTCCGCCAGCGCATGCTTTATCGTTTCAAAAGCTTTCGGGTGCTCACTGTCCATTAAAGCTTCAATAGCATTAATTCTTACCTGAGCAGACTCATCAGACAATGAAGTCTTCAAAGCCCTAAAAACTCTTTCATTATCAAGAAAACCGACCTTAATTAAGGCCTCAATCGCACGCTCTTTCAAAAACGAAAACTTATTCATTATCCCCTGTTTTGTTTCTAAAATACTAACCAAAGGGTCAACAGCTCTTGAATCTCCTAAAAGCCCTAAAGCAGACACTGCCGATTCTCTTAAATAAACTGATTTTTCATCCTCATCATTAACAACATCAATTAACGGTGCAACCGCGAACCTGTCACCAATCCTGCCTAACGCATCCGCGCATGCCAGTCGGACTCGGTAGTTTTCGTTTTTATTATTTAAGCAATATAAAAGTGAAGATACTACATCAGTGTTTTTATGGTTAGCAATAGCTTTAGCACACATTACACGAACATTATTATACTTTTCTCTGATATCCTCCTGAGCCGCATCAGCATTTTTTAACAGCAAAATATCAACCAAATACTCAAGAGTTGAAAAATCTCTGTACATGTCTAACGCTCTAATTAAATGCATTATAATATCAGGATCTCTGACATTAATAAGCATGTAATTATATATTTTAATCAAATCACTTTTTGAATAATTTTCAGCCAAAGCATCAATCTTTGAGGTAACAACATCTGTACCCTCACCGCTGAATAAGCCGCAATTCCGTGCAATTAACTCTAAATTTAAATCAGTATTACTGCTCAACATTAAGCCCTCGCTTTGCACTTATAGTATAATAAATAACTTATTAATTCAACAGTATATATAACAGAAATATTAAGGGTAAATTTAACAATTAATTGTAACAAATTTTTAACCGCATGGCAAAATTTATTTTTCTTTGATTTAAAATAATTGTGTAGCAGTTTACTTAAAGAAATGGTGTAAAATGAATATCGACTCAATTAAAAATTACTCCACCAACTCGACGCTCAAGCATAAGCAGAAGAATAAGCTTACTGCGCTTGACTATAAAGAGAGTATGAGTGTGTGTGACAACAAAAATGTGAATAGAGGATATTTTAGCGGCAGCTTTACGGGTACAAACGGAGCTGCCGTTAAGTTTATGGATAAATGCCTCAACAAAGTTAACAAATTATGCGATGACAAAACAGTAGTTGCTCAAAACCTTGTAGCATTAATTATGGCAACCTGCTTCAGACCTATCGCAATTATGGCTCTTCCTGATAAAAAGAAAGGCTCAGACAGCAACGACAAAGGAAACAACTGGAAAAATAAAGCTAAAGCTTCAGCTCACGCTATTGCTTCAGGTCTTGTAGGTTTCGGTTTCTCAAGTATCATTATGTACCCTCTTGATAAAGGTGTTAAAAAACTTAAAGCTGCAGCCAAAAACTTTGAAGAAGGTGGATTTGATAAGATTCTGACTCCTGAAAGAGTTGCTAAACTCAAGAAAATTTATCAGGTAGACGACATCAGAACACTTGAAAAATCTAAAATCTTTGAAAAAGTAACAAAAGTAATCAATATGGCTCCTGATACATTCGTATTCGGTATAGCTAAAGCTTGTTTAACAATCGCATTAATTCCTCCGATTTTAAAATTCTTCGGCTGGGACGATTCAAAACCGAAAAAGTCTCAAGCAGTGCCTTTGGTTGCAGCAGCTAAGCCTGATATGGCAAAATTCGTAGGAGGGCAAAAATAATGAACGTATCATTACAGACAAATAATTTCAACCCTCAATACAGAAAATACAATAATAACAGACAACAAACTTTTACGGGAATAGAAATCCCGGGTTCCTCAAAATTACTTAACCCTGTGAAAAATTTAGTTAACGCTGCAACTTCAAAAGTTGCAGAACAATATACCGCAAGAATTTATACATCAAAAGCAGCTGAATGGCTTGCGGGTAGAACCGAAAAATTATCAAGCGTAGTTGACCACATGCAAGTTATCGGTTCTGTAATCATATCAGGTATGTATATGTTGAGAACCTTGCAAAACAAAGAACTCAGCAAAGATAAAGACGGTAGAAATACTCTTATCATCAACCAGGGTTTAACTTTCGGTTTAGCTACAGCCAGCGGATACTTCCTTGACAGTAAATTAGATAATATTTGGGAAAAATTCACTCAAAAATATGCTGCAAGACAGCTTAATGATGATAAATTCGTAAATAAAATTTCTGATATGAACAAATCAATCATCGAAAAAGCTGAAACAGAATTTGGTAAACCGTTCAAAAAACTTACCAAAAAGCAAAAACCAAAACTTGTAACAGCTTTGAAATACTTAGAAGATAATCTTCCAAGCTCAACTGTTACAACAAGAGTTCGCGGTATGGGAGTTCTGAAGAAATTAGCCGTATTTGGTACAGTTTACAGATTCCTCGGCCCTGTAGCGGTTACTCCTGTTGCAAACTGGATTGGTAACAAACTGGCTGCAAACCAAAAAGCTAAAAAAGAAGCCGCTAATAAAACCGCAGCATAATATAAATTTTCTGCACAATTTTAATATAACAAATAAAAAAGCCTTGATATTATTATCAAGGCTTTTAAACTTATTTAGATAATCTTTCAGGCATACAAAAATACGGATTATTCTGAACCTTTGCCCAAGCTATATATGCTTTGTTACCTGTAATAGTTGTTGTCGAATGAACTTTATACGATCTTGCACCTGTTTTTTGGTCGATTTGCTCTCCGTAAACATCTAATTCATATTTTTCAACATCTCTTCCTTTTGCAATCATTGCCTTATATAAATCATCAACCTGTACGGTTGTAAAACGACAATTCAATCTGTATTTATCAACAGGAGATGTAATAGTTTCCTGATATCTGCACATTCCGTTTCTCCAGCCGATAATATTTCGGTGTGTAGTAAATTGTTGACCGTCAAATTCAGAAGTAACCGTTTCTTCATAGCGTTCACAATCCTTAAATTTTTTAATAAATTTAGGTGAAAACTTTGAAAACTCGGCGGCATAAGCACAAAGCCCGCCAACTACAGTTAAAACTGTCAATATAAGTAAACACTTTTTCATTCCCTCTTCCCCCTTTGATATTATTATAACAGAAATCTCGTTTTAGTAAATACATCCTCGCTTATATTAATGCAGGTTCGACTTTCGCTTCGCTCATGCCTCTGCGCTGGACATAAAAAAAAGCTATGTACTGAGGTGCATAGCTGTTGATTAGGGATATGTGTATCTTAGTTTCTAAGGAGTATATTTTAATATTAGCACCTCTATTTTTTTTGAAATCATACAAATTGATGAGATTTGAATTTATTCTATAAAATTTATCTCCTCGGATAAATTCTCCCGAATCTTTTTTATTAAATTCTCAGGTATTATATCCAAAGCCTCGGAAATTCTCCCAAATGTCGTAAACTGCAAATCAGATTTACCAAGTTCAACATCAGACCAAATCGATTTTGAAACATTTAACTCATTTGAAATCAAACTGATTGATTTCCCTGATTTTAAGCGTAACTCTTTTATCGTTTCGGCTACGGCTTTCAAAATCACTGCTCTCTTTTTCTTATTCTCTGCTTGCATAATTTTATGTTATCGTTTATTACAATTATACTGTTCGGAATTGCCTACATGGAGGCTTAAATTATACAAAATGGTTTTACATTGGCAGAAGTACTGATTACTCTCGGCATCATCGGAATAGTAGCTGCGATGACGATACCTAACTTAGTTATCAACACAAGTTGGATAGGTTGACGGATGTTCTTTTCTTGTAACACTGGTAGACGGAACAGTTTTAGGCTTTGTAAAAGCAGGTAATGATGAAGAATTTTATATTGATGTAATCTTGAACCCTAACCGTAAAAAACTTATAAGCGGACGAGATACATTTTTTATGAAATACGCAACTGACGGATTCGGAAACTTCTCTTATCAAACTCTCGGGACTTACGATGAAGAAAAATACAAAGAATATTGTGCATCTAAATCTGCACGCCCGGCAGCATCAATATATCCTTCTGCCTTTTGTACAACATTAATATTCCAAAACAATTTTAAAATTCCCGACGATTATCCTGTCAAATTATGAATGGTTTATAGTATAATCATTTTATGAACATTAACCAAGAATTTGAAACAATAGCAGCAATATCTACACCTATCGGCACGGGTGGTGTCGGGGTTATAAGAATTTCGGGCGACAAAAGCTTTGAAATCGCACTTAAAGTCTCTGACAGAAAAACTCTTCCCGCAGGAAAAATTTGTCACGGCTGGATTTTAGACAAAGAGATAAAAATTGACGAAGTTGTAATTCTTCCTTTCAAAAATCCTAACAGCTACACAGGCGAAGATGTTGTAGAAATTCAATGTCACGGCGGGGTTAATGTTGTAAGAAACATTCTTGATGTTGTATTAAAAAACGGAGCCAGAATGGCAGAACGCGGCGAGTTCACAAAACGCGCGTTTTTAAACAAAAAACTTGACTTATCTCAAGCCGAAGCCGTTGATGATTTAATCCACGCCAAAACCTCAAATTTTGCAATCCAATCAGCAAAAAATTTATCGGGAGTTCTTGCCTCAAAAATTAATGAGATAAAGGGAGACATCTTTGAAACCGCATCAAGAATCGTTGCAGGAATTGATTTCCCAGAAGATGTAGCAGAACCTGAATATTCTTGGCTTGTCGAAAAATTCAGCAATTCCCTAGTACAAATCAATAAAATTTTAGATTGTGCAAAATCTTCTGACATTCTTCGTCAGGGTGTTAAAGTTGCAATAGTCGGACGTCCGAATGTTGGGAAATCATCTTTATTCAATGCACTTTTAAACCTTGACAGAGCAATAGTAACAGATATTGCAGGCACAACCCGCGATGTTATTAAAGAAACACTTGATTTGGGAGTTTCGGTTACTTTGATTGACACTGCAGGCATAAGAGAGAATGAAAACATTGATAAGGTTGAAGAAATCGGGATTGAATACTCAAAACAATCCGCACAGGAAGCAGATTTGGTTATATTTTTATACGACGCTCAAGCAGGTTTAACACAAGAAGACAAAGAAATTTACGAAATAATAAAAGACAAACCGCATATCAATGTTGCAAATAAAATCGATTTGGCAAAAGAAAGTTTCAAACCTGAACTTCCCGACACACAAACGATTTCAGTATATTCTAAAAACGGATTGGAAACTTTTAAAAACACATTAAAACAAACTATATTTAAATTTACACCTGAGGAAACAGAATTTGTTACAAACCAACGTCAGCAAACATGCCTGTTAAGATGTAAAGAGTCTTTGGAACGCGCACTACAAGCTGCACAAACCGAAGAACTTCAAGACATGATTTATATTGATTTAAAGTCAGCTCTGCTATCCCTTGATGAAATCACGGGGGAAGTTATTACCGACGACATTTTAAACAATATCTTTGACCATTTTTGTATCGGAAAATAAGATTATTTTGAATTAAAGTTTTTGTATTTATAGCTCAAAATACTGTAGCTTGAAACATCAGCGGAATTATCTTCGCCGTAAAATACAGAAGTTTGAGTAGCTTTTCTGTAATTTTCCTCGTCGAGCTTTTCCTGTTTGTTGCAAGAATGAGTAAAAGCTGCAATTTCAGCACTTGTAACTCTTCCGTCATGGTTTGTATCAATTTCGTCAAAGTTTTCTAAGATTTTACTAAGCATTTCTGATGAATAAGCTCCGCTTGAAGCAAGCTGTGATAACTCGTTGCGAGAAACTCCCGAAGTTGCAATAGTATTTGTCATATTGTTCATCTCATCAGCACTTATTACACCGTCCCCATCTTTATCGAGCACTGAAAAATTATTTTGTAAATACGACGCAAAAGACTGATTCAATGTCAGATAATTAGTATTATCTGTACGAGCTTTAGTAATATTTTTATAAGTCACACCGTCTTCAGGATAAAGTGAAGCTAAATATGCATAAGTATTCGTCAAATTTGATGCGATGTTATTGATGATTGATGAACCTGAAGCCATAATATAAAACCTTTCTAATTTCTACCTTATCCTTATAATAATAATTTTTAGGGAAAAGTCAAGTCCTCGCAGCACGGGCTGCTCCAATAAGTTTCACCCAAACATACCATTTACTCCTTTCTCTGATATAATATAATCGGAGGGAAGCTATGTTAAAAGAAAAAGATGAAATAATTAAAGTTTTAAATAACGGCGGAGTTATAGCGTACGTTACTGATACTGTCTGGGGTCTGGGATGTCTGCCAAATAACGAAAAAGCCGTAAAAAAAATCTACGAAATAAAAAAACGCGAAGCTCAAAAACCTTTAATTTTAATGTCTGATGAGGTTTATCATCTTTTGAATTACGTTAACCCCATACCTAAAATCGGACAGCAGCTTATCAAAAAACACTTCCCGGGAGCACTTACTATTGTTACCGAAAAAAACGAAAACACCCCTGATTATATCACTTCAGGTATGGTAACCGTCGGGATAAGGGTTCCAGATAACGAAGTTTTCAGACAAATTTGCAAAATTGTCCCAGGACACGTTCTTGCAACCACAAGCGCAAACCTTTCTCATCAACCTTCTGCAAAAACTTACGAGCAGGCACTTGAAAATATGACAGGACTTGCTGATTTAATTATTAACGATTACGGGCACTGTGCAAAAGGCTTAGAATCCACAGTTGCAGGTGTCTTTGGAGATGAAATAAGAGTATTCAGACAAGGCGCAATAAACATAGATTTGTAATAAATTTGAAATTATTTTTGTTTTTTTATAAAATAAATAAAAACAAGGGGAATTTTTATGGAAATTATTTTATACATAGTTTACTTATATGTAATTATTTATACAACTTACTTCCTAGTACTATCACTCAGGAATCTCAAAGACAGACCGTTTTCTATCGAAAGAAAGTATTCAAAATATGACGATACCAAAAATAATTTTGCGGTTATAATATACAACCACAACCATAAAGATTGCCTTCAAGAGCTTGTTGAACAAATCAAAATGCAGGATTATCCTCTTGCAAACTTCAAAGTTTATGCCATTTTGGACGATTGTAACGACGGTTCCGAAAAACTTTTTGAACACGATAATTTTGTTCACGTGTTGAATATTCAAGATGTCGGGACATTAGGCAAAAATAAAGCTGTTTCAATGCTTCTGGAAGAATTGAGCAAAGATAGCACAATTGACGCTTATATTTTCATTGACGGAATCCGCAAAATTGACTCAGACTTTTTAACCCTTGCAAACGCAACTTTACAAAAAGCGGACGCTGTAACAGGTGAACTTAACATCAACAGAGATAACCTTGATATAGTTGATAAAATTAAAGCCGTTTATAAAAAATATCAGGCAAACTTTTTTAAACAGGCAAGAACCTTATTAGGACTTGCAACACAGGTAGACTCAGGTTTATTTATCATAAAAAAATCAGCACTTGATGATATCAACGGAGTTAATTTTAAGGACATTAATTCTGAACTTGAATTCAGCTTATTATTGTCACGAAGCGGTCACAAATGTGTTTATAACCCGAATATTCAATCATACATCTTAGGTCAGGATTATTTGTTCAAAAAAACAAAATTATCTAAAAGATTTAATTTGTTAAAAACTAATTTCAAAAACTTAAAAACAATAAACTTCCCGTTTATTGAACATATTTGTTCTTTGATTAACCCTAATTGTTGGTTTTTAACGGCAGCTTACGCTGTTTTGATTTTGTATTCATATCATTACCCGTTCATTGTAAAGTGTAACGTTGTAATCTTTACGGCAGCAATTTTACTTGCAGCATTTGGTATAAGCCTTGTTAACGCAAAGTTAAACTTAAACGAAATTTTAATACTGTTATGTTATCCGATTTATTCAATCTGCCACATAATCAAAAACTTCCCGCCTGTAAGATATTTACTGAAAAAAATTGGCGCAGGTTCTGATAAAGAAGTAGATAAACTGGCTATAGATGTTTTGGTTCAA
Organism: uncultured Candidatus Melainabacteria bacterium; assembly: GCA_947570135.1. Taxonomy (GTDB): domain Bacteria; phylum Cyanobacteriota; class Vampirovibrionia; order Gastranaerophilales; family Gastranaerophilaceae; genus Zag111. The sequence continues at coordinate 120,833 of CANOTP010000001.1, read as the reverse complement.
ACAAAACACGGTGACAGAGGCTGTAAACTTGAATTTATATCAACAGAAAGCGAACTTTCAAAAATCAGATTCATTTATAAAAATAAAAAGTACACTACATCCCCGCATATAAGGATGATTGACGCACTTCAACAATTAAAATCAAAAATGGAAGACTACGGTTTAACATTAAAAATTTGCAGCTGCTGTACACATTTCACATCATGTCCCGACGGTTCTAAAAATATGCTGAAAGGACAGTGTACTAATGAATTTCCAAGCCCGCTTCTAAGTGAGCCGAGAGCAACTTTAATTTGGAACTCTTGTTCAAGCTTTGAAGCAGCTCAAATTAACAACATCATAGAAGAAATGGCACAAGAAGTGGAAAACCAACAAAACTAATGTATAATGTAACTATGAAAAAGATATTGAGCTTTATATTATCAGCATCACTGCTTGGAATAAGTACACCTGTTTCTGCACTGGAACCTCTAAAGGGTTCTGTTACGGAAACAGGTGAATTTCAACGTATGCAGGAGGAACTTTTCACAGGAAAAATCGAAACCCTAAACAGAAAAGAAATCATTAATATGACGGTATCTCAAGTATTAGATTCATCTTTTTCTATAGAAGGTGATGAGTTTTTCGCGGAAGTAACCGATGATGTATACGGAGATAAAGGAATTATTATCCCTAAAGGCACTGTTGCCCACGGGAAACTTTGTAACACAACAGCCCCCGGTCGTTTTGGAAAAGAAGCCACAATGGAATTAGGATTTGATTACCTTATCACACCTGACGGTAGAGAAATCCCTATTGAAGGTAAAATGACAACAAAACTTCATCCTGTAACCCAAGGTGCTAAAATAGTTGCTCAGGACTTAGGTTATACTGTGGCAGGCGGTGCTGTCGGCGGACTTATGGCACTAAACTGGCTCGGACTGGAAGCCGCAATCGCATCTCAAGGTTATACAATCGCAGGCGGGGCAGCTTTAGGCGGAGTAGCAGGGCTTGGAGTGGCGCTTATCAGAAAAGGAAACCACGTTTTAATCGCCCCGGGTGATGAAATTAAGGTAAGAATCAATACATCAATTGATCTTCCCGTTTATAAAGAAGAAGCATTAAAACAAGAAGAAATTCTCTATGACGGACTTAAAATCAGCATAAACGATATTAAACATGAAAAAGATCCGTTCGGTGAAGCCAATACAATTACTCTTACCGTACTTATCTCAAATATGTCTGATAAAACATTGTCAGGGTTTGATATGGCACTTGTAAACGATTACAACGTAAAATTCAGCCCGTCAATCTTCGGGAATACAAAACTTATGTTTCGTCAAATTAAGCCCGGGGATAAATTGGTCGAAAATGTATCATTTGCAGTGGATAACATTAACCGTAAATTCTGGCTGACATTCTATGACCGAAAAAACAGCAAAGTTATAACAAAAATTTCTGTAGATAACGCCTACAAAAATATCCCCGAAAAAACAAAAAAGAAAAACGAAAAAATAAGAACAAGCCGTAAAAATTTCCAAAAGCAGGAAGACTTTATGGACATGGACTTTTAAGTACTTCGTACCGTACTTTGCTACCAATTGCTGTGTACTTTGTAGGGTCAACGCGCTCCGTAGGATGCTCGGCCGGACGGGGCATTATGCTACCAACTACCTTACTCCTTGTAAGATTCACGAGCTTCGGCGGGGGCAAAATCAGCCCCACTGGGCAATCTATTCAAGTCTCCGCACCACAACAAAACATTATATATTTTTGTAACTTTTTTTATTACTACCCTTGTAAAAAATCTATTTTATATTACAATTATAGTAATTAGTAGTTATAGGAGGAAAATATGGCTTGCGGTTCTTTAGAAATTGAAATTTTAAACACATTTTGGAACATGACTGCAGAAAATGAAGACCTTGATATCTCTATCCAAGATATCGTAGACAACTTAAGTGAAAATGGGACTCAAAGAGCTTATACAACTATCAAAACCGTTATGGACAGATTAGTATCAAAAAGTATTCTTGTCAGATATAAGGTCGGTAAAAAATTCTTTTATAAAACAACTATGGACAGACGTGAAATGGCTTTAGACATGTTAAAAGAATTTACCGATAATTTCTTTAACAGTGATTATGCTGAAATGATGCGTTTTGTTGAACGTGAAATGGTTGAAATTTTAGTTAAATAATTATTCATTATGAACAACGATAGAATTTTAGTCGGTAACTTGCTGCGAGAAGTTCGTATCGGAAATAAATCCGTCAGAGAAGCTTTAATGTTATACCCGAAAGATACAACAGACGATAGTCTTGTTGCTGCTTATCACGCGCTTATTCATTATGAAGCTGACGAAGATTTAAGACGACGTGATGAACTTTATAAAGAAGAACAGGATGACTATATAGAATTTTTGTCGTATATTTTAAGTAGAGGTGAAGATGTTCCGCAAAATATCATAAATAATTATAAAAAATACTATGACTCTGCGCCTATTCTTCACAAAAATACAATCTCAGGTTTTTTCAAAGGATTTTGGAAATCTCTGAATACAGGATTTACAAGGAGGAAATAAATGAAAAAGTTATTAATATGTTTAACACTTTTAATTACTTCACTTATCGGAAACTCAGGATTCGCAGCAGAACCTGCAACTTCAATTGAAGTATTACCGACAATGTCATCACAAAGCAGCGCGTCAAACCGCATTTGGGTCGGAACTTTCCAGATTGTTTGGAACGAAGCCATTGATAATATTGTAAAAAAACCGATTAAATTTATCGGATACGATTCAATCGTAGCAAAGGAGTTAAATAAAAAAGCATTTAAAAAATCAAATATCAGTGAAAATTCTTATTACACCAAAACAGGAATTGTATCTCCCGAGTTAAAAGCAACTATTGAAAAAGGTATAAAAGATAAATTTAATGAAACAAGCGATATCTTAGATATGTTTGATTTTTCATATCAACCCGATAAAATCTTTATTTATGCAATGCTGAAAAAAGATTTCAAATTTTTAAACCCGTTTGATAAATTAAGTGATGGACCGTTTGCGAAAAACTTCACTCCTGTTAAATACTTTGGTATAAACGAAGACAGTGATAAAAAGTTAGCTAAAAACGTTAATGTATTATTTTATAATTCTTACGAAGACTTCGGGGTAAAACTTATCACTAAAGGAAATGATGAAGTCGTTCTATACAGAACAAACGATGACAAAACTTTTGACGCATTTTATGCGGATTTAAACAAAAAAACAAAGGCTTATAAAGGTGATAAAAAATTCAACAAAGATGATAAATTAAGAGTTCCTGACATTAATTTATACCAGGAAACAAGCTTCAAAGACGTTGAAGGACACCAAATTAAAGGTACAAACTTTAAAATTGATAAAACAATCGAAACTGTTGATTTTAGAATGAATAATGAAGGTGTAAAACTAAAAAGCGAAGCGGCAATAATGATGAAATGTATGGCAATGCCAATTGAAAGAGGCAGAAACTTCACATTCACAGATAACTTTGTCTTATTCCTGGTTGAAAAAGGTCAAAAAACACCTTATTACGCAATGAGAGTAACAGATGTCGAAAGCCTGAATAAAACAGGACGTAATTAATGAAAAAATATTTCATAATTTCAATACTTTTAATTGGCCTTTCGACTTTGGCTGCAAATACTTTACCACTTCCGGGGCAGTCATTGGCTAACGAAAAATTACAAGCTGATACAATTATGACAGCTTATGCCGCAGCAGGAACTTTTGTTCCTGCTTGCAGTAATTATTCTGTTACAGATACAAAAGTACTCAGACAACCTGCGAACGGCAGTTGGAAAGAAGAATGGGTAATTAATGCTTGCGGAAATAAAGTATTTGTTCCGATAACATTTATCTTGGATTCATCAGGTGCAACTTACTCAATTTCGGCAAGAGAAATTCATTGGTAAAAAACTATGGCAAAAGTAAAATCAAAATGGATATGTCAACAATGCGGTTACGAATCTGCGGGATATTTGGGTAAATGTCCCGAATGCGGTTCTTGGAGCAGTTTTGTTGAAGAAGTTCAAAGCAGTCTAAAACCTCAAAACATATCTCCGCAAGGGATTGTTAATGACACAAAACCGTCATTGATTAATGATATTCATATCGGCGAAGAAGTTCGCATAAGCACAAATATCTCGGAATTTGACAGAATCTTAGGCGGCGGCTTGGTAAAAGGTTCTTTGATACTTATCGCGGGCGACCCGGGAATCGGTAAATCAACAATATTACTCCAAACAAGCGGAGAACTTGCAAAAAGCGGACAAAAAATCCTTTATGTATCAGCAGAAGAATCCGCAAGTCAACTTAAACTTCGAGCTAACCGCTTAGGGGTAAATTCTGATAATCTCTATGTTTACCCACAAACAAACCTTGAAAGTATCAGAAAACAAATTGAAGAATTAAACCCTGATATGATTGTTATAGACAGTATCCAGGCGATTTATTCTCAAACAATTACAAGTTCTGCGGGAAGCGTTTCTCAAATTCGAGAATGCTGCAACATTTTAATGCAAATAGCCAAAACCCGTAATATCACAACAATTGTAATAGGACATGTGACAAAAGACGGAAATATTGCAGGGCCAAAAATTTTAGAACACATGGTAGACACGGTTATCTCGTTCGAAGGTGATAAATATAAGTCTTACAGAATGCTTCGCTCTATGAAAAACCGTTTTGGTAACACCTCTGAGGTAGGAATTTTTGAGATGCAGGCAAAAGGACTTGTAGAAGTTAAAAATCCGAATGAACTTTTCTTAAATGAACGCTCTCAAGATGCCATCCCGGGAAGCGCCATAATAGTAACAAACGAAGGAACAAGACCGCTTTTGGTTGAAATTCAAGCACTTGTAGGAACAACACCTTACCCGACACCAAGAAGGGTTACAAACGGCGTTGATAACAGCAGGTTATTACAAATATTAGCGGTTCTGGAAAAACGTGTAGGATTAAATTTGTCAAAACAAGATGTTTACATAAACGTAATGGGTGGAATCGAAATAGATGAACCGAGTGCCGATCTTGGTATCGCACTTGCAATCGCAACATGCGCTCGTGATGTTGTAGTTGATTCACAAACGGTAATAATAGGTGAAATCGGTTTATCAGGCGAAATTCACCCCGTTAATAACATCGAAAAACGCTTAAACGAAGCCGTAACATCAGGATTTAAAAAAGCCATAATCCCGTACGCTAACCGCTCGGCACAAAATGAAAAAATCCAAATTGTACCCGTAAAACGTCTGATTGACGCAATTACAGCTTGCGTCACACCTGAAAAGACGACTATTTAGCAATTTTTAGCACATATCTTGCAGCAGCACTCCCCGGAACAACAGAACCGTTATGAAACCTGACAGGATAAATATCGGTTAAATGTTTTGCATCATTTTTTACAATACAATTATTATCTTTTAACAAATTAGAACCTGAATAGCAGCTAACTTCTTTATTAGGCAAAGATACTCCGTTCACATCAATAAACCCGAAACATTCTGATAAGCTTACACCCGTAGGATTAATATCAAGAACCTCGGTTGCTGTCAATAAATCACACGGATAATTACCCATTTTAGCATTTATTACAACCATACTCCCGTCTGGTAACATATAAACAAGTCCGTTATTTAACATATAAGAAGCTCTGTTTAAAAAATCACCTTTTGTAACAGTATATGGAACAGCCTTCCCGTTTTTACTCATTTTTAAATCCGTCAGTTTTTTAAATGTAGCACCTGTCAAGGTCCCGTTTAATAAAGCACAAACAGTCATAACATTTTCAGGATTTTCAGAAGCAGGATTCGCTCCGCAAGGTTGAGTTATACCTGCATAATCAAAATCATATTGAGCTTGTGACATTCGAGCAGCTTGTGATAAAGTTGAAATAGTTTTCTTAAATTGGCTGCGATATTTTTGAGCATTAGTATTTGCTATTAAGGTCGGTATTGTCATCGCCGCAACAACACCGATTATGCCGAGGGTAATTAATACCTCCGCTAACGTAAATCCTAAGGAGCTTAAAAAGTTACCCCCCCCGAAACCCTAATTATAGCTTGATTTTTCATATTTTCTCTCCTCTTTTTATATATAATATAAAATTTTAACCACATTGTCAAACAACTTGATATTTAAAAATTTTAAAAATATCATATAATAAATACATAAGGAAAATTTTATGAAACAAGAAGAATTATTAGGTAAATTTTTAATAGAAAATAAACTTACGATTGCAACGGCAGAATCCTGTACGGGAGGACTTTTAAGCTCTAAACTTACGGATGTTTCAGGCTGTTCGGAGTATATAAAACTGAATTTTGTAACTTATGCAAACGAAGCTAAGCACAAAATTTTAGATGTAAGTTGGGATATTTTAGATAACTTCGGTGCAGTTAGCGAAGAATGTGCTTTTGCAATGGCAGAAGGATTACAAAAAGCAACAGGATGCGATATTGCACTTTGCACAACAGGAATAGCAGGTCCAACAGGCGGCTCGGAACTAAAACCCGTAGGACTGATTTATATCGGTTTAAAATACAATAATATAGTTACAGTAAAAGAAGTTAAACTTCCGCCGACACTTCCTCGTAAACAAATGAAAGAAGAGTTTGCAAACCAAGCTCTTAAATTTGCTCTGGATATTTTAACAAAAGACAGGATTTAATCATTTAGCGGTTTTTAAAACATATCTGGCAGCGGCACTCCCGGGCTCTACAATCCCGTCATGAATCCTCACAGGATAAATGTCTGACATGTGTTTTGCATCGTTTTTTACAACACATGTATTTTTTTCAACATTATTATCACCTGACGAGCACGAAACTTCCTTATTAGGTAATGATGTACCGTTTACATCAATAAAACCTGCACAATGATTCATGCCGACATTACCCGAATAAACATTCTTTAAAGGTACACCAACAGGTAAAGTACAAGGATACTGTCCTAAAGTACTGCTAAACATAAAAATAGAACCGTCAGCTAAAACATAAGCATGCATACTGCTCAACGATATACCACCCCATACAGACATCGTATTTGCATTGATTGTATATTTTCCACCACCTTTTGCGGGAATTTCAGAGGCTTTATCAAAATAAGTTGTTCCTGTTAAGGTACCATTAATAATTGCGCAGATTGACTGTGTAGAGTCAGGATGCTCAGTCGCGGCATTTGTTCCGCAAGTTTGAGTAATACCAGCATAATCATAACCATACTGAGCCTGCGACATTCTTGCCGCCTGAGATAGTGTTGAGAGAGTTTTCTTAAACTGAGAACGGTACTTTGCACCGTTAGTATTTGCTATAAGTGTTGGAATTGTCATCGCCGCAACAACACCGATTATACCAAGAGTAATTAAAACCTCTGCGAGAGTAAAAGCACTCCGTGCTAAGCTACAAAAGTTACCCCCCCCGAAATCCTAATTATACTCTGCTTTTTCATACTTTCTCTCCTTTTTAATTTCATTTTTATAAACAACTTTATTATATTTATCTCTATCTGTTTTGTCAAACTTATCCTGCAACAAATTGTGCCAAAAGTTCCGGAAATTTATTTATCAAAGCATCAGCAAATTTTTCCGTATCAATTTGTGTAATAACAACAGACATCAAATCCTGCGGAAGTTTTGTAATCATTTTTTGCAAATGCTCAGGTTTTATAAAACCCATAGATTTAACCATGTCGTTTTTATCACGCTCACGGTTCATCATATATAAGTAAGCATCTGTATCAAATTTTTCATATAATTTGTTATCAGAATTTGTCAAAAGAAAAGTAAGCTGCCTTTTTTGCTCAGGTTCAAGATTAGTAATCGCCTTCTTATAAGCCATATTTCCAAGCTGACCTATCTGAACAACCAAATCCGCAGAACTACCTTTTGCCTCTTGTCCGGTTACACTTTCCAGAATTTGTTGCAAATAAACTTCGGGAATAAATTGTAATTGATTTAGTAAAAAACCTTTTTCCATATCAGTTCCGATCAAAAGCTTATCCAGCTCCTTTTCTGGCATATATTGAATAACTTCAACTTCCGAAAACATTTCAAAAACTGTTTTCAAAAGCTCTTCTTTCGGAATATCTTTTAACAAATTCAAAAGCGCATCTTGTGAAAAAAACTGCAATCCTTCAACCAAATCTTTTGATTCTAGCATAGGAACAAGTTTTTCCAATTGTTCAAATGACATAGCCTGCATAATAACCAATTTATTTTCAGGATCCGCAAGCTGAAATAATTCTATAAGTTGATTAACATCAGTAAACATATCGGCAGCAAGCTGTATCGCCTCCAGGTTACCTGCAGCCGCTTCAGCTTTCAAAATATCAGTTACAGACATATCACGGTACTGATTCATCCTTGAATCAGGTATCGATAGCCGTGAACGTAAATATTCTAAATCTGTGTTAATCGAAATTGACATCAAAAAACCTCAAAATCTCTCTTTTATATATTAACGTATATTATTTAAGAGATTTTCAACAGTAAAAAATATATTTACAAAAAGTAATAAAGTAGCGTGTTTTGGTAAATTTTTGTAAATATTTTACTACTATTGTAACAAAAATTAAAGAATAAATACTTTATATATATAGGGAAATAATATAAGGAATTGGAACAATGAGTTTTGATGCAAACATTGGCCGAACCCAACCTATGATTAAACCCGCGACAAGTATGAATAATGACGGCGGAAGCAGCGGAAACACAGGTTACATGATGCAAGGTCGGCGGCAAAAAAAGGATGATGAAAACAAAAACATTTTTGACAAAGGGACAGATATTGATTTTCTAGATTTAAAATCAAAACTTCCGACAGATGAAGAAAAGAAATACGGTTATAAAAATTCCTGGTTCGATAATATAGTAGAAAAGTTCATTAAGTAGTTAGATTTTTATTTTTGAAGGTAATAATACAATTTATGTCAGTTAATATGTTTGTAATTTAACTGTTTAATTAAGCTGTGAAGGACTTGATTTTCAAAAATGTTTATTGTAACATTTTGTTGTACCAATGAATACTTTTTAAGCGGAAGTAGCTCAGTTGGTAGAGTATCTGCCTTCCAAGCAGACTGTCGCGAGTTCGAGTCTCGTCTTCCGCTAATTAAAACAGATGGACATTTGTTCATCTGTTTTAATTTGTTAAGAAGATGAATCGAATGAGCCTTTTGGCAAGTTGCACGAGCGAGCTGAGACTTGAGCATTTTGTTTACATTCGGCAACGCCGATGAAAACAAAATGCGGAATTGCCGTTACTCGCGAGCGAGCAAAACACGAGTCTCATCTTCCGCTAATAAAAAAGTTTCTTTAAAAGTCGTTTTCTTTTTTAACTCCTTTAACAGGAGCTTCAAATTTTTGCGAAACAAAAAGTTTAACTTTTTTAATAACAACCAACCCCAAATCTTCTATCTGCTTTTGCCACCTTGCTTCGGATTCTTTCAAAACTTCTTCTGTTGGATTCTCCATAATATTTACAGGAAAATTTTTGGGCTTTTTTAAAAATCCTGTAAAATTAATTGAAGAACAGTTTTGTATCATCTGTATTTTCATTAGTTAACCTTTCTAAAAAAAGGTAGCATAAACAACATTATATTACCACCACGGATAATGTTTTTTGATTTTCCAACCGTCTTTGATAATTAAAGTACTGCATCCCCAGCCGTTGTATCCCTGATAACCTGAAACTACACCCTTCGCGGGACATGCTTCACCGCTTGCCAGCAGTTGCTCTACTGTTAAGTTATCTCCGTAAGTACCAATAATATCAGGTTTCTTTTTCGTCAATGTAAATACAAACACATCCCGCCCAAGCCTGTTTGGACCTTTTTTACCGTTTAAGTCGACAAGTATAAAAAGGGCATTTCCCATTGGAAAATAGTTTAAAAAATTTACAAAATAAATTATAGTTCCGTTTTTTAATACATAAGCATAAGGAGATGTATCAGAGCATGCATATAAAAATTGCGAATACCCTGATGTTCCGTTAGCTTTATATATAGGATAAACATATTCTCCTTTTCTAAATTTATATGCAACTTCAAGGTAAGGAATAAGATACTTTAACCCCGGATCCCCTGTACCGTAACCTTTTGTGTTCGGCTCTTGCCAGGTAGGGTCCCCGAGTTCATCGGCTATTGAGTGACGAAGCGCTTGATTTAAAAGAGGTAACTGTTTTCTGATAATTAGTAATTAATGAAGGTATTGTTATCGCTGCAACAACTCCAATAATACCCAAAGTAATTAAAACCTCTGCTAATGTAAACCCTTTTCTATACATAACCGCCTCATAATAAGTTTTACTAAGCTTCATATATCACTATTGATACTTTATATATCATTAATGACTAATTCTGTCAAATTTTCGCTATACTGGTAAAATTTATATATGCTTAAAAACAATTTATCCGCCATAATGGGAGCTAAACGAATAAAATATACGAACTTGCACAGATATCCGGAATAAGCAGGAGTACTATTACTCGCTTATACTACGATCAAACCAACACTGTGAGTTTTAATACTTTAGAAAAACTTTGCAAGGCTTTAGACTGTAAACTTGATGAATTATTTGAAATAATATGATTTGCAAAACCTTGATATTTATACTATGTTAAGAACTGTAAGAGGACATAAGCATGAAAATATTAGTCGGAATGTCAGGCGGAGTTGACTCCTCAACTACTGCATTATTATTAAAAGACCAAGGACATGAAGTAATCGGCGCCACAATGGCAATTTGGGGAAAAGGCGGAGTTTATAAAGAAATTCAAGAGAAACTTAATAAATTACCCCATAAAACCCATGGAGCCTGTTTTGGACCTGATGAAAAAGAAGACATAGAAGAGGCAAGAAAAGTTTGCAAACAAATCGGAATTGAATTTCATGTATTTGATTGTGCACAACAATATGAAGAAATTGTTCTGAACAATTTTAAACGGGAATACTTATCGGGCAGAACGCCAAACCCTTGTATTTGGTGTAATTCACTTATAAAATTTGAAGTTTTACCATATCTTGCAAAACAAAACGGAATTGAATTTGATAAATTTGCAACAGGACATTATGCACGTATAGAGAATGTTAACGGAAGATATTTATTAAAAAGCGGAGTGAATCCTAAAAAAGATCAATCTTACTTTTTATACAGATTAAAACAAGAACAGTTAAAAAACATCTTACTTCCGTTAGGAGATTATAAAAAAGAAGAAATCCGAGAAATTGCAAAATCGCATGGGTTAGAAGTTGCGCAAAAGCCTGACAGTCAGGATTTTTATGAAGGTGATTATAATGAACTTTTACAAATAGCTCCAAAAATCGGTAACATCGTAGACTCAAACGGCAAAGTGTTGGGCACTCATAACGGAATCTGGAATTACACTATAGGACAACGAAAAGGAATCGGTATAAGCTCAACAGAAGCTCTTTATGTAACCGAACTCAGAAAAGATACAAATGAAGTTGTTGTCGGATTTCAAGATAAAACATTTAAAGAGAAACTAACTGCAGTAAAATTAAACTGGATTGCTTTTGATAAATTAGATAAAACAATAAAGTGCAGTGCAAAAATAAGGTCTTCACAAAGCAAGCAGGAAGTAATCATTACCCCTGTAGACGAAGATGTTGAAGTAAAATTTGAGAACATGCAAAAATCAATTGCCCCGGGACAATCTATTGTCTTTTATGATAATGATATTGTTCTTGGCGGCGGAATTATAGATACCGTAGAATAACAAATAAAAAAGAAAGGATTTATAATATGAAAAAAACAATATTTTCACTTGCTTTAATGTTATCATTAGCGATTAATGCAAATATTTGTTTTGCAAACAACAGTGATAATTTATCGGCTCAAGAAGCTTTGAATAAGCTTATTGCAGGGAATGAAAGATTTGTAACCCTAAAAGAAACACACCCTGATGATACCAAACAGCGTAGAAAAGAAATGCTGAAAGGTCAGCATCCGTTTGTTGTAATTTTATCTTGCTCGGATTCAAGAGTTCCGCCTGAACTTATTTTTGACCAGGGCTTAGGCGATATTTTTGAAATCCGTAATGCGGGAAATGTACTTGATGAACACGTTATCGGAAGTATTGAGTATGCTGTTATGCACTGCGGAGTAAAACTTATTGTAATTATGGGACATCAGGATTGCGGAGCTATTGCAGCTACTTTATCCGGCAAATCCGAAACAAAATATATTAAATCTCTTGAAGATTCAATACAGCCTGCCGTTGAAGAATGTAAGAAACACGGTCACGAAGTTAATTCCGATAACGTAGTAAAAGCTCATGTTATTCAGGATATTGAAGAACTTATGACACAAGACACAGACCTTGTTAAATATATGAAAGAAAACAATGTTCAATTAATTCCGGCTTATTACCATTTGGATACAGGAAAAGTTGAGTTCTTAAACAAATAAACAACATAAAAAAAGGACTTCATTAAGAAGTCCTTTTTTATTCATTCTATAAATTCTTTTGAAAAAATTCCGTAATTTTATCAAACGGGATTTTATCCAAATTATCATATAAATCGACGTGGTTAGCATCTTTTATAATCCACAGTTCTTTATTATCACCTTGAAGTTTTTTAAATGCATCTTCACTAAAGTATCTGCTATGAGCTTTTTCTCCGTGAAGCATCAAAACTGCGGATTTAATTTCATCACTGTAGGTTAAAATCGGCATATTAATAAATGACAAAGAAGATGTCATATTCCAATTTCCGTTTGAATTGATTGAACGGTTGTGAAAACCTCTTTTTGTTTTATAATACCCGTAGTAATCTTTTACAAACTGAGGTTCATCACCTGTTAATTTATCGGGAAGCCCTGAGGCTTTTGCATAGGTTCCATTTTTAAAATCTTCGATACGTTGAGCATTAAGCGTTTTTCTTAACTCATAACGCGGCTCTTTATCCATCGAATCAAAATAACCGTTAGCATTAACTCTGCTCATATCATACATTGTAGACGTAACTGTTGCTTTAATACGTGTATCTGTTGCAGCAGCGTTTAAACCCATACCGCCAAAACCGCAAATCCCAATTATACCGATTTTATCAGGATTAACATCGGATTGAACACTCAAAAAATCTACTGCCGCACTAAAATTTACCCGTTGAATACAAAAGTTCGTTTTGGAAAATATTTGAACAAATTCCCGTCAGCACAACAACAACAGTATCCGCACTGCTATCACCAAACATTGCACCCTTTAATTCTAAACCGCGTTTAGTTCTGACTTTTATTATTTCCATAAAACACCTTTTTTAAAAAGAAAATAAATAAAAAACATAATTATGTCAAACCCTAATCCTTAAGGATTAGTAAAAATTAGCCATTTTGTGTTAAAAAAATTTATTCTGACGAATGGTGAAAACAGGTGGCATGACAGTTTATTATAATAATGTAAGTTCAAATTGTCCAAGCACTTTTTCGGGGTTGCGATAAGATTTTTTCTTTAGCGGGTTTGGTATAAAACACTTTGAACTTACGCTTTTATTTCAGAAAATTTTTCATGTTTTATAACTTCCGGTTTGGATTGTACAAAGTTGCAAGACAAACCTTTTTATTTTATAATCCTCCTGTAATAAATAAAAGGAGTAAAAATATGACAACTACTGAAGTTAGAGCAAGCCACATTTTGGTAAAGACTGAAACAGAAGCTCAAGAATTATACAATGAAATCAAAAACGGCAAATCTTTTGCTGAAATTGCAAAGGAAAAATCACTTTGCCCTTCAGGTCAAAACGGCGGCGATTTAGGATTTTTCGGACGAGGAATGATGGTTAAACCGTTTGAAGATGCAGCATTCGCACTTGAAGTCGGTGAAATTTCCCAACCTGTTGAAACACAATTCGGTTGGCACTTAATTGAATTAACAGGCAAAAACTAGTATGGATAATATTACGGTAATACGAAATTTCATGGCAGACGAGGGGTTAAACTACCTGCTTGTTAACGCTACAAATGAATTTCTGGTTGAATATAATACACTGAGCGAAAATTCACGCTACAAACTGACAAACTTTTCAGGCTCAACAGGCGAAGCGCTTGTTACACCCGATACGATTTTTTTGTTTGTGGACGGAAGATACCATATTCAAGCGGATAACGAAGTCTGCCATGAAAAAGTTACCGTAGTAAAACTCCAAACAGGGCAAAAATATCTTGATGAACTGATTAAAAGAATTCCAAGCGGAGAAATTTTAGGAGTTTTTTCAAAGAAAAATTCTCAAAACAAAATTGAACAGCTTGAAAAATTTTTAACGCTTAAGCTTCTTGATTCTGACCCGCTGGATTCAGAAACTTCGACAAGCGAAGAAGGAAATATTGAACTTGACGTCAAATTTACAGGCTTAACAAGTGAAGAAAAAATATCAAAAATTTCACAAAATTTAAGTGATAATCAAGCTATCTATATTACAGACCTTGACGAGGTTTCATACCTTTTTAACATGCGTAATTTTTCTCAAAACTTTTCCGCAAAAATTAAGGGAAGGGGAAAATGTTTTATCACAAAAGAAGGTGTTGAGCTTATTGATAAACTTGATAAAATCCCTAATAAAGAAATCTTTGTTGATAAAAGTTCAATAAATGCTTACGATTATAATCTTTTGAAATCCCGCGCAAAAGAATTAAAAGAAAATCCAGTAAAACTTATGAAAGCTCAAAAAACAAAGGCTGAGCTGGAACACTTAAAAGATGCTTTTGCGCGTACTGATAAAGCGGTGAGCGCAATTCGAAATTATATCGAAAATCAGAATAATATTTCAGAATACGATATCAGCGTGCAGCTTGAAAAAGAGTTTAAAAAGCAAGGGGCATTGGGGTTAAGTTTTAATTCAATTGTTGCAAAAGACAAAAACTCCGCGCTTGCTCATTATTCAAAATCTTCAAAAGATGAAATAATTACAGACGGCAGCCTTGTTTTAATTGATTGCGGCGCATATTTTGAGGGCGGACTTGCAACAGATATTACAAGAGTTTTTGTAAAAGGCGAACCCTCAAAACTTCACAAAAATATTTATACAAAGGTTTTAAAAGCATTTTTACTTGCTTATAATTTTAAAAACCCGACAAACGGTTTTGAAATCGACAAACAAGTCAGAGAGTTTTTCACAATACAAGAGCTTGACGGATTTGTCTTTAACCACGGTTTAGGTCACGGAATAGGTATAAACGTTCACGAATATCCGCCAAATCTGAGTCCTTCTGAAATCGCAAAGACCGAACTAAATGACGGTATGTGTTTTTCAATAGAACCGGGACTTTATAAAGAAGGATTTTTCGGTGTAAGATTAGAAAATTCCTGCTATTTTGAAAACGGCAAAATCCACTCTTTTGTCAAAATGAATTACGAGAAAAAACTCATTGATTTTGATATGTTATCTGAGCAAGAGAAAGATTGGTTGAAAGAATTTGAGGTTAAATAATGGAAATCACAAGCGTTAATAACGAGCTGGTAAAAGAATGCGCCAAACTTCAACAAAAAAAATACAGACAAGACAAATTTTTGCTTGAAGGATTCAAAGCAATAAAAGAAGCCTTTGATTTCGATATTGAAATTGAACGGGTTTTTGTTGAAAAAAAACATGTTAAAGATTATGATTTTGTAAAAAATTTAATCATCGAAACCACAGAGCCTGTACTGAAAAAACTTTCTACAACAGAATCTGCGCCAAACGCTGTTGCTGTCGGAGTTCAAAAAAAATACGATAAAAATATCTTAAAATCCGCAAAAAAAGTCGTTTTACTTGAAAACATAAAAGATTTAGGAAACTTAGGCACGATAATAAGAACTGCTGTAGCGTTCGGATCTGATGCAATAGTTTTATACGGCAAAGATTGCGTTGACATTTATAACCCGAAATGTGTCAGAGCATCCGTTGGACAATTGTGGAAACTTCCGATTGTCGAGATTAAAGATTTTAATGAACTTTCAGAAATTTTTAAGGATTTTGAACGTATTGCAACGCTGCCAAGAAGTAACAATATGCTAAAAGATTTTAAAATGACACCGCCAAACCTTGTAATGTTTGGCTCCGAAGCCGACGGACTATCTGAAGATTTGATTAAATTTGCAACTGATTCAGTTAAAATCGAAATGGCGCAAACCGTTGAATCACTAAACCTTGCAACATCCGCTGCTGTCGTATTATACAAATTATATATAGAAGGTTAAAAATCAATGCAAAATCATGAACAACAAGCTCGGGAAAACTTTCTAAAGGGTTACAATTGCGCCCAATCGGTGTTTTTAGCTTACGCTAATGAACTTGGGTTTGATGAAATTACAGCACTAAAATTATCATCCTCTTTTGGTGGCGGAATGGGAAGACTACGCGAAGTTTGCGGAGCGGTAAGCGCTATGTTTATGATTGCAGGATTAAAAAAAGGTTATACAGAAAACAATAATGATGAAGTGAAAGCACAGCATTACGAACTTATCCAAAAACTCGGTAAAGAATTTGAGAAAGAAAACGGGTCAATCATCTGCCGAGAACTTTTAGGGCTTGACGGTGCGGATAACCCCGTCCCAAGCAAAAGAACAGTAAAATACTATGCCGAACGACCGTGTGAAGAATTTATCGCCTCTGCGTGCAGGATTATTGACAAGATGTTGTAACCTAAGGCAGCGACGGATGATTATTAAACTTATATCCTTTTTCAATCAACTGCTTAATTTCAACTGAAGTCTTTTTACTCAGGTCTTTTGCGTCTTCTGGGTTTATGTAAAACTCTGCAAGAACTTCGTTATTAAACGAACTACATATTTTAACATTATTCATCACATAAAGAAAACCGGATTTTTTCTCAAACGCTTTACCTTCTTTAATAAGAGCATACGATACAGCGTTTCTAAACTCAACTTTCATAAAGGTTTCAGGCATATCTTTCCAATCTGCGGGATCAACATAAAACCTGTAAACACCGTCTTTAACCTCAATTTTGTCAAACGAAGATTCAACCGCAGACACCTGATAATCAGACAACATTTTTGTAACTTTTGCTTTAAATTCAGGATGAGTTTTGGAGTATTTATAAAGCGCAACTCCAGAAACCCCAAGCACCGCAACAGAAAAAACAAAACTCAAAACAGGCACCAAAATCAGCCATAAAATTGATTGATTTTTTTGTGAATTATGGAATTTTTCAACATCATCACATTTTTTGTTTTTATAAGCCCACTCATTACCTTTCAACCCGCACAAAATCATAAACGGAAACCCGCCAAAAGTAAAAAATAACGGAATCATAAGTAAGGTTATTGGAGTTTTATTAAATAACCCCCACATCCAAGTCCCGAAAAACGCGCCCCAGTTAAATTTTATAACATTACTTGGAGGTTTTACGCCCGTAATCGCGCCTTTTTGCATCGCTAAATAAATCAGTACAAACAGTGATAAAAACCTTCCAAATGTCCCAAACGGAAGATATCCGCAGAAGTTCAAAACGGTAAGAACCCCTGCTATAACATTTATTTTATTATCATCCTCAACGCCCAAAATATCACGGGTTCTGCGCAAAATACTTGAAAAATACAAAACAGATGAGATTAATCCGACAACTGCAACCCACTGCAAGTACCAGGCAGGAAACGTTCCTGATGAAAAACTTTTCAATAAATCAGGATAAATAAAAAACAAGTAAACAACGGGAGTTGAGCAAATTAATGACTCAATTATTTCAATAATCATGCAGTTTACGATAAAATCGCGTCTGCCTAAGACTCCGTTAAAACCTAAAAACTTTCTGTTTTCTTCAAAATAACTCATTTTTTATTAACTCCTAAACTTCAACTTCTTCTGCAATATTTTCTTCTAAAAAAACAACAGGAATAGCATTTTCAACTAGCTTTTTACCTGATTTAACCTCTTTTGATGAGATTCCGAACTGTCTTAACTTTTCGGCTTCCTTAAATATACTGCCGTTTTTGCGCTGCGTGAAACGATTCACTTCGGTTTTTATGCCTGAAGCTGCCTTATCAATAATTGACTGAATATTAAGTAAATTCTGAGCGTGAGAGGCAATGTTATTGTAAAGGTTTTCACCGACAGTAATAATATTTTGAACATTATCATACTGGGTTTGAGATGCCCAAAGCTGGTTCACAAGACGCAAAGTCACAAGCAATGATGCAGTTCCAACGATTATAATGTTTCTTGATGCCGCAAGCTCAACAACTTTTCTGAAATCATAGTCCGTGTAAATCATATTCACGCAAGTTTCAACGGGAATATACATTAAAATAAAACCCGGTTGATAAAGCTCTTCGATTTCCTCATAATTTTTCTTGGCAAGACTTGTAACACAGTTTGTCATATCGGTTATAAAAGCCTTTTTAAGGATTTCATTATCTTCATTTTGTCTGTACTCAAGATAATTTTTCAAAATAACTTTAGAATCAACGATTATATTTTTATCATTCGGCAGATTCACAACAAAGTCAGGTTTAGCTCCATCTGACACAAACTGTTTTGTATAATGAACATTCTCCTCCAGATTTGCGAACCTGAAAATCTGCTCAAGCCAATCTTCCCCGAATTCCCCTTTTGAATTTTGATTCATAGTAAGCGCTTTAGCGTACTTTTCGGCTGTCAGAATTGCGTTTTTAATCTCCATTGACTCGTTTTTATGAGCGTTTTGATAGTTATCGATACTTTCTTTAAACTCTTTTAACAAGCGGCTTACAGGAGTAATTTCTTCGGCTTTAAATAAATCCATACGACTTGTTAAATCTTTAGCGTGTTCTGCAAGCAAAGCTTCCTGCTGGGATTTCAGCGAATCCTGCGCAATTTGGGAAAAAGCAACCTTAACCTCATTAACAATATTTTCATTTAAACCTGCCTGACTTTTTAGCCTCAGGTTTTCTTCCTTCAAACTGATAAGTTCGCAGTTGTAATGTTTTGATGCAAAAAACCAAACAAGCAAACCTGTTATAACAATTGATAACAATAAAATAACAATTTCTAAAGCCATATATCCCCTGCTCCTTAAGTCATATAACACCACAAATAATATCATGTTATAACTTAAAATTCAACAACTCTGAGATTTGTATCCCCAAAGCTCCCGCAATCTGATAAAGGTTTGTATAACGAATATCTGCATTCCCGCGCTCGATTTCACTGATAGTTCGCCTTGAAACGGAAGACAATTCCTCCAACGCCTCCTGGCTCAATGCTCGTTTCATCCGTTCATACCTGATTTTCTGTCCCAACTGCAATAATCTGTCGTCTTTCATAGATTAATCCTAAATGATTGACAAAAATAATTAAATAATGAATAATGACTATGCGAACATTATAATGTTCAAAAAATCATATTATATCACAGGAGAAGTTTATGAAAAAGAAAGGTTTTACACTAGCGGAGGTATTAATAACACTTGGCATTATCGGGGTAGTTGCCGCTATGACAATCCCAAACCTTATAAATGCACACAAGGCAGCTCGTTACCGCAGCCAATTTTTAAAATCATATTCAACAATTCAACAAGCTTTAAGACTTATGTCAAACGATGACTTATCTCTTGATTTTAAAGATTACAAACCTAATAAATTTTACATTACATTTAAAAATTATTTTAAAGGAGCCGTCGATTGTGGAAATTCAGACACTGCAGATATGATTTCTAAAAAAATACATAATTGTTGGTATTGGAGAAACTCAAACGATTATGTATCCTACTCAAAAAAGAACATGAGAACTGACTGGCTTGACGACGGTCAAATTGCACTACCTGACGGCACAAATATATATATAGAAAACTTATACGAAAGCTTTATAAGCGTCGATATAAACGGTTTTGTAAATCCGCCAAATCGTTGGGGAGTAGATTTATTTACATTCCAACTGGTAAATGGAGAACTCCGAGCTGTAGGAGATTTAAAAACAAAATTCCCTGACTCGGACAAATATTGCAACCCGACAGGAACCGAACGTGAAAACGGTATCAGTTGTACTATTAAAGCAATAAACGACCCCAACTATTTTAAAAAAGCCATTAAAAATGTCAAATAATACCTTGCACAACGCCTGTTTTTAAACTACAATAATAATATACATTTATACAAAAGAAGAGATAAAATATGGCAACAGAAAGACAAAGAGTTCAAGAACAGGACAAAATCGCAAGACGTTCAAATTTTGACACGGTAGAAAGTAACTTAACACCCGAGCAGGTTAAACTTGAAGCCTCACGCTGTTTAAATTGTAAAAACCCGAGATGCGTTCAAGGGTGTCCCGTAAACATTCAGATACCGCAATTTATAAAAGCATTAAAAGAAGATAA
Organism: uncultured Candidatus Melainabacteria bacterium; assembly: GCA_947570135.1. Classification (GTDB taxonomy): domain Bacteria; phylum Cyanobacteriota; class Vampirovibrionia; order Gastranaerophilales; family Gastranaerophilaceae; genus Zag111. The sequence goes on along the minus strand of CANOTP010000001.1, from coordinate 100,507 downwards.
CCTTGAAGAAGCGGGAAGAATTATCCGCGAAACAAGTATGCTCCCGTCAGTTTGCGGAAGAGTCTGCCCGCAGGAAAGACAATGTGAAGGAAACTGTATTTTAGGCATAAAAGGTGAAGCCGTTGCAATCGGAGCATTGGAAAGATATGTCGGAGATAACACAAACGCCGATTTACCTGAAATTAAACCCTCAGGGAAAAAAGTTGCCGTAATCGGCTCAGGATGTGCGGGGATAACTGCCGCAGCCGACTTAAGAAAAGCAGGTCATGAAGTAGTCGTATTTGAGGCACTTCACAAATTAGGCGGTGTTCTTCGCTACGGAATCCCTCCGTTCAGACTTCCGCGAACCATTTTAGATAAAGAAATTACAAACCTTAAAACAATGGGCGTGGAGTTTCATAAAAACGTAATAGTCGGAAAATCAATTACCCTAAAACAACTTAAAGAAGACGGATTTGATGCAATATTTATCTGCTCTGGTGCAGGGTTGCCAAAAATGATGAATATAAAAGGCGAAAACCTTAACGGAGTATTCTCTGCCAACGAATTTTTAACAAGAGTTAATCTTATGGGTGCGGGTTCAAAAACTTGCGCAACACCGCTTAAAGTAGGTAAAAAAGTTGCCGTAATCGGCGGCGGAAATGTTGCAATGGATGCTGCAAGAACCGCAGTACGCGTAGGATTTGAAGAGGTTTCAATTCTCTATCGCCGTACGGAGAAAGAACTTCCTGCACGTTTAGAAGAAATTAGACATGCTAAAGAAGAAGGTGTTCAATTCAAATTCCTTCACGCGCCTGTCGAAATCTTAGAAAAAGACGGATACGTAGACGGTATGAAATTTGAAATAATGAAACTCGGCGAACCTGACGCTTCAGGCAGATGTCGTCCTATCGGAACAGGTGAATACGTGATTGAAGATGTTGATACCGTAATCGTAGCACTTGGCACGGGTCCTAACCCAATTATACAAAAATCTGCGCAAAGCGAAGGCTTGGAAATCATTACCGACTCAAAAGGCTATATTGAAGTTGATCCTGAAAGCCATTCTACAAATATTCCTTGCGTGTTCGCAGGCGGAGATGTTGCACCTGTGGGGGCATCTAATGCGATCAATGCCATGGGCGCAGGCAAAAAAGCCGCAAAAGCAATAAATGAGTTACTAAAATAATAAAAAAGGATAAGATTATGGTAGCTGTGGAAATAAAAAAAGGAAAAAATCCGTTTATTTTTGACGGAGGAATCGGTAGAATAACAATGCTGGTTACAATTTTAATTATTTTTACTATTGCATTCGGCATTTTTATGGCAGGTGCATTATACGCACAAGAAGTTTCAGAACTTTTTTTAAGAACTAGAATTTTGCCTTGCGCTCTTGTATTCTCATTGGTTCTTACATATATAATGGCTGTCACATATATAAAAAGACTTTACCATATTATTGCGGACAAACGTAAAGCCGTGTTTTATATAGTTGCTCTATATATCGGGATTACGGCTTTAGCTCTGACACCTATGACATTAGCCAAAATTCTGGGTAATCTCATTCAATTTGCATCTCTTATTGCACTGGTAGCTCTTCCGGGTAAATCTAAATTATGCTAAAGAATATTTTTATAATATTTTTTGCAATGTTTATTACGACAAATCCTGCCGTGTCACTTGAATTTGATACCTCTGTAGATGAAGAGATAAAAAAGAAATATAATTCTTCAAAACTTGAGTATGACGTTTTACCAAACCTACCAAAAACAAGTACACCAGGTAAAGTTCCAAGTTCAACTCCTGTTTACACCGAGGTTAAACCGCAAATTACAGTCGTTGATAAAAAAGACGCTAAACAAATCCCGTCAGGTACAAAATTTCAGGTAAAATCTAACGGGACGATTTCTGACCAGTCAAAAGAAGGTTCAACCGTCAGTTTTACAACAATATCACCCGTTTTCAAAAACGGAATAACAATCCCCGCAGGTACCAAGTTTTATGCAACAATAACAGATGTTCACAGGCCCCAAACTTTAGGAAACGGCGGACTTCTTGTACTTAGAATAAACAGTATGACTTATAACGGTCAAACATTTGGAGTAAATGCTAAAATAACAAAAGCTAACTCTAAAAAAATCTTTTTTAACAATATAAAAGGCAAGCACCAATACTGGAAGGGCGTTGCAAAACAAATAGATAAAGGTGAAGCATTCTTTGTAAAATCTCGAAGAACAGCCGCAAAAATGGCTGATAACCCGATATTAATAATTCTTTCACCTGTTCCAACACTTGTCGGTTATGTCGGTTACGCAGGCTGCACGGTCTTATCTCCGATAACAGGACTTACAAACAAAGGCGGTAATATTTCTATCCCTGCGGGTTCTTCGTTTGAAATAAAACTGCTTGACAGCGCTTATATTTATTAATTATTTACCGTGGTAAGGATGTAAAATTCGCGGATTATACTTATCTCTTACATACAGAGGTTTTTGGTAAGGCTTTACAGGGCGGTCAGGTTTAGCCACAGCAGTTCTTTTCGGGGTAATCTTTTCCAAATACGATTCAAAATTTACCCCATCATCAATACTTATCTTACCGTCTTCCACATCTTCAAGATACTTGTAAGTCGCTTCAATACGTCTTTGCGGTTCGTATTTAAGCCTGTGAAATTCATCAATATAAGATTTTTGCCACCTGTCAAACGGTAAAAACGCAATCAGCGCCCAAACCGAAAATACAGAAAACCAAATATAAACGTATTTTAAAGTATCATACATATAAACACAATAGCAAATTATCCGCGGGAAGTAAACCATATATAGTATTAAATGTAAAAAAATTGTTTAAAATTCTTTTATCTATTATAATAAAAAAGTGAACAAACTTTTGGGAAAAGGAGAGAACTATGATTAAAAAGTTTACTTCACTGATGGCTCTTTTAACGATGTTTGCCGTTAGTGTTTCACCTGCTTTGGCAAGTGAAGCCGATTTAGTTGTTCCAAATATTAAACAGGCTTGTGGTTTTGGTCACGACCTGCTTTTAATCGGACTTGGAATTTCTGTAATCGGGTTGATTTTCGGACTTGTTGAGTTTTTGAAAATCAAAAAATTAGATGTTCATAAAGCTATGGACGAAGTCGGTAATACTATTTTTGAAACCTGTAAGACTTACTTGATTCAGCAAGGTAAATTTCTGCTTGTATTAGAAGTTTTAATCGGTTTATGTATCGCATTTTACTTCGGGTACCTTCAAAAAATGGGCATAGGCGGAGTGTTAACAATCCTTGCATGGTCAGTAATCGGGATATTAGGTTCATATGCTGTTGCATGGTTTGGTATAAGAATGAACACTTTAGCTAACTCTCGCACAGCGTTTGCGGCTTTAAAAGGAAATCCTTTAAACATTATGAATATTCCTTTAAAAGCAGGTATGAGTATCGGTGTTTTACTGGTATCAGTTGAACTTATTATGATGCTTATCATTTTATTATTCGTACCGGGAGAAATCGCAGGGGCTTGCTTTATCGGATTTGCTATCGGTGAATCTTTAGGTGCATCAGCACTTCGTGTTGCAGGCGGTATTTTTACAAAAATCGCCGATATCGGATCAGATTTGATGAAAATCCAATTCGGTATTAAAGAAGATGACCCGAGAAACCCGGGTGTTATCGCAGACTGTACGGGTGATAATGCGGGTGACTCTATCGGACCGACTGCTGACGGGTTTGAAACTTACGGTGTAACGGGTGTTGCTTTGGTAAGCTTTATTTTACTTGCCGTTGTAGGTGAAATGTATCAGGTAAAACTCCTTGTTTGGATTTTTGCTATGAGATTCTTAATGATTGTTACATCAGTTATCGCATACTGGTTTAACAATTTATATGACAAAGTATACGCAGCTAAAACAAATAAATTTGACTTTGAAGTACCTTTAACAAGACTTGTTTGGTTAACTTCAATTCTTTCAATAGCTATGACATTTGTTGTCAGCAAATATTTACTCGGCTGGATGGGAAATGTTTGGTATATTCTTTCAATTATCATTTCTTGCGGTACATTGGGTGCAGCATTAATTCCTGAATTTACCAAAATATTTACATCCCCTAAAGCAAAACACACTGAAGAAGTCGTAACGGCATCTCGCGAAGGCGGAGCGTCTTTAACAATTCTTTCAGGTATCGTTTCAGGAAACTTCTCAGGTTTCTGGATCGGTATGATTATCGTATTACTAATGGGACTTGCTTACTTTGCAAGCACATTCATTCCTGCAAATCTTATGAGCTATCCGTCAGTATTTGCTTTCGGGCTTGTAGCTTTCGGATTCTTAGGTATGGGACCTGTTACAATCGCTGTTGATTCATACGGTCCAGTAACAGATAACGCTCAATCTGTTTATGAATTATCTTTAATCGAAGAAATTCCGAATATTAAAGAAGAAATTCAAAACGAATACGGATTTGAGCCGGATTTTGATAACGCAAAACAATACTTAGAAGAAAATGACGGTGCGGGTAACACATTTAAAGCAACATCAAAACCCGTTCTTATCGGTACAGCAGTTGTCGGTGCTACTACAATGATTTTCTCATTGATTCTTGTTATCAAAAACACTTTAGGCATTCAGCCTGAAATGATTTTGAACCTGTTAAACCCTTATACCTTATTAGGTTTCTTAACAGGCGGTGCGGTAATTTACTGGTTCTCGGGTGCATCAATGCAAGCCGTTACAACAGGTGCTTACCGTGCGGTTGAATACATTAAAGACAATATCAAGTTAGGTGAATGTGATGAAAAATGTGCAAATGTTGCAAATTCAAAAGAAGTTGTAAAAATTTGTACACAATACGCGCAAAAAGGTATGGTAAATATCTTCATCGCGTTATTTACATTTGCTTTAGCTCTAGCTTGTTTATCAGCACCGGGAGCTAAAACTCAGCTTGCAGTATCATTCTTCGTAAGTTATCTGATTGCAATTGCAGTATTTGGGCTTTTCCAAGCTGTATTTATGGCAAATGCAGGCGGATGCTGGGATAACGCTAAGAAAATCGTTGAAGTCGACCTTAAAGAAAAAGGAACAGTACTTCACGAAGCAACAGTTGTCGGCGATACTGTAGGTGATCCGTTTAAGGATACATCATCTGTTGCAATGAACCCGATTATTAAATTTACAACTCTATTTGGTTTACTTGCAATGGAAATCGCAATCAACGAAAACTTTAGACAAGTTGCACCAATTGTCGGCGTTGTATTTTTAGTAATTGCATTATTTTTTGTTGTACGCTCTTTCTACGGAATGAGAATACCGACTAAGAAATAGGACAATATAAATTAAGAGGCGGCGGGTTAAATAACCCGCCGCCTCTTTTTATTAATATTTTGTAACAAGCATTAAAGTTTTTAACTAATCTTGCCGTTAATAAAAAAGTGAAAGATATATAAGGAGTAATTTAATGGCAGGCATTGATAAAACCCAAACAACAAGTGCATTTCAAAACACAGCGGCAGTAAAGAAAGATTCGGTCGAACAAAAAAAAGATCAACCGCATTTTATTCTTAAATTCAAAAAAATGGAAAAATTAGAAAACCAGATTAAAGAATTAAAAGAACAACTCAAAAACTTTAAACCTACAAATGAAGACCAAGAAATTCAAAAACTGCAAATGGAAACATTACTTGAAATGTACGAATTTGAACTTGAAGACTTAAAAGAAACAAAAGAAACCCCACCATATTTTGGACTTGGTTAAATAATTACTAAAAAAGGAAGATTTAAAATCTTCCTTTTTTAGTTTAAAATACTAAATATTCCTGCATTAATCTCATTTGCTCCAAATCAGACAGATAAGCTCTTGCCTTGATATATTCTTCGGGAGAAATCAATTCCGCCTGACGTTCTAACGTTTCGTGAATATGGTTAACATTTACGACTTTTTGAACCTGTTGTTCCATATTAATACGCCTTTGTTTAAAAGCTTTTTTTGACAATGTTTTAACACGGGGTGAAACTTCACTTATTACTAATTTCATATTTTCTCCTTTTTGCTTTTTATGTTATAATAAACCCGAAAAAATTTTATTTTGCGGGTAAATTTATGATAAATTTTAAAAAAGTCGAAATTCAAGATATAAAATCCCTGACACAATTAGCATCAGAAATTTGGCACGAGTACTGGACAGTAATTTTAACCCCTGAGCAAATTGATTATATGATTGAAAACTTTCAATCAGAAAGTGCAATAAAAAATCAATACGATAACGAAAATTACACTTATTATTTTATACAGGAAAACGAAGAAAATATCGGATATTTCGGGATATCCGAAAAAAAAGATTATATGTTTTTGTCTAAACTATATATAAAAAGCACTCACCGTCGTAGGGGAATCGGCGCGAAAGCTTTTGAAAAAATTAAGCAAATCGCTAAAGAAAAATCATATAAATCAATACAGCTTACAGTTAACAAATATAATAAAAACACTATTGCAGCTTACGAAAAATGGGGATTTAAGACTATAGATTCTGTTGTAACAGATATCGGTGAAGGTTTTGTAATGGATGATTATATTATGGAATACTCTTTAATTTAGCCGATACGTACAATGTCTAAAAACAATAATTTAACTTAAACTTCTTATGTCAAAATTTTTATAAAGGAGTAAAAACATGGATGACATTAGAAGATACATTGTCGAGTTTATAGGAACATTTTTTCTGGTATTTACGGTAGGTTTGTGCTTAGTATTACCGGGTAACGGCGTAATCGCTGCAATTGCAATAGGTTTTATTTTAATGGTAATGGTTTACGCAGGCGGATACATTTCAGGAGGACACTATAATCCTGCAGTATCACTTGCAGCCACAATAAGAGGAGCTTTAAGCCTTAAACATTGTATTTTTTATATGCTTTTTCAATTTCTTGGTTCACTTGCAGCAAGCGGGCTTATAATGTTTCTTGGCGGAATGGTTGAAGGCGCGGCTGAATGTCCATTTACAGTAACCCAGCTTATTATCGGCGAATTTTTATTTACATTTGCACTATGCTATGTAGTATTAACAACCGCAACGGCATCTAAAGCCGCAGGCAATTCATATTACGGGCTTGCAATAGGTTCAACAGTAACCGTCGGAGCTTTTGTAACAGGAGGAGTGCTTTGCTTTGGTGCTTTTAACCCCGCCGTTGCATTAGGATTATTTACACTAAACATCGCATGTCTGAAACTTGCATTGATTACAATCGGCGTAAACCTTGTTGCCGCCGCTGTTGCAGCGTGGGTCTTCAAACTTGTAGACCGCGATGATTTGTTATTATAAACTTTGGTAACAAACAGCCATATTTTATCGCAAAAAAATATATTTACGGATTTTATATTATTACAAAACTTAAAAAAATCTTGAGGTTAATAACTTTCAGATTTATAATAGTTATACTCTATAGTGCCGGATAAAGAAAGGATAAAATATGGCTGCAATCGAAGAAATGACTTATACCCAACTTGAACGCGCAATTAACCCGACCCATGACATTAAATTATTTGCAGGTCGTTCAAATCCTAAATTAGCTCAAGAAATTGCTGATTATTTAGGAACAACGGTAGGTCCGATGGTTGTTAAAAACTTTGCTGACGGAGAAATTTACGTACAGGTAAAAGAAAGCGTCAGAGGGGATGATGTATTTATCATCCAGCCTGTTTGCAACCCTGTTAACGAAAACTTAATGGAATTATTGATTATTATAGATGCATTCAAACGTGCAAGCGCTAAAACAATTACAGCAGTAATTCCTTATTACGGATATGCAAGACAAGACAGAAAGACCTCAGGCAGAGAAGCTATTACAGCAAAACTTGTTGCAGACTTATTAACAACGGCAGGCGCTGACAGAGTTCTTGCAATGGACTTACACACAGGTCAAATTCAAGGTTTCTTTAACATACTTGTTGACCACATTTTCGCAACAAATGTTATTGTTAACTATATCAAAAGCCTTAATATTAACCCTGATGACATGGTCGCAGTATCACCTGATATGGGCGGAGCTAACAGAACAAGACATTTTGCTAAAAAACTCGGATGCCCAATTGCAATTATAGATAAACGCCGAGACAAACATAACGAAGCAATAGCAACAAACGTTATCGGCGAAGTTGAAGGCAAAGTTTGCTTAATGTTTGATGATATCATTGATACGGCAGGAACAATTTGTGAGGCTTCTAAACTTTTAAAATCAAAAGGCGCTAAAGAAATTTATGTAGGTGCAACACACCCTGTATTCTCAGGTCCTGCAATCGAACGCCTGGGTTCCGCTCCTATCACGGAATGTATCGTAACAAACACGATTCCTTTAGATATGGATAAAATGCCTTCAAATATTAAACAGGTATCGGTAGCACCGTTACTTGCCCAAGCAATCTCAAGAATCCATGACGATGAATCAGTAAGTTCACTGTTCGGATTCGAAAAAGAAATGCAAGTCGGCTAGCAAATTTTGCATAAGGCGAAGTGGTAAATATTTATATAGAAAATCTCCTCCGTTTAGAGGAGATTTTCTTCTTTTTGCTAAAGAATTTTTTATTCCCGTCGTATTACATAATATAGATATGAGAAACGAAAGTTTTTCATACCTCCTCCCCAAGTCTGGTAGCCGTTCTTTTTGAAACGGCTTTTTTTTATTGTTTTATATAGCAAATTATTTTTTTACAGGTATTATTATGTATGTAGACATATAAGGAAAAATCATGAATATTCAACCAAACATTGCATTCACAGCAAAAATAAAAATATCAGAATTAAAACAACTTTCAAAAGAAGCAGTTCAACTCAGTCCGTTTTCAACAACAGGAAGCTGCGCAGTCGGCTCAACTTCAGCAGGGACATTGGGTACAACAGCTTCAAATGTAGCAGGCTCAGCCTCTGATGTTTTGGGAACAGCATTTTCTGCAAAAGCATCAGGCATTGATTCATTTGGAATTGTACCGTCATCACTTGATGCTGTGGCACCTTATGTAACTCCTAAAACCATTATATCAGCTAATAATAACCCAAGCACAATGGGAAGCTTATTCAGTACTATAGGAAGTTTTTTACACGACCTTGGAAAATCTGTAACAGTAACAAAAAAAGTCAAAGACCCTTCTTAACTATATAAAATAATATGCTTACCCCAATTAACCAAATATCTTACAATAATTACAAACCTTGTAAACCGAATTTTCAGGGTTATAATCCTGTGCCTTTTGCTGCACCTGTTGAAAAAACGCTGCGCAATGTAGAATTTGCAGGACGCACAATTATTAACAGATTTTTTGACTTTTTTAATAAAAATAAACATCCCGAACTTTACGAAAAGTTTTTAAATACTGACCCTAAATCCACTGAGTATATCCACATACTTACAAGAATAAGTCAAATGTTTTCGAACCAAAAAACCGTTGAAATTAATCTGGAAAGCAACCGACTTGAGCAAATCGCTCACACAAAAAGTCCGCATATATTTATCATGAATCATGATAACCAGTCAAAAGACCCGAAAATGCTCGCGTTTTTTAATACCCTGCTTAACCACATATACCTTCGCGACGGACTTGAACAAACATGTCCGCGCCCGAGAATCATTTTAAACGAAGACATTTTACTGTCAATGAGTAAACTAAACCGAACAATCTTTGAAAAACTCGGCGCAGTCGGAATTGACGCAAGCCTTTACGGCTCTGATTCACAAGCTAATGCCCGAACATTTTTCAAACTTATAAGAGAGTTTTTGAATAACCAAGTTAATATTTTCATCTTTCCCGAAGGTAAAAATGCAATTAGAAAAAAAGCTCCTTTAGCCGAAAAATTTCAACTCGGAATAGCCGAGCTGGTTGCAAAAATAACAGACAAAACTCCTGAAGTTAATGTTACACCGCTGGGTTTCGCATACGGCAAAAAATCAGGCGCTGACAGCATATATATAGGTGAAACTGTTACGCTGAAAAAGCATGGACCTCATATTGAAGCTTCCTCCGGAAACATAACATCACCTTTTGCAAGAACAGAATACAAAGACTTTTTTGCAGGTCGCTTAAGTGCAGTTTTAACAGAAAAATCAGTTCCGATAGAAGGTAGAGAACTTCCGAACTACATCGGCGGAATCCTTTGCGAAAACTTGCGAATCTGTAAAGAAGAAGCCATTGCAGCTATAAAATAATAATTTACCATGTTAAATATCTGATAGTCGAAGCCACATTTGCAGCAGTATTTATAATGTTAGCAGCAGTATTAACCCCTGCATAATTATCCCTTACAACAACTGTATTAACCGCGGCAGGCACAGGTTGTACAACTTCATAACCGTAATTATAAGAAGGATAATAAGTACATGAATAATAAGTTGTCGGGTAATACGGTCTATACACAGGTCGGTACGGACGATACAACTGTGGCGGAGGAGGTAACGGTCTTACCCCGATATGGTGAAGAGAAGGTCTGTGCATAGTACCAACATGCGGTCTGTGATAACTTACTCCGCCATAATAATTTGCAGCACGCACAGCAGGAGCATGCCCGCCATTATGCCCCCCAGGAGACGCAAAAACAGGTGTACATACAAATATCATCGCTAATCCTAACATTATAAATTTGATCTTCATACCTTTTCTCCTATATAAACTTACACAAAATTATAACGATAATACAAATACAAAAGTTCAAAAAAATTATTCAAACAAATTTTTCACTTGCACATTAAAATAATCAGCAATTAAAATCAATTTATCTACAGTAATATTCAGCTTAGCATTCTCGACTTTTCCAATATATGAATTATCCAATTCAAGCGCCAGAGATAATTCTTCCTGAGAAATAGCTCTTTTATGTCTTAAATTTTTAATATTTTTTCCAAGCTTCTTTTTAACGTTATTATTAATCATTATCCTATTGTGGTACTAACTTTAATACAATTTCCACGATTGACAATCGGGGAAACGTGGATTATAATATAATACTGATACGATTGACAATCGGGATAAAAAACAAAAGGATAGCAATATGAAAAACGGATTTACACTTGCTGAAGTTTTGATAACACTTGGAGTAATCGGAGTTGTTGCTGCGATAACAATACCAAGTCTTATAAACTCATACAAAGCACATCAACTTCGCTCACAGTTTTTAAAATCCTATTCAATAATTACACAAGTTGCTCAACAAATGAAAAATGATGAAATTGATTATGACAGTTTACAAGCAATGTACGGCGACGGTTACTACTGGCATGGTACATATAAAATTTTTAAACAATATGTAAAATACAGTATCGACTGCGAAACCTCACCAACAGAAAAAACGCACAAATATTGTTCAAGAAAATCAACAGATACAAACAAAGAATACAAAACACTGTTTGGGAAATATAAACTTAACCCTGATATGATAAGCAGCGGTGAACTTATTTTACCTGACGGCACTAATCTTTTATTTAACAGAAAACATACCGTTGCAGTAGATTTGAACGGCTTCGCAAATCCTCCGAACAGAACAGGATATGACTTATTTTTCTTTCGATATGTAGATGGGAATTACTTACCCGAAGGATTTGCAGGAACACTGTTCAGCACTCAAATGAAAAACTATGCTTGCAATACATCTAAAGATAATAATGGACTGAACGGAATGTCTTGCGCTCAAAAAGCGGCTACGGAAAATGACTATTTTAAAAAAATTATAAAAAAGAAATAATTTATATTTATTATTGAAAGAATAAAATATTCATACTACTATTGTAATAATAAAAGAAAAATACATCATGCACTATCACATAAAACAATTCGGACGATTTAGTCACTAAGGTTTATACTTAGCACAGTTTTGTGTTATTTTTTAGAGTAGTAATACGTGAAAGGTGAAAATTATGCATATTTATGATGTATCTTGTACTGCTTACTCAAGTAGAAAAACTAATCTATTAAAAGTTCACGAAAAAAATTGAAAGAGTAACATTTAATCGATATGACCGAGAAGGTATAGTCCAAAGGTATCAACAAGATTTATACCCCGACGGTAATCTGATAACAACAATAATTAAATCTTAACTATGATTTTGTTGGTGCAATTCGCCCCATTCGCACATTTTATATAATATAGGAATAAAAGTTTCACCTTTCTCTGTTAAACTATATTCAACTTTTGGCGGGATTTGAGGATATTCTTTTCTTATGACCAAATCATCTTTTTCTAGTTCTTTTAAAGTATTACTTAATGTTTTATGGGAAACAAGTTTTAAGTACCTTTGCAGTTCATTAAATCTGATAATCTTGTGTCTATAAATCGCATACAGAATTGTCAGCTTATATTTTCCGCTAACAAGTGATAATGTGTAATTAAAACCTGTTTTTTCAAAGCTTTCAATATTTTTTAAACAATTTTTTTCTTTCATTTTACAGTTACCTTTATTACCGTACTTACAAATTTTATACCGATAGATTAGCATGATTTATATAAAAAAGAAAGGAGTTAAAAATGAGAGAACAAATAGAAGAGTTTAGCAAAGTTGAGAATATTGCAAGAAAATTTATTGAAGCAGTCCACGATGGCAACAGCGAAATTGTAAAACCTTATTTTTACGAAAAAGCATCTTTCTTTGGACAACTAAATGAAGATGAATATCAATCAGGCTCAATTCAACTGTTTTATGACACAATTGACAAAATGGGTGCAGTCAGTGATGATTATATCGCTCGTGTTGATGTTTTAAATATCGAAAAAACTATTGCGACAGTTCGAGTTATTGAAGACAACTGGCATGGATACAAATTTACAGACCTTCTTGTTATGAATAAAATACGAGGCGAATGGAAAATTGTAGCAAAAGTTTATGACACATTGTCTCAAAATTAAGTAGTTTAATATAATAATAGAAATAAAAAGAGGTCATAATGACCTCTTTTTTTATGGTGTCGTTAAGTTCCCATCTTTGGAACTCTACAGAACTATTATTAGCACAATGACAGAGTCAACGCAAGTTTATTACAATATGAGAATAGCGTTAAGGTTAGAGTGTGCTTAGTTAGTATTCAGACAAGAATTTTTATAGTACAATTACAAATATACAAAGGTTGAACTAATACAACAATGAGGAATTGATGACTGATACACAAACAGAAGAACTTTGCCCTATATGTGGAAAAACACTGAAACATAAAGCTAGAAGCACTAATTACTTTGCAACATTTTATAATTGCCCTTATTGTAAAAGATTTCAACTTGAAGATGATTTTGAAAACTATTACCTTAAAGATATGTCTCAAATAGATTTGGCTTTATTGAGAAACATTTTATATATTTTGCCTGAAAATTCTAATCATAGACAAACTCCTATTTACGAAGAGAATTTGCAAGAATTATTATCACAAGCAAATTCTCCAAAAACCTTACTCGATAAAATAGATAATACTCTTGCTTATTTTGTAGATAAAACACAACACTTTGGACAGAGACTTAACATCAATGGGGAAACTCTATACAGAGAATTATTTTGTGTTGATAAGCAAGAATTATCTAGTATTTTTGAAACACTTAAGGGATATATATCCTTTAATGGTTTGCCTCACTCTGGTAATACCTTTCAAGTTTGGGTTGAAATGGATGGGTTGAGATATTATGAGGAAAACTTACGCCAAAAGCAAAGAAATAATCAAGGATTTGTAGCAATGTGGTTTAATGATGAAGTTGACCTTGAAAACCATAAGCCAGATATGAGTAATGTATATGCAAAAGCTATTAAACCTGCTATTGAAAATGAAAATCGGTTTAACTCAATTAAAATTGATTGCGTTGAATACTGTAATGATATAAATGATGAGATGATAGCTCAAATAAGAAAAAGTAAATTTATGGTTGCAGATTTAACTGGATATAGAGGTGGAGTGTATTATGAAGCTGGATTTGCTGAGGGGTTAGGTTTACCTGTAATTTACACTTGTCATAAAAAATGGTTAGAGGGTGTTTCTGATAAAAATATTGAAAAAGTGCATTTTGATATCAACCATAAAAATATTATTATATGGGAAGAAGATAAACTTGAAGATTTCAAAACAAGGCTAATTAACAGAATAAATGCAGTAATAGTATAATTATTATAAGGTGCAATATAAGAATATCGCTAGCATATGCTTAATATCTATTGTTATATCTTTTCTATTTTTTATTCTTTTTATAATTTACTTCTATATTAAGTATAGTAATAGATTGAGCCATATCATTAAGTATTTAAAATAAAAATATTTTTAAATATTTGTATAAAAATTTTTATCATATTTCTATTTAATAAATTATACCTAATGAATAGAATAAATATCTTAATAACAAGTAACAAAAATCGGCTAAACACTTGACAAATACTGAAATATAGTACATAATAATAATGTATAACCTCAGATGACTTCCATTAAGTTGAGTTACTGGGGTTTTTGCTTTGTAATAACTTTATTAAAATCACAGATTTTATCAAGGTAAAGTAAACTATCCTTTGATATATAGCTCAAAAGCCTTCTTAAATCTGTATAACAGTTATTTATTCCATAAGGATGATTAATAATTATTTCGTGATGAAATACTCTGTTTCTCAATTTCAACATTAGTTGTAAGATAGGAAATACTTTGCTAAGTTTATCAAATTCAGAAAAGTTAGGATAATCCGCAAATACAATTCTGAAAAAGCCTTGTTTATGCCACAATGCAGTTTTATATCTTTTTGTACATAAATGTATCCAAAACCCTAAAGATAGTTCCGCAATTAAATCGTCTTTAGAAATATTTTTATGACCCTTATTAGTAAGTTTCTGTTTTGCATCAAGTAACTTTTTATGTTCATTAGGTAATAAGATACTTTGTTGATTAAGTTCTTGTAATAACCAATCCTGTTTAATGATGGTTTCAATGGCTTGATTTATTCTATTACGTAAAGATATTTCAAGTATAGACAATAATGGGTATAAAGACTTTGACACTTCAATATTAAATAAATATCTTTCAAGAGCAATAGAATCAGTGTCGTTAATGTCATATTTATAAGAACTTAAACGATTAGAACTGAATAAATTTATCAGATTATTTTCTAAAGGCTTTAGCATAAAAGAATTATAACACAAATATTAGGCATGTTATGCTATTTTACTATATAACATAAGCATTTATAACATCATTTATTTCATCAATTAAAAGTTTGGGAATTAAGTTATTTTCTTCTATTCTTTGAATATTATCATTAAGCCATTGTAGTGCTTCAGCTTCTGTCATATTTTCATTATTTAAAATTAGATTACCTTCCTCATCTTCAAGACTTTCTAATTCAAATATAGTAGAACGAGATAATCCCAAAATAATCATTGAGGCTTGAGTTTTCTTGTTAATTCCGTATTCTAAGAACATTGCTATATCTTTAATTTGTTCTTTTGGAATATCCTTATCTATCTGCTCAAAAAAATAGTTCATTACATCAACATAACAAGATAGTAATTTAGGAACTTTATATCTTGCATATAAATCTACATCATTAAAAATCTTTCTTATTGTAGTATTAAAGGTTTCAGATATATTTTTATCTTCAAGGTATTTTCTTCGTTTTTGAATAATGGTAGGTAAATTTTTAAATCTTATCCAACTTGTTGTTATTAATGCAGGATAAATTGCCTCATATAATCCTGTATTAAAATCACATTTAATCATACGACTTAATATTGATATAAGATTTTGATACATTCCTTCTTCTGACAAATCAGGTATTATATTATTTATTTCATTTGGATTTTCATTGTATTTTTCATAAAATCTATCTAATAGTTTTTGCATAGAATAATGATAGGTCGTAGGATGATTTTCAAGAATTTCTTTAGGAATACTTATTTTACTAGAATATTCTTTTAATACTTGATTTAGTTCGTTTATTTGTTCATTTGAACAAATCGATGCAACCTCATTACATAGTTTTATATCATTTGTTTTCAAGTATTCTTGAAAAATATAACCGACCGTTGCTTCTATGCCATCTTTATTTAGATTGTTTTTAGGAAGTCCTACTTTAAAGGACTCTATAATGTCAGGAAGGTTATTTGAAATTATTTTATGAGTTGTACGCTCTACATTCTGTTCAACTGTTTCTGTAGGTGCGGAATTCCAATCTACATAATAAATATTTCCACTAAATTCTTTTCCTAGACGTCCTGCTCTACCAAGAAGATTAAATAAATCTGCACCAGACATAGGTTTGTTTTGTCCTTTTTTAGGTTCTTTTACAAAAATATTTTTGCAAGAGAGATTTACGCCTTCAAGAAGTGTAGATGTACAAATTACATACTTTAAAATTTTTTTATTAAATAAGTCTTCAATTTGTTGTCTAATAATTTGTGGCATGCTTCCATAATGAAATGCAATTCGTTTTTTTAATAATTTAATAAGTAAAAATTTTTCATGCACTATTGTTTTACACAAATCTATAAGAGCATTAATTTCAACATCATTTGCATAGGTATCAGTTTCAAGCTCATAAATGTAATCAGCTATTGATTCCGCTTGAGCTCCACCATCTGCATAAATAAGATTTCCATAATCATTTTTACCAATATTATAAGCCCAACAGCCTAAAATTTTAGCTTTGGAATTAGGCATAGCATTAGTTAAATTAACTTTAGCAACTCTCTGTTTCGTATTATTAATTTCTAATTCTATAGCTAATTTTTTAGGGCAAACTCTTTGGTCAGAAATCCTTCTGCATATGTGAAAATAGTTTCTGTCGACTGTCTGTAGCGTACTTTTTATTTTAGTAGCATTTATATACACATCTTCAGGATTTTTTACAAATGGTCCAGCAAAAACAACTTTAGTATTGCTATTTCGTCTTATTACTTCATCAACAACTTGTTGTAATAAAACACCACGTTCGTTATCTCCAACTTTATGAGCTTCATCTACAAAAACCGCTTTAAAACTTTGAAATTTATTTCGTGATAGAAATATAGACATTCTCTCTTGCGTAAAAACATATATATTTTTACTTTTATGTACTAAGGGAGATTTAGCAAATGGCATTGATATAATATTTACTTTGGATTTATAATTTTGAAATTCTTCTTTTAAATCTTGCTCAAACTGATTTATTAATGCTCTTGTTGGTACAACTATACCTACATTAATATTATTAGAATTATCCAATTCAAGATGATACTTTAACCATTTTTGAACGATAAAAGATTTCCCAGCAGAAGTTGGAGCGGATATTGACACTATATTACTAGAATTCTCTACACCTTGCCAAAAATCTTTTTGAAACTTATTACAATGAACAATGTCATTATCCGTTGCATAGAAAGAATACTCGATATCTCTATTGATATTTTCTAAAGTAAACTTAAATGGTTGCAAATAATATACATTCTCTGGCAATTTATGTAATTTTTGTGCTAGATTAATTGATTGTTTATTTACAAGCAGTTCCAATATCATATATGCTACCTGTTTAAATATATCATTATCCACAAATTCTATAACGTACTGAGCTATCCGTTGAGATATATTTTGCATATTTTCGTTTGAGCATTGTGCAAAAATTTGTGCTACTTCTAACAGGTATTTCAAATCTGGAATTTCATTGTGCAAAAATCTTATATTGGGTATTCTTTCTAATTGCTTACAAGCAGAAATTATAAATAAACGATTGAAATGTTTTTTAAAATAATCTTTATTAGCAATTTCAGAACTTAATTCATCAAAGAAAGTGGTCATAAATTTTCACCTCCCACTATCTTAGCGAAAGTTGTTCGAAATTTATCTACGCTAGACATTGGAATGAAAAATACATTTATGACAATGTTTTCCAGTTTATGTTCATTAACCTTCTCTGAAAATTTTTGCATCCATTGAGAAGCTGCTTCTGTAGCTTTTCTTGCAGTTTCTTGTATGTTGTTATAATCATAAATATTGTTATCATTGAAACCTATTAAGCAAATTCCTCTAACTTCTGTAAATAATTTGTTTTTTCTATGTTCTGGGTCAAAATAATTTTTTAATTTTTCTTTTAAAGCAATTTCATAATCACTATTTCCAAAATCACAGTAGGTATTTAATAGATTTAAGTCTGTGCCGTCATCACTTCTTGTTAAGTAAGGCTCAATACTTTCAATACAATTTTTAATAGCATCTGATATATTGGCATATATCTTTGCCTCACCATAATGCAAAGCCAATTTCTGTAAATCTTCTGTTAAACCGATATGAACGCCATCGCTCCCATGTATTGGCATATTATTACTTGTTTTAAGACTCATTTTACATATTGCTTGCGGTAATTTTAATATTTGTTCGGCTAACAAAAACAATAAAATTTCACCTTCTTCACCACTTCTACGGTAATCTTCTGGTGTTATTTCACCTTTATCACGCAAGGATTTTTTGTAAGTCCAATAGTCTATAAATTTCTTTTTGGCTTCTTCATGCAGTTTAACATGTTCTTCGGGCTGCCCATTAGCTGCTTGTATTTTACTTCTTGGAATAACGTAGTTAACCAATGAATAAAGCATTCTTTTTGCTAAATCTTCATAACCACAATCAGAATTTTGTTGATTAGGTAGTAAAAAATAACAATGAGTTACCGTTTTTGTATTTTCTATAGTTTTACAATCTTTTGATTCATATATTTTAAAAGCATTATCGATACAATTATGCAAGGAGTTTTCATAATCTGATCGTTTCAATAGATTAGGAATATATTTATTTAAAATATCAATTTCATTTTCTAAATTACTCATCTCACTACTCTTAAATTATTATAATTTTACCACAACATAGTATTTATTGGAATTTTGTAAAGAACCTTATTACATTCTTACATGCACCGTAAGTGCGGGAAGGAATGAATATTATGAAGAATTTAGTAGAGCCAATAAAGAAAAAGAAAGATGTAGAAGCGATTGAAAAATTTTTAGCGAGGCACAGTCGTAGGAATCAGCTTATATGGGCATTTGGCACAAATACTGGGTTACGTGTTAGTGATATTCTAAACTTAAACATTGAATCGGTTGAGAATAAGAACTATGTTGAAATTTATGAGCAAAAAACAGGTAAATACAAACGATTTCCACTTAATAAAAAGCTAAAAGCACTTATTAAGTTATACCTCGTTGAAAGAGCAAGAACTTACGCAATCGGGGATGATGAACCTTTGTTTGTGGGTAAAAAGCATTGCAGACTTGACCGCTCTCAGGTATACAGATTTATAAATGAAGCGTGTGAACATCTTGGAATCACTGCCAACGTTGGAACACACACTATGAGAAAGACATTCGGATACTTCTTTTACAAACAGAATAACGATGTGGCATTGTTGCAAAAGATTTTAAATCATTCAAGCCCAGCAATAACACTTAGATATATTGGCATAGCTCAGGAAGAAATCGACTATTCTTACAATAATTTTGAACTTTAATGCACCGTAGAAGTTTACAACAGTCTATCTATACAGGTGCATAAGTTCTACAAGAAAATCATACCACAAATATTTTTTTAGAGATATGGTGCATAAATAAAGTTTAACAGTAAAGCCGTATAAGTCTAAACCTAGACTTAATACGGCTTTTCAGTTATATACATCAAAATAGATAATATGGTGTAAAAATAGGGAACATCAAAATGGCAAAGCAAATTAAAATCAGAGTATATCCAGACGGCAGAATTGAATCCGAAACAGTAGGCATTAAAGGTAAATCCTGCTTAAACTACATTAAAGAAGTTGAGAATTTAACAGGGGCAAAAACTGTAAAATCAGAATTTACGCACGAATACAACGAAACAGAACAACATCTTTATACTTCAAATGAGGAGTATCAACAGAATGGACATTAGGATAAATTCATATATCCCTATAACCAATGTTGAAGGAGTTGGAACTCGTTTTGCTATTTGGGTTCAAGGCTGTTCTATCCATTGCAAAGGCTGTGCAAACTCTCATATGTGGGATTTTAACGGCGGTACATCTTATGACGTGAATAATTTTGTTGAATTAATTAAATCCTATAAAGATAAAATTGAAGGTATTACTTGGTTAGGTGGAGAACCATTAGAACAAATACAAGCTGTAACAAAAATTTCAAAGATAGTTCAAGAACTTGGACTGTCTGTAATTGTTTTTACAGGGTATGAATATTCCACCCTCAAAGACAATAAAGATTTTCAAGAACTCAAAATGTACGTGGATATTCTGATTGACGGCAAGTATGAGCAGGATAAAACCGATTATTCACGGGCTTGGGTTGGTTCGAGCAATCAGAATTACTATTTTTTAACTGATAGATATGATGAATCAGTAATAACAGAGTGCAAGAACAAAATTGAAGTAAGAATATCACCTGATAACAAAATTATTATGACAGGTATGGGTGATTTTAAAGCGTTGGCGGAATTAGTGAGGTAAATAATGGCAAAAACTGTGGCATTGGAAGGCATTAGGAAAACAGAACAGTACTTAACCAACCTTTTTAAGGCGAGGTTCAGTTTTGTATATATTCCTACATGGGAAGAAATAAGAGTTATAGAACTTATAACTAAAATTGCTAACAATACAAAAGTTATTAAAAGTAAGCGTGATGTTTTTATCTGGAGTGCTACAGAGGGTTTAAAGAAGAATATTGAAGAAGGTCAGGAAAAAGTAAATATTAACAATGCTGAAAATCCTACTGAAGCCTTAAATTACATTGATAGCTATAATAAACCTGCAATTATGATATTGAAAGATGTCCATCCGCTTTTAGGAATACAAGGCAGAAACGCTGATTACGGATTTATTAGAAAAATCAGAGATATAGCAGGTTCTTTAAAAAATGCTGAATATTCAAAGAATGTTGTTATTCTTGCACCTACACTTGTATTACCTAATGATTTGCAAAAAGATATTACAGTAGTTGATTTTGACTTACCTACGTTAGAAGAACTAAAAGGTCTTTTAAATGAAATGATTGAACAAAATGAAGGCTCTGGCATCAAAATTAAGTTATCTGAAACGGATAAGGAACAATTATGTAAAGCTGCACAAGGTTTAACTTTACAGGAAGCTGAAAATGCGTTCGCAAGGGCGATGGTTACAAAAGGACAACTAACAGTTAAAGAATTAGATATTATCCTAGAAGAAAAATGTCAGGTTATTAAAAAGACTGGAATACTTGAATTTATCAATACCACCGTAAATATTGATGATGTAGGCGGTTTAGAGAATATGAAAAAATGGTTGTCAAAACGTAACAATTCATGGCTTGGTTCTGCACAAAAAGATTATAATTTACCTGCCCCGAAAGGAGTTTTAATTACAGGGATTGCAGGTTGCGGAAAGTCAATGACAGCAAAGGCTATGAGTGCAATGTGGCAATTACCCTTATTAAGGCTAGATATTGGTAAAATATTTTCAGGACTTATTGGAAGTTCAGAAGAAAATATGCGAAAAGCAATTCAAACAGCTGAAGCCGTTGCACCTTCTATTCTTTGGATTGATGAAATTGAAAAAGGTTTTGGCGGAAGTTCAGGCGGTGAAATGGATGGCGGTACAACTTCAAGAGTATTTGGAACATTCCTTACTTGGATGAATGAAAAAACTAAACCTGTATTTGTTATCGCAACAGCAAATAATATTAGTCGTTTACCTGCTGAAATGTTACGTAAGGGTAGATTTGACGAGATATTTTTTGTAGATTTACCGACAATAAATGAACGTAAGATTATTTTCAAGTTGCACCTTGAAAAAAGATTATACGGCAGTAAGTCAAAAGATTTTGCGATTACGGATGATTTATTAAATAGACTGGCACAAGCTACAGAAGGTTTTGGCGGTTCTGAAATCGAACAGGCTGTAGTTTCCGCATTATTTGAAGCATTTTCAGAAAACAGAACTTTACAGGAAAAAGATTTGTTCAAAGTAATAGAAAACACTGTACCACTATCTACTACACAATCTGAGCAGATTTTAGCAATTAGAGAATGGGCAAACGAAAGGGCAGTAGCTGCTACCGCACATGATGAAAATTACAATTATGTACCTGAGGAAAACGAAGAAACCGCTAAAAAGAAAGAAAAAGCTAAGAAAACAACCGAAACCATTAAACGCACCAGAGGTGGTAGGACTATTGATTTTTAAGGAGCAACAATAATACTAATGCGAGTATTTCAAGCAATATTTACTTTATTATTTATGGGAATACTTATTATGTTTAATAATATATATGAGTATTTCAAATCAAGCAAAAGTAAACAAAAAGAAAATAATAAAAATGTAGAAATAGAGAACGAAATTAATAATATTTTGCAAAAGTGCAAGCAAGACGGTTCTTTAGATGATATTGAAAAATTAAAAAATCTTGTTGAGCAAAATATTAAAACGAACGGTTCTGATATAGAATTTTTAGAATTAAACTTTGCTATTGCAAAACTTTATAATATCAGGGTTGAAACAGAAAAATCTAATGAATATTTTAATAAAATAAAAAATATCCTATCTCGTTTAAGTTATCAAGATATATATTTTTTAGCAAAAAAGAGTATAGATGAGAAAAATTTTCACGATGCTGTATTCTATTATACTTACATATTGCTTTATAACAAAGTAAAGGATAACAAAGAAATTCCTGATATTTATTATAATCGAGCTATAGCATATCAGGGGCTTAATCAAGTATCATACAAAGATAAAGCTATTGAGGACTTAAAAATAGCAATTACTAAAACTAAAGATATTTCTGATTCATTGAGTTACATGGAAGTTGAAACTTTCCTTGAAGGTAAAGTTGATAAGTACAATTTCAAAATAGGTGAAATATATCAGAATTTAAAAGAGTATGATAAAGCAATAAACTATTACAATCAAGTTTCAAAAAAGAACTCTTTTAAATGTAATTCATGTGGAAAAATTTATAAATTTAAGATGAATTATTGTTCTTGCGGTAATAAAAGTTTTTCAACACTTCGTAATGAATATGCAATAGAAGCACGTGAAAAAATACAAGAATGTAGTAAATTAAAGCAAGAGAGAGAAAAATTACTAAAAAAACAAAAAGAAGAAGAAATAAAACGAAAGAAAGAATTTGACATAAAGAGAGCTGAAAGCATATATAACAGAGCATTAAAAGAATATAAAGAACATCAATACGAAAAAGCTAAAAAATCAGTAGAAAATGCAATAAACCTTGCAGATAATCAAATATATAGAAATTTGCTTAAAGATATTGATTATAAAATTTTACACAATGATGATTCTATTATAAAAAATAACGAACCAGAATACACTATAAGTAATGACAGTAAACAATATTCAGCAAGAAAAGTAAAACTTGAGACCTGTAATAAAAATGATCTGCTTACTATAGACGGATTTGATGAAGAAAAAACAGAAAGATTCATAAAAGAACGTAATAACGGTAAAATTTATTACGACATAGAATCTTTTGTGGCAGATTACGCTTTAATGCCACATCAAATGATTGATATTCAAGATAGGTTAGAATTTCCACCTAAGCCTAAAAATAAAATTGGTAGAAAAATTGATTGGTAAAGGAGTATAGATAATGTCAATAAAACAGGATTTAGTAGACGGTGAATTATGGATGGCTCAGCAACGCAGAAAAATGGGAGCTAAAAAATTTGATGAATGGATGAGGTCTCAAGAAATTAGGAAATATACTAATTTTGAAGATGAAGCAGAATTAAAAAAATATATTAAAAAAGCAGGATATGATTTTAGTGAAACAGATACAATGCTATACAGATATGTAAAAACGCATATCACAAAAGAATATCCTATTTATTGGATATATGAAAAAAATAAATTAGTAGCTTCTATTTCCACTGATATAGATAAGAGATTATTGACTAATTTTATTAATGCCGTTGAACACGTGGTAGGCAGACCTTGTTTCTTTGACAGTATTTCTGAAACAAAGACGCCAGTATATAATTTCCCTACAATTTATACAGATAAGGAAGTATTAAAACAAACTTTAAATAATCTCAAAATATTTGCGAAAGAAGAAAGAGGAAAGTTAAGTTTTGAAATCCCAAACTGCTTAATTGAATTAAAATCGAGTAAAAATGGAGCATACGAATTTAAAGCTACTGGTTATGCTGATTTAAAAGAAATTCATAAATATTTTGCAAAGATAGAAAAAGAATATGAATATGTTATGCAAACTAACATTTGCAATAAGATTAAATCAAAAATTGCTAAAAATTCTTCTATGAAATTGGAACAGGAAGAACTATTAGAGGATAACTCGGTATTGCTTACTATAAGTGTATAAGAGGTAATTATGTGGTGGGAAGAATTGTCATTGTTTTATAAAATAAAATTTATAGTATTAATATTTGCGGTTTGTTGCGGTGTCATATATGTTCTTTTACTTCTTATTTCTGCAATGATACAAAATTCAGCAAAAAAGAAACCTGTAAATAATAAAAAGCAAAAAATAAATGAAAACGAAGTTCAAAAGCATTTTCAATTAGCAAAAGAATATGCTGAAAATAAAGAATGGAAAAAGGCAATTTGGGAATGCACAGCTTTAATTAAAGCTTATCCTGAAAGTTTGGATTTACTATATACAAGAGCAGATTTATACAACAACGATGGACAGAATGAAAATTCTGTAAATGATTATAAGAAAATTTTAAAAATTAACCCTAATGAGATTGAAATATTAAAGGCAATGGCAAAGAAAAGTTCTGCTAATCGGCAATATCAGAGTGCAATGATAATTTTAACTGCAATACTGGAAACAGAATCACAAGATATAGATTTACTGTATTTAAGAGCAGATAGTTATATAAAAAATAATGATTTTAAAAATGCAGTTTATGATTATCTTAAAATTATAGCAATTAATAATAAAGAATCCGATGCGTATATGCAATTAGTAAGTATATATAATTCTACAGGAAGTTATCAAGCGACAAAAGATATATTGAAACAAGCTATTGAAGTTTTACCAGATAATGAAAAAATTAATAATGCTTATAAGCACATTCTTTCAATATTACCTGATACTCATTTAGAAGAACAAGCACAAAGACATTTAGAACAGGAAGAATGGGAACAAGCAATTTCTGATTTTTCAGAACTTATAAAACTAAACCCTAAAAAAATAGAATATTTTTATGCAAGAGCAAGTGCGTATTCAGCAGTTGGCAATTTGGGAAGTGCAATACGTGATTATATGAAAATAACAGAAATTAACCCCCATGAAGTAGATGCTTATTTATTTTCTGCTGAAATATATAATTATGTACAGCAGTATGAAAGTACAAAACAAGTACTTGAACTAGCACTAATATGCAGACCCAATGATGAAAATATAAAGCAGGCATATAATGAAGTTATTGAAATTTTGTCTCAAGAGGTTCCACAACAACCTGATTTTATAGATAATGTACAAAATTCAAGCAATACTATACCTCTACAAAAAATAAATATTGAAAATTGCACAATAGAAGAAATACAAAGTTTAGAATGTTTTGATAATAATATGGAGAAAAAGTTTATAGAACTTAGAAATAGCGGGAAAATGTGGTATGACATTAATTCATTTGCAATGGATTTTGAATTGCAACCACATCAAATTGTAGAAATACAAGACCTATTAATCTTCCCGCCAAAACCAAAAACTAAAATAGGCAGAAAATTAGATATATAAGGTGGTAAAACATGGCACGGAAACCAGATTATCGAGATTTTTATAACTTAATAACAATATTCATAGCACTTATTGTTGGAACGACAAAATTCTTAATAGAAGTCAATAAACATGGTTTATGGAAGGAATGTATTTTGTCTGTAGGTTTTGTCGGCGGATTTAATTACTTCCTTTATTATTTAGGTGATACTAAGGTTTTACCGTTTTCTGTTTTCTGGTGGAGTTGTTTAATTAGTTTTATTGCCTTCTGTGTATACTGGAGTCATTTATTCAATGGCAGTCCATATAGGCAGTTTTCACAAAATCAATTAAAACGTAATTCAAGCTACTGGGCAGAACAATCATGGTGGTGGAATCTTGACGGATGGCAATTTGAACAAGAGGTAGCAAAAATCTTTATTCTAAACGGATATAAAGCCACAGTAACAAAAGGCTCAGGTGATGGCGGAGTAGATATCATCTTAGAACAAGAAGGCTACAGGGCAATAGTTCAATGCAAACATTACAGAAATCCAGTACCGCCTGAACCAATAAGAGCTTTATGGGGTTGTAGAGAGGATTTTCAAGCTAATGAAGTAATCTTAGTTGCATCATCAGGAATAACACAATCAGGAGCAGATTTTATAAGTAACAAACCTAATTTTAAAGTCCTAAACCTTGACGATATTATTAGATTGAGTATGCAAGTCAATCAAACGCAAAATAACTATGTTTCAACTGGTAATTATGGCAAAAAATTAGATATATAGGTGAATATGTTAGATAAAAAATTAAAAGAACAGATATATTACGGAAATAATCAACCTAAAAAGGAATTTAATAACAAAGCCTTTTATATATTAGTGGCTGTAATTGTAGGTTTTGCGTTAATTGTGGCATTAATCAGTATCAATTCTAACAGTAATACTCATTATGAACAACCAACACAGAAACGTGCTTTAGAAGATATTGTCGGTGAAAAACCTGTTGAGAATATAGAACCACAAACCGAACCTGAACAGAAAACCTATACAGAAACTGAAATACAAACAGATATAAAGTCATATAAAACTAAATTTATTGCAAAAGTAAAACAAAATTGGCATCCGAATGAAGAAAGTTTTTTAATTGATAATGATTCATTACAAGTAAAGATAGATAAAAATGGTAATGTAACATTCCCTGAATTTGAAAAAATCGGATTTAGCAATGCAAACGCCGATATAATGAAATATACAGTACAAGACGGAATGCCTTATGACTCGTTACCAGATAGCTATAATAATGAAACTTTAACATTTAGGATATATTTTGAAGGGAATACCGATTCATACTGGGGTAATGCCGAAGCAAAATCATCATATCAAGTAAGTTTATCACCTATAAAGCAAACTTATAAACAACCATCAACACAATCAAAACCACAAAGCAATTCATTAAATAAAGAAACTAGCCCTAAAACTGAAATACCAGTAGATAATATTAAATACAAAGTGGTTGTTGGGACTTACACAACAAAGGAACAAGCAGCCTTAGCAAGAAAAATTATTGTTGGTAATGACAAAACAAGTACTGATGCATTGTATAGCAAATTAAAAGAAAATTCTTACCCTGTTAGAATAATTGAAGAAAAATAATTATAATGTCTTCAAAAAATCCAATTCTGAACTAGTTATAAATCCCTTAAAATCTTTATTTGTTAAATGATGCTGAAACCAATTCCGCCCGTTATCTAGTTTTGAAGCATTGCAAACCATACCGTCATTCAATCTTATCGCATAACGTAAAGTATTTTCTAAATCATAAATAAAAACACTTAATCTGTTTTTCTTATAAAATCCGTTGATGTTTTTACTTGCACTATGTTTTAACTTCCCTGAATACTTTGCATAATTATTATTGTTTAATGTAATCATTTTAAACCTTCCTTTAGTCCATAAAAAGTACACTTTTTGTGGACTCATTCAGTATCCGAAAAACTAACCTTTTTAGAGATGAATTTTTTAGAATTTTTGTACATGAAAAACACTTAACATTTTATGGACTCTGCATACTTATAAAAAGTGCTTTTTGCGATATTGCACATGCTCATAACATCTTTAACTTTAATAAATCCATTTTTATAAAGCTCATAGGCTCGTATAAAATCTTTTGGAATTTTACTTGTGGGTCTTCCGAACTTAACCCCTCGTGATTTAGCGGATGCTATGCCTTCTGCTTGTCGTGTTTTAATATTATCTCTTTCACGTTCCGCAACGTAACCTAACAATTTTAAAACAATATCAGTAATCAACCTTCCAGTAAGTCCGTTTTGATTATCTCTAGTATTTAAGATTGGCATATCAAGCACTTGTATATCCACACCCATATTTATTAAATATTCCCATTCCTTACAAATTTGAGTGTAGTTCCTGCCGAAGCGGTCAATGCTTTTTACAATAACAAGGTCACCTGTTCTTAACTGTGTTTTCATAACTTGATATTTTTCTCTACCAACAAAATTTTTGCCTGAAGCTTTTTCAATTACTATTTCATCTATCTTTAAGCCTTGAATGGCATCTAATTGTCTATTTTCGTTCTGCTCACGGCTTGATACCCTGATATATGCAAATACTTTACCCATGTTACACCTCTTTGATAGGATTCTTAATTCTAAACTTAATTTTAATTTTGCAACATAGTGTAGGGTTTAAACCCTACACTATATCAAATTTCATATAACTTGAAACTTTTAATAATTCTTTGTATAATTCAGCATATTTTGTTTTTAAAGTTTTAGTATCAACACTGTTACGTGTAATTTCAGTAAGTTTAAAAGTGAATGCTCCTGCTTGAAGTTCTAAAACATTAGCTTTATTCATGATTTCTTTAACCTCTGCTACTTTTTCATCTCTAAGTTCTTTTAGTTCTGCAATTTTAAAGTCGATGGATTTGATAACTTTTGCGTTATCTTCTAAATCGATGTTAGTTGTAATTACTTGTGCTGTCATAGTTTTGTGTCCTTTCTTTTATTTATACCTTACGTTATCATGATGTATCGATATTTTGCTTTTGTCAATGTTTCTCATAAATTCTCGACACAAAACTTTACGATAACGTGATATAAATAAAAATAGTGTTATACTAATAAGGTGAGGTAAATATGACAAATCCAGAAACACCTAAATACATAGCAACAGAAGAACGTAAAGAACAAGCCAGAAGGCTTGTTAAAGACTTTTTGCAAGAGCAGAATACGTCAGTATATAGATTAGCTAGAATGTTAAATGAAACTTATGGTCGCTCTGCTTCTGACTCTAATTTATTAAATAAACTTGCTAGGTCATCTTTCAAAGTAACAGAACTCATGGATATTGCAGAATTATTTGACTATGAACTTAAGTTTATTCCAAAAACCACGATAGAGGGTCATGAAAACTGTTCTAAATTGTTATAGATAAGTAACAGACAATGTCTATGGCTATTATGAAACTAATGCACCATAATGAGCATTCTAGTGCATATTCTACGAATAGTTTAATGATTAATTTATCCATCTTACTACCGTTTCACCTTTGTAACCTTTTATCCATACATACCATGCGTAAGCAATAGCACTAGAATTGTATGTTTTAAAATCACCATTTTTTGCACAGTTTATACGACTACTTGAGATATAAATGACTTTAGGCGGATATTGTGTAAAAAGTTTTTGGCGTTTTTGAGTTTCAAGAAATAGGACTTTTAAAAACATACAAACATACCTGCCTTCATCTACCTTACTTAAAGCGTGTTCTACAAATTGTTGAGCGACACAGTAAGGTGGATTTGTTACTATATCACCATTGGGATAAGGTTCAGTATTAAGTAAAAAATCCTCAACAGCCCCATATCTTCTATCTATAAGGTCGGTGGCTTTACCTAGCTTACCTGCTTCATCAAAAACACGAGCTAAATGTCCTTCACCACAAGCACACTCCCAGATATTGTTTAATTCTGGCTCAACCTCTAATAATAAATACCCTGCAATCGGCTCGGTTGCGTAATAGTCTTCTGATTGTCGTTCATTCTTTGAATGGTTACTAGCTCCTATGTTTATAAATATACTTTCTTTCATGAATTACTCCGTCATGAAAGAATTTAGTTAAATGGTGACATTTAGTCTTGTTTATATGTCGTATTTATTATAGATTAGTCGTATGAAACATTTAGACAATTTAGTTTTAATAATACTTTTAAGGTTCCTGATTAATGATGAACCATTGGAATTAGTGGCTAAAGATAGGTCTATGAATTCTAGAAATGAACTATTTTACTATGCTAATGCAATTAACTCCTGCATTAATGCTCAAAGAAATTGTTTGAATGTAAATATTCAAAATTTCACTATTACTTTGTCAATAGCAGATAGAGAATTGCTTAATACATATCTTAGAGGTTATGCTGACGAACTTAACAGAGGATTTTATACAGATATCGATTCAATATCTGCATTAAAAGAAGAACTTATTGCAACAAGAAATAAAAACAAGACCCCTAGTAACTATCCAATTCATGATATACGATTTATGCCTTGTATCTTATCAGAATACTTTCAAAATGAAACATTTATATCAAGAGTTAATATACAAACCGAAAGCACTGATAACGTTGCTTATCCGATTAAAATTTACGATTATTATGAAGATGGTGAACCTACAGGGGATTTTTACGATAAATATGAAAATTATTTTGATTGGGAAGTATGCGTTAACCTTGAAGATTATATAAAACCTGAAGCAACAACAAAGAAAACTCAAAATCTAAAAACTATAAAAGATAAGAAATTTAGTAAAGATGAAAAAAGATTATTTAACTTCCTTATAAATTCTGCAAATAGTGGAATATTTGTTGTAACAAAAACAGAGTTATTACCTTATTGTAATAAGAGTTCATTTGATGTTATCAAAAATAGACTCAATAAAAAATACAATAAAATGTATGAAAAAGATATAAAATTATTATCATACAGCAGAACTGATGCACAATATGTTATATCAAGAGATATTTTAAACTAACAAAAATATTCAACCTTACAACTATATAAAACTTTACATAATCTTGGTAAAAGCTAGTATAGAATAGATTTTGTTTTTTATTCTAGTTTTTTGACCTTACAAATTTTCATTATTTGTAAGGTTGTTAGTTCAACAGTAATTCAATATTAGCCATAAGGAAAATAAAAATGGCTGATACTGAAAATAAATTAAACAATAACGAAACAAATGACTTTGACTTAGAACCCGAAATTTCTAAGTCTGTTAAAGGTAGTAGTATCAAAAGAAAAGTAGCTTTAAGTACAATTTTGACACAGATAAAAGATTGTAAAAATCTTTTAGAACAGGCAAAAGCACTTAATAACTTTTCAATTATAAATTCTTTTGACAGCTTAAAGATGTGGGTCAACTTGGCGGAACATGGTGAACGTATCAACTTTCAACTTCAAAATATGGAAGAAACAATATTTCCAACATTACCGCCTAATCCACACAGAGCGAATTTAGAAGAACTAGCTAATTTTAAAGCAAGCGAAAAATTATCAGAAGCATTAAATGTCCTAAAAGGCGAACAAGAAATAAAAATTAGCGATACAGATATTGTGAATGAACTATTTGATAACTGGGATAATGAAGATAATGAAGAAGATTCTGAATTTGACATTACAGAAGATGATTTTGATAGTGAAATTACAACTTCAAATATAAACAGTCATTTATATCCTGATAGTAAAATTCCTTATGAGGTTTATATTAATACTATTGGCATTATAAATATTTATATCAAAAGTGATATTCTTGTAATTTGGGTTTCAGGCAAAATAATGGCTAGTGAAGGGGACTTAGGACTAATTACCCGAGAGAATATTCATGATTGCTTAAGTAGAATAATTAATCTGCACTTATTTAGTTTTGACATAGATGAATTCATTGAAGTAGCAGGATGCTACATTGTAGATAACACTATTGATTTATTATTTGATAGTGAATTACAAACCAAAAGAATGATTGATGCAATCGGTTCATTCCTACCCATAATGAGCAAAGAGTATTACCCTAGAAAGTATAAAAGAAACGGTTTACTAATAAGTAAAAGAGCAATAAAAGCAGGTTATTCCTTAGCAATATACTGCAAAGGTGAAGAATTACGGCATAGTATTATAAAGCAAAATAGAACTACTTTATATACTGACAGAATTGGAATAATTGGGGAAGATATAGCAAGAAGAACTTTAAGACTTGAACTTCACATGAAAAAATTTGAAGTAATGAGAGATTTTTTAGACATTCCTAAAAGGGAAAGAGAATTGGTTTCATTAAGGGATGTTCTTGATAGTACTGCAACACCTATTCTTAAGATTTTATATGACTTGGGTATTGATGAAGAAATACTAATAAAATTTTTAACCTGGTATGAACCAATAGCGGGAAAAGATGAAAAAGAAGAACCTTTAACAGAAGAAGAATTTAAGGAATTATTAGTAGCGGAAAGAATTTCAGAATTAGTTAGAGAAAATGATTTTAATAATGCTACAACAAAGGCTCATATAATAACTGAATATAATATCAGCCCTGAAAATAAGGTATTTAATAAATTAATTCCATATATTAAGGCAAACTTATATAAGTTTCTGTGTTTTCGCAAACCCAAAACAATAACAGCGGTATTAAACTTACTTAATATGGTTTATGCCACTTACAGCAGAAATGCGGAGGGCAGTAATGAATAAGAAGTTAAATGTAGAATTTATTGCCGATAATAATACGATTGATACAGTTGTATCAAATGCGTTATTAACACAACTTATGATAACAGTTACACATATAGGCATTAGAGTCGATAACCTCAATAATGATGCTATAATAGAGAAGGAGAAAAAACATGACAAAGAAAATCGGAAGTAACAAAAGAATTGTAGTAGGTTATGGCAGAGTAAGCTCCGCAGAACAAGCCAACAGTGGTTTAAGTTTAGACATGCAACGCTCAGAATGTGAGAAGAAAGCCCAAAAACAAGGTTATCAGTTTGTATATTTTGAAGATAAAGGCAAAACTGGTTCCAACACCAACCGCAAAGGTCTAAGAACTATGTTAAAGTATGTAAGAGAACATAAGAATGAAATTGCCTATGTTGTAGTATGGAAGTTAGACAGACTCTCTCGTTGTTTAGAAGATTTCTTTGCAGAGATACTAAAGCCTATAAAAAAATACGGCTGTACTATTGCAAGTATTATGGAAAATTTTGATGATATATCTAAAGTTAAAAAAGTTCTTATAGGTGTTTATATCGGGCAAGCAGAAGATGAACTTGACAATATTAAGGATAGGACAAGTTCTGTTCTTAGAAATAGAGCTGAAAAAGGTTACAAACTCGGTAAAGCTCCTGTAGGTTACTTAAATTCAAGAGATGAATACAAACATGGCATTATAATTCCTGACCCCGATAAAAAAGATTACATAAAACGTTGTTATGAACTCTACGCAACGGGTTTATTTTCCTATGAAAGAGTAGGGCAAGAGCTTGCTAAGTACGGTTTTGTTGACAGTAAAGGCAAACCTTATGCTAAAAAACGCATTGAAGATATTTTAAAAAGTCCTGTATATGTTGGAAAAGTTACTCATGGTGATGACATATTTGACGGTGTGCATGAACCCATTATCTCTAATGAGTTATTCTATAGAGTGCAACTCATGTTAAAAGGGGAAGATGTGAAACGACCAAAAGGATTAGTTTATACATATTCTAATTTTATCAAATGTGCAAAATGCGGTTACAGCCTGGTAGCTATTACAAAACATGGGGCAAATAACAGCGGCACTTATGTATATTATCATTGTTCAAACTATTCAAAAGCACACAAAAAAGAAAAGAATATCAATGAAAACCTTATTGATGAAGCAATGCAGGAAGTAATTGAGAGTTTTGATATTACTGAAAAAGAGATAAAAGTAATTAAAAAAGAAATTTATAATGCTATCGATGACTTAAAGAAGTATGAGCATAAGTCCATTGATGAATTAAGAAAACAATATGATAACATTGTAGATGATATTGCATTATATCTAACTAATAAAGTTGAGGTTAGCGAAATTACAAGAGGCGAAGTGCTTAGAAAGTTGGAAGCAAAAAAAGACGCCATTGCTCGTAAAATAACAAATCTAGCTGAAAATTCAAAAGATACAACTAAGCGTATTAGCATTTTGATTGATTTCGCAAACAGAATCCCTGAACTATACTTGAAAGCTACCTTAGAAGAAAAAAGACTTATTCTTAACACTATTACAGAAAGTATTATCTATGATGAAGAAACAAATAGGCTCAGAATAAAATTAAGACCTGTATTTGAATATCTCAGACAAATAAAATTGCAGAAAAAACAAGAATTTTCAGCAGACTTAAAAACATTGACTGGAACTCTGGAAACACGTTCTGAGAGTGCAAAACAGGCTCTCAAAAATAATACTTTAGATTTAACCAAAATAACTATGATTGGAACTCGTAGAAGCACTATAAATACTGAAATAGAGCCCCACAATGAGAGCTCTAAAAAGTTTAATGTCGAAGAAGGGACTCGAACCCTCAAGGCGTTAACCACACGAACCTGAATCGTGCGCGTCTACCAATTCCGCCACTTCGACATGGTTTTTGACTTTATTTGTGTCGTCGTGGCGGATGTTGACTCAAGGTCAACCCTCTCGCAAAATGATACTTAATCATTTTGCTGCGGCAGAGTGCCACTTCGACATGGTTTTTAACTTTATTTGTGTCGTTGTGGCGAATGTTGACTCAAGGTCAACCCTCTCGCAAAACGATACTTAATCGTTTTGCCACGGCAAAGTGCCACTTCAACATACACATATTATAATATAAACATAAAAATATTCTCACTAATTCGACTAATACATAACGTTATTTTTATTATAAACCTCTTTATGTTAAAATATCCTCGTGAAGAATTTTCTTAAAATATTTTTTACAGCACTTTGTTTATTTATTCCAACCTTTGCATCAGCCTCAGGGATAAATCAAATTACTTCTGAGGTTAATTCAATTCCTGTTGTTAGCGCTGTTTCAAAACTTAACAGCGAAACTTCTATCGCTGCGGTTAATACCGGAAATCTTGAGCTTTCGGCAATTCAAGACAGAAGAAACAATCAAAGCTTTGGAAATATAGACAAATCAAATGCTCAAAATAAACTCATCCAACAAATCTTCACAGCTTATTACAACAAATTATTTTACAGTACATCTCATAAAATATCCTCCTATTTAAAAAATGAGATTT
Source organism: uncultured Candidatus Melainabacteria bacterium (assembly GCA_947570135.1). Classification (GTDB taxonomy): domain Bacteria; phylum Cyanobacteriota; class Vampirovibrionia; order Gastranaerophilales; family Gastranaerophilaceae; genus Zag111. The sequence goes on along the minus strand of CANOTP010000001.1, from coordinate 65,559 downwards.
GTACCCGTGCTCCTTAATTAAAGATTTTTACACATACTACAGACTTTAACCCAGAAACAGCTTGTCCGTTTCTGTTTTTTAGAAAACAAAAATTAAGGAGAAATAAATATGACAAATAATAACGAAAATAACCCTATACAAACGAATCGTTACACCGACAGCAAAGGAACAGGAGTTTTAAGTACACTGATTTTTGCAGCCGTTGTAACAATTATTATGGTTGTTATTGCTTACTTTAAAGGTTTTTAAACATAAACAAAGCGCGCGAGCTTTTGCTCGCGCGCTGCTATAAAAACTTATATTATATCAATTAATCGCAGGACACCCTATTTTTTGGGGTCCTTTTCTTTATCCCATTCTCCTGTCGGAATATCTGTTATAACCATTCGTTCCATATAATCATTATTTATTTTACGGATTTCCTGCCCGATTTTTGAAATTTCCTCGTTTGAATTAAACATATATTTTTTCACATAACGCATCACAACTATACCTTTTTTAGGGTGCTTTTGGTATTTGTAAATATTATAGGCAAAGTAATTTCCGTCGCGTTCTATACCGTTTTCCAAGTAACTTATTATTGCAATACTTTGTTTTTTATTTTGAATAAACTTTAACAGTACACATTTTTCATCATCTTCAATTCGTTTATCTTCATCTGCAGCATATTTTAACGGATTAGAAATCTCAGGGTAATAAAATACATCTATTTTACTTGTCCAATTTTCAGGAGTTTCATTATCCTTATAATATTGATTATCTGTTTTAGGCTTATAGATATAATCACCAAAATGAATACTTTCTGCCAAGACTCTACATCCTAATAAAACAATCATTACCAATAATAAAAATTTTCGCATATATAACTTCTCCGATTAACACTATTTAACCCTAAACATATAAAGTTAAAATCAGTCAGTCGGAGTCGGCTTACTCCCCGAGTAGTTTATTTTTCATTACGCAAACGGGCAATAAAGTTTTCCAATCTTCCTATCGCATTCTTTAAATTTTCAAGCGAATAAGCGTAAGAAATCCTCAAAAAACCTTCTCCGCAATCGCCAAATGCAGTCCCTGGGACCAATGCTACTTTTTCTTCCTGCAAGAATTTTGTTGCAAACTCTTCACTTGTCATTCCAAATTCTTTTATACAAGGAAATACGTAAAATGCGCCATAAGGTTCAAAACAGCTTAATCCCATTTTTTTAAAAGCATCAATTAAAAATCTTCTGCGCTGATTATAAGCTTGGCGCATTTGAGTAACATCTTCATCTCCGTTTTTTAAAGCTTCAACAGCCGCATACTGGCTTGTAGTTGGCGCACACATTATTGCAAATTGATGAATTTTTGTCATTTGTTTTATAATCTCATTTGGTGCGCAAGCATACCCTAAACGCCAGCCGGTCATCGCATAAGACTTTGAAAACCCGTTAATCAGAATGGTACGTTCTTTCATACCTTCAAGTTCTGCAATTGACACGTGATTACCGTTATAGGTTAACTCTGAATATATCTCATCAGACATTACAAGGATATCTTTTTCGATTACTATTTTAGCGATTTCTTCCAAATTTTCCCGTTCCATAATTGCACCTGTAGGGTTGTTCGGATAAGGAAGAATAAGAACTTTAGTTTTATCGGTAATTGCTGCCAAAAGTTCCTCAGCAGTTAACCGAAACTCGTTTTCTGCTTTTAAATCAATAATAACAGGCTTAGCTCCTGTCAAAATAGCACAAGGTTCATAGGAAACATACGAAGGCTGAGGGATTATAACTTCATCCCCCGGATTTATAACAGCTCGAAGCCCGATATCAATAGCTTCCGATCCGCCGACAGTCACAAGTATCTCATTATCGGCATCATAATTAAGATTAAAACGTCTTTTTAAATAATTTGAAATTTCTATGCGTAAATCTTTTAACCCCGAATTAGATGTATAAAAAGTCTTACCGCGTTCAAGCGCGTAAATACCTTCTTCTCTTATATGCCATGGAGTATCAAAATCAGGTTCCCCAACTCCTAAGGAGATTGCATCTTTCATCTCGCTTACGATATCAAAAAATTTTCTTATACCTGAGGGTTTAATATTTATAACACTGTCGGAAAGAAATTTCCTCATGGGGTAATAACCTCTCTTTCATCTTTGTCTTCTTTATTTAAAATTGTTCCGTGGTCTTTATATTTTTTGAGGATAAAATGTGTTGCTGTACTTAAAACTCCGTCAATTGTCGATAATTTCCCCGATACAAAACTTGCAATTTCTTTTAATGTTTTTTCTTCCAGAATTGCAAGCAAATCATACCCGCCCGATATCAGATAAACAGCCTTAACTTCAGGGTAATTATAAATACGCTCGGCAATACTGTCAAACCCGCGCCCTCTTTGCAGCGTAAGTTTTACTTCAATAAGTGCCATAACTTTTTCAATTGATGTTTTTTCCCAATTAATAAGCGTATGATAGCCGCAAATAACACCTTCTTTTTCAAGTTCGGATAGTTGCGTTAAGACTTCTTCCTCAGATTTACCCAATAATACGGCAAGTTCTGAAAAATCAATCCTGCTGTTTTTTTCTAATATAGATAACAATTCTTCTTTCATACCAATCTCCCTTATGTTTTGATTATATCAAAAATAAGGCATCATAATATAAAATTCATAATTATTTACTTAGAAGAATCTTTTGGTCTTATAGTAAGTTTAACACTTGGACCGCCAAGAGTTGAGGTAAAATCCAATTCACTTAAATCAGGGAAATAACATGCCATTCTTTCCGCGACATTTAAATCTCTTGTAGTATTACCTTCTTCAGGGTTTAAGATATAAAGTAATTCTTGATAATCAGGATGAGATAATTCTTCGGTTTCCTCAATCCATTCATCAATTTCTTTCATATATTCTTTGTATTTTTGTTGAATACTACTTAAATTAACACGTCTTTTAATACTAAGTTGAGATGTTGAACCGTCAACCGTCGGACAAGACGTTGTTTCTTCTACCGGATATTTTTTGATTAAAGAAAACAATTCCAATTTATCGCAAAGAGCCTCAAACGGAACCTTATAAACATCTTCGCTTTCAGTTGCACCATATAAAGAATCAGCTAAAGCTTGTTCCATTGCAAGCATTTGATATTTTATATAAGGATTTTTAATTGATAATTTAGGTAAAATAACAATAGATGCACCGTCACTTGCTTTAATACGAACTTTACAAATTTTACTTAAATAATTACTTATTTCTAAACGGCTGTTATCAAACTTCAATCTGGAACCTAACTCTTTAAAATAATTGTCAACAATGACATTTGGCAGGAACCTGAACCTTCGTCCAAATAAACCTTGAGCATGCCTGATATATGTATCTGTTTGTAAATCCATATCTTTCTCTAAAGTTGTATAAACATTTTTTCTTATACCTTTAGGCATGTTAGCAAGGAATTTAGTTACATAAGCAGATTTAACCTCAGGAGGATAAGCTGACTTATCAGAAAATATCACATTAACAGAACGACCGTAAGATCGGATATAATCTACCAACACCCGTTCTAAGGTTTTAACCTTAACATTTTTATCTTCATCATCAGGAATATCAAATCCAAAGTTATAACGAATAATATCAGCAAGTTCATCAGTAGATAAATCTTTTTTATAATATTCATACAACTGATTTATTCTTTCCTTATCAATTCTTTTATGTTTCTTATCAACATTTAAAACAACATCTTCATTTTGACCTGTTTCATCAACGATTCTGATAGGATTTTCACCGCGCTCAAGTTGGTAGATTGCAGATTTGAGATGAGCGGCATTAAACCCGAAAGCTACAGGATTCTTTGTTGCGTTATAAAGAGTATCAGCCATTGCAACTTCAAAAGCATAATTAAATTTCATAATTTCTTGTGTATTACTAAAATGCAAAGCATCCTTAAGCTGCGTCAGTTCTTCCTGAGTTAGCGAAGAAGCATCTTTAATCGATCTTGTCCATAAACGTATAACCTTTTCAGGAAAGTTTTCCAATCCATACTCGTAAACATCAGTAAAATAATTTTTAGGGGTTGACTGAATCATCCCTTGAATAGTTGTAGCATAAGCCTGACGAAATTCTTCTTTATAATCAATTTCTTTAACTTCAGGCTGCGGCGTGGTTACAGGAACATCTAATGACTTTTTGTAAGCCTCAAGTTCACGTTTTCTCTGATTTTTGTTTCTGTTGATTTCTATCTTTAAATCTTCAAAAGTTCCGCGCCTTATTGCCATTTCAATTTTATTATGTGATAAATGAATTCTGTCACCTAACATTTGCGCAAAATCAGGATTATTATCCCAAAATTCTGTCATTACTTTTGATTGAAACTTTGAAAACTCTTCTGTTGAATACAATAAATCGGCAGGCTTATAAACCTGATTTTCTTTCAAATGAAGATATAATGCCTTGATAATTTCAGGACTATTGTTCCAAGCATCAATCATAGAATATCTGACAGGTTCTGCTCCTGCTCTCAACTTTGAAATATAATCCGTGCGCTCCGCAGGCGTCATTTCTTTCCAACGACTAAGCTGCTTATGCATACGTCTTAAATGGAAAGTATCCATATCAGCCTGAGATAGACTTGCCGCAAACTTTTTCAAATTAAGTGTTGCCCACAATTTAAACAGCTCATTACGTTTTAATTCTTTTGAACCGACTTTTGTACGAGTTTTTGGAGTTGATTCCTGATTTTCTACAGGTTCTTCAACGAAAACACCCGCTTCTTTCAACCTTTTCTTTTCAGCACGTTCTTCACGTTTAAAAGCTTTTAACATTTTGATTTCAGCCTCGGTCTCGGCTATCATATCGATTTTTTCATTCATGGTAAGACGATTCCACCATTTTTCAAATTCCCTTGTTTGACGAACCGCACGGGCTGTTCGTTGTTCCGGGGTTAAAGAATTTAAAAAGTCATTCAAACCTTTGCGAATTTTTACACCCATCATATCAGAATATCCGTCTCTTGTGAACCTTAAAGACGTCATGTAATCCGCATCAGGCATTTTTACCCCAAGTGCGGTTAATGTAGATGAACGAACATAAGGAGAATCAGGATTTTTTCCTTTGAAATAAGTTTTAAAATCTTCATCCAAATCTTCATCTAAGTCTTGATTGATTTCATCAATAGTTTTTGATTCCAAAAATATCTTTTTTACAAGATAAACTGTAAAGTCTTCTTTTCCCTGCAAAACGCCGTTTTCATAGATATCCGACATTTCATTTATAGAATGTATTATCCCTCTTGTCGCATTTGATTGCGAAACTTCTTTCAAATCCGCAAACAAAGGTTCAACCTCTTTTGGATAAGCTTCTTTAATACCTTCAACAGTTTCAACATCTTCTAGTTTTTGGTACGCATAATATTGAGCTTCAAGCGGAGTAATAACTCCTCTGTTTTGCATCGGCTCAACCAGTGCTCTGACTGCTTTTGGCATTCTACCTTTATTTTCGTTGTAAAACCTGTTCAAACCTTTATCAACACGTTCGCCAAAACTTATTAAATGGTCATTAAATTGTGACCTTAATTCCATTGGTGTCGTCACTGAAGGCTTCTGTGATCTTTGTTCTTTTTTAATTTGCGGGGTAAAAACATTAGGAGAGTATATTGCGGGGATTTTCATATTCTATAACTACCTTTCACGTCTGTTATAAAACATATAAACCCGAAATTTTGACAGTAAAAGTTAATTTTCTTAACAATCATTAAAGTTTTACCCAAAATCCGCCGTACTAATAGAAGTATACAAATTTAAAGGTAGATAAGATATTAGTATGAATATTAATGTCCAAGAAAAGCTTAACAGTTTTATTGCTTCGAATTCGGAATTAAAAGGAAAACCCGAACAGGTTATATTATCTGCAATGATGACAAACGGCATAATCTCCCGTGCAGAATACGAACAAGCCTGTCAAAACTCCGCATTCGGAACGGGGTTTTCCAACAGCAGAACAATGGGCTTAAGTATAGAACGCAGTGAATCTTGTTCAGAAACTCAAGACGTAGAAAAAACCGATAAAGAAACAATCGAATACGAAAACGGTAAAATTAAATCAAAAAAAGCTACTGACTGCAGCTCAGAAACCACATACACATATCTCAGAAATGATGACGGTATAGAATTTGCTGTTATCCATACAACTTTAGCTGACGGAACGGAAATTACGACAACCGCGCTTAACGTTAACCCTGAAACAGGAGAAATAAATAAAACCGATTTCATAAACAGAACAACGACAAAACCTGACGGTACAGTTACCGTTGTTACAAATGATTTTGCCTTAAACGGTCTGCTGCGCGAAGTTATTATCACGCAGGATAAAATTACAACCAATATTTACAACAGTACCGACATTGATAAATATGGCAATAAAAACAATGAAAACCTTAACCGATTGGCTCAAAACATTGAAGTAAACGGACACTCATACAATATACGTTACGACGGAGAAGGAAACACCTACGTTGTTTTACAAAACGGAGATTGTATTGCCGATTTAACAAAAGATTTTAAAACTACAAAACAACAACTTGATAAACTAAACAAAGGCAACTTTAATTACGATAATATGCAAGTAGGCGGAATAATTCGTGTTCCAAACGAAGTTGCCGCAGATGATAAATCCGTAAAAAACAGAAAAACATCTAAAGAAGCTCAGGCAGAGTTTTTCAATTGGAATGTTAAACATGAGCAGGCAGATTTGTTAACCTGCACACTTTCCGAACATACAATAAAGAAAAAGCATACCTCTGTTGAAAGCCTTGCACGTGAAATTTTACCAAACGGAACAAAAGAACAAATCAGAACACTTGCCCTTCGGCTCCAAATGGTAAATAAAGACCTTGTTAAACGACTTAATCCGGGCGAAAAAATCACCGTAGCACTTGAAGGAGATAAGACCTCAATTGCAGTGGCAAAAGCCGCAGGATTTGCTCCAAATCAGGGAAATAATGCCTTTTATCAGGTTTTGAACAGCTTATCAAAAAAAGACCGTCAAAAAGCTATCGCAGCTATTCAGGAATGTAAAAATGCTAAAATTACCGATTTAACAGAAATAAAGAAAAGAGTCTTTACAAAAACGGGAATATCCCTTTTTGATTCAGGCAAAACAATAAAAGCAGGAAACACGATAAAACCGCTTGAATATGCAATAAAAGAACACCTGGGCTTAAATATCGAAGGAGTTTTAGGTCACATAATTTATCAACGCCTTAGTGCGATTCCACAAGAGAACTTAAGCCAAACAGACTTAAAAAAAGTTGCAGCAGCACTGGGCAACAAATCTCCCGAATCTTTAGATCAGGTAATAATGGCATTTGAAGCGACAGGCATATCTATAATGACAAAAGACGAAATCCAAAACAATGCCGTAAATTACATGGGATGCGAATTGGTCATGCCTGAGATTCCGAGATTACGAACACAAAACTATGCAGCTAAAATAATTGAAACTCAATATGATCAAGGTATCACAATTCTTCAACAATATAAAGATAACAGCGGAATGTTAGCAAAAATTTATGAAGGATTTGCAACAGGCATAGATAAAACTTTTGACTGTAAACAAGCTCACAGTGCAACAGAATATATTGAACACTTAAAAAAGGAAAAAGAACAAATCTTGAAAATGCTTGACAATACTAAACTATCATCAGGCAATAATCATGGTTACAGAAACGCTTTTTACCAAACAACAGGTATTGAATTTAACGAAAAGAATATCCAAGACTTTATCGAACTTGTAAATAACAAAGTTGATCCGAATACACCTCAATATCAAAATGCATTTAAAAAAGCTTTTGGTTCAAGGCTTGTTGATAATACAAGCAAATTTGTTGAAAGCAAAGCCTTCTGGGCAGGATGCGGAAACTTAACACTAAGTATTTACGCTATGATGAACCCGCTTTCAAGAGGATTAACAAGCCGTTTTGCAGGAGCAATCGGCGGAGGATTAAGAGGTAATATTATTGCCAATGCAGTGCTTATGGGAAGTTCCACAGCAGCTATAGAAGGCTTGGATTTAGCCGTAAAAGATACCCCCATAAGCAAACTTGATGTGTCAAATTATATTCAAAGCGTTGCTGTTTCAACAGGTTTTGGAGCCTTTGCGGGTTATATGGCACCAAAATTTCAAAAAGTTTGTGCTACAGTTTCAAACAGAGCTGCAACTACCTTACCTAAATTATTTAAAGCACCTGATGCTAAAAAACTTGCCGTAATAACAAAACCGATTGAAGCAGGAAAAACCGTAAGTGGGGCAGAACTTATGGCAAATTATCTGACAGCACCGGGTTCAAATATTGCAGGAAAAGCCGCGGAATTTGTCACTGAAATTCTGGCATTTACAGGTTACTCGGTACCGGCAGGAATGATTGCAAAATTCACGGCATTGGCTTTTGACAAAGACGGAACACTAAAAGCTCAATATTCCAATGAAGAATCTTTTTTGGGCTTAATTAAACAAGAACTCGGACATCAACTGGAAGGACTTACAAGCTGTAAAGGTTTAACTAAAATTCTTATGGCATTTTGCAGTAAGAAAAATACTCAAGCAGGCATAATGCAAGAACAGTTAAAATCATTTAATAGCTTAAAGAATATAGAATTTCAACATACTGAAGTTAACGGTCAAAAAGTTCTAGTTGCAAAAACACCGAATGGTAATTTCAAAATAAATTCTCCCGCTGAGGCTGTTACACTTTGTCAAACTCTTATGAGTGCAGAATCCGCAATACTTATGGATTCAAGACTTCAAGAACAAAACGGAGCAACCATTACTACAGACAAACAACCGAAAGAAACAGCTGTCCGTGAAGAAGTAAGTTCACTGAGAGAAAGATACACCAATCAAACAGACCGTCTTAATCAGATGTTAAAAGACGCGGGACTTGATCAAATCGGGAAAATGACATCCCGTGTAAAAGGTGAACAAAGTTTATACGATAAAATTACAAACTATCTTGAAGACAATCCGAATGCACCCCTTGAAGATGCGGTAAAAAGTGTTCGTGATGCCTTCGGAGCAAGAACGGTTGTCCAATCTCAAGACTTTACAACTCATCCTGAGGTAAAAGCCTTAATAGAAGCAGGAGATATCAAAGGAGCACAACTCCGCGCAGCAGAACTTCAATCAGCACCCGCACTGGAAAAACTGAAAGGAATGATTCTGTCCCAAGCCCAAGGCAAAGAAGGACTTGAAACAGCAAGAATCAGCAACTACGTATCAGAAAACGGTATTCCGTATTTTTCAGAAGCTCAGCTTGCAGAATTAAAACAATTCGGAGCCCAACACGGTGTAAATATTGATTACGTAGTCAAAGTTGACAAATCCGACCCGCTTTACTCCCAAATGAAAGCCGAAGGCAAAAAACCGACAACAAAAGCTCAACCTTCAGGCTACACAGCACTGCAAATAAACTTCAAAACCAAAACAGGCGAAATTATGGAATGGCAATTCCGCGGAGACAAAGTTAACGAATTTGCGGAAGGTGAACATATTCCGTACGATTTGAGGACAAATAAAAACATTATAGGGGAACATAAAGAACTTGAACCACTTTACAATCCGATTAAAGAACTTTTATCTAAAGAAACAATGAGCGAAGAAACTTATAAGGAATACAATCGTTATCTTACTGATTACTATACCCACCTCAGAAAACTTGAACTCGGATTTGAAAGCACAGAGCCAAAACTTGAAGACTACGGAAAAGGTTTTAAATTTGATGCAAGACTTAAAGCAGAAAACCTGGTAAAACTTCACGAAGTAGCAGAAAAACTTAAAAAAGGTGAAATTACCCAAGAACTGGCACTGAATGATTACTATGAAACGGTTTCATTTAACCCTGCAACTGTAGAAATGCAAACAAGTGAAACTTCTCCAATTGAAACCTCCGTAAAACACCAAAGAACAACCGAAGAAAGTTTGCAAATTATTACTTCAATGTGCAAGGGCAGAATAAACGATTATTTAAAACAACAATTATTGAAATATCCTGAATCCTTAAACAGTCTGCCATTGGAAGCAATGAAAAAAGTAGACTTTCCTGTAGTATATCTGCATGGAATTATACAAAACTGGAAACCCGAATTTGCAAAACTTCCGTTTGATAAAATAGATACAAGCCAAAAAATGATGGCCTACATCAACAGTCTTTTCAATGACCCGATAGGACAAGCACAAACTGCAAGCAGTCCGTTTTTACAACTCCAATTGGGTGCAAACGGAGCAAAAGGAACTATCCGATTCTTTGATTTTTCTCCGTTAAAAAATACTGACGGAACTTTTGATATGGCAAAAGTAACTGAATATTTTAAAACAATAAAAGATTCTCCTACTGTTGATGCTATTCTTGAACCAATAAAAAAAATGTTTGGAAGCATTGGCGATATTGATGCTATGGTAAAAGATTATCCGAAATTTTCAAAATACTTAATCGAAGCTTTTGATTCAGGAATGTTTAATAATCAAAATATACTTAACTTTATATCAAATTTAACCAGCAAGAATTCATTTAACGAAAACACATTAAAAATATTTGAACAATTCTTTAATGAAGGTTACACTCTTCAAAACAAATGTAACTTTGCAGAAATGAATTACAAAGCAATTTTATCAAACAGCTTTGCAACAAAAGATTGTGCGTTTAACAATTTAGATAAATCTACTCAAGACAAATTATTGCATCAAATATTAATAACAAATTCTCCAATATCAATGCAGGAAAACACATTTTTCAGATTACTTGCAGAATATGTTGATAATCCTGAAATTATCAATAATATATGTGATAATAAACTGAGTCCGAAATTCTTAAAAACAATGTCAGAAATGGATCAAATATTTGCACACCAAAGCAATGTTGATCCTATGGTAAAAACTAAAATAAAATTTAACCTTGCATTAATGAAAGAATTAAATCCCGAAGGATACAATGAATTAATCCACTCTAAAGGATTTAAAGAAATAAAGAAGGGTTCACTAAATGCTAAACTGTTAGAAAACCTCAAATTTGACGACAAAATTGATGATAACTATTTTTATAATTTATTTGAAGGAATAGAAACAAGTACTGAACAAAAATTAAGACAAACACCTGAACTTGCAGGATATGACCAAGCTATTATCAAGCAAATCATCGAAATAGACCCTTCCCGCCAAAGTGAAATACTTGATTTGTTAGCAAACGCTAAAGATAAAATTTATATGAAAAATATATTATCATATTTGTCAGCTAATTCAAGAAATATAAATCAAAATATAATAAACAATGAATCAAAAGGTAATATCTTTTCTCCAAAAGAAATTCAAGACTGTAGCAAAGCTATGCTGAATATTTTAAGAATAGCAAGTCAAACTCCTGACTTAATTAAGACTGCTGCAAGTTTTGGACAAGGACGATTAGGAATCATGCAAATTAATCACATAGCAGAAAAATTTGAAAAATGTAAACTTCCGGAACCACAAAAAACAAGATTAAGATTGAAATTATTAGACAATCGAAATATTCTTGATGCAAACGGAGTTCCTGCGGCAATAGATTTTGCAGAAAAGTTTGATATTGATAAATTATTATCTGTAATAGAGCATTTTAAACAATATGAAAAAGTTAATTTCGGGTATCTTTTGAGCGGGGTCTCAGAAAACAACATAGATTTTCTAATGGAAATGACAAGAAAAGGTAAAATTAACCCTCAAGAACTTTCGCAAATTTTAAAAACAGTAAAAGATATACCTGAATTTAAAGACGCGAAAAATCGTGAATTTATACTGGAAACAATTTGTAAAGCGGGAGAAGAAACAGGATTCAACAGAGATATATTTACTCATCCAAACCTAATAGAAATGAAACTTCACAACCCTGCTCAATACAATAAAATATTAAGTTCAGGTATAATTGATTTGGTTAAATCAAAGAAATTAGATCCTCTAGCATTAAAAATGCTCAACAGTAATTCCGATTTAAGCGAAGATATTTATAACGACCTGAACTTAATAAAATCAGGAAAATCAATTGTTCCTGAATTTAAGGCTGGAACCCCGATTGAAGAAGTTTTCACTAAAACTCAATGCGGAGATGCGATTGAAATCGGGGATAAAATGTTTATCAACGACGGAAATTCCCTTGTTGAATGGAACATGACAAAAGAAAAATTCCTTGAATTATTCCCACCTGTTGAACGTTTTGCAACAGTACAAGGCTCATTGGGGGATTGCTATTTGGTTAGTTCATTATCATCCTGTATGAATAACCCGACAGCAAGAGCACAATTGTATAAATCATTCAGCCTAAACGGAAACGATGTAACCGTAACAATCAAAGGATATGAAGATTTTAACGGTTCTCATACTTTCCCTAACGGAGAAGTTCCTAAAACTCAAAGACAACTGATAGGTTGTAAAGGGTTACAAATGATTGAACGAACATACGCAAAGACTGCACTTCGCCCTCAAACAGTGGATTTCTTACCAAGTTTAGAAGTAACTACAAATTCCCTTATGCAAAGAATTCAAGGTGGATATGCACCTCAAGCCTTATCTGAATTATTAGGATTCCAAAATCTTGGATTTTCAAGCAGAATACCTGTTGGCGGACTTCCTAAAGATAGTTCTATCGGCATAAGCGTTAATAAAAATCAAGCAAGAATTGAAAATTTGTTAAATAATTACTCAAATAACAAAGATTATCTTCTAAACTTCGGTACAATACCTGCTCAAAGAGCAGAAAGTAATCTTTTAAAAGAATATAACCTTGTTTCAAATCATGCTTATTCAATAATCGGATACGACCCTGTAACAAAAAAAGTTAAAATAGCTAATCCGCACAGCTATTCGGCAGTAACTGAAGTTCCGATTGATATATTATCAAAATATGTATCACATGTTGATATTACAAGATTAAGATAAAGGAGAAAAATGAATTATAATAAAGATTTAGTATCGCAGAGCAAACAGATTTTACAACAAGTTCTTGAAGCAGAAAAATTAAAAAAGCCTATTGACGCGCTTGTAAAACGTCAAATTGCATTAATGGAAGCTCATCACGATGAATTTGTTAAAATGGCTGACAAAGAAGGAATAGATACACTTCAAAGAGCACGTATCGAAATAGGCTTGTATTCTAATATCAGAGCTTGGGCTGAAAAAATCGGATTGCCGACTGATAAATACGATAATGCAATTAAAGTTATCCAAGATAAATTTTTAACTTAATACTGGCAATTTAGTAAAAAATATTATAAAATAAACGAAAGGTTTCTTATGAATAAAATAAATACGGTAAATTTAAACAAAACAAATTTTAAAGGATTACAAAAAATGGATAATAATGTCAAATCACTTGATGAAAATATAGATGAAAGTCTAAAAAAACTCCAAGAAAGAGCACAAAGAGAAGTTTCTGAATACGGTGACTTTTCGCCTGTATATGAACAATTCAAAAATACAGATAAATCGCTTTGCGCTACAGACTTTCTCCTAAAAATCGCAAAACCTCCTAAAAACATCGAAGGTCACGAAAAAATCAGAAATCTTGAAGTTTGTGCCTATAAGCTTCCGCATTCATATAGAGCAGAAAGAATTATCACAACAGGAAGCAAAGATGAGATTTTAAAAGCCCTATCATCAAAGGATTTACCACAGCAAATCAAGTCTGCAATAATAAGTCTTTCTGAAAATCTTGAAGATATCTAGCAAAAAATCTGATAAATTATACTTTATACAAATATGCAGGTAGGCTTAAACAGATTCAAAATAAATTTTCAAGGTGCAATATCAGATAGAGATATTGACACTTTTAGAAGTGCAACCCAGCACGTTAGTGACTGTTACCTGATGTCAACGCTTGAAGCTCTTACTCACAGCGAAAACGGTATAAAAGTTTTAAAAAATCAAATTGAACGTGATGATGATAACCCAAATCTTATCAACTGTTTTTTCTATACCCAAAACGGCGAAAAAGAAAAATATTCAATCCCGACAAACAAAGCTATTGAAGGATATGAAGAGCTTTATAATACTCAGGAAAACGAAATAATAAGAAGCCTTGATATTTCAGTCGCAGAATATGAAAAAAAACATAAAGCTAAACCTTGGATATGCAGATTAAGCGAAATTTTCAAAAAATATCGATTTGAAAACAATTTGCCGTCACTCTTTATGGAAACGCTGACGGGAGTAAAACCAAGAACGATTGCAGAAAAAGCCTTTAACTGGAATTTAAAAGGATACAAAACAGAGGTTATGGAACTTTTCAAACGTATGGAAAAAGAAAAAAATCACAGTTTTGTAATCGGTACGGGTCAGAAAAAATTCGACGGCAGAAGATGGCATGTATACATTATCCAAGATGTTGACCTAAAAAATAATACGATAACATTTAAAGAAAAACGTAAAAATAAGCCGCAAACAATGGATATTGATACGGCTTTAAAAACATTTAAGTATATAACGGGTTATTTCAGCTCGGATTTAGAAAATACCGTGCAAAAATAATTTCTCGCTATTTAGGCTGACCTGAATGCACATCAAGACCCCCTGTAACAGGCAAATTCACACCGTTACAATAACTTGAATCATCTGAAGCCAAAAAGTAAATTGCTTTTGCAATCTCTTCAGGTTCACAAATCCTTTTTAACGGATTCACCGCCGCATATTTCGGAATATTATCGGGATTAAGCATATTTGTTCTGACAGCTGACGGGCAAACACTATTAACTCGGATTTTATACTTAGCATAATCAAGCGCCATTGCCCTTGTAAGATTAACAATTGCACCTTTTGCGGCATTATAAACAGGCATTTGGTAATCTCCCGCAATACCTGAAATTGATGCGGTATTAATAATTGTTCCGCCGCCGTTTTCAATCATATCGGGAATAAAATATTTACTCGTAAAGTAAATTGATTTAACATCAGTGTTCATCAAATCATCCCACTCTTTTTCCGTTGCCTCGTGAAGCAATCCGTGAGCAATAATTCCCGCATTATTAACTATACAATCAATTCCGTTACAAAACGAATTTACTTTATTATAAAGATTTTTTACGTCATGGTCTTTACTTACATCTGTTTTGACAAATAAAACTTTATCGTCAAAACTTTTCTCTAAAGTTTCCATAACCTCGTTATCAGTATTTTTATCAGCCATAACAACTCTCCACCCTTTTTTAAGAAAATGGATTGCTGTTGCAAGTCCGATACCTGAAATTGCACCTGTTACAAGAACTCTGTTCATAATATTTCCTTTCCAATTATCAATATATTACTCGGCTGACGGAGGGCCGTCAGGTGAAATCTTGGCTTTCCACGCTTTTATAATCTTGTTTTTAATAGTTTCTCTATCTTTTTCGTTATATTTTTCGTAATCCCGCGGCATGTGAAAATAACTCCACGCAGCCCTTATATGCTCCGGAGTATCAATCGGGTATTTTTTATTAACGTTATCCGCAAACTCTACATCACCGTATTCATACAGTCCACGGTTTTTATACACATCATCTCTTTTTTGCATAACCTAATATACAAAAAAGCATTTGTTTTTTTATCGCGCAAAAAGGTAATTTTTATGGCTAAAAAGTTTCTCTCCTGTCAATCGGATACCAAATATGAGATACAACACCTTTGATTAAATCCTTTTTAACAGGTCCATAATACCTGCTATCGTAAGACTGACCTCGATTATCACCGACTACATAATAACAGTCTTTATCAACTGTTATCGGTGCGCATTTTAAAACTTTATTGTCTGTGATATCAACTTTTCCCGTAGGACATTGAGGATAATCATAAATATCTTTTACATACGGTTCATCTAATTTTTTATCGTTAATATAAATATAACTTGAACCGTCTTTTAATTGTTTAATTTCGACTTTTTCCCCCGGCAAGCCTACTATTCGCTTAACATAAACAGTATTACCATTCGCCTTATGAACAATTATATCTCCGCGCTTGTAATCTTTCTTTAATACATTTACAACAAGACGATCACCCGTTTTAATCGTTTCTGCCATAGCATCACTGTCTACATATCTAAAAACACCTGACGTACTAAATAAAACAAATAATAATATTGTAATCGGAATAGTCACATAAAATAACTTGTTTGAAACAATATTATAGGATTCTTTTTTCCCCGGGATAAGCATTAGTAATATACTAAATAAAGTACGCAAAATTTTTATTATTCCGCTTAAAAAAATTACAACAAACGAAATCCCTGAAATTATCCTGCTTCCAAAAATATTCATAAGCCTTTTATAAGTCGCAACCCAAAATACAACCAAATACAACAATGAAAGAACCACAGTCAAAATTGCTGCAGGATAAATTAAAGGATTCTCATCAGGAGTTAAGACAGCTAAATAAACTGCTAATATCGGGAATAAAGCCAATCCCCACACTATTTTCAAATACTCAAAACGTCCGAGTTGTGTATCTGCAAAAAGACAGTCGGTTTGATAATTTTTAGCAGAGAGTTTGAGTATTTTATTGTGTAAAGATTTTCTTCTGGGAAATTGTCAAGTTCTTATTTATTAGCATACCATTTAAAATTCTCATCGGGGAACTTTTTAATCGCTTTATTGTAATCTTCCTTTGCCCCTTCTATATCCTTCAATTCATACTTTGCTTTCCCTCGATAATAATATGTATCTTTAAACATATTCAAAGCATGTGGATTTAATTCTTCAATTTTGTTTAAATCTTCTAATCCACCATTGTAATCTTTTAATTCTATTTTAAGTAATGCTCGTAAATTATATGTTCTTATATTTTTAGGATTAATCTTTAAAGCGGTATCATAATCTTTTAAGGCACCTTGTTTATCATCCAAATCATATTTAACAATAGCTCTACCAATATACAATCTGTCGTTATTCTGTTTATTCTTTGCTTTGATAATTTCGTCAAACAGCCTTAATGCTTGTTCATAGTCAAGTAAAGCACTTTGTTTATTGTTCAAATTATATTCTTTAATATGACCTCTTATGCTATAAGACTCGGCACATCTTATACCTTTTCGGCAAGATGTAACAGTTTTGTCCAAGTGTATAATTGCTTCATCAATTCTATTATCATTCAAACATCTGATAGCTTTATTATATTCGAGATTATCACTTAACAGATTAACGCTCAAACCCGAAAAAATACCTGAAAATAAACAAACAACTCCTATAAAAATTAAAGACTTATTTTTATCATCTTTATTGTTCAAGTTCAATTCAGTTAATATTGGTTCTAAATTTAAGTTGCTGAATGTTTTAACTTTGGTTTTATTATCGAACAAGGTGCATATTGTAAAGGCCGGGATATGATTTGATACTGATAATTTTAGACTTTCTTTTGGAATTATCCGGTAAATATTATTGTTTTTCAGAATTAGCAGACTATTTTTTGTAAGTCTTAATTCTGTATTGATTTCATCTTTCATTCTTTTGAAATCAGCACATATTACAGCAAGAAAAAATAAATTCATTAACATTAAGCCTAAAAGCCAAATGGAAACAGGATTATGGTTAGTAGTTATAATTTCAAATAAGCAATATACTGCACAAAATAAGAATATAAATGTTGCCAAAATTGTAGCACATATACTTCGTTTATTTACAGAACTTTTTGCAATTGCTTCATTGTCAATATTCATTCAGCACCACCTAAAGTAATAATACTATATAATGATTTTTTTGTAAAACAGTTTTACAGGTCGGATTTACTAATCCGACAATTTTAAAATATTCAAACTGCTCTTTAATTACTCTGAGGTAAAATTGGCTTGAGGTGTAAAGATAAGGTGATTTTTTAGAGAAATAAAAATTCTGAGTGAGTAGAAAAAGAGTAATATGAGTATTTTCAAAATTGAATACTCAACCGACTTCCTAGCGACTAAAAGCTGGATTGCTTCGGGCTATTCCCCCTCGCAATGACGGAAAACTTTTGAGCAAATTACTCAAAAAAGTACAGTATCTTTCGCAAATAATTTTTTAATATCAAATAACATAATAACTCCTATTAAGCAAAAAAACCTTATAATAAGAGTTTTTAAATATAAATGGGACCAGAGGGATTCGAACCCACGACCAAGGGATTATGAGTCCCCTGCGCTACCGCTGCGCCATAGTCCCACAGCTGTATCAAAGTTGCCGTCCACAATCGGAACATCATCACAATATCATCAAATCACTAAAAAATCAAGTAGAAAATGTATTGTTATTTTTAACAATATCCGTATAATCATAATATGAAAAAGAATATTTTAATAAGTTTAGCAATCCTTACATTCGGCGTAATTATGTTTCTTTTAGGAAACTACATTGCTGCAACAAACTATCAAGTAGTCGCAACTACAGATAACCCGCAAAAAGCAAACGAAATTCAAGACGCGCTGACAATGTTTACCCGACCAACAATCCGCTACATTGATGGGTCAAAATATATGATTGCAATTTTTGGAACAAACAAAAAACAGGTTGATTATGCAGCGGTTGAATTAGTTGAAAAAGGTATAATAACAGATGATGTTTCGCTTAATCCTAATGTGGATGTTTACTTATATATTACAAGTACAAAACCTAAAAAGATACAAAAACTTGAAAAAAAACTAAATCGTGCACTATCAAAACGCTTATCCCATATTGACGGAATTTACAGTGCAAAAACCGATATAAAAATTCCGATGATTATGTTTTTTATTGAACATCCCGAACCGATAACTGCAACTGTTACTATCAATACAAACAAAGCTTTTGACTTAGACAGAATCTCAAACACAACAAAGTCTTTACTAACAGCAAGTGTTCCGAGTCTTACTAAAGAAAATATCAAAGTTAATTTTGAATTTGAAGCCTGTGATAACAAATGCTTAGCAAAAACTTATTACGGTCAGGCAAAACGAGCACTGCTTACGGATAAAGACTACAAAAAAGCCATAAAAAATCTTGAAAAAGCAGAAGAATTAGAGCCGCAAACATACTCAAATTCAATCAAATACTTAAAAAAATTAATTGAATTAAACAAAAAACTCGCAAATAATCCAAACAATTACAAGTTATACATTGAACGAGGCGATTTGCAAAATATTGAAGAATACTCCATGTTCGCACATAATTCAAGCATAACCTCAGATTATCAGGGAGCAATTGAAGATTATGATAAAGCGCTTGAACTTAACCCAAATGCTTACGAAGTTTATGAAAAACTCGGAGATGCTTATTCAAATGTAGGCTGGCGAAGATGTGACGTTTGCAAGCTTGAAAGAAATATTTATGATGAACAGCATGCTATAGACAGTTACGAAAAATCAATCAAATATCTTGGTGGAAACGACATGATATACAAGAAACTTGCTGACAGATACACCGCAGCCAAAGACAAGAAAAAAGCAAACGAATACTACGCAAAAATTAAAAACCCGAAAGTATTAGAAGACCCGACGGTTCCAAAACCCGATAAATCAGGATTTAAACCATTAAAGCGTCTTTAGATGATGATTTTGAAACTCTTTTTTGTGCAGCAACAGATAATGCAGGGAGAATTACACAATTTGATAACTCAGAACCTGTTTTAACTTCAGCGCCGTCCATTACGACGCAATTATCAAGCATAATGTATTCGCCTAATTTCACATTAGAACCAACAACAGAATTACCTACAAACCTGATGGTTGAAGGAATTTTTGAATCTCCTGCGATATAGTTGCCTAAATTTGTTTCAACAATTTTATCGTGGTTAATTTTACAAACTCCGTTAAATACATCCTGAATTGATTGTTTATACTGTCCGATTGTTCCGATATCATTCCAGTATTCTTTCACTTCGAAAGTATTTATTTGACCTTCTGCTAACAGTTTAGGGAAAACATTTTTTGCAAAATCATAGAATGTATTTTCAGGAATATAATCAAAGATTTTGTAGTTAAAAATATAAATTCCTGTATTGATTAGGTTACTTTTAGCTTCTTGAAGAGCAGGTTTTTCCTGAAACTCTGTGATAAAACCATTTTTACCCGTGACAACAACACCAAAGTGGCTAACTTGTTCGTGCGGAACCTGTTTAACTCCGATAGTTGCTATAGCACCTGATTTTTTATGAATTTCAATACCTTTTTTAATATCAGCGGTTGTTAATATATCACCTGACATTACGACAAAATCTTCACCTTTATCAAAGAAGAATTGACATTTTTTCACGCCGCCTGCAGTCCCTGAAAGTTCGGTTTCTTTAATTGATGAGAATTTAATACCAAGCTTATTATTTTTATAGCGGTCAATAATTTGGTCGGCAAGATAATAAGTATTTGAAATAACTTCATTAACACCGATAGCGTGAAGTTGAGATAAAATTATATCCATTAAAGGTCTGTTCATCACAGGAATCAGAGGTTTTGGAAACCTTAACGTTATAGGTTCAAGTCTTGAACCCATACCTGCTGCCATTACCATTGCTTTAATCTTTTTTGTCATAATATATCCCTTTTTTTGTAGATTATACTACCAAGGATATTTTTTGTCTATAGTCCAAGATCCTGATTGGATTAGCGCAAGACAAGATGAACCTATACCCAGACCGTCCTCTGATTTAAAGGCTTTTTTATTACATGTTTTATGTAATTCATTATGAGTATAAGTATCATAAGGAATGCCGCATTTATCATATCCGCCAAAATGCATCCCGCTTTTAATAACTTTATTTTTATAAACACTTTCATCACACAATTTAGGAGGATAATCGGCATTATAAAAAGAGAATACAAAAACATCGCGACCAAGCCTGTTTTCTCCTGCATTTCCATCAATATTAACAAGCATTGAAATCAAGCCCGTTTTTTCATCCTTGGTAAACCCTAACACGGCATTATTAAGTAGAATAATACTATATGTGATTTTATCTTTGAATTTATTACCCGTCAAATCCGTATAATTAATATCTTTCCAGCAAGAAGTCTGAGAATCTTTACAAATAGTTGCAACACTTAAATAAGGCGTAAAGTATTTTTCACCGAATTCACTCGCAGAGTTACTGGTCAAATCATAATAATCCATAGGCTCACCGGCAGCATAAGAATACATTCTGTTAGCAGATAAAATTCTTGTATGAATGAATTTAAGTTTTGATATAACTTCTTTTTGTTTACAAGAATTGTAAAAAGGAACACATATCATAAAAAATATGATTAATCCGACAATACCCACAATCAACAATGTTTGTAATTGTGTTATCGCACCAAACTTTTTCAAATTCATAATCACAAACCTCTCTTATTCCACACTACTAAGTATCTCAATCAATTGTTTTTTTGTCAAATTCGGATTAATTTGCTTAACAGTTGTAATTTCAGCCGTTTCAATTTTCTCACCAAAAACTGTTTCTAATAAAATTTTATCATAATCATATAAAATTGAACCATGCTGCAATATATATCCGTTTTTACGGCACTGTGCGGAACCTATAAGTTTTTTGTTATCATAACATAAATCAGCACCTGTAGACACAAGCATACAATAATCAAACCCCGTTTTAACAGATTTTGAGTTTCCAAAATCCAAATTAATGCCGAGTTTTTTGAATTTACCTATCAGAATTTGCGAAATTTCGATGTAAGAAGAAACAACATGTTCTCCGTGTTTAAGATAAGAAACCGGACAGATAAAACTATAGGTAATCTCGTTATCATGTAAAAGCGCTCGACCACCTGTTAAACGTCTTACGACATCAATATTTTTTGATTTTAAAAAGCCATAATCAATAAATTTATCATCCTGATTTCGACCTAAAGAAACACATGCAGGCTCCCAGCCGTACAACCGAAAAATCGGTTCTTGAAGATTCTTTTCTATTGCTTCATCAAGCAGGTTTGAGTCAATATCCATATTTTTTTGTCCTGTATAAACAGCATAAGGAATATATCTCATAAAACCTAAACCTCCTTAATATGACAAATCCGAATGAATAGAATATCCACCGCGGGTTAAATCTGGAGGCTTTATTTCATCTAACGGAGCGAACCCGTAAGGATTAATTGGCAAAGGCTGTACTTTTATCGGAAAATCAGGTTCGTCATCAATATAATAAGGTTCTTTTTTAGAAGGAGATTCTGCATTCTTTTTATCTTCCCCGTGCAGGAATATTAAACCTTTCAACGGGTCTTTTTTCTCTTTAACCTTATCTTCTTTTACTTTTTTTTCTTTTATTTGTTTTTCTTTCTTTTGTTTTTTAACTTTAGTTTTCTTCTCAGGCTGAACGTCCTCATCCTCTTCAACTACATCTTCTATATTTGAAGACGAACCTGTCATAACTTCGGTTTCGTTTTCCTGTTCAGGCTCGGGGATTTTTATTTCGGGAACCTGAATCTGCACTTCTTCGTTTTGTTCTGGAACCACGGTGGATGTTTTTTCTCCGTTTTCGCGGGCAAGCAGTTCTTGTTCAAATTGAACAAATGTTTCATTTCCGACAAACTGTTCTAAAGCCGCACGTTTTGCAAAAAATTCTGATTTTGCACTTCTTTGTCTGTCAAGTGCAGTCCTGTAATAGGCATCGGTTATTACAACAAGCTCGCGAGCAGCGTTATTTTTTTGCGCAAGGTTAAATTTTTCCTGACGTTCTTCAACCAGTTTTGTTGCAAAGTCAAGCTGTTTTTTTGCACTCATATAATCGTAATAAAGATTAACCGCGTTTTGCTGTAAATCCTCAACCTTACGAATAAGAATAATCATATCGGCATCATTAACTCTTGTATATTTATAATTTAGCGCCTTGGTATCTTGTGTCATAATCCCGAGAATATTTCCGCCGATTAACGAGGAACCCGCCAAAATCGGATTTCCCATACTCGCACCGACTAAAGTTGACATACTTGCAATGGTTTTTAGAACATTTTTTATTGATTTTTCATCAGGCTTGTCAGCATCAGGATTTGCAAGCTTATACAATGCAAAATTTATGGTGTCGCTTTGCATCGCAGCTCCTTGCCATAATAATGACAAATCTGCAAGCATATCCCGTTCTTCAAACTCTAAATCCTGTGCAACTTCTTTTGACAGATTTTTTATACTCAAATCAGCATAAGTTCTGTCTGCGATATTGTTACTTTGAGAGTTATCAAGCTGGGCGTATTTTGTTTCGATTTTTGTTTGTTGCTGAATAGCTTCAATAAATTGTGTTTCAGGCAATTCTGAAATACCGACGCGATAAGCAGGCGCCTTCGGGTGATTAACATCACTTAAAACATCAGCTTTCACAGGCAAAACCGTAACGGCAACAAATCCTGCCAGTATTACTAATTTTTTATTTAACCACATTTTTACCTCCCAACAGCGCAGTATCGTAATTATACTGATACAAATTCAATCCGTCAACTACTTTTTTCCCCGCAAGTCTTTGTAATTCCAAGTGATATTTTTTACATAACTGCATATACTTAAATTCTTCGATTTCCATATCTTTATATAAAGCAGATGATATCGCAATTTCCAGAAAATCTTCTTCATCCATTGCTTTTACGTAGTTTCTGCTATACAAAAGCTCGCGTGAACGAATTTCTTTCAACTGGGAAAGCGAACTTTTGTAGTTATAGTATGCATTAATAATTTTATCCTGAAGACTTTCCACAAGCCCTGCAAGTTCAATCAATTCGGTATCTGTTAACGGAACTTCCTGCGGAATATTTTTGCGGTTCAATAAATTTTGAGCAAGTCTTCCCGCAGCATAAGACCCCGATTGAACCATATAATCAGCACCAATCAAAGCAGGAGCCAGCGATGCACCAGATACTACAGCAGAAAGCGTTTTTGCCATAAGTGATGAATGAATCCTTCTTTGGCTTTCGGGAGTTGAAAGTTTTTTCAGCGCAAACCCGATAACCTGATTATTCTCAACCGTACCTTTCCACAAATTATCAATATCTTCAAGGTCTTTTTCTTTTTGAAGCTTTACAATTTCATCCATAATTTCTTTATCGCTGATAACAAGAGATTCTTTATCTTTATAGTCAACTTTCGGCAGCTCAATCTTTGTTGATTCAACATCTCCAAGCTGAACTTCATCAAGCGCAAACACACACGGCTGCACCAAAACACCAAAAGCTATCCCTAATATAATTAATACCTTTTTCATAATAAAGTTATAGCACAATTTCGATAATAAATCCAATGGTTGATTAATCTTTAAATCTTACGATTGTTCTTCAAAAGTAAAAAAACTTCTAGAATGAATATGTAAGAGGAAAAAGAGTTGAGTAACAGTAAATCAAAATCCGAATATATGAGCACTCCCCTGCTCCGTCGTAAGCAGCAAAAAGAATTACAGAAAAAAGCCGACACTTTAAGAGCCGAAGACTCGTTTAAAGAAGCCGTCGGAACTTATCTTAATTCAATTTTGATTGACAGAAATAACGCAGAAACTTACTTTGGATTAGGTGTTTGTTACAAAAACCTTGGAAAAACACAAAAAGCAATCGAATATTTGGAAAAATCAATTCTGCTTGATAACAGCAAATATGAAACCTTTTACGAACTCGGGCTTTGCCACTTAAAAGATGAAACCCCTTGTAAAGCCATAAAATGTTTCATTCAGGCAATCCAACTGGAACCCGATAACCCCGAAGCAATCTATCAACTGGGTCTAGCTCACGAACAATGCGAAGAACAGGATATGGCGTTAATGATTTATCAAAAGCTTATTGAAAACTCGCCAAGTTACGTTAACGCTTACCTTAGAAAATCCGCACTGTTTATGAAAATGGAACTTTATAAACAGGCACTGGGATTAAATCTTGAAATCCTTAAAATTAATCCTAAATTCACCAAAGTATACTCAGATATAGGCTTATGCCTTGACAAACTCGGCAAAACAACTGATGCTAAAAGATATTACAGAAAATTTCTATCAGCAATGCCTGAATCAGAAAATGCAAACCTTGTACTAAAACGCGTTGAAAAGTTAAGACAAATTAAAAAATGTGAACAGAAATTCACATTAGTATAATAAGATATACTTAGGATATTTACTTTTTTAAAATTTGGTGTAAAATAAACAATTGATAAGGACATCATTATGGTAACCCAAATTACACCTCATAATTTTTCAACCCGACACAATCGTATGCAAAATTTTATTAACGGAAATAAGATTTCATACGGTCATATTAATATGAAAAAAGCCCCTGATGTCCAACAACACGGAAAAGATATTACAACCCGGGATAAAGTTCTTGCAGGTTTTGGTGCAGTTACGGGGGTAACTATTCCGCTTTTAGCATTTATGAAACACCAAAAAGCCCCTAATATTTTTAAAGTAAAATACAAAGTTCAGCACATGCTAACAATGGCAGCCTGCGGTAACATCGGGGGTATTCTGATGAGTTCAATAGGCGAACCGAAAGAAGATATAAAGAAAAAGTGGAAAGAAGGAGCATTTCAAATGGCACTAACATCTGCTCCGCTGCTGCTTGTTGACGGTTCAATCGCGCTTTGCTCCAAATCAAAGAAACCTATAATTAATAATAATTTTACAAAGATAATCTGTTCAATTCTCGGGGTTACAATCGGTTCAAATTCTGCAGCAGCACTGTTTAATTCTCTTCGTTCCGAAAAAGAAGCTAAAAAACCTAAGAGAGAACTTAAACTCAAAGATATGATTGCAAACCTTGATGATGCAGTAGCAATATGCGTTCTTGCAAAAATACCGTTTGTCGATAAGATTCACATAGAACGCGCATTACCGTTTATTTATTCAATCTGCGGCTACCGCTCGGGAACAGGCGACCGTAAGCAAAAATAACCTAGAACGATTGAGGAGCTTGTGGTTTTTGGATTACACTGTCACTTTGCGGTGCAGTTTTCTTCGGACATTCTTTTTTAGGTTGAATTGTTGACATAATCTCTGTAAACTGATTCATTAACTCATCTTTATTTGGTACGGTACATACATTTCCGCCCATAAGTACAGCAACAAGTTTTTCTTCTTCAGGTGTCATTTTTGAGTATTTTTTGTTGTTTACGTATTTTTCATTAGGATTAGCAAGCATTTCCTTAAGCTGCTCTTCTTTGAGCCGGTTTCTTGCAATAATTGCATCCACCATTAAATTAAGCTGTTCTTTGGTAAAATTACACTCTAATACGGGTTTTAATTTCCCAAGTTGCTCATCCGTTACCTTCACATCATATACTTCTCTGATATCTTTACCTAATGAATCTAAATTAACCCCCAAACGGTATTCGCATTTGTCGTTGTTCCAACCGTTAATATCAATATTGAACCCGAACTTTGACCCGAAAATTTCTGAAGAATGATGAATATGCAAAGGTTCGCAAGTCCTGATATTATTATAGTATCTGTCGGTCAACTCATTTAGCTTTTGAACCGATACGGTAACATAATCAGACTTACCTGACTGAACCTGCTCAACCGTATTTTTATTAACTTCTTTTTGAGCAGGTAAATTACCGCTCTGTATCGCGTTTGAAACTGTTTGCCCAAGCATTACCAATATCGCTGCAGCCGCTAAAATTTTAATCTTTTTCATACTAACCCTTTCTTAATATCCAAACAATGAATCCAAAATTTTATTAACATCACCCGTATTTAACATCTGACAAGTCTTGCCATCAGTTAGCATGCTCATAAGTTTCATATCATTAGCTGACATAGGAACTATATCAATTTCATTAGGATTTTTTAACATCTTTTCGCCGTTTTTTCTTGCCTCTTCTTGCAAAATAGAATCACCAACATCAGCAAGCTGTTGTTTTGTAAACTCGCACCTGAACTTTGGTGCGAAACTGAAAATCTCAGCCTGAGAAGCATCTACCCCGTACAAAGATTGAAATGATGAGGCAATTCCCGCAGTATCGGATACAAAATCCATTCTGCATTTATTATTTACCCAACCTAAAATCTTAATACTAAAATTAAAATTCATACCGTCAACATCAAAAGTATTGCTCTCTGAATACGGCTTACATATTTTAACATTATTAACAAGTCTGGTTGTCGTTGCAGACATAGGTTTTGTTGATGAAGTTTGCGTTCTTTTAGGAGCTTGCTGCGTTTGCGACTGAGGCTTATTAATTCTTCTTGTCGTCACAACATCCGCAAACACCTGCGAAGACATAGCTAAAATAATTATCGCTAAAAAACCAAAACTAATCTTTTTCATAATTCCTCATCTTTGTTATTTAACATTATAACACATAATTCGCTTTTTAACAGATTTTATTATATAATCACAGAAAAAGAGGGCATAATGGAAAAAAGTTCAAATGATTGGCTAATGTTAGGGGTTTTTTTATTGATAGTAGGACTGCTGCTTGCAGTATATTCAATTGCTACGTATACGGAAATAAAATCCCTAGGTGAAAAAATAGATTTTGAACTGATTGATGATAATAACAGTCTGTCATCTTCCGAAAAGTATTATAAATACTTAACAATAGCAGACTACTTAAACCAAAAAATAAACAAAAACAAAAATCTGCCCGTAAAAAATTCGTCTTGCGTTTACCTGGATTTTGCACAGCATAACGCGATTGAACTTTACTCTCTGACGGATACAAGGCTTGAAGCCGATGAATATAAACTTAAAACGGCAAAAGATAATGTAAAAGCACTAAGAACACTTTTGGACAGTTACAATACCTGTCCGAAATCGAAATTATATAAAGCCGAACTTGATAAAATTTTAACCGAATCAGAGAAAAAGAACAGATTTGAGTATTAAAAAATTTTTGCACTGCATATTGCAAAAATTCGCCACTATTGGTAGCGCAGTGCCCCGTCCGCAAAATCCGCGTCTTGGATTTTGCTTCACACTCTCAGAGTTTCACCTTCGGAGCTTTGCTCCTGTCGGTTCATTCTGTTCGCCAACCGAACTCGCTTTGCTCCGTCCGCCCACTAAATCCGCAAAAAAAACCACTCACAAGTGAGTGGGTCGTTTTCTGCATCCTAATGGTCTCTTTTAGTGTTTATTATTTAGGAGTTTATATGTTTTTGGGGTTAATGAACTATTTATATTTAGTGTTTCGACTACACTTAAATCTTATGTAATTATATTAACACATCCTTTTTTATATGTCAATAAACTTATTTCATAAATTTTTCGATTAGCCGAAAGGCTAATAATAGTGTACAATTTACACTTTACAAAACTTAACAAGCTGCTAGAATTGACAATTCAAAATATCTTCAACATTTACCCCAAGCGCTTTTGCTATTGAGTAAAGAGTTTTTATCTTAACATTGTTTATTCCGCGTTCTAAGGTACTTATTGAATTCATATTTAATTCTGCACGAAACGCCAGCTCCTCCTGCGATATGCCTTCTTTCATCCGTAAGTACCTGACACTTTGTCCTAATTTAAATAAAAACTCATCTCTCATTTTTTTATTGTATAATCTTGACATTTTTCTATCTAACTATTAAAGTATTAATATTGCTAGCTGACTATTAACAATAAAAGGAAAATAGTAATGAATAAAACATCAAAGTCAGGATTCACTTTGGCTGAAGTATTGATAACTCTAAGTATAATAGGCATTGTTGCAGCAATCACAATACCAACGTTAATTTCAACTTATCGTAAAAAACAGCTTGAAGCTCAAGTAAAAGTCACCTATGCAAATATTCAACAAACACTACGATATGCAGAATACGAAGACATATCCTACAAAACTGTTGCTGACGGCAGTAGCAGATATTTAAAAGAATGGTTTGATTCATTTTTATCCAAACATTTGAAAGTCGAACAGGTTTGTGTAGACAGAAATCCAAAAGGTTGTTGGCATCAAGTCTATTACCCTTCAGGTCTTAAACACGGAGATGCCGATGGTATCGGCACAGGCATATTAGGATTTACAACAGCCAAAGGAGTATCCGTAACTTTGGACGGTTATAATGCAAATAATATGACAAATGTATACGGCATTGATACAAATGAAAGCGGATTAATTTTCTACTTTGATGCTAACGGTAAAACTAAACCAAATGTTTTAGGTAAAGATGTATTCATTATGGCATGGACAGAAAAAGGACTGATCCCTGCAGGATATTCCAAAACTTCTGCTCAAATTGAAACAAACTGCTATTCAGGTAACGGTTTTTACTGCCTGAACAAAGTAATAAGTAATGACTGGAAAATTCCTACTAAGATTTGGAATAAAAAAGTTCCATATAAAAAATAATATTAAGATATATTAACACCACATCATTTAAAAAAGCAATTATCTGCCTTTTATATACTTATTATATATAAGAGCAGAGTTTATAAGGATTGATATAGAATGGCTGATAATCGTACAATAGATTCATTTAACCGAACAATGGCAAGCACAAACGGTTATGCTCCGGCAAAACAGCTTGGCATCAAAAAAACAGATGAAGAAACTCGTAACGTAATTAGTAACACATTCGGTCAATATATTAAAAATAACCTCGAAGCTTTTTGGTATTCTGTCGGGTTAAATGCTAACGTAAATATGGCTTATCAAAACGCAATGACTGACCCAAATCAGTGCATAGAAAAAAACAACAAAAAATTCTACCCACACCCGGGGGTTGGAAACATGCAACCATATAATGAGGCAGGTTTGCCCTCAGGCGGAGTCTTTACGATGCAGGCTATGGGATAAAAACAAGGAAGATTTATGCAACTAAACGGCGTACAATTAAATTCAAAATTAGGAATGGATTTCAACACACAATACAGTGTGCCTGATACCGGCTTGACCAATAATACTACACTGGCAAAATCTTCACCTTTATATAATCTTTTACAAGTAATGTTTCAAGGCAAGCAAACAGATAATATCGGACAATTTGCAAACAGCGATTTATTTCAACAAAACGGATTAAAAGCCAACCCTGATAAAATGGGTTGGATAGGATAAAAAGCCCTCACCAAATAGCGAGAGCTTTTTATTATAATACAAAATCTAATATTACTAGCAGCAACATTTACCCTTTGATTTTTCGATACAAGAAATCAATGTTTGAGCAACCGTATCTTGTTCTTCTTTTGTTAATTCAGGGAACATAGGCAGAGAAATTACAACATCAGTATTTTCTTCGGTTACAGGTAATGAACCTTTACCCATGCCAAGCCAAGAGTTAACTTTTTGGAAGTGAAGCGGAATAGGATAATAAAGCATAGCGCCGATTCCTGCTTCGCCTAACATTTTGTGAACTTCATCTCTGTTAGGAATTTTAACCGTATATTGGTGATAAACACAATATGTATCATCCAGTTCTACAGGAGTCTGGATATCAGAACAACCTGCGAACAATTTATTATAATATGCAGCATGTTCTCTTCTTAATGAGTTCCATTCATCAATATGTCTTGCTTTAATTCTTAAAATAGCTGCCTGAATTTCATCAAGACGGCTATTTACACCTAATTCATCGTTATGGTAACGAACCATAGAACCGTGGTTTCTTAATGCAATCAATCTGTCTTTTAAAGTTTCATCGTTAACCGTACAGAGTCCGCCATCACCCATTGTTCCTAAGTTTTTAGTAGGATAGAAGCTGTAACATCCTATATCTCCAAATGTTCCGACTCTTTGACCCTTGAATGATGAACCGATTGCCTGACAACAGTCTTCAATAACTCTTAAGTTATGTTTTTTTGCAATCGCCATAATTGCATCCATATCACAAGGTTGTCCGTATAAGTGAACAGGTATGATAGCTTTTGTATTAGGAGTAATCGCTTCTTCTATTTTTGCAGGATCAATATTAAATGTATCAGAATTAATATCAACAAATACAGGTTTAGCGCCAACCATGCCGATTGCTTCCGCTGTAGCTACAAATGTAAACGCTGTTGTAATAACCTCATCACCTGCTCCAATATCTAATGCGCGTAATGCGATATGCAAAGCATCTGTACCTGAGTTTAATGCTACAGTGTACTTACATCCGATATAACTTGCCAATTCGCTCTCCAACGCTTTTACATTAGGCCCCAAGATATAGCATCCAGATCTCATTACTTCACATACTGCTTTTTCAGCTTCTTCGCCAATTTGTGCATATTGGCGCTTTGAATCAAAAATAGGAATCATTTTTATCTCCTTTATTAAACTACCAAACTATATAAGATTATTATACCATAGGTTTTAGAGCATTAATATAAACTTTATATTTGACTTTACAACCCGAACTTTTTCAAAACATCTTCACCCCCGGGAACCTTAGAGTAAAATTTTTCATAAGTTTCTTTTGCAGTGAGCAGCTTATCGGGTTTGGTTAACCTTGCACACTCCCAGTCTATAACCGTATTTTCTATATGACGGAATCATTCCGTTACGCACATGGTGGGAAGAGAAAACAGATACTATTTGGTAAAATCTTCATTTAAAACGACTTACTGGTATTACTTGTTAAAATACTCCCGGAGATGGATTCGAACCACCGTTAAAAGAGCCAGAATCTTTCGTCCTGCCACTAGACGATCCGGGATTATTTTACACACTCATTTTAACATTTGAAAATTTAAATACAAGTCTTAAATTTAATTCCAGGAAAATGCTCTACCGACACTTACTTCACCGATTTTAACATAACGGGAAAGTATAATTCTTGATTCTAAATCGGTACAGTGACAAGGATAAATCTTTTCAATACCTTGAGAACTTAAATATTTTCCAAGCTCGTTAACTTCTTCTCCTGAACGGTTTATTAAATAAATTCCGCCGATTAAAGTTTTTACTTTTTGTTCACCCGTAACTTTTCTTGCGTGTTCTATAATATTCTCAACCCCACTGTGAGAACATCCTGATATAATAATTAACCCTTCTTCCGATTTATATGCAAGTGCGGTTTCATCAGGGGTATAATCAAGCTTTACGGCTTTTTCGATAGGAATACTGCCTAAATAATATAACTTATCAGAAATTTCCTGCGGCTCTTTTGCCAAAACCAAATTAAAGAAACTGTCAAGAGTATCTTTATTAAAATGAATATTATCTTCATCACCAAAAAGACCGTCTATAGTATTTTCCATAAACACATCAGGATGAGAGAAAATATTTTTCTGGCCGACATCCAGCCCGATACTTTTGAGTTTTTGATAAAGCAATTGTAACTTTAAAAAACCGCCGACATGATCACTGTGACTGTGCGACAAAATAATATCGGTTACATGTTCCAAATCCACTCCCATTTTATAGGCGTTTTTAATAAATGCATCAGTTGTACCACAATCGAAAACGAGTTTTTTCCCTGCCTCTTCAATATAAAAAGACAAACCATGTTCGGGAGTAAGGGTATTACCCATACTTGTATTATTGTCAACCAGTACAGAAATCCTCATATATAAAAGGATAAATTATGATACCCGATTTGTCAACCCTAAATAGTATTAATTATTAAAGGTGTCTTTTGTTATTAAAACAATCATAATGCGTTTTCTAACCATAGTATGTCTTTAAGCTGTTGTGCAACATATTTATTATCGGACTTAATTTCTGACGCTTTTTTAGCAGCATCAACAGATTTTTTCAGATACTGTTTTTTCCTTGTAAAATTATATAAATATTGTT
This sequence comes from uncultured Candidatus Melainabacteria bacterium, assembly GCA_947570135.1. Taxonomy (GTDB): domain Bacteria; phylum Cyanobacteriota; class Vampirovibrionia; order Gastranaerophilales; family Gastranaerophilaceae; genus Zag111. Next base: position 33,001 of record CANOTP010000001.1, on the reverse strand, counting down.
CTGTGTATGATAAATACAGGTAATGTTCATATTTACCCGTTAATTTAGCTAATTTCCCGAACAACCTGTCGGCACTTTCCATATCACCGTTCAGGTAACTCATGTAGGCAATACGTGTCAAACGCTGTTCGTAATTTTCTGGCTGATAAAAATCTTTAGGATAAGCTGATTTATTGATAATAAATGAAACTCTGTCAGATGATTTTTTAGCAGGCAGAACTTCACTGTTATAAATATTTTTTCTGCCTTCATCTACCCAATTGGGATTTAAAACAGCAATATTTTCCATAGCACTTTGAATCCGCTTTTTTGTAACGGGATGAGAACTGAATGCACTGTTAACATTCGGAATTGCATCCAGAATATACAATGCATCCAAGGCTTTTTGCGGAGAATAACCAGCTTTATAAAGCAGAATTAAAGCCTCTGCATCTGCCATATATTCCATAGTTCTGGAATTTTTCATAGCTTTACTGTATGAAAAAACTGAATCAGAAAAATAGCTTGTTGCATCGTTTAATTGTCTTTGACCGTGTCCAAGAATCAGATGAGACATTTCATGAGCCAAGACAAACGCTAAAGCATCATCGTTAGATTCCAATGAATCATAAAGTGGTGTATAAATACATACAAAATTACCGTTAGAAGATTCGGCGTTAACTTTATCGACGGTTTTTCTGATTGCAATACGCCAGTTTACATAGTCAAGGTTATTAGCCCGAATCAGTCTTTCAGAGATTCTGTAAACATTATAATAATCAACGTCATTTGTTGATTTAATTTTAGCCTTTAATCTTTTATAAATTTCATCATCTTTTGCAAGTTTTGCATTAAAATTTCTATCGGTAATTTTTTCATATTGAGGTAAATTTATTAATTTCGGGTCTTTCAGATTAGAAATATTACGTGTTTTAAAATCAAGAGTTTGATAACTTCTTTTGTATTTTTTTACCGTATTATATTCGACATTATTCTTAACATCTTTCAGTTGATTTTCTATATAAGAATTCCTTGCAAACGCTGTCATAGGAAACAATATAGCCAACAACGCAATTAATAATTTCTTCATAATATTTCCACCTCACTTTTTTATTGTACACGAACACGCTTGTTTTTGCAATATAAAATATTGTCCAGTCGGGTATAATATGTTATACTCTCGATAACAGGAGAATATATGAGATTAGTCTTAATACTATTAATAATTGCATCCCTGAACTTAGCTGCTCAGGCAATAGAAAATACAACATTAGAAAACGAAAACACCATTCAAACAAGAGTTGACAGAATCGGAACAACACTTTTAAATAAAAATAAAACAGATAAACGTATTGTTTTTACATATAACAAACAGACTAAAAAGAAAGCATTGTCTGCTGACAAATCAATTTCTAACAGACAAGTAGTAATTTATGACGGCTTGTACCAATCGATACAAACAGATGATGAACTCGCGGCTATGTTATCACGTGAGATTTCTACGGTATTAAAAGCATATAACGGAATCATTGACAGTGCTCAGGTAACGCTTGGTGCTAAAAAATTTGAAACGGTCGCAGATAAAAGAGCTGTGGATTATATGGTAAACGCAGGTTATAATCCTTTAGCACTAATAGTTTTTATAAATAAAACCTGTCCTCAGAAACGTTTTGACAGATTTTCAAGACATAATTTAACGTCAAAAAGACTTGCAAAAATTTACGAATACATTACTTACAAATATCCGCAATATCTTGAAAACAATGAATATATCAATAATCAATATTATCAAAACTTTTTGTTAACATCTATCGAAAACAGAAAGAAGTTAGATGAAAAAATTAAAACAAAATCAACAAAGGAAATTGATTATGAATAAATTTGCAGGTTTTTTATTAGTTTTAAGCTTGTTGATTTTACCGACAGCAAACGCACAGAACCTTGATTATAATTATCAATCTACATATTCTGTACCCATAAAATTATCTATAACCGAGAATTTTTCGACCAAAAAGCCGCTTAATGAAGGCGATATACTTCAATTTAAAACAATTGAAGACGTTTATGTTCATAACACAAAAATACTTGAAAAAGGAACCCCCGTCAGTGCAAAAATCGAAACCTTGATTACAAGCGGAATGAACGGATTTCCTGATGAAATCATTCTTAATCACTTTGAAATCCCGGGGATTAAAGATTCACAGCTTATGGATGAATATATAAAAACAGGTCAAAACCGCTGTATTTGGGTTTATCCGTTAAAATGGGCATTAACACCTGTTCCGCCTGTAGGATCTTTCACAAACCTTATTAAAGGCGGACACGCTCAAATTAAAACTGACCATGTTATAACAATTTATTATTATCCTGAGTGGAAATAAGCTTTTTTAAGCTTTAACTTCTTGCTGCTGTTTTTTAAACTGCATATTATAAAGTGTTTGATAAGCACCGTTTTCGACATTTAATAACTCTTCGTGAGTTCCGATTTCAGCAATTTCACCTTGATTTATTACAACAATTTTATCAGCATTTTGAATTGTTGATAATCTGTGCGCAATTACAAACACCGTTTTATCCTGCATCAGGTTATCAATAGCTTTTTGAACAATAGCTTCAGCTTTATTATCAAGTGCACTTGTCGCTTCATCTAAGATAATAATCGGTGCGTCTTTCAAAAACGCTCTGGCAATTGCAACACGCTGCTTTTGACCGCCTGAAAGTCTTATACCGCGTTCACCGATTTGAGTATTTAATCCGTCTTTTAATTCAGCGATAAAGTCTTCCAAATACGCCATTTTTATTGCCTGATTAAGCTGTTCTTCCGTAGCTTTTTCATTACCGAGCATTATATTTTCTTTAATAGTTCCCGAGAACAAGAAATTATCCTGGAAAACCACCGCTATATTTTGTCTCAAAGAAGCAAGCGTGTAATCTCTCAGATCAACATCGTCAATAAAAATTCCGCCTGATTTTACATCATAAAATCTTGGAATCAAGCTTACGATTGTAGATTTTCCACCGCCCGAATTTCCGACAAACGCTACGGTTTCGCCTCTGTTTATTTCTAAATTAATATTCTTCAATATCGGAACCTTAGGATTGTATTCAAAATTAACGTCTTTAATTTGAATCTTTTTATAATCTCTTGGTAAAACTTTAGCATTTTCTCTATCTTTAATTTTCGGCTGAGAATCAAGCATATCAAAGATTCTCTCAATCGCAAAGAATGAGAATTGAACAGAATTTAAGTTATTACCGATATTTTTAACAGGTGTATAAAGTAAAATCAAAGCAGTAATAAATGAAACAAAGTTACCGCTTGTGATTTGGTTAGTCATAATCAAATGCGAACCGTAACCGATTGCAGCAGCAATACCGACAGATACAATTACGTGCATCATAGGTGATAACCACTGGGTTTTTTGAACCATTTTAATTTTTAAGTTAAATATGTTACCTAAAATCCATTTGAATTTTTCGGTTTCATGATTTTGTAAGTTATAAGAAGTAATTGTTTTATTACCTGCAAAAACTTCATTGTATTCGGTAATAATTGCAGCATCCGCAACAACGGTCTTACTCATAACATCTTTGATACGTTTTTGCAGTCTTGCGACAGGTGCAAACGCGCAACCTAACACAACAACAGCAATTAAAGCCAACTGCCATGAGTTATAAAATAACACGCAAACCAATGAAACAGATGAGAAAATTCTTTGCATAAAAACGCTTAAATTGTTTAACAATCCCGCGCAAGCATTATCCGCCTGGTTATTAAACTGAAATACGATATCACCTGATTTTCGCTTATCATAAAAAGCCGTTTCAAAAGTTAAAAGCTTTTTAAATAACGTCAGTTTCAAACCGTTTGTAATCTTTCCCCCAACCCAGGTTGAAAGATAAGATGACATATATTTTAAACCGCCTTGAATAGAGGTAAAAGCGACAATCCCCAGCGGAATGTACCAAGGAGATTGAATACTTTTATCAACCATAACAATATCCATATAAGGTTTTAACGCCAAAGCAATAACCGCGTCCAACGAGCCTATAGGAATACAAATTAACATTGAACACAATGCTCTGAACCAAAACGGCTTAACATACGGCCACATACGCTTATAGTTATTTATAAAACGCTGGTTATTTAAAAGTTTCTTTATTTTATCTTTAAGAGTTTCTTTTTCTGCCATTTTTATCACTTTCATTACTAATTGGATTTTAAAAATTCTTTAACCTGAGTACTTGAAATACCCTCGGTTCTAGGTAGATAAACAACTTCGCAATAGTCTTTCAAAAAGTCGAATTTACCTTCCCAGTCATTTCCCATAACAAAGACATCTGCTTGGTATTTTTTAACATCATCGATTTTTTGTTCCCAAGTATTTTCGGGAACAACCAAATCAACATATCTGCAAGCTTCTAAAATCATTTTTCTTTGTTCATAAGTATAATATGATTTTTTATTTTTCAAAGCGTTAAACTCATCACTTGATAACACAACAATCAAATAATCGCCTAACTCTCTTGCTCGTCTTAACAGGTTTATATGCCCGTAATGCAATATATCAAATGTTCCGTATGTTATAACTTTTCTCATTATTGAACTTTCTCCTTAAAAATATTTTTTATAGTATTTATTATACTTAAAGTTGCATTCGGAAAGTTTACCATTACCTCATTTTGCGCAAATTCTTCTCTTGCAGCTTTTTGATTATCATTTCCGTTTATAATTACATCATTAATATAATTTATTATATCTTCTTTTTTATAAGCAAGATAACAATTATTTAAACAATGTTTTCCTAAATCAGAGAATTTATCATCTATATCCTCAGGTGATTTCAACATATAGCAGCATGGCTTTTTAGTATAAAAATATTCCACTAAAAACGATCCGCAATCCTGAATAATTCCGTCAGATTTTGCAAAGGTTTCCAGGTAATCACCTTCTGTACTGTATACAACATTTTTATTAGAAAGCATTTTTTCTAAATAAGCATCAACTCTTTCCTCGCCCCAGTTTGACTTACCTCGTAAGAACTTAAATAAAACAGGGTGTGGTCTGAATATAAAATCTATTTGCGGATATAACTTCGGAAGCTCCAAAAATAAATCAGAATATGATTCAAAATTTGATAATGCAAGAGTATCGTTATGACCGCCTTTCACGCTATGATGAGGTGCGATAATAATCGTCTTTCTTTCGTTTTCTTTTCTATCAGACAGATACTCACTCATTCTGTCCATTTTCGAATATCCCGTAACCACAGCATTACTGCCTTGATTTTGCCCGTACTCGCGGTATTCTTCCATGTTTAATTCGGTTTCTAAAAATACTCTCCAGAAATTATTATAATTATCTAAACTATAAATAAATCTGTCGTATTTTGACCTGAAAAATCCATAGTTAATATGTATTGATAAAATTCCGTTTTGAGCTGCATAATAAGGATTATACAAAGAATAAGAAACATCGTAAGGCGACGGATAACAAACAATATCAGCACCTTTTATTACATCATTATACTCAACGATTTCATCATTTTTTATATCAACAGCACATTTAACAAACGGATATTTTTCTTTCAAAGTATTATAAGTTTCATTCACCATTGAAATTTCTTCATCATGCCCGAAGCGAAAATCAGGAATAACAAACAAACGAACATCAAACATTTCATCGTTTAACATTTCATTCATCAAGGCTTCTGCGGGAAACATACTCAGCATATTTACCAAAAATACAACATTTACTTTTTCACCGTTTTGAACTTTTACTCTGACATTTTCGACAGATTTTTGGTATTGCTCGTGAAGAGTATACTTTGATACTTTTTTAAATTTCCTTTTTACAACAGACTGTCTTCTTTTATCGGCATGAGGCAAAATTATGTTATAAAGTTCTTCGTTTTCTTGTTTAACATAATCCAGAATATCTTCAGGTGCTTCAACTGTAGAACCTTGTATTGCTTTAATTTTTACCAGCGGATATCTGTAATTTTTTAATAATGTTTTACCCCATTTAGTCGGAATATATGCACTGCGTTTTACATCAGACTTAAAACTTTCTTCGGGAACATAAGAACTGTATGAAAAACCCTCATCTGCCAAATATTGTGTAAAGGTCATTTCATAATTATATACAACACAAGCTGCACTTATCTCTTTTTTAACTGAGCGCATAAATTTATCAAAAGCCTTTGAATTATAAACCTGCGGCTTAAAAATATAAAAGAAACTTTGCAAATGTTTCTGAGGATCCGAACTGACCGTTAATCCGTAAAAATCACATTTTTTAGTATTATAATCATCAATTACATTACTAAACGGATAAACAGGACCGTAATTTGAATCGTTTAAAAACACCAAATCATCTTCCAATGTTAAAATATTATTCTCTTTTAAATATAAGTAGCCTCTTTTATAAGAACCAAAGTCATATTCTTCATGCCTGTTAAAAATACAAACATTGCATAAATCTTTTATTTTATCAGCCTCTTCGGGAATTAATGGATTATCGGCAACAAAAATAATATAATCACTGATATCTTTTAATCCTTTAAGTAAAGATATAACATAATTTTCAATTTTACCATTTCCCGAATATGACGCAAAAACAGAAACCTTATGTTTATCAAAACTTTTTCTTTCAAAAAATTCTGCATTAAACGACTTAGCCTCAGCAGGAAATTTCGGAGATTTTCTATCAGCCAGAGAAACCCGTCTTCCTTCTTTCCAGCCCCAAAATTCGTAATGAATCAACGGGTCAATTTTTGCAGCCTTTACATCAGGATGCATTAAAAGATATTCTTTTGAATTAAATATCGGCCCGGGGGTTACTGAACCTGAATATCCATATCTCAAATAATCTACATAAGGACTTACATTGTATTTTTTTATTCTGTCATAACGCTCACAATACCAATCGTAATCAAAAAGCCTTGATTCTTTGACTATTTTCAAATTTCTTGCATTAATTCTTGTTCTTGATTTGTGTTTTTTTGAAATCTTAATTCCTAAAATATTAACCATTTTTCTGGTTGAATCTTTATCTGTTTTTACAACAGTTAAACCTAAAACTTTATATTTTTTCTTTTCTCCGCTGCGTGTATAAAAAAGTTTCTTTAAGCTATTTAACATTTCCATTTATAATCCTCTGACGTATGAATAATATTCGTTATTCTTATAAGAATCCGAATATTTAACAAGCTCATCTTTTGTCATAAAGCCCATTCTATAAGCAATTTCCTCAAGACAAGCAATCTTAATTCCCTGATTTTCTTCTATAGTTTCCACATATTGCCCTGCCTGCAATAGCGATTTATGGGTTCCAGTGTCTAACCACGCAAATCCGCGCCCGAACAGTTCAACATTAAGCTTACCTTTTTCAAGATAAATTCTGTTTAAATCCGTAATCTCTAACTCACCGCGAGCTGAAGGTTTTAAGTTTTTAGCATACTCAACTACGCTGTTATCGTAGAAATACAAACCTGTTACAGCATAATTTGATTTCGGATGCTGAGGTTTTTCTTCGATTGTAATCGCCTTACCGTTTTCATCAAACTCTACAACCCCGAATCTTTCGGGGTCTTTCACGGGGTACCCGAAAACTGTAGCTTCCCCGTCATTTTCAGCTCTTTTTACTGCATTTTTAAGCATACCGCTAAAACCCGGGCCATAAAAAATATTATCACCCAAAACAAGTGCCGCAGAATCATCTCCGATAAATTCTTCGCCCAAAATAAATGCCTGAGCCAATCCGTCAGGACTCGGCTGCTCTTTATATGAAAACTTTAACCCGAATTGTTCGCCTGTACCAAGCAGTTTTTCAAAATTAGGTAAATCCTGAGGTGTTGAAATTATCAGGATTTCTCTGATTCCCGCAAGCATCAAAACCGAAATCGGATAATAAATCATCGGTTTATCATATATCGGCAGCAATTGTTTTGAAATCCCAATAGTACTCGGGTATAACCTTGTTCCACTTCCGCCTGCTAATACAATTCCTTTCATTACACCACTACCTCTTGTTTCCTGAGTTCCATATAATCATTTAAGGCTTCTTTCCAATCCCTGCAAATCCCGTCATTTTGCATAACACTGTAATGAGGACGTTTGGCCGGACGTGGAAATTCATCGGTTACACAAGGTTTTAAATTAACTTCTAACCCTGCCAATTCAAAAATCTCTTTTGCAAACCCATGCCAGGTTGTTACCCCTGAACCGCAAACATGGTATGTGCCGTAAGAAGTAGTATTTAAAAGTTTGACAATACCATTGGCAAGTTCAACAGTCCAAGTCGGACATCCGATTTGATCGTCAACAACCTTAAGTTCAGGCTTAGATGCTAATGATATCATTGTTTCAACAAAATTACGACCGTGGATTCCGTATAACCAGCTTGTGCGTGCAATAAAATATTTTTCGCAAAATTTTCTGACAGCTTCCTCGCCTTCCCATTTTGTTAATCCGTAATTATTCACGGGATCGGCTTTATCTGTCGGCAAATACGGTTTATCATTTTCACCGTTAAACACATAATCAGTTGAAATATAAACCAATGTAATACCGTTAGATGAGCATACTTTTGCAAGATTTTCAGTACCTTTGGCGTTTATCAGTCTTGCGGTCTCTAAATCTTCTTCTGCCTTGTCAACATTGGTATACGCAGCACAATGAACAACTATATCGGGAGATTCGGACGATAACACAGCAGAAACATTTCCTAAATCAGTAATATCCATTGTATCAACATCTGTTCTTACAACAGAATAACCGTTATCCTCCAATATCGGACACAAATCCTGTCCGAGCATTCCGTTTGCACCAGTTACCAATATTTTTTTCATTATACAAGACTCGCTTTCTTATTTTCGATATTTATCATCCAATCTTGATTGTTTAAGTACCAATCAATAGTAATTTTAATACCTTCTTCAAAAGTCAAAGACGGTTTCCAACCAAGTTCTGAGGTTATTTTATCGTTAGAAATCGCATAACGTCTGTCATGACCTAATCTGTCTTCAACATACTTAATTGAAGATTCATCTTTACCCATAGCGTCTAAAATAAGGTGAGTAATTTCCATATTAGTTTTTTCGTTATGCCCGCCGATATTGTAAACTCCTCCAACTTGACCTTTATGCAGAACTACATCAATCGCTTCACAATGATCATAAACATATAACCAATCACGAACATTTAACCCATCGCCGTATACAGGAACCTTTTCACCTTTTAGCAGTTGTGAAATAAAGAACGGTATAAGTTTTTCTGGATACTGATACGGTCCGTAATTATTTGAACATCTTGTATTTAAAACAGGTAATTTATAGGTTTCAAAATAAGCTCTGACAAGCATATCCGCACTTGCTTTTGAAGCAGAATACGGACTGTTTGGAGCAAGAGGGGTTGTTTCATAGAAATAACCCGTTTTACCTAAAGTTCCGTAAACCTCATCGGTTGAAACCTGCAAATATCTGTCTACTCCAAGCTCTTTACTTGCTTGTAATAAGTTCAGAGTTCCCTGGACATTAGTTTCAACAAAAATTTCAGGGTGTTTAATAGAGTTATCAACATGGGATTCTGCCGCAAAGTTTACAACACAATCGCATTCCGAGATTAAATCTCTTACTAAATTTCTGTCACAAATATTTCCGTGAACAAAAGTATAATTAGGGTTATCTTTAACATCATTAAGATTTTCAAGATTACCGCAATAAGTTAATGCGTCTAAATTTATAATTTTATAATCAGGATGTTTTTGAAGCATGTGTCTTACAAAACAACTTCCGATAAATCCCGCACCGCCTGTTACTAAAATTTTCATTATATTAATTCCTCTTTGTTAATCTCGCATAATTTAGGTTGAACTTTATCTTTATCTGACAAAAGCGGTTCAAAGTCAATTTCCCAATCAATATTAATATTTTTATCGCACCACAGAACACCTCTGTCAGCCTGCGGAGCGTACTCCCCGCTTGCTTTATATAAAAGTTCAACTTCATCTGTTAAAGCGACAAAACCGTGAGCAAATCCTTCAGGAATAAACAGCATTTGCTTATTATCTTCCGATAATTCTACTTTAACATATTTACCGAAAGTTTTTGAATTTGGTCTTATATCAACCGCAACATCATAAATTCTGCCTTTAGAGCATCGGACAAGTTTTGCCTGCCCGTAAGGTTTTGCCTGATAATGCAAACCTCTTAATACACCTTTTGTTGATTTTGAATGATTATCCTGATTAAATTCAACATCTATTCCGTTTTCAAAAAAATCCGATTTTTTATAACTTTCCATAAAGAAACCGCGGTTATCACCGAAAACTTTCGGTTTAACCAAAATAACGTCTTCTATACTCTGTCTTTCAAATTCAAATGGCATTACTATATTCCTCTTCTTCGTCGGGTTATCTGCAGCCCTAAAATTGTAATTACTTTATATCTTTTGTTTATTGTGTTTTTAACCGAAAATATATATTCCAAAGGTTTATATTTCGGCATTTTTATACCTTTGTCGTGATATTTAAATTTTTTATCGATTTTTGCGTAAAGCTCTACATCTCTTTGCTTAATTTTATCATATACGGAAGACCTTGAGCTTAGGGAACCTATATGATAAAGTTCTCCACAATGAATTTTATAATTTTTCTTTCCACTGTCAGCACTCATTTTTATCAGGAAATTATCCCCGCACCAGATTTTTATATTCTCGGGAATTTCATTAAAATTTGATTTTCTTCCAAAAATTGCAATACCCCAGTAATCAAGATACAACTCATCTTCCTGGTTAGAATAAATACAGTTTGTACAAGGTTTCGGGTACTGTGCTAATTTTTTATCCTGACAGATTACAATCGAATCCCAATCAATTCCGACAAGTCCCGCATTATCATCTTGCAGGAAACTAAAAACTTCGGAGCACAAATTTTCGGGGATTAAAATATCATCATTTAAGATGCCTATATAATCAAACTTAGCTTCACGCATCCCTAAGTTCCATGAAGGATTAACAAAAAGGTTTTCCTCAGGAACAATAACTCTGACTTTATCCGAATTATATTCCAAACCTTTTAATGAATTATCAATTACTATAACTTCACCGACTTTTGAATCTTTTAAAAGTTCATCAATAAGCATAGTTAAAACTTTCAAATTCTTTTGTAATGTCGGAATAATAATTGAAAACATTATTATTAATTCTCCCTGCTCTACTAAACAATCTTAATCTTAATTATAATTTACAACTAACATTTATAAAAATAAATAACCTCAACAGCTCATGTTACATATATTTATAAATTAAAATTTTGCATAAATTTAAGAAAAGATTTAGAGATTTTCTTAGGTTTTTGGTGGAATTTAAAACTTGAGGAATCATAATCCGCTATATTTGAAGCGGTTGATTTTCGGGCAAACGATTCGGAAATCTTTGTAAGATACTCTTTATATTTAAGATGTTTATTGCTGTTACATACAAAACCTTCCGAATCTTCATTAACACATACGGTAAACTTACCTTCAACATCTTTTCCGATGTAATTAAAAAATGAGATAAGACCTTTAAATCGTTTTTTATCAAACTTTTTTGTAATCAGTATAACAGGAGTACCCATTGCAAGACAAGGTAAAGCGCAATGAATACGTTTGGTAATAACAAGACTGGCTTTCGCATACATTTTCAAAAGATTTTGAGCTTCTGCAAAACACCCTTTTATATCCGAACTTTTCTTATAAATATGAGTTAGTTCATAAAACTCACAATCATCATATTTTTTAAGAATCGAATATAAAGCTTTATCAATTTTACGATTTTGAAACCTGTTCATAAAATAATCTACAAAATAAACTTTATTTTCTCTTTCAGAATCATCAGCCTTATAAGATTTACCCAAAGTAAGCGTCATACAACCCCAAAATAAGCTTCTATATTATGACTTCTCAAAAAATCACGAGTTTGATAATCTCGACAGCCTATAGGTTGATGAGCTCTCAAGTACTCCAAGGTTTCGGACGGAACATTTTCATAATTATTAAAATGAAATGCAACAAACAACGGTCTTATATTTTCTGAAAAAGATTTATTCTTTTTCCATATATACCACCATGCGTTAAGGAAAACATTAACTTTTTCTCCTTCATACAAGCTTAAAAAATCTCTGTCCAAAAAGGTATCGCAAGGTTCCGGGAAGAATTGAGCTGCCGCAAGCGATTGAATATAATCCCCGATATTCATATCTTTCGGATTGTAATATTCTTTATCTTTTTCGTTATTATTATAAGAATAAGTTATTAACGCATTTTTCTTGGCAGGAACATCACTTGAAACAACATCCAAGTGTTTTAACATTAAATCTTCATCATTGATTATATCAGTATTCATAACCCCTCATATTACCTTTTACAAGGGAATTTCTTTCTTAATTCCAATAATATGTAATTCTCTATACATAAAACTAAGAATTTAATCAAATATATTACATTTAAATAAGTTCTAAATTTAATCCGTAAAACCTAATATGGCACTAAGGAGTCAGATATGGATTTAAAAAAGCGACTGGGTAAACGGATAAAAGAGTTAAAAATGAAGTACAATTATAAGCAATCCGAACTGGCTGAACTGGTAGGAATCGCAACAAAAACTCAAAGTTGCATAGAAACAGGCAGAAATTTTCCATCCTCAGAGCTTCTGGAAATGTACGCAAAAGTTCTGAAATTAGATGTTTCGGAAATTTTGTCAATAAACAACGTCAATACTAAACAAGAACTGATTACCGACATAAACAAAATGATAACCGGAGCTAAAGAAAAAGATATTATAATTATCCATAAATTTTTAAAAAGTTTGTTATATTAAGTGTTATGTAAATTTTTGTAATAAAAATATCAAATTTTATATTTAGGGGGTTTAAAAACTACCTAAGGAGCATTTTTACATGAGAATTAATAATATAAACAACACTTCTTTCGGATATAACAAAGAGTTAAACGAAACAGTAAACAATAAACTAAAAAAAGCAAAAAGAAACAAAGAAACCGCATTACATCTTATGGAACTTAACAATATATGTAATAAAACAGAAGATTTGTTAAGAAAAGCCGAAAAGGAAAATAATACAAGCTTGGTAGATTTATACAGTTATTTGTTTATCAATATAAAACCTGCAATAACAGAGGAACTTAACAGCAGATTTCCACTGTTAAACTACCGCCAAACAGAGCTTGAAACATACCAACAAGAGAAAAAAGAACTAAATCTTGGTGAAGAATATCACTGGCTTGACCAAATTACTGATGAAATATCTGATAACGCAATATTGGACGGCGAATTAATAGACGAAATCAAATACAATACAGAAGAAACCTACGCTACCACAAAGACAGCGTCTTCATCAACGACAACCTCTAAGGATAAGTGTCCTGCTTGCTTGGAAAAATTTATTCCGACTCCGACTTCACCTGTAGGTTTTGTAAGTATCGGCGGAATGCAAGGAGTTAAAAACTTATTGGAAGATAAAATTTTATTCCCTTTAAGAAACCCTGAAATGGCAAAACTTGATGAAATAGAATACGGAAAGAAATACCCGCGCGGAACAATGTTCTACGGACCTCCGGGATGCGGTAAGACAACGAGTATTGAAGCATTAACTGCAGAAGCGGATTTGCCGATGTATAAATTAAAAATTTCAAAAGCAGGCTCTAAATACATAAACGAAAGCTCCAACAATATTCAAAATGGCTATGAATATTTATGCAATGTTGCAAAAGAAACAGAAAAGCCCGTGTTTTTTGTAATAGATGAACTTGAAACTCTTGCCCCTAAACGCGACGGAGAATCAAGGGAAGACAGCAAAATGGTCGGAACCTTACTGCAAATTATTGAAGAAGCCAGAGGTAAAGGGGTTATCGTACTTGGTGCGACTAACTGTTTTGATATGGTTGACGAAGCTATAAGAAGCAGATTTGACGATAAAGTTTATGTAGGACTGCCTGATGCCGATACAAGACGCGGAGTTCTCCAAATCCACTTAAACAGAAGAACAAAAGGTCAAGCTTTAGCGCAAAATCCTGATGAACTTGAAAAAGTTGTAGCTCTAACCCAAGGATTTTCTAACCGAGATATTGCAATCCTCACGGATAAAGCATCACTTATTGCAAGAAAAGACAACAGAAGAGTCATTACAGCAGATGACTACATTGTTCCGGTTCGAGAAAATCAAAACATGAAAGTTAAAGAATCCCAATACAAAGATAAACAAACAAGAGCTTCAGTCGGATTTCACAAATAAACATTTACAAGATATGTTTTTATTATAAAATAGCTCATGGAAAAAGGAAAAGCTATGGCTATTTTTGAACACAAAAGCGATCATATAATTTTCAGGTTTCTCGGACTAAAAATAAAAATCCGAACAAACAGAAAAAACATCAAGGAAATTCGTTTGCTTAATAAAATATTTGAGGATGAGAATAATGGTTGTGTTAACCTTCCAAAAGTAAAAAACCGCCACGAAACACTTGAGCTGTTATTAAACTCAAACAATTCAATCTCAAGATACGGCGACGGAGAATTTAATCTGATATACGGAAATGATTTGGCATTTCAGAATTATTCGGAAGAACTTGCGGGAAGACTGAAAGAAATATTAAAATCCGCAAATCCGAATATAATGATTGGAATTCCAAATAAGTTCGGAAGCCTTAAAAACGAAACCGAAGGAAGCGCAGATTTTTGGAGAAGCTTTTTGGTATACAACAGAGCAAATATTTACAAAATACTGGATTTGAATAAACATTATTACGACCCTGAAATAACAAGACCGTATATGGGAAACAAAAATAAATCCGAATGCGGAGAAATTTTTGAAAAATTCAAAAAACTTTTTGCCGACAAAAATATCATAACCGTAGAAGGTAGATTTTCAAGACTTGGTTATAACAACGATTTATTCAGCCGTGCAAAATCAATAAAACGTATCCTTTGCCCTGCTAAAAACGCTTACGAAAAATACTCTGAAATTTTAACAGAATGCAAACAACATTCAAAAGACAATTTATTTATCATAGCGCTTGGACCAACAGCAACCGTTTTAGCTTACGATTTGGCAGAATCAGGATACAGAGCAATCGATTTAGGACACCTTGATATCGAATACGAATGGTTCCTGCAAGGTGCAACAAAAAAAGTTCCGATAAAAAACAAATATGTAAATGAATCAAAAACAGGTAAAATCTCAACTTCATTAAACGATACAGAATTTGAAAAAGAAATTCTAAAAGATTTATCAATGTAAAATTTTATAAAAAAAGCAATTTCCCTATAAAAATTTCGTTTATAACTTTAGGAATATATTAGGGAAAATTTGTGTTTACAAACACAAATTCACTTCGGGCGGCGAATTGATAAATCTTCGGAAAAATCACAGCCGTTAGATGCCGATGTACAAAACTTTCAGGCGTTGAATATAATGAAAATAATATAAAAGAGCTTATGACACGGGTTTATGAACTGGGTGTCGACACGGAAAGCGATGAATTTAAGGCGCTTTGTGAAAAAGCATTCGGATTAAAAAGTACAGAAAAACAGGAAAAATATGTAAAACGCAGCTCAACCGTTGACGGGTTAGGCGATATTGTATTGATGCTTTTAACTCTTGGTGCTGTTTCAAAAACCAAACTAATGGGTAAACTGACGACTTCGCTGTTTAAATCGTTAGAAAAAGGTGCAGGAAAAATACTTTCGGGCAACAAGGCTCAAAAACCGCAAAACTCGAAACCTCAATAGTTATGGGCAGAGCGTCTTTAGCAGGATTTACGTTAACAAAAGAAACTTTAGATAATATTACAAACCCTATGCGCGACTCGGGCAGCCTTTCTACCTGGAAACAAACAGGTATAGCAAGCCTGGAATCTTTCGGATTTGGTGCAATGGGCGGATTATTGAACGAAACAGTTATCGGACCTTTGGTTAAATACTTATCTAAACCTGCTCAACAATCAGCAAAAGCTGTCGGAACCGTAAATCAAAAATAATCTCAAGTGATAATTATACGGAAAGAACCGCATTCACAGGTAGCGACATAGAAAAACTATTCAATATCAGAAGAGAAAATCCTGAAATTTTTGACAAATTACTAAATACTTCAGAGCTTCTAAAAAATTATCCGTATGTAGATTGGGATTTTTCTGCTGATAATCTGGAGTTAATTATTCGTGAAGCAAAAAACTCTCCGCAATTTTTGGATAATTTTATTGCCAGAAAGTTGGAATTTGAAACACTAAACATTCAAGATACTACAACAATAACAAATTTGCCGGCTAAAAAACGCTCCATTTTAAAAACATATTTGGAATATTTTGATAAAAATATTGATTTATTAAAACATGCAAATGAAAATCTGACATTAAGTCAGTTAGATAATATGATTGTTTCAAACAGTCAAAGTATATTCAACATATTGAAACCGGCAGGGGACCAAAGCTTACGGCATGCTGTAGGATTAAAGTATAAAGGACTAAAATCATTACTTGATAACGCAAGCTCTTTATCATTACTTATGTCTGTTTTGTATCAATTAAAAAAAAGGAACTTTTATCAATTCCCCTGACATTTTTCTCCTTTTTAAAATCGTTTTTTCAAACTCTATGAAATTTTATTTCCGACTTTTACGTAAAAATTTCCAACTAAAATTCCAAAAGTTCTCTTCTGAAATTCGCATTTTAACCGCCAATTCGCAACTGTCCTGTCAAATAACACCTAAGCATAATAAAAAAGACGGTAAAAATACCGTCTTTTTTATTCTCCCCAGGCTGGACTCGAACCAGCAACCCTTCGATTAACAGTCGAATGCTCCGCCATTGAGCTACTGAGGATTATACAGCTTACCGCTGACATCTTTAGTCTATAACAAAAAAAATTTATTGTAAAGTACTTTTTTAAAATTTTTCATGCGACTAATTGAGATTTTCTTTTTATATGCTAAGATAACATTGATTAATGTGTATAAAGAAAGGAGCTTCCTATGGCTAATCCTGTTTTAAAAGAAGGAATATTCAGTGCAAATCTTGAAACCGAGCATGAAAATCTTATGACGATTAACGGTACTATATTAAAAACTTGTTTTCTCGGGCTGTTAACGGCAATAACATTTGCTTACAACTGGGGACTTATACTCTCAGGATTTGTGGATAAAGCCATGGCTTTATCAAAATTCGGACTTTTTGGCGGAATTATCCTGTGCCTTGTAATTTGCTTTGGTCCTAAAAATAAATTTTTGATGTTTACAACTTCACTATATGCTTTGTGTGAAGGTTTAATCTTAGGTTTTATATCCGCTATTGCAAACACTATGTTCCCCGGAGTGGCCTCACAAGCCGCAATCGGAACTATTTTGGCACTGTTTAGTATGTTTTTACTGTATAAAACCAATATCATAAAAAACACGGGAATGTTCAGAAAAGTTTTATTTATATCTACATTCGCAATCTTCGGGATTTACCTGTTGCAAATTATTATGAGCTTTTTCAACTTAAGTATTCCTGCTATATTTTCAAACAGCCCTGTAGGTATCGGATTCAGCGTAATTGTGGTTGCAATTGCATCTTTTAATCTGATAATCGATTTTGACATAGTTGAAAGCCTGTCAGGAAAAGTTGATAAAGCGTTTGAATGGTACTGCGGGTTCTCGCTTTTGGTAACGATAATTTGGATGTATATAGAAATTCTTAACCTGCTGATGAAAATACAAAGCAGAAATAATTAAAAAAGTCAGAAGAACGGATTTTAAAATCCGTTCTTTTTTATCGACATTTCTAATACAAATGTATGAGTTTTTCTGATAATTGTTAAAGATATAAAATTTACCCCCGACATGTCATGTAAATCTATATATATTTTATTGGAGCTTCAAAATGTCAGAACAAGTTTTAATGCCAATGATAGGCACAAACAACATAGAAAATAAAGAAAGAGCAAAAGATTCACTGGAAAAGGCCAGAATTGCACACGAAAAATACTTAATCGGACAGCGCAATAACGACTTACAAGAAGCCGTAGAACACTATGTTGATGCAGTAAAATATGACCCGACAATACCTGAAACATACTATCGTCTGGCAACTTTGATGTGGGAACAAGGACAAATCAGTGTCGGAACAGCCATTGAACAGTGTAAAACTGCAATTTCATTATCTCCAAACAATAAAGATGCACACCTTTATACGGGATATTTTATGCAGCTTGCACAAGACTTTCAATCAGCAGAAAAAGAATTTAAGTCTGCAATTGATATGAATCCTTTATCATCAGGCAGACCGCGCATGATTTTATCTCAATCTATTTTACAGAAAATTAATACGCAGGATAACTGTACATATAAAGATTATGCAGGATTTTTGTATTACTTTTTAACAGGAAGTCTTATGCTTGCCTGGGACAGACCGACTATGAAAATGTTTTACAAAAACATGACAAAAGATGTTTCTATTTTCTCATACAACACGGTCGGAAAATTCTTCGAAAAGTTTAAAATGTACGATTCTGCCCAAAAAGTTTATCAACAGGCAATCGAAAATACCGTTCACTCAGAACATTTTTACAATAAAATCGGAGATTTGGCACTACGCAGTAAAGATATTGAAACAACAGTAGATTGCTACAGAAAAGTTTTGGAAGCTAACCCGCTGAATCGCGAGATTTTAATAAAACTTGCAACAATCATCCAAACTTACTTCCCTGAAAACACGGAAGAAGCTATTGATTGTTATGAACGATTATTGGAATTTAAAATTGATACCGCGCAAATTTACTACGAACTCGGTCACTTATATATGTCTAAAGAAGACAAACTAAATTCGGTCAGCGCATTTAAACTTGCGGTAGACCATGACCCTGAAAATCCGTTCTTCAACAATTCATTGGGTTATGCTTACGCTAAAGCAGAGTTATATGATGATGCGATTGAACATTATCAAAAAGCAATTTCAATAAACCCTGATGCGGAGTGGACATCAATTGTATGTCAAGCTTTAGGTTCAATTTATGCCGAGCAAAAAGGCAATATTGAAGCTGCTGTGTCGACTTATCAGGCAGGAATTATTTTAGACCCGAAAAACTATGATTTATACATAGCGCTTGGCGATATTCACATGGCAGATTATGATTTGGATAAGGCTATCCGCTCATATTGCGACGCGATTACATTAAACCCTGAGGATTACAGGGCTTATTCAAAAGTCGGTATCGCGCTTTGGGAAAAAGACTACCTTGAAGAAGCGCTTGTAGCTTATCATAAAGCGGTTGAACTTAAACCTGAAAACGAATACGCCCAAAATAATTTGGGAATACTCTATTTAGACGGACTTGTAAACCCTGAAGAAGCCCTTGAATACTTTGAAGAAGCAATTGCTTTAAACCCTAATTACACACTTGCATACTTCAACGCAGGACGTGCAAGCCAGGAAATGGGATTCACAAACGATGCGGCGCATTATTATCAAATGGCAATAGATTTAAACAGATTAACCGAAGAACTTGACGAAGAAGATATTCAAGCAAGACTTCACAGTTTATTTGAATTATAAGGATATATTTATACATTTACTAAATGAGGTAATTTAAGTGTTCGAAAATCGGACACTTTTTCTTTATATAAAAGCAACATGGAAATATTATTAAGAAAACTGGACAATGGGGTAAATATATGCTAGGATAGGTTTGCAGGGTAGTACCTAAACCCGCCTCCCACACACGAATTATACTAAGAATCGGTGGAAAGGGGGTGATAACTATGATTGACAAAATAATAATGCTATTACTAGCAGCAATATCACTAATAATAGCATTTAAACTATAATCAAACATAGGGTACTAAGTGAAGCACTAAGGAAGTCAGATTTTCTTAGGGCTTCCCCTATATGCACATTATTTACGATTTTTCGGATTTTGTCAAGAGTTACGCAAAATAGTAGCCATGTGGCTATAAATTTGCAATAATAGCATCCGCAAACTCGGAAGTTGAAAGATTTCCGTCCAAATCTGCGGTCTTCGCACCACTTGCAAGTGTTTTAAATAAGGCATTTTCGATTTTTTCTGCGTAAACATTCTCACCAATATATTTAAGCATTTCAACAGCAGACATCAAAAGCGCTGTCGGATTAGCTTTATTTTGCCCCTTAATATCAGGAGCCGAGCCATGAACAGGCTCAAATACAGCACAATCAAGTCCTATATTTGCCCCCTGCGCAACACCTAACCCTCCGATTAAACCCGCAGTTAAATCAGATACGATGTCACCGTATAAATTTGGCAAAACTAAAACATCAAACCTTGTCGGGTCTTGTACAAGCTGCATACAAAGGTTATCAACCAAAATTTCACGGGAAGAAATATTCGGATATTCTTTTGCAACCTCTCTGAATGATTCCAAAAACAATCCGTCAGAAAGCTTCATAATATTAGCCTTTGTCACACAGCAGACCTCATATCTGTTATTTTTCACGGCATAATTAAACGCAAAACGACAAATCCTTTCAGAAGCTTTTCGTGTAATAATTTTTATACTGTGTGCGGTATCTTTATCAATTTGTTCTTCAACTCCTGCGTATAAGTCTTCCGTATTTTCTCTTACAACAACCAAATCAACATTTTCAAATCGGGTTTTAACATTCGGCATATTCTTACAAGGTCTCAAGTTTGCATATAAGTCCAAATCTTTTCGTAATTGAACATTCACAGAACGAAACCCTTTACCAATCGGTGTTGTAACGGGAGCTTTCAGAGCTACTTTATTTTCTTTTATTGAATCCAAAACTCTTTGAGGTAACGGAGTTCCTTCAGATTCAATAACATCGGCACCCGCAGTTTGGATATCCCAATCAATTTCAAGCCCGCTTGCTTTTATTATTCTCATAACACTATCAGAAATTTCAGGTCCGATTCCGTCACCATTTATCAATGTAATTCTGCGCATAAAAAAACCTCCTGTTGATAGAAGAATTATACTATAAACGGGAGGGGTTGTAAAAATGTTAGGGGAAATAAATATTAATAAATCTTATGAATTAAATGTTTTAAATGATCTGCCAACGTTTTTGTCTAACGCGGACTTAACTGATTCATACTCTTTTTCTAATGTTGTATGCTCAGTATCCAGTAATTTGATTTTGTTTTGATATTTCAAATCTTTTGCACTGATTTCACGGTTCTTTCTTTCATAATCGGCTTCTGCTCGAGCAACTGCGGTTTCATTATCCTGCTGAGTAATATCTTGACATGATGTGTGAACCTTAGATTCCCACTTAATACCGTTTAATTTTACGTGCAATGTATCTTGTAAGGATTCTATTTCGTTTTGAATAACATTATCAACATTTTCGTTTGATGCTGCTTCAATTGTAATAATACCTTGTTTTAAGCAATCCTGAATCCAATCAGAGCTTGAAGCCAGATTATGGTCTAATTCTGCAACATTATTTTGAGTCATCTCGTTCTTTACAGAACTTTCGCCATTCAAGCGGTACCAAAGGTTTGTATACCATTTTGCTTTGTCTTCATCAGAATATGTATAAGTTTGTTCTAAAGTTGTACAACCTAAGTCTTCAGCTTCAGTGGTAAATTCTGATAATATTTCATAATACTCGGTAATTGCTTGACCTAATTCAGAATCAACACCGCCTGCAGCTGCCATTGCCTGAGCATTCAACCAGGTTTGATAAGTTGAACAATCCCAAAGCTTTTGTTGAGCACTAATATACGCATTATATATAGCTTCATCTACAATACCCGGGGTTGCTGATATGTATTCTCCATATTTATTTGTTTCAAGGGTTTTAGCATATGCATTTTTATAAGCTAATTCAGCACGTCTATAGTCTATATAAGCCCCATGTGATTCAAACTTATAAGCTTCATCTGAAGAACAAGGTCCATAACTTTCTTTCGGATATTCGGTTTCAACAATCTCCTTACCGTATTCATCAACTGTCACATTAATTTTTTCTGTAGTGTAATTACCGCTGTAATCATTCTTTAAACGAGCTTGATTAACCAATTCTTCCCATTGGTTATAAACAGCTGTGAAATGCTCACCGTTAAGCTTGTTATAATTTTCTTCCAAAGATTTGCTTTTAAATACCTTTGTAACACCGTATTTTTCCAAGAATGCATCTAAATTTGCAGATTCTCTGTACTTTCTGGCATCATCTGATAATAACAATACCTGTCCCGCAGGATTAGAAAGCAAATACTGATTTTTCATATCAGAATATTGATACAAAACATTTGCGGTTAATGCGGTATTCTGAGCATCTCCATGCGCATCAAAAGATGTATACATATATTGGGTTGTATTCAGCGCAGCAAGATATTCACGGCTTGCTTCCTGTGATTGAATAGCCAATCTCATCTTTGAATTAGATACCTGTTGGGATTCGTATTCGTTAGAAGTTAATCTTGCCGTTATGGATAGTAATCTTGCTTGTGAAGCTGATATTCCCATTATAGAACATTCCTTTCATAACTTTTATTACTCATATATTCGGCATATTTCCATGTTTTCTTTAGTTGTTTTGGCTGTTTATTAAGTTATGTAACAAAAGTTATATAAATTGAATATAAAAAGTCAATATTTTTTTATAGGAAGTTTTTATATATATGTAAGAGATAAATAAGTTTAAGTAAGAATCATAAAGAGAGGATAAACAAATGGCTACAGTGCTATTATTTTCTGATGCGGTAACAAGTGCTTATAAAGATACATCAAAAGCTTTGAAAGAAGTTGAATTAGGTGATAAAAAAGTTGTTAAAAAGACTTTAACACAGATTATGAAGCAATCATTCTTCCACGGTGCAAACCGATTCGGAACAAACTTTATCGCATAACAACTTAAAAAAGTTCGTTGGAATATAGGAAAAAAAGGAAATAACAAAAATTAAAGGATTTAGGAATATTAAAAAAGACCCGTACAAAACGGGTCATTTTTTTATAGAATTATAAATTATACTTTTAATAACGAATGGCAAATATTAGTAACTGAAGACCTGACAGTTTCAGGAGCCCTTCCTTTCTCATAAGATGTATACCTTTTTTAGAAACACGATTAATAAACTTTTGTAAAATTTCATTCATTTCTTAACCTTTCTATTATATACACAAAAACAGTAAAACAAAAAAATAAAAAAAATTTGTTAATTAACAACTGCTCTTTGTGCAATATTATCAGGACGGCTTTTTACCTCATGCATTTTTCTTATTAATCCTTCCTTGGTTTTGCACTCTCGATATGCACGTTTTTCATAATCATTAATATACTTATTATTATTTACAATTTTTTCATTCATTCTTCTAATTAGTGCAAAAATTTTATCGTACGCATAATTAACCAAATCTGGAGTAATACAAGCCAAAACGATATCTATATAACTAAATTCTCTTTTATATAAATGTGCCAGTAAATTTTCATCATTAATACTGTTTTCATCCAAAAACATGTGAATTTCATCACTTCTGTCAAACGGATTATTGATATTTACAACAGTACTTGAGGATTCAGGGTTGGTAATTCTATAGTGATAATATGCATTATCCGTATAAAGGATTTTATCAGCTCTGCATAAAGTCTTAACCTGAAACGGATTATCTGCCCAACCTGCACCTTTTGCCTCTACAAAACATATACCGTTTTGTTTCAAAAATTCAGTTTTATAAAGACATGACCAAATACTCGGATGAAAATACAAAAATTGCGGACAATCTTTTATTCTGAAAATATTTTCAGGCATTTTATAATCATTTGACCAATTAATTTTTAAAGAAGAGTTTTCTTCTATTCCATCCCTATACTCATAATAAGCCGATTTTACAATATCCGCACCATTAGATTCTGCCATATTGTACAAATCCTTTAACATTTCAATATCTATAAAATCATCTGATTCAACTATTGCTGTATATTTACCGCTTGCCAGTCTTAAACCGCAATTACAAGCAGCACCATAACCCCCATTAGATTTGTCTATTATAATAATCCGACTATCAAGAACTTGATATTTTTCCAGAATTTTTCTTGAATTATCTTTTGAACCATCATTTATACAAATTATTTCAATATCCTTTAATGATTGGTTCAAAACACTTTCCAAACATACAGAAAGATATTTTTCTACGTTATAAACAGGTATAATTACCGACACCTTAATACTCATATTTTCTCCTTAAATTGTAGCTATTGATAAATTAAAAAAAATCGGCGGAAAATATATCAGTTAATCGGATTATCTCAACAGGTGAAGTAAAATTATGCAACGATAACCACATTTTTAACACTTGTCAGAACTTAAATTGACAAACATTATAATTATAATCTTATTGTTAATAGTTGGTGTAATTTGGATAATCTTTTCTCCTGCTTACTTTGGTTTAGGAACAAAAGGACTGAGCTTACTTGCCTTCACAACTTATCAAATGATATTGAATTTACACTTTATAAAATAAAATTACTAAAACAACCTGAAATAAATATAAATGAAAACAACAATTTTTATTATAATTATCATAAGTCCGCTACTTATCTGTTTACTGACTTGACACTTGCTATAATCGATGAAAAACATAAAACATCTATAGAATTTCAAAATTCCATAAAACAAGAACAGAATGTTCCAATAGAAAATAATACTTTTTATAATAAACAAATTAACTCGAATAATAAAGAACATACTTTTACGTAAGGCTTTCGTACAAGTAACCACCAACGGTATTGTGCGCTCTGAACGCCGAGCACCAAACTGTTTTCTATTTCAAAAACTACACGGCACGTGTGCAATGACACTTCAAAAGAATTACATAAAAAAGTCCTCTTTACGAGGACTTTTAAAATATTTTAAAGATTTCAGAAACAAAAAATTCTATTTGGAACAATTTTGTTATTTTGAGAAAACCCAAAATACTGAAACCCTTGATATAATGGCGGGAACGACGAGGCTTGTCTTGGATTTGCTCCACGCTCACAGAGTTTCGCCAAAGTTGCTTCGCAACAGAAGGCTCAATCTGTTCGCTATCCGGATTTGTTCGCTTTGCTCACTCCATCCGTCCGCAAATCCGCCGAACTCGCTATTTACGCTTCTATCCACTATCTTTCAGCCATTAAAAAAGAACCCCTAAAGGGTTCTTTCTTAATGGCGGGAACGACGAGGCTCGAACTCGCGACCTCATGCGTGACAGGCATGCGCTCTAACCAAACTGAGCTACGCTCCCATTTATTTTGGCTACTTCTTTATTATATTTGCTAAATTTTAAAATGCAACAACTTTTTTTAAATTTTATTCAGGAAAAATTGTTCCTATTATGAACAATACCCAAAATAACACAAAAGGAATTGACCACAAAGTATTATATATATTCCAACCGTTCACTTCTGCATTCGGAAAATTCTGCACGTTTACCCGATTTAATTTTAACTGTATAACTGTTGGTATTATTAAAGCAAAAAATACTAAATAACTATATGGGTCAGGTAATTTATTAGTAAAATTCAAAATTAAATACAATATAGCAAATAACAAACCCGGAAATGAAGACAAACAATACGCCTTTACATATTTTCCCAACAGCGGAAACAATGTAAAACATGTAGCAATAGCAAATGCAGTACGCCAAAACGGTGAAATATCATATCCAAAATTATTACTCAGCCTTTTCCATAATTTATATATCCAAATAATATGATACAGACCAAATGTTACTATAGTAAGAAATATGAATTTCCACATCGGAATTGTGTCAAAATAATATTTCTCATCACCTTCAACATAATCCTTCTTTACTATAGAACTTAAATCTGCCACTCAACATTCTCCTTATTTAACAAAACAATTATATTATTGATAATCATTATTGTCAAAATAAAAAGCCTCAGTAATAACCAAGGCTTAAAAATGAATTGTAAAAAACACTTATTACTAATCCTGATATAAAGGTGCTAATTTCTTAGACTGTTGCGGAATTACACCTTCTTCGATTGAAACATACACTCGGTAATCAATTTCAGAGAAGCAATTATCGATACTTTCGATTTTTTGCAATTCTTCGTCATTAATATCACCTGATTCAATCATATCAGCGATAAATTCAAATCTTTCAACATGTTCTCTAAATCGGTCTGTTGCATAATCTTTAGCCTGCCAAGTTGTAATAAGGAAAGGCCAATCCGAACTTTGCAATAACAGATTTTCTCTTGCAAGTTGATTTAATGCTCTATGCAAAAGTTTATCTTGCGGAATTTCCTGATACTTATCAGCAATAGATGTAATTCTTTTTTCACAAGAGTGAATAATTGGCCACATCCATTCTGTTAAGTGGTTATTCCATACATAGAAGTGTCCGCCTTGTCCCCAAGAAGATTCAGGAATTTGGATAGCTTCTGTCGGCGGATGAGCGTGCAAGTATTCACCTGCGGTCATTCTTTCAACTTGCGGCAAGTAATTGTTGAATTTTTTAATTACCTGTTTTATAAATTCAATACCTTCAAACCACCAGTGTCCGAATAATTCCGTATCAAACGATACCATAATCAAACCTTCTTTACCGTTGTGAGAGTTTTTATAATCGTTTAACAAATGGTAAAGCATTGTTGTATAATGGTCTGAGTTTTCATTAATTTTATTTAAGGCTAAAACAGGATCGTAAAGCATTTTATCACCTAAATCAGTTTTAGAAGATGTAATTCTCCAGTAATTCATACCTGATTTATCATCTTTTTTGTGGAACTCTCTAAATACTCCGTCTCCCGGATATCCGTCAGCTGCCGACCAAACCTGATAACCTGCTCTGTCATTTCTTCCCATAACAGCTACTTGCGCATCAGGAAGCCAGTATGCAGAATAAGTGTCATAACCTGTCGGTTCACGTTCAGGAAGCGGAATATACTCAATATTTCCGTAAATACCGACAACACGACGTGTTCCTATTGAATTTCCGCCTTCAATTACGTGAGATTCCGTAAAGAAGTATTCAATATCGTTATTTTGCAGGGTTAATTCAATAGCAGGACGCCAGTGTTTTTGACCGTCTTTGCCCACATATTCATAACCTTGACGGTAAGCACATTCAGGCAGCCAACAGCCTGTTGCTTTCTTACCGAAAAATCTTTTTGTAGTATCTGAACCTACTTTGAATTGAGCATTCAAATTGTTATCGGTTGCCAACAGCGGAGAAAATCCGTGAGTAGCACCTGATGTTGTAATTTCTATACAACCCAAATCCTGATATTTTTTAAATGCTGCAATTAAATCCATATCATATTTGTTTATAAATGAATTTTTAATATTATTGAACCAGTCAAAATAATATTTTGCCAAATATTTTAGATGTTGAGAATGTGGAACTTTTTCATCAGGATAACGTTCCAAATCCTTAGAAACACTTTTAATTCTTGAATCCAAATATTCAACAAAACCGTGTTTCAAGTGTTCATCATTTAACTGTTCAGCAAGAATCGGAGTAATCCCAACAGTTAACTTAGCTTTTATACCTTCATCATACAATTCTGAAATAGCATTCAAAAGCGGAATATATGTTTCTGCCATACATTCATAAAGGTTTTCTTCTCCAAACGGCCACATCCCCGCTTTTCTGTAGTAAGGAAGGTGACTGTGTAACATAAAAACGAATTGTCCTACTGACATTTTTTCCTCCATTCTGCTGAATCATATACTTAAATATAATTCATTTATGTACACTTTATATATACCACAAACGGGTAAAAAATATAATCCTTTTTAACTAGTCCTAGTGAATAACTTTACAAATATTAACAGGAAAATAAAAACCGAGCTATTGCTCGGTTTTTAATATAAATAATATCTTTTAACTTGGTATATTAATCTTATCTCCGACATAAATTAAATTCGGGTTCTTAATCTGCGGATTTGCCTTAATAATTTTTTGAACTAAATCTGCGATTTGAGAATTTTTTGCACCTGCACCAAGTTGACGCTTTGCAATTTTCCACAAATTATCACCGCGCTTAACTTCATAAGTAGTTGTAGGCTGTTCGGTTCCGCCTGCACCACCGGGCCCATTTGAATCGTTTGGTCCGTTTGGTCCATCGGAACCGCCGGGAGCGTCAGCACCACCAATTTTTGCTTTATCATTTAACGGTGTCATTGAAAAGCTTTTCACACCTTTTTTGAAATCTTCCATTGACATAACAATATCTTTTTCAGGATCCCAAGGATTAGCAAGTACAACTTGATCTTTTGTCATACTTTTTATAGAAAATGCATGCCCGCTTCCTTGAACAATTTCACCGTTAACTTCCTGTTGACTGATATTAAACCCGACAGTGGCACTAAAATTATCGATTTTACCGTCTGCAGAATCTTTAATTAAACTTTCAATCATTTTATCAAACTTTTCACCGCTCATCGGCTTAGCATCACTTTCATTTGTAGGAATACTCATCTGCATATCAGGTTGAGATACATAGCAGGTCGGGACTTCATCAGGTTTTCTGGCTACCACAGCAGAAGATTTACCTGTAAGAATATATGTTGCTTCAAAAGTCTGTCCACCTGATAAATTATCACCTGCTCCACCCATCTTATGTTCAATAGAACTAACCGTTTGAGACAACATAGGAATTCCTTTACAATCCTCAGCTTTTAAATTATTATTTGCGGAAAATTCAGCCACTGCGTTTCTGTATTTTTCATACGCAAGCTCAAGTAACAGCACATCTTTATCACCTGAAGAGTATGACGCACCTGTTTTTAACATTGCCGCATCCAGTTCTTCTTTTGTGATAGTAATCGGACTTTCAATATTTACTTTATCCGCAGGAATAGAACCTAATTTACCCGCTAAAATATCATTTCTGATAGCTTCAGCACCGGGAAGAGTTATTTCAAAACTTCCGTCAGTATTTTGTTTCACATTTTGCTGTAAAAGTTTTTGACCGTCTTCAGATTGAGCTAAACCGTTTATTGCAGCTAAAAGATAACAGTCTCCGCGAGAACCTTGATATGCCGTATCAAAATTACCGTCAATTTGTGAAAAATCTCTTGATTCTATCAGTTTACCATCTTTATCGTATTTTTCCTGACCGATAATTACGCCTTTTTCATCAAATTTATTTACAATTTTTTCTTTAACGGTTACGCCATCAGCTTCATATATAAATCGTTCGGACGGAATACCGCCTTTCTTTCTGTTTTCAATATTTTCACCGTTATAACTGTCTTTCACCTTTATAATAAGTGTGTTCTCTTGAAGTTACGATTTTACCGTCTGGTGCATAATTATCAACTATATTGTAAGGTTTACCCTTACTATTTATGCCATTTGTTTCCCACTTAGTTAAATTACCATTCTCGCCGTACGTCCAAGTACTTTCAGCTGTATCTACAGTCTCAAGCTTGCCGTTTACAACTTTTTGGATTTCTGATTTTTCGGTAGTAATTTTCCCTGTTTCAGGATTATAAGTTGCATCTTTTGTAACTTTAGTACCTTTTTTACCGTCTTGAATAACTGTATTTGATGATACTTTTTTACCGTCATCATTATAGGTATTTGTCACCATACTTGACTTTATCGGTTTTTTATCAGGACCTGCCGTAACTGTTTTATTGGTCAGCATATTACCTTTATCATCATAAGTCCGTTCTGAAACCGAAACATTTTGCAATTTGCCGTCTTTATCAACAACAGTAGAAGTTATTTTAATAGGTTTTCCGTCCGCATTATTTGTATAATCAGAGGTTATTGTTGTACCGTCAGCTTTTACTCTTACACCTTTTATTTTAACTCCGCCTTTTGTAAAGATTTCTGTTAATTTAAACGGTTGACCGTTCACATCTTTACCCTCTGTAACCTGGGTTCCTGAGCCGTCAGCATTAAAGTTTGAAGTAACTTTACTACCGTCTTTATTCGTTATTGTTGTTTGAGCTAAACCTTTTGTCTGGCGTTCAACCAAAACCTGAAAAGATTTATACATCTTTTCACATTGAGGAGAATTTACATCCTGACCAACCATTTGAGCAAACTCTTCTTTACTCAGAGCTTTATTTTTGCCTGCATAATCAACCAGAACTTTTTGAAGAACAACAGCTTCTTTTTCATCAATCTTACCATTTTGGTCACTGTCAAAACGGTTTAAAAACACCTTAACATCAGATGTTATACTCATACCGTTTGAAAAAACGCTTGTATTAATTTTTTGTGCATCTTTACCTGTACCAATCTTAATGGTTTTATTCCCATATTGCGATTGCATATTCCTAATATGCTGGTCATTGTTTACATTTGCCATAGTATTCTCCTTGTACATTTTTACGAGATATAATGCTTATCGACATATTTTGAAAAATCTTTAAATTACTACTGGATTTTGTAAACACAACTTAACATTTCACACGAAAAAGATATACATGTATAATTAAATAGGAGGATTTTATGAAAAATAATATCAAATTTTCTATTATTTTACCTGTTTATAATGTATCTGACTGTTTGGAAAAATGTTTAGACAGTTTGCTTGAACAAACCTGCAAAGATTTTGAAATAATATGCGTAAACGACGGTTCAACCGATAATAGTCTTGAAATTCTTGAACGATATAAAGATAAATTCGACAATTATCAAATAATCACAACAGAAAACCAAGGACTTGCGCAAGCCAGAAACACAGGATTCCCGCACGCTAAAGGCAAATATATTTGCTATATAGATTCTGATGATTTTATAGTGCCGGAATTTTTTGAAGAAATCTTTGCAAAAACCTCCGCTTCACCTGATATTATTATTTTTGGTGCCAAAACATATTACAGCAAGTCAGGAAAACTGAGACAGGGTCAATACTCTTCAAAAAATTTTAAAAAAGAATTTGACATAAACAAATTATATTCTTTTCACCCTATTTGCTGGAACAAAGTTTACCGCCGTGATTTTCTTATTAAAAACAATATCAGCTTTATTGACACAAGAATGGCTGAAGATCAACCGTTTTTCATACAAGTTATACTTGCCGCAAAAAAAATTGTTATTCTAAAAAAAGATTTATACATCTATAGAAAGCAGCGCGGAACGTCACTAACGGGAGCAAAAAAGAAATCCGATTTTGCTCCGATAAAAAATTTC
This sequence comes from uncultured Candidatus Melainabacteria bacterium, assembly GCA_947570135.1. GTDB lineage: Bacteria > Cyanobacteriota > Vampirovibrionia > Gastranaerophilales > Gastranaerophilaceae > Zag111. Next base: position 1,884 of record CANOTP010000001.1, on the reverse strand, counting down.
TATTATATCGAAGAAATTATTAATAAATTCGACGTCCGTAAAGATTTAAAACAAAAAATCATAAGCAGGAATCTGCTAAAAGCCGTCAGCCGCTACCCGAAATGCAGCGACAAGATAAAATCGGAATATTTTGAAAAAGTCACTATTTTAATCGCACACCAAAAAGAACAAAAAGAAAAAGGCTGGTGGAATTATTTTAGCCTAAAAGAAAACTGTTCTTACTTATGTATTAAACTCGAATACTTAAAAGCAAAATTACAATATAAATTCGCAAAAAAAGACAGGAAATAAATCCTGTCTTTTTATATTAAAATTTCATAACCAAAAATTATATTGCAACTGATTGCGATTTAACCTCAACTTCTATCGGAGTTTCTTTCAGCATTTGAACATTAAGAGTTCTTGCCTGTTCGATTTTAACCATCGGCACTGCTGCTTTTGAAGGAGTTTGAGCAATAACGCTTCCTTTAATTGAAGTTGGAGCTTTTGATGCCGCTATCATTGCAGGATCAGGATGAGCTTTATACTGTCTGTAATCCGCAGTGATTTTTGCAACAAATCTTCTTGTTTCGCTAAACGGAGGAACCGCGCGATATTTTTTAACATTACCCGGGCCTGCATTGTATGCTGCTAAAGCTAATTCCATTGACCCGAACATTTTGTACATTGATTTGTAATACATAATTCCGCCCTTGATATTATCATCAAGTGAATAAGGGTTTAAGCCCATTCTTCTTGCGGTTGAAGGCATAAGTTGAAAGACACCTACAGCTCCGTGAGAGCTTCTTGCTTCGTGCCTGAATCCTGACTCTGTTTTGGCGATACTTAGCGCAATTGCCGGATCTACGCCCATTTCGATAGAATGTTTTACTATCGCTGCCTTCACTGTATTGACATTGGCTGCGTGCACAGGCGAAATTGACATATACACCAGTGCAATAGTGAATAGTAATAATTTTTTCAAAATGTAATCCTCTAGTTGTAAATTGAAAATTCTTGGAAAACTACTTTTTTGTTCCTACTTTCTGATAAGATTTTCGTTTTCTTTGAATATGTTTATGACACTATAATATTACAAAAATTTAAAATTTCAACCCCCATGGGTCGAATCACAAAAATTTATATAGCTAAAGTCCGCTCTATGAGCGGACTTTACATTCTTAACAATTAGTGTATAAAGTACGATAATTTTGTCAAGTTACAGTTTATCTTCAGACCAGCCACCTCGAGGTGTACCAACAATACAACCGTCCCAATCTTGACCTGTCCAAACTGTCACCCAGCCGCTGCCCTTATTTTGACTGAGAGTGCAAGAATATTTATTAAAACTTGTTGTTTCTATACATCTTTTCGGTATAGAACCCGGCGCACTGTTGTGTGTCCCGGCATTCGTTATAAAATCTCTATCGGAATATGAAAAACTCGGAGAACAACAATACGGCCCGTTTGCTGCGACAGCATTAACTCTAACATACCTTATGATTCCACCCTTACTGTTGCACTCAGCAGTTTTTGTCGGGTTATATGGAAATCCTGTAGAATCTACTAAATTACCTCCTGATGTTGTAACTTTAAGTGTATATTTATATTGATATTTTGTATTTTGCGACTTTAACTGTCCTGTAATTGAACAATAATTGTCACTACAATAAAAATTACTTGTATTCCCAACGTCTAACCATATTCTGCCTGTTGAAGGAGGTTCAACAGGATTATTCTCACAAAAAGAGTGCGAAGGAAGAGCATCAGGAGCGCAGCAGCCTTTTGATTTGAAGACAGATTCGCCCTGGCCTGCATAGATATTACTGCAACAGCTTGATTTATGCGCGCCAAAATATGTTGACTCCCCGCAGCATTTTGCATCATTCCCGCCGCCTTCGGGAC